>CAJTUG010000081.1 GCA_910579605.1 uncultured Muribaculaceae bacterium | reverse complement strand
ATATCATATATCTGCAAACCTTGATTTTTAATATTTATAATCTTGGTTGCATAACCTTGGCATGAGACCGAAAAATCTTTACTATTTGCAGGTACCGTCATCTCAAACAGACCTTTACTATCAGTCATAGTTGAGATATTGTTCCCTTTTAAAATCACCGAAGCATATGGCAATCCTTCGGTAGTCAAGGAATCTCTAACTATTCCTCTAACATATATATCGGCCATAGCCGGGAAAATTGCGAGAGTACAAATAAGGAATATAAAGAGACGGAAGAGATTGGTCATTCTATTGGTTTTCGTTATATTTGCAGACAAAAACAAATAATCTATGGGTATAGAAATTGAACGCAAGTTTTTAGTTGTAGATAATAGTTACAAAGACCTTGAGGAAGGTCATATGAAAATCATTCAGGGATACCTTTCTATTAATCCGGATTCAACTATACGTATACGAATTTCCGGTAACAAGGCATGGCTCACGGTAAAGAGCAAAAATCATGGAGCCCAACGCGGCGAATGGGAATATGAAATCCCCGTAAACGAAGCCAAAGAGATGCTCTCCATGTGCTGCCAAAGCGGCATTATCGACAAGACTCGCCATATTGTACCTGCCAACGATGGACTTAAATGGGAAATTGACGAGTTTCATGGAAATTATGCCGGCCTCGTTATAGCAGAAATAGAATTACCTTCTTGCAATACAGAATTTGAAAAGCCCGATTTCCTCGGGGAGGAAGTAACGGGCAATCCAAAGTACTATAATTCTGTTCTTTCCAAAGGCATTTGAGTAACATCTTTTTTCACGAGCCTCACAACATTTTCAACATGGGCTGTATGAGGGAACATGTCTACCGGCTGAACTGCTTCTACTCTATATTTACAATCCAGAAGTGAGATATCTCGTGCTTGGGTTGCCGGATTGCAACTCACGTAGACAATAGCTTTTGGCTCTGCACGAAGAATAGTTTCTACCACATCAGTATGCATTCCAGCTCGAGGAGGATCTACTATCATCACATCTGGACGGCCATGAGCAGCAATAAAATCGTCGTTTAAAACGTCCTTCATATCGCCGGCATAGAAGACTGTGTTGTTTATACCATTGAGTTCCGAATTAACTTTAGCGTCTTCTATTGCTTCAGGCACATATTCTATGCCGATAACTTTCTTAGCATTACGACTAACGAAATTAGCAATCGTGCCAGTACCGGTATATAGATCATATACCAATTCGTCGCCCTTTAGTTTTGCAAACTCTCTTGCCACAGAATAAAGTCGGTGTGCTTGCTTTGAATTGGTCTGATAGAATGATTTTGGTCCGACTCTAAATCTGAGACCTTCCATTTCTTCTTCAATATATGGCAGGCCTTTGAAGAGCTTTATGTCAAGATCGGCTATTGTATCATTGACTTTTGTATTTACGACATACATCAACGAGGTTATTTCTGGAAATTCATTGGCCACCGCATCAAGTAAACCGTCAAGTTCTTCCTGAGAATCGTCGCCTACACTCAGAACTGCCATAATCTGGCCTGTCGAAGCCATCCTCACCATTAAAGTCCTCAGAAAGCCTTGCTGTGCTTTCAAATCGTAAAACGGCAGGTTATATTTTTTGCCATAGGATTTGACAAACTTTCTCAGCCTGTTTGAAAAATCTTCCTGAAGATAGCATCGATCTATATCCAGCACCTTGTCAAACGCACCTGGGATATGGAATCCTGCAGCATCGCGATCAGGGAAATCCTGCCCACTATTAAGTTGTTCAAAAGTAAGCCAAGACTTATTTGAGAATGTATATTCCATTTTATTACGGTATTCCCAAATTTGTTCACTACCCAAAGTCATCGGGATAACAGGCAACTCAACTTTAGCGATTCTTTCAAGCGCGTCTACTACCTGCTGACGCTTACATTCAAGTTGAAAATCATATGGCAAATGTTGCCATCTACAACCACCACAAACACCAAAATGCGAACATGGGGGTTCTACACGCTTCGGACTTTTTTTAACAAATTTCTCTATTCTGCCTTGCGCAAAAGATTTCTTCTTTTTCTCAAGCTTAACATCCACGATATCGCCAGGGGCAGCAAACGGGACAAAAACCACCATATCGCCATAGCGTCCGAGTGCATTACCTTCTGCTGCGACTGCAGTGATTTCCAATTGCTCTATCGTTGGTAGAGGTTTTCTTTTCCGTGCCATCCTATTATCCTACAATGAGCATTGCGTCTCCGTAACAGCCAAAACGATATCCCTCTTTTATGGCCGTTTTATATGCTTCCA
>CAJTUG010000080.1 GCA_910579605.1 uncultured Muribaculaceae bacterium | reverse complement strand
TGTGGTGCCACCAGGAATCGAACCGGGGACACAAGGATTTTCAGTCCTTTGCTCTACCAACTGAGCTATGGCACCATTTTGATGGGTTGTTTTTCCCTTTTGCGCTGCAAAGTTAGGGACTTTTTTTTTATTGTGCAAATTTTTTGATAGTTTTTTTGCAACTTTTTTATGGCAATGTCTATGTTCTGGGTTTATGTCTTTGATATTTAGCTTTTTATAGCGACGGTTTGTTTTGTGTTTTGTATTGGTATATTTTGTGCATACTTTGAACTTAATAAAATGGATTATGAGAGTTGTTGATGAAGCAAATTGTATAGATGGATTTTTAGATGGCTGATTGCGGCTATATATTAAATACCGCCGTCTACATTCTATGCAGACGGCGGCGAGTTGGTTTATGGATAATTGCGGTTTTACGGAAAATTGTGTATAACTGACAAGTATTTATATTTAGGTTGCTTTGAGCTATTGTTGTTTTTCAATGCAAAGTAAATGATTTTTTTTTGTATTTCAAAACAAAATAGTGTATGTATTTATCTTAGATTATTGTTATTATGCCATGGATCAGGTATATAGCGGATTATTGCATTAATATTTATAAACATAAATAAGAGTAAATTAATATATATTGGTTTTTATTTTGATTATCTCTGGTGCATTTTTGGTGATCTGCATGTTTGCGTTAAATTATATTTTCAATATCTTTGCATAATATAATTCTGCCGTGTTTTTTAGAAAAAGTATGGCAATGAAATCTAAATGCAGGTTAAGATTGTTAAAAAAGAAACAAAATAATGATTGAACTATGAGACCGTTAATATTTATTACTAATGACGACAGCATTGATGCTCCTGGTTTGCATTGCCTCGTCGAAGCTGTCAAGTCTATTGGCGATGTATACGTTGTGGCACCATTGCATCCTCATTCGGGTCAATCGTCGGCATTGACGGTTGGTGAGCCGTTGAAGATATCTGAGCGACATGGTGCTCCAGAGGGTGTTCGGTTGTTTACTGTTGACGGTACACCTGTAGATTGTGTAAAATTGGGGCTTCATGCAATAGTTCCGCGTAAACCTGATATAATACTTTCGGGTATTAACCACGGGTCAAATTCTGGAACTGCAATAACATATAGTGGTACCATGGGGGCTGTTCTTGAAGGATGCATGGTTGGCATACCTTCTGTGGGATTTTCTTTGTTGCACCATTCTATGAAGGCAGATTTTTCTTTGTCAATTTCCTTTGTGGCTGAGATTGCAAAGAAAGTTTTGGACGAAGGATTACCTGAGGGTATTTGTCTTAATGTCAATATTCCTGCAAAAGTTGTTCCTGAGGGAATAAAGGTATGTCGTGCGGCCCGCGGTCATTGGAGCGAGGAATATAAGCGCTATATAGATCCTAACGGCATGCCGTTTTATTGGTTGACCGGTCGGTTTGTCAATACTGAACCGGAAGCTACTGATACCGATGAATATTGGCTTGACCGCAGGTATATTTCTGTGGTGCCGGTAACTCCCGACCAGTCTGCAACCGGAATGATCAAGAATTTAGCTTCTAAATTTGATAGTGAGGATTAACGAGTCAGGCAGATTTCTTTCTCTTTTGCCATGCGGCGAAGGTTTAGGATCGCGTAGCGCATTCGGCCAAGTGCAGTATTAATGCTCACGCCCGTTGATTCGGCGATTTCTTTGAATGACAAGTCCTTGTAGTATCTCATTACGAGGACTTCTTTCTGTGATTCGGGGAGTTCTTCGATAAGGCGTCTCACATCGTCTTCTATTTGCAGATCTATAAGAGTATCCTCTATGGTGTTTTCGGCTAAGTCTCTGCGATTGAGAATGTCGTATTCAGTGTTGTCTGAAGAAAGTGAATTTTCGGCTTTGTCTTGTCTGAAAGAATCTATAGCCAAATTACGGGCTATACGTCCGATCCACGCTGAAAATTTGCCTAAATCGTTATAACGTCCTTGTTTGATGGTTATAATTGCCTTTACGAAAGTCTCTTGGAAGATATCGTCGGCAAGGTCTCGGTCTTTTACTAATTGATAAATAAAACTGAACAAGCGGTCTTTGTGGCGGTGCATGAGCACGTCAAACGCTTCGTTTTGCCCTTTTGCGTAAGCGGCCACCAACTGTTCGTCGGTGAGCTTAGAGAGTTGTTGCATTCTTTATTCTTTTTTTGATTAGAGTAGAGTAGGGCTATAGGCAATAATATTTTAATAGTGAGTAAACATTGTTTAGTTGTTATGCAAAGTTACGTATTTATTATGACATGACAAAGAAAAGTTTCTTGGTCTTAGTAATTTTTAACGAGGTATATACAATAAATTTAAGATTCAGTTGTTTTCAGTATTTTTATATTATTTATGTAATATTT
>CAJTUG010000079.1 GCA_910579605.1 uncultured Muribaculaceae bacterium | reverse complement strand
AATTAAGGAGCACTTAATTTTTAGTAACACAAAAAACATTTCAAAGCAATGAAAGTATTCAAACTTTCCGCCGAACCTCGTACGGCTCTCGGCAAAAAAGCCACCAAGGCTCTCCGCAGCGAAGGTAAAATTCCCGTAGTCCTCAACGGAGGCGCTATTGTAGAACTTCCTTATGCCGGCACCCTCAAAGAAGGCGAAAAAATCGTAGAAATTGAAGTTGGCAAAAAAGGCTTGATCACCACCGATTTGGTTGTCAACAACGATGCTGTCCGCAAACTCATCTACACTCCCGAAATTTTCGCTATTGAACTCGACCTCAATGGTGAAACACGCATGGCTGTCCTCAAAGACATCCAGTTCCACCCCGTAAAAGATAACATCCTCCACATCGACCTTCTTGAAGTAAAAGAAGACAAGCCTGTGGTAATGGAAGTGCCCGTTAAACTTGAAGGCCATGCCGAAGGTGTTAAAGCCGGTGGTAAGCTCACTCTTTCTATGAAGAAATTGAAAGTTCGCGCTCCCTATACCGCAATTCCCGAACGTCTTGTCATCAATGTCGACAATCTCGGTTTGGGCAAAACCATGCAGGTTGGCGATATACATTTCGAAGGTCTCGAATTGGTTAACGCCAAGAATGCCGTCGTTTGCGCTGTTCAGCTCACCCGCGCCGCTCGTGGTGCCGCTGCTGCCGCTGCTGCAAACAAGTAATTTCAGAGCTTAATCTCTTGTCTGAATGAAATATCTCATTGTTGGACTTGGGAACATCGGCGAGGAATATCGCAATACCCGTCACAATATAGGTTTTATGGTTGCCGACGCATTGGCAGCCTCAACTGGAATTTCAATGTCTACCGACCGCTATGGCGATATAGGAAGAGGACGGCTTAAAAACAAACAAATAGTTTTGCTCAAACCGTCTACCTACATGAATCTTAGTGGAAACGCCGTGAGATACTGGCGCGAGAAAGAAGGTATAGCCATTGAAAATATATTAATAATTGTTGACGATATTGCATTGCCGTTCGGTGCTATCCGCCTACGTGGAAGTGGTAGCGACGCCGGGCATAACGGACTTAAAAACATAGCCCAAATGCTTGGTTCTACGGCTTATCCACGTTTGCGTTTCGGTATTGGAGGTAATTTTCCCAAAGGGTGTCAAATAGACTACGTTTTAGGAAATCTCACTGCCGAAGAACAATCCGAACTTCCAGCTCGCATAGACATTGCCGTAGACGCCGTAAAGGAATTCGTTCTCGCAGGCCTTGGCAATGCAATGTGCAAGTACAACAACAAATGACCCTATATTTAGGCATATGGGCAAAAGCGAAGTGAGAATAGACAAGTGGCTGTGGGCAATGCGTGTTTTCAAAACCCGCACCATCGCCACAGAAGCTTGCAAGAAAGGTCGTGTATCTGTCGGCGACAACAATACACCGGTAAAACCTTCGCGCACTATAGAAATTGGCGATGTTGTCCATGTGAAGAAACCGCCTGTCACATTCTCTTTCCGCGTTCTTGCCCTTACCGAAAACCGTCTTGGAGCGCGATTAGTACCTGAATACATGGAAAATATCACTCCACAGAGCCAATACGATCTTTTGGAAGTGGTAAAAATTTCAGGTTTCGTGGATCGAGCTAAGGGCTTAGGCCGCCCGACAAAGCGAGAAGGCCGTGAGTTGAGCAAATTCACAGATTCAGCTTTTGACGACGGATGGGATTTTGACTTTGATTTTGACGACGAAGATTAAGCTATCCAATAGAGCGTCAAATATTTGTAAAAATAAAAAATATTGAGTAAATTTGCGCTCAAGTTAACAACAGAAAAATAACGAAATCACAACATAGGCAATGAAAAGAACATTCCAACCTTCCAACCGCAAACGCGTGAACAAACACGGCTTCCGCGAAAGAATGAGCACTCCCGATGGACGCAAAGTACTTGCTCGCCGTCGTGCTAAAGGACGCCTCCACTTGACAGTGTCCGATCATCTTGGCGGAAAATAATAACCGATAATTCGGATTCAATCGCCTTAAAGAGCCTTTTTTGCCGCCTTGGCGAAAAAGGCTCTTTCTTAATTTGAACATAAAACTCCCATCTCACATCATGGCCGATAAGAAAGAAATAGTGTTGAGCGGCATACGCTCTACAGGCAATCTCCATTTAGGAAACTATTTTGGGGCTTTACGCAAATTCGTGGCCGTGCAAGACCACTATGACTGCAATTTCTTTATTGCCGATCTGCACGCATTGACTACAAACCCCGACCCGGAAGCTCTACATGCCAATGTAAAGAGTATTTTGGCCGAATACCTTGCCGCAGGTCTTGACCCCGAAAAATCTACAATCTTTATACAAAGCGACATCCCCGAAATACCGGAAATGTACCTTCTCCTCAACATGCACGTAGGCATAGGAGAACTCATGCGAACAGCTTCGTTTAAAGACAAGGCTCGCAAGTGTCTTGGATTATCTTCCGCTCAGCAAGACGATAGCGACGAAGCATTTGAAAAACAGATTATAGGTGCAGACACTAATAAACGCGTAAATGCAGGCCTTCTCACCTACCCCACCCTCATGGCTGTAGACATCCTCATCCAAAAAGCCAACA
>CAJTUG010000078.1 GCA_910579605.1 uncultured Muribaculaceae bacterium | reverse complement strand
GCACAAAGGGGAGTGGAAGTTACTGTAATATGTGGTACTCCTAATTATCCTAAAGGTAAATTTTTCAAAGGATATGGATGGTTTAAGCGGAGAAGAGAAACAATAAATGGCGTAAGGGTTATACGCCTACCCATAATCCCTCGCGGTAACGGTGGTAAAATAAAATTATTGGCCAACTATTTCTCATATTTCATAGTTGCCTCTCTTTTCATGCCATTTCATTTAATAGCCAATAAAAAATATGATGCCTGCTTCGTACAGCAACTTTCGCCTGTAATGATGTCCGTACCCGGGGTCTTATTTAAAAAACTTACAGGAAGAAAGTTATATACTTGGGTATTGGATTTATGGCCCGAGAGTTTGAAAGCTGCAGGAGGCATTGACAATCCAAAAATACTTGGCTTTTTCAATTGGTTCGCAAAACTTGAATATAGGAATTCTGATAAAATACTCGTAAGTTCTGAAGGTTTCAAAAAGAACATATCATCGAAAGGTAATTTCGCAGATAAAATCCTACATATGCCAAATTGGGCCGAAGACGAAATAAGCAATGGTGATGATTTACCTATTCCCGATTTCCCAAATGGTTTTAATGTCCTTTTTGCCGGAAATATCGGGGAAGCCCAAGATTTTGAAAACATTGTAGAAGCAGCTAAATTGCTTAAGGATGAAGATAATATCAATTTGATAATCGTAGGAGACGGACGAAAGAAAGAATGGGTAGAAACACAAATAGAAACTAATGGATTAGGAGCGAGAATAAAATTACTCGGGCGCTTCGGTATAGAATACATGCCATCGTTCTTCAAAAAGGCCGATTGTTTGTTCCTGTCGCTCAAAGATGACGAGATATTGAATCTCACTGTACCGGCAAAACTTCAGGCATATATGTCTAACGGGAAACCAATCGTAGCCATGATAAACGGCGACGCGAACCGCCTTATAAAAGAAATCGGGTGCGGCATAAGCGTTCCGGCCTCTTCTCCCGAGAAATTTGCCGATGCGCTAAGAACCCTAAGGGATCTTAACGACGACAAACGGCAGAAAATGGGGCAAAGTGCGCAGCGATATTGCGCACTTAACTACAATAAGACAACAATCTTAGATAACCTCTACAATCTGATTTTCTCATGACTTACATAATCATCTTTCTGCTGTTGGTTTTCCTTGAACTGACATATTTCCGTGTGGCCGATAAATTCAATATTATCGACAAACCCAATCTCCGTTCAAGCCATACGACAATAACTCTACGCGGAGGAGGCATTGTTTTCCTCCTTGGTGCATGGCTATATGCAGCATTCTACGGGTTAGAATACGGTTGGTTCTTGCTTGGATTGACACTTATAAGCGTCATCAGCTTCATTGATGATATCCACTCGTTGCCAGACTCTATCCGGCTTGTCGTTCAATTTATCGCCATGTTCCTCATGTTCTATCAATTCGGCATCCTCAATTTGAACGATTGGTGGATGGTGTTGACCGCATTAGTAGTATGCGTGGGTATCATAAACGCCTATAATTTCATGGATGGTATAAACGGTATTACCGGAGGTTATTCTTTAGCTGTCATAGCGCCATTGATTTTTCTTAACTATAAGTATAATTTTATAGAAATGCCATACTTATATGTTACCGTATTGTCTCTTCTGGTGTTCTGCTTCTTTAATTTCCGCAAAAAAGCCAAATGCTTTGCCGGTGACGTAGGTTCAATAACAATAGCGTTCATATTGCTTTTTGCACTTGGCAAACTTATCCTCCAGACGAGAGATTTCTCGTACATTATTTTTCTTGCGGTCTATGGAGCCGACTCTATTCTCACAATCTGTCACCGCATAAAATTACACGAAAACCTTGGAGAAGCACATCGTAAACATGCCTACCAACTATTGGCTAATGAACTTAAAATACCCCATGTAAAAGTATCTATGCTTTATATGGCATTACAATTAATCGTATCATTTGGCATGATTTTTTGCCCCATAAATCACTACGTATATTTGGGATTGACAATTATTATCCTATTGGTCGCCTACCTTATATTCATGAAAAAAAATTATCATCTTCATGAAGCATACCTAAAATCAAAACAAACACAATCATGATAATAAACGACGAACTTCTTGATAAAATAACAGCGGAAGCCGAAACGAGTCCACGTCTCCGCATGAATTACAATTTGCATGAAAGCCTTGATGCCAAGGCTCAACGCCTCATAAACGTATTACTCCCTGGCACTCCTCTACCCATTCACCGTCATCAACATACTGCTGAAACCTACGTGCTACTAAGAGGAAAAATGTTTGTAGTATTTTATGACAGTCTCGGATCTCAAATTGAACGCATCCTCCTTGATCCTATTAAAGGGAAATATGGTGTGCAGATACCAAAAGGACAATGGCACAACGTAGAAATAATTGAACCATCCTCTATACTTGAGGTAAAAGATGGTCCCTATATGCCTCTCCAACCCGAAGATATATTAGACTAATACTTAAATAAATGAAACAATACAACATAGCTGTTGCCGGGACGGGGTATGTCGGGCTCAGCATTGCCACCTTGCTGGCGCAACATAACCATGTTACGGCTGTTGACGTGATAGCTGATAAGGTAGATAAAATCAACAGCCGCATCTCTCCTATTCAGGATGACTATATAGAAAAATACCTTGCCGAGAAGGAGCTTGACCTTACTGCGACTCTTGACGGGGCTGCCGCATATAAAGATGCCGATTTTGTTGTCATTGCCGCTCCCACGAACTACGACCCTGTAAAAAACTTTTTTGACACGCACTGCATAGAAGATGTTATAGATCTCGTTCTCAGCGTGAATCCCGACGCGGTGATGGTCATCAAATCTACCATTCCCGTAGGCTATTGCCGTAATCTTTATGTCAAGTATGCGGCTAAAGGGGTAAAGCAGTTCAACCTCCTTTTCTTCCCTGAATTCCTGCGCGAGAGCAAAGCTCTCTACGACAACCTCTATCCTTCGCGTATCATTGCCGGGGTTCCTAAAATCATAGATCGTCCCGAGTTTGCAGAGGAAAATGCCGCAATCCTTTCGGTCACCAACCTCGGCGCGATAGAAGAGGCCGCAAACACATTTGCGACGCTTCTCAGGCAGGGGGCTGTCAAGGAAGACATCCCGGTTCTCTTCATGGGCATGAAAGAGGCCGAGGCGGTGAAGCTTTTTGCCAACACTTATCTTGCGCTCCGAGTGAGCTATTTTAACGAACTTGACACCTATGCAGAGGTGAAAGGGTTGGATTCTCGTGCCATTATAGAGGGTGTGGGCTTGGATCCCCGCATCGGTTCGCACTACAACAACCCGTCGTTTGGCTACGGCGGTTATTGCTTGCCCAAGGACACCAAGCAGCTTCTTGCCAACTATGCCGAGGTTCCACAAAATATGATGTCGGCAATTGTCGAGTCTAACCGTACACGCAAAGATTTCATTGCCGACCAGATACTTCAGAAAGCCGGTTGGTACGATTACTCCCAAAATAACGGTTACGGGTATTCCGAGGACAAACCCTGTATAGTTGGTGTTTACCGGCTTACCATGAAATCTAACAGCGACAATTTCCGACAGTCGTCTATCCAAGGGGTTATGAAACGCATCAAGGCCAAAGGCGCTCAAGTTATTATCTACGAGCCCACCCTTGAAGACGGGTCTACGTTCTTCGGAAGCCTGGTTGTGAATGATCTCGACAAGTTCAAAGGACTTTCTCAGGCTATCGTCGCCAACCGCTACGACAGTTGCCTTGACGATGTGGAAGACAAAGTGTATACCCGCGATATTTTCCGCCGAGACTAAGATATAATTATCTATATAATCAAAACAGGCCGTCTAAACATGTTTAGAC
>CAJTUG010000077.1 GCA_910579605.1 uncultured Muribaculaceae bacterium | reverse complement strand
AGGCTTTTGGTACTTGGCGAATGAATCTAAAACTACCATTAAATCAATTATAATTCATTTCGTTCATGAATTATAATTGATTAACATTTGGAATAAATGTTGCATATTTTTCCGCTTTATTACAAAAAACTCAAGGAATAATATACCTATATCATCATAAATACCTTATAACCTAATCATAATCCAACTATTATTAATACATTTGTATTATGAAACTACTCTACTATTTCTTCATATTTTTTTCATTATTTTTTGCGAGTTGTACTACATTCAAATCAATTAAATGTGGCAGTCCATCAACCGATACCTACCGTAATTTTGCAGTTGATACAATAGCCGCCTTAGATAATGCAAAAAACGTACTTATTTCTTCTGTTGAACATAACAAATATTTTGAAGACTCCAAATTTAATGGAGGTCGTTTCAATAGCGAAACCATAGGAGAATATTTTGCGCGTGTAAGAGGTAACGGCGCATTATTGATTGTTCGTAACGATACTATTCTTCTTGAACAGTATTATGGAAATTTCTCGCAATTATCCCCTTCAAATATATTCTCTATCTCAAAAGCAGTAACTGCATTATTATGCGGTATCGCAATCGACGAGGGATATATGTCATTAACCGATCCTATAACTAAGTATATCACAGAACTTAATGACGCAGATCCACTATTTAAAGAACTCACTATTGAGCATCTGCTTGATATGCGTACTGGCCTTGATTTTAAAGAAAGTTATAGTTGGAACCCATTGTCAAAAATGGCAAAACTATATTATGGTAAAAATGTTGTAAAACAATTCAAAAAATTACATTTCAAGTCTAAGCCAGGAACTACACATCTTTATAATTCAATGGCTACAACATTATTGGGCGTTGCTATTGAGAGAGCTGTTGACACACCATACTCACATTACTTACAAGAAAAAGTTTGGAAACCGCTTGATATGGAAGCAGACGCTCTAATTTCTCTTGATGACAGTAAACACCGTCAAGCAAAGGCTTATGGTGGGTTGGTGTCTAATGTTAGAGATTTAGCAAAAATCGGTCGTTTATATATTAATGGCGGCGTTTACGACAACAAACGCATCGTTAGCAAAGAATGGATTGACCGATCATCTCATTCTTCTTTAGACAACGAAGCATATTCTTTTGGTTGGAACAAAATTATTACTCGCATTGGCGGCAAGGATATAGTCACTCCACGCTTTTTTGCTATTGGGTTATTCGGTCAAGTGCTATTTTGTGACCCCACACAAAACTTAATTTTTGTAACTTTGGGAGAAAAAAAAGGATGCGAATACCATTTACTCTTTGACTACTTTTGTAATTACGCTTTGTAACTATTTTCATTAATATGCGTCCAATAACTATAAAACGTATAAACTTATGAAAAATCTCTCAATTCTGATCCTATTAATTATGGCATGTTCATGTGCTGAAAACTACACTTACTACATTGAAACAGAAAATGGTGAACGAATAGTTGCAGGGAACAGCATCACTAAAGAAAACGAATTAGGAAAGTTTCAAGCATCTTCCGATAGCACCGCATATTTAGAAGGATACACGCGTCTTATTCTCGCTCAGCAAGTATATAACGACCTTTTAGAATCTAATTTGAACAAACATGGGAAACCTGTGAAATTATTTCTATATGATGAGAAAGGAACAGACATCTCCAATATCCAATTCACAACTAAAGAGAAAGAAGAACAAAAGATTAGGAACGAATACCGCATATCCTCAAAAGAATAAGGTTTAACCAGTCTGTATTATACAGCGTAATTATTGATCAACACGTTTTTACATGATTAGAAACAAGATAAATTGCACAGCTATGCTCGCAGTATCTTCTAACTAATTATTCCCATTCCGATTTTATAGGGATATCCATTTTGTATCCATTCTTCGTATATGTGCGGACGTTTGGATGTGGAAACACATGAGAATATGTCGTTTACCACTAAATTGCACGCCTTCATCCAAAAGCACTAAACTTTTACGTGAAAATTCATCTTAAATTAGTAGTGTTGCGATAAAAATCTAACCACTACTAATTACGCATATAAAGTAACCGCTGTGAGAGATTGGCTTTTCAAACAGAAAAAATAGAGAATACAGTATAATAAGGTAAAAAAGATTCTTCCGAAGAATAATGAGATAGCAGTTGCCCGTTATGAGCAACTGCTATTTTTAACATGATTACAGTTTGGCTTTTATTACGCCTTATGATATTATTTCTTTTTGATAAGGTGCTTGATCCAGATGTAGTAGCCAGTCAATGGGAGCGATGCTCCGAGAAGGGCTCCAAGCAACCATAAAATACGGGTGAATAGACCGCCAAGACATCCGGTATGGATTGAGTATATCCAGCCTCGCAATTTATCAGCTTCCTTCGCATCTGCGTATTTTGTGACAAGAGAAAGTTCTCCGGAACGACGATTAAACTCATAGCTGTCCGAAGCACGACTATTTCCAGTGTTGCCAAGTGTCACGGTTGCCTTTTCATAGCCTATTGTTATCTTTGGAGCTTCAGGGTTCTGAGTTTTCAGTGTTTCATACACTTCTTGCCAACGACCAAATTCGGAGTAGCGGCGATTTCCTCCTTTTTGTCTGTTTCCGTCTTCATGTCGTCCTTCGCCACCATGATAGTGTCCGCTACGACGGCCTCCTCGGTCATGCTTTTCACCGCCATTATTGCCGTTTGAATTATTAGTCTGTGAGAAATTGCGAGGGGTATGCTCTACGCCACAGACAGCATAAAAAGCAGAACGATACCAATCAAACGACCATGTCAACCCGGTAAGTGCCATCGCAAGCACAAGAATCAGTGCGTACATACCACCAGCGACATGAAGACCTTTCCAAAATCCTTTCCAGCCATTTGAAAATGTGATGCTGAGGCTATGTTTGAGATTTTTTCGGGCACGCGGCCACCAGATTACGACTCCGGATATCAGTGCGATTACGAAAACAAAAGTAGAGATACCAACAAGGAGTTTTCCGATCTTTAAGCCTTCACCATGCTGATTTGCGCTGTCCAACAGCCATCGGTGAAGTTTGAACATCGTAGAGAAAAAGCCAATCCGCTCGTATCTCCCTGTTATCTCTCCTGTGTATTGGTCAATGAAAAGAGAAGCTCTCCGAGGTTTTGAAAGATTTACCTGGTATGTACGCGAGGCATCTTCAAATACGGTGACACCAGTGATTGAAACACTGTCAGGCAACGTAGCTTTTGCAGTCTCCATAAGTTCATCCATTGGCAACGGAGATTCTTCCACAGAGGCGACATAGTACACATCACTTCTCAATGCATGGGTTATTTCAGGCTCAAATATGAGCATAGCTCCTGAGAAACACACCAATGTCACTATTATACCAAATGGCACTGACAACCAGAGATGAATTTTTCTAAAGAACTTTATCATCGCAAATTTATTTTGCAGGAGTTAGATATCCGAAGCCAGTAATGTCATTAGCCTTGATAGAAACACCTCTTATAGCCTTAGCTGTTGATGTATTTATGGCGTAAATGGCAGGTTCTTCGTTTTCTACATTAACCGGAATATAGACATTCCCGTTCTGTACGAACACTGTTTTCCCAATTGAGGAAACATTGTCAGGCAGTCCTGTCACATAGGTAAGTTTTTTTGAAGCCGCATCAAATACAGCCAGTTCAGTAGCGGCAGGATTTTTCTCAGTGAGCGAGCGGTCATACATAATCATGAGGAAGCAATTTCCTCCTGCGGGCCAACAACGCATGAACGAGCGGTTGCCATCAGGTGTCTGATCCTCAATGTTGCAGTAATAGTCATCAAACGATGTACTGCCAGCAGGTATGCGACATACCCCAGCAGGAAGTGTGGTTTTTTGTCCTGGGTCGGTCATGGTTTTGGCATAGCTTGACGAGAACACATATATATCCCCATTATCTGTCGACCAGATAGTCTGATAATATTGAGAACGGAAGCGCCCACAAGGTGTACTTATTTTATCAGTTTTAGCAAGTGTTGGATTAGTCATGTTCTCATTATCGTAGATTGCCACCCAACATTCATTGGGGTACTGTGTACCGACAAGTTCTCCCGCCTTGTATGACCCGGCACCTGTACC
>CAJTUG010000076.1:3297-4128 GCA_910579605.1 uncultured Muribaculaceae bacterium | reverse complement strand
TTACAATAAATGGAACGAACACTATCTATTCAATTCAACATTTTGGGTCGCAAAAAATTCTGAATATATCGATGATGAAATTGAGAATTTAACATATGTGAGGAGTGCAATTTCAGTAAGTCATATCCCTGGCGATTCAAAATGGAAAATATCGCAGGGTATCCATAATTAATTATAGCCAGAATAAACAATCCCATATTTTTCTCTATCCACAAACCACGCAGCGTCCCAAAGTTGTTTTGTAAACTTTGGGACGCTGCGTATTCCAACGAGTCCCTTTCTCCTACTTGGTGCTGATATTCCGTTTTGCAGGTCTCATCGCAAATTATTCTTTAAATGGAAATAGTACAAAACGTGACATAAACGGCACAATCATGGGAACTTCAATTTCCCTCTGAACAATACCACATTTATAAGCCTTAATATATCAAAAACAATAATATGAACCTACAAACAATATATTCAAAATTCAAAGCAGTTGCAACTAAACAACCGACTGCACAAGCTATTATTGAAGATGATAGGATATTGACATATGCGGAGCTTGACTTGATGATAGATAGTATCATGGCTAAATTCTATGATCAAAGACCAAAATATGTCGGCATTATCATGCACCATGGAGCCGAACAAATAGCTGCTATGCTCGCCGTGTTAAAAAGCGGTGCTGCTTACGTTCCGGCAGAACCGACATTACCCCAGGAACGCATTAACTACATGATGCAGACAGCAAATGTAGAACTTATCATAAACGATAATTATTGTCGTCACATAGAACTGCCATCTAAAGTAATGCAAGACCGTTCCATCCCAAATGGGGTGGCTTATGTA
>CAJTUG010000076.1:2106-3287 GCA_910579605.1 uncultured Muribaculaceae bacterium | reverse complement strand
TTCAGGCACGACAGGAAAGCCAAAGGGAGTTATTGTAGAGAACCACTCGGTTGTAAATTATGCTCACGCGTTTGAATCAGAATTCCATATTGATTCCGACGATAGAATGCTACAATATTCGGTGTGCTCATTTGATATATTTGTGGAAGAGGTCTTCGCAACATTGCTAAATGGAGCATGCATCTGCATCCCATCTACAGCCATACATAACGGTTCACTTGAAGGACTGATGGAATTTATTGACCGTCATAGTATTTCCATTGTTGACGGGTTTCCTTACCTTATTGCAGAAATTAACAAACTCCCCAAAATACCGTCTTCAATCAAACTAATTATCAGCGGTGGAGACGTTATAAGGGAAAGCTATATCACGAACCTCCGTAAACATAGAATAAAGATTTATAATACCTATGGCCCATCGGAAACAACAGTATGCTCAAATTACTATCGGATAGACAATAGCAAAGCGTTGGAAGACGGTACATTTCCAGTAGGCAAACCCATCAGTGGCGTACAGGTTAAAATTCTTGATAAGAACCTGCACAAAGTACCAATAGGAACAACCGGAGAGATATGTATATTCGGTGAAGGGGTATCTGGAGGATATATTGGCAATCCTCCAGAACAAAAGAATTTCGTAAGAACGGAAGATGGCTCCATTATGTATCGTAGCGGCGATCTCGGTTATGAATTGCCCGATGGGAACATAGTGTTCCTCCATCGTCGCGATGATCAGATTATGATTCTCGGCAAACGCGTAGAACCTGAGGAGGTAGAAAACGTACTAAATACGTGCCCTGATATTGATCAAGGGATTGTACGCGCATTCCTTGACGATAATGGGCTTCACTATCTTATTGCATATTTTGTAACATCTAAAAGAACCTCCCTTCATGAAATTAGAGAATATCTGGCTTCAAAACTTACAGATTTTATGATTCCAGAATTTTTTGTAAAAATGAAACACATACCACTTACTCATCGCGGTAAAGTGGATTTGAACGCTTTGCCTATAGTCATGAAAGGAGGGAGAAATGATGATTGAAATAATAAAAATCACTTCACTGGAAGAACTTATGAGATGGAGAGAAGAAGTTATCAATAATGTTTTTGGAATCAAACCAGACACAAATTTACTTAAAGAAAACAGGAAATATTATAAAAAACATATTTCCGACAAT
>CAJTUG010000076.1:228-2085 GCA_910579605.1 uncultured Muribaculaceae bacterium | reverse complement strand
CACATAGCTTTTGTATCTTTATTTAATGGTATAGAATGCGGATGCGGATCTGTATGTTTTTCCGAGGAATTACCATCTCCCGACAATCCAAGTGGTCGCTGTGCATACTTAATGAATATATATGTCCGAAAAGAATATCGGAATAATGGTATTGGACATCAAATCATAACAAAGTTAATTGAAGAAGCCACGGACTATGGTTGCGATAAAATTTTTCTTGAGACTACAATAGATGGCCGTAAAGTATACAGATCCCTTGGTTTCATAGATATGACAGATATGATGGTATACGGCAATAAATAAAACAACTAAACTTAGCATGCATAAAATAGACATAGGAACTCTTCATTGCCTCTGTTATGGGGACGTGGGAAATAAAGAAAAAATTGCATATATCCTTTATCCTGTAAATAATATTCTTGACAACTGGATTCAACCAACAGCAAAGAAATACAAAACAACAATTGTGGTAATTACTGGAATGGATTGGCAAAATGTATTTAGCCCATGGCCTGCTAAGGGCGTACCTGCCGGAAGCCCGGATTTTAAAGGTGAATCCCCTGAATTCCTGCAGACTCTCCGTCAAAAGGTCATTCCCAAAGTAGAGTCAATTCTCGGCATTAATAATCCTGAACGATCTCTCATAGGAGTATCAATGTCTGGCCTATTCGCTTTATGGCAATGGATAATGTGTGATTCATTCAAAAACATAGCTTCTCTATCTGGCTCATTTTGGTACGAAGGCTTTATGGAATGGATATCTTCAAAAACATATATCTATAAAAATGGTTCTGCATTTTTTCTGCTTGGTACGCAGGAGATAAAAACACGCATCAAAGCATTTAATTCAATTGAAGCCAATACTTCTAAGATTGTTGAACAGCTTAAAATGAATGGAATAAAAGTAAGATTTGACCATGTCCCCGGCAATCACTTTTCTAATCCGATTCCAAGGCTTGAAGCCGCGTTCTCTGCGCTCTATACTCTCAGGGAGTCATCCCAGTCTGATTCCTGAATAAGCGGATGAAATAAATTTACAAACTATTCTTTTATACGAGGATTCTCATCCCTATCCCTTATCTCTACAGGAAATCCACACACAGTATCTGCATCCTATTTCAAAACATTCATGAATTGAAAGTCTCAGGTCTATAGAAGGAAAACCATAACGAATAGGGGTTCGGTATATTTAGACAAAAACTCCCTGCCATAGATTATACTATGATAGGGAAATACTTTTAAACAAGAAATCACATATTTAATTTCAAATCTGAAAATCGCTCATAAGTTCTTCTACAATCTCAGCCACCGGCTTTATTGCATGAATGCATGATATGCCAGTATTGACACTTATAATCCCATTTGTCACATCGCCATGAAGCATTGCTGTACCTAAGCCACCTTTGCTCATAATCTCTTCATGAATCGTGTCTTCAGACTCTCCCGAAAGCATACGTTGGTTATATTTTATTGCAGCTTCAGTTGGCAATGACCGTTCATTAGACGTTACGGCTATAAGCTCTTCGCCGCTGCCTGCCACAATCATATCTTTTACATTCTGGGCAGCAGGACATTCGGTTGCTGTAATAAACCGCGTTCCTACATATACCCCTTGCGCACCTAATGCAAATGCAGCCCGCACACCACGAATATCGTTTATACCGCCAGCGGCCATTACCGGGACTGATTTTACGGCATCAACAATAGTAGGTACAATAGTGAAAGTACCCATACAACTTGAAGGGAGCATACCGCCTTCATCAATTCCGGTAGCTACAATAATGTCGGCTCCATGATCTTCGGCCAAACGTACCGATTTCGGTGTTGGTGTAAGTTCGCGATGTACAATTATTCCAC
>CAJTUG010000076.1:0-212 GCA_910579605.1 uncultured Muribaculaceae bacterium | reverse complement strand
TTTTATTGCCGAATAGATTATTTCATCGTATGTTCCTACAAGGCAATATATGTTTACATTGTTGGCTTTTGATGCTGCAATAGTCTTCATCGCATACGCTCGTGTTCCATCATCATGTGCCGAGAAGATATTGATACCTACAGGGGCTGATGTAAGTTGGCGGACACGAGACAACTCAATATTAATCCGCTCTTCAGTTGCTACTCGGCGAC
>CAJTUG010000075.1 GCA_910579605.1 uncultured Muribaculaceae bacterium | reverse complement strand
GCCGCGGTACGGGCAGAAACCGCCGGCCTGCCGCCCTATGCATCTACTCTGTGCTTGTGGGCCGTTTTGAAAATTCTGGTTTATCATCCATCATAGTCTTAACAATCGTTGCCAATGCTGGTAGATTCCACTGACATGACAGAGATTGTTGAAGCGCTGATAGTGGAATATTTGCAATTAGGGTGACTATTCAGGCTTTGTTGGCGTTAATACACAATATAATAGACATTTGTATATGCCTGATAATCTAATTATTGTAAAACTTTTTGTTTGGTTGTTGTTGAATTTGTTATAGAAATATTTGGAAATTTTGAGAAAATGTCGTACCTTTGCAGTACCGATTATGTCCAACAAATTTTAACACTGTTGCAAGGCAAGCTTTTGGCCAAGTGAACCTGCTGCGACCGTGCATTTATGTAACGTATAATCTAAGTATTAAAGTGGATACTCTTAGCTACCGTACCGAATTTCCTAACGCCCAGCAAGTAGAACATAACTGGGTTGTTATTGATGCGACCGATCAGGTTCTCGGACGTTTGTGCGCCAAAGTTGCAAAACTTTTGCGTGGCAAATATAAACCGAGCTATTCTCCTAATATGGAGTGTGGCGACAATGTAATTATCATCAATGCAGATAAGATTGTTCTTACCGGCAAAAAGATGACAGACCGCATTTATCTTAATTACACCGGTTATCCTGGTGGACAACGCGAAGCAACACCTGAGGTTTTGATGAAAAAATCTTTCAACAAACATCTCAAAGCTGGTATGCATCCTTTGTTTATCCGTGTGATGAAAGGCATGCTTCCCAAGAACCGTCTCGGACGCAGATTGATTGAAAACATGCATGTTTACAATGGTCCGAACCATCCCCATGAATCGCAAAATCCTACCGTAATCGACATTAACAAACTCAAATAAGGAGCAGCATGGAAACAGTAAATGCAGTAGGTCGCCGTAAAGCCGCCGTGGCTCGTGTTATCCTCAAGGAAGGCAACGGAACCATTACAATCAATAAACGTCCCCTCGAAGTATATTTCCCATCTTCGATTCTCCAATATATCGTAAAACAGCCTTTGACAACACTTGATGTTGCTGAAAAATATGATATCCACGTTAATCTTGACGGTGGAGGTTATAAAGGCCAAGCAGAGGCTTTGCGTCTTGGTATAGCACGTGCACTTGTCAAGTTGAACCCGGAAGACAAGTCTGTCTTGCGTAAGCATGGCTTCATGACTCGTGACCCGCGTTCTGTTGAACGTAAGAAACCCGGTCAACCCAAAGCACGTAAGCGCTTCCAGTTCTCCAAACGTTAAGATTTGGGTACGTATAAGCGATTATATATTCTGTTTAGTATCTAAACTGCGCCGATGGACTACGTTCCCTACCTCGCAGTTGTTAATTTAAAGAACGTAAACAATTTTAAATATCATGGCTAATCCCACATTTGATCAACTCCTTGAAGCAGGTTGCCATTTTGGACACCTCAAACGCAAATGGAATCCCGCAATGGCTCCTTATATCTTCATGGAGAGAAACGGTATCCACATAATCGATCTTTATAAAACCGAAGCTAAGCTTGCAGAGGCAGCCAACGTGCTCCGTGGCATGGCTAAGCAAGGTAAAAAGGTGCTTTTTGTAGCAACCAAAAAACAGGCCAAGCAAGTAATTGCTGATTTGGCGGCGTCTGTAGGAATGCCCTACGTGATAGAACGTTGGCCAGGCGGTATGCTCACCAATTTCCCGACTATCCGCAAAGCCGTCCGCAAAATGGCTACAATAGACAAAATGAGCAAGGATGGTACTTTTGACAATCTTTCCAAACGTGAAAAATTGCAGATTACCCGTCAACGTGCTAAACTTGAGAAGACTCTCGGTTCAATAGCCGACCTTAACCGTCTTCCCAGCGCTTTGTTTGTAGTAGACGTATTGAAAGAAAGAATTGCAGTGGCAGAGGCCAACCGTCTTGGTATCCCCGTTTTCGCTATGGTAGATACCAACTCTGATCCTTCTACTGTAGACTACGTTATCCCTGCAAATGATGATGCTTCCAAGAGCATTGAACTCATTGCCGGTACTTTGGTAGCAGCAATGGCTGAAGGCCTTGAAGAACGCAAAGCTGAAAAGCTTGATAACGAAAACGATGCAGAAGCAGCTCCTGCTGCACCTCGTCGCGAACGCCGTCGTGTGCGTCGCAACGAAATGCCCGCAGAAGAAGCGCCCGCAGCAGAAGCAGCAACAGAAGCACCTGCAGCTGAATAATAAAACATTTTCTCACGCTTAAAACACTACAATTATATGGCAGTTACAATGGCAGAAATTACTAAGCTCCGCAATCTTACAAGCGCGGGCATAGTAGACTGCAAAAAAGCCCTAACAGAAACCAACGGCGATATTGATGCCGCTGTTGAGATTCTTCGCCAGAAGGGTAAAGCTATAGCAGCCAAACGTGAAGACCGCCAGGCTTCTGAAGGCTGTGTATTGGCTGCAAACGATGGCAATTTTGCCGCAATCGTAGCATTATGCTGCGAGACAGACTTTGTGGCTAAAAATGCAGGATTCGTTGCTTTGACACAACGTCTTCTTGACGCCGCCATGAAGGCTCGCGTAAAGACTCTTGATGAGTTGAAGGCTCTTGTCCTTGACGGACAAACTATCGCTGACTTGATTACAGAGGAATCCGGCAAGACTGGAGAGAAGATAGAACTTGGAAGCTACGAATGTCTTGAGGCTCCTTCTACTACTTCTTACAACCACCTTGGCAACAAGCTTTCTACAATTGCTGGTTTCAACCTCGCAGATGTAGATTATCAGGTTGGTCGTGATGTTGCAATGCAGATTGCATCTATGAACCCGGTAGCTGTAGACCGCGACAGTGTTCCCGAAGAAGTAAAGACTTCGGAATATAACGTAGCAGTAGAGAAAACCAAAGAAGAGCAGGTTAAAAAGGCTGTTGAAGCTGCTTTGAAGAAAGCTGGCATCAACCCGAACCTCGTTGATTCGGAAGACCATATTGCTTCCAACATTTCTAAGGGTTGGCTCACAGAAGACGAAGCTGCAAAAGCTCGTACCATCATTGCAGAAACTGCAGCTGCCAAGGCAGCAAACTTGCCCGAGCAGATGATTCAGAATATTGCTAACGGACGTCTTAACAAGTTCTTCAAGGAATCTTGCTTGATGGAGCAGGAATTCGTTAAGGACGGAGAACTCACCATTAGCCAATATCTTGAAAAGTCCACAAAAGGTTTGGTTGTAGTTAGCTTCAAGCGCGTAAATCTTAACCAAGATTAAATATAGAGCATGACCTGTATGGGTCATGCTTTAGGGTCCGGTAGCTCAGCTGGATAGAGCATCTGCCTTCTAAGCAGACGGTCATGCGTTCGAGTCGCATCCGGATCACAAGAGAGTCACATCGTGGCTCTCTTTTTTTGTAGTTCTGAAAAACATTGTCATTAGTAAAATTATAAATAATTGCTGCAATGTCATGTTGGTGATTGTTATTTAAGATATATAGGACGGTTGTGTGTCTATTGTATAAACCGAATTTGGACGCTTATCTTGTGATGTACCTGTTTTAAATTGTAAGAGTCTTCCTCTTTGTATATCATACATCACTTACTGCCATGATGACTATATTCATATGTTATGAATTTCTGTTGTAGAGAAATTCTTTTGTAGAACCCTGCAAAAGGTCTAACGAGTTGCATAAATTATATACCACCAGCAACCATATTAAAACTCATGAAAAGGATATTAAATCTGGTAATGGTGTTGTGTGATTATCTAATTATTGAATTAAGGGCTATTGGTGTAGGATGTGTTTTCTCACAAGCTATTTGGAGGAGTCAAAATAATTCCGTAATTTTGCGTAATCAATTACGCAATTTAATACATATATATAAATGGATTTCTTTGAACGTACGGGTAAAATGGCAATCGGCAGTAGGTTGAGGGTGCTGACAGAAACACTGACTCGCGATGCTGCAAGCATATATGGACTTTATGGCGTTGGGCTAAAACCTAAATGGTTTCCTGTTTTTTACTCGCTGACCGATGAACAGCCCAAGAGTGTAACGACTATCGCAAGGGAAATAGGGCAGTCACACCCGTCGGTAAGCACCATAGTCAAGGAAATGATTAAAGCTGGACTTATCAAGGAAATTGATGATAAGGCCGACCGCAGATTTACACTCATAACGCTCACGGAATATGGCAAAAGTCTCTCCCAAGAGCTTATCGCCCAGCTTCGTGATGTAGAACGTGCCGTAGAGCAGATATCATCAGAGTGTGACAATGATTTGTGGGCTGCAATCGCCGATTGGGAGAAAGCC
>CAJTUG010000074.1:1828-4403 GCA_910579605.1 uncultured Muribaculaceae bacterium | reverse complement strand
TGCGCTGAGGAGGTATCTTTGACATCGACGGGAAGAAAATAGCCGTTGAAGAAGAACAACTCCGCACTATGGCCGATGGCTTTTGGGAAAACGCAGAAGCCGCTCAGCGTCAGATGAAAAAAATAAAAGACCTCCAGAAATGGATTTCAGATTATAACGAACTTGAAGCTGCTGTAGATGAGGTGAAACTTTCTCTTGAGTTCTTTAAAGAAGAAATCGTGAGTGAGGAAGAGGTTGATGCCGCATATGCAAAAGCTCAAGATGTGCTCCAAGCCCTTGAATTGCGAAACATGCTTCGTGGCGAAGGTGATATAATGAGTGCCGTCCTTAAAATTAATTCCGGTGCCGGCGGTACAGAAAGCCAGGATTGGGCATCCATGCTCATGCGTATGTACTTGAGATGGGCAGAAGCAAGAGGATACAAAACCTCTATTGCCAACTTGCTTGAAGGCGACGAAGCCGGCATAAAGAGTTGTACTATAAATGTGGAAGGCGATTTTGCCTATGGTTTCCTTAAGAGCGAAAACGGAGTACATCGCTTAGTGAGGGTGTCGCCATATAATGCACAAGGCAAACGTATGACTTCTTTCGCATCTGTTTTCGTGACACCTTTGGTAGACGACACAATAGAGATTAAAATAGAACCTGCTCTCATGTCGTGGGATACTTTCCGTTCAGGAGGTGCCGGAGGCCAGAATGTGAATAAAGTAGAATCGGGCGTTCGCTTGCGTTACCAGTTCACAGACCCATATACAGGCGAAAAAGAAGAAATTCTCATTGAAAACACGGAAACTCGCGACCAACCTAAAAACAAGGAAAACGCATTGAGGCAACTGCGGTCTATTCTCTATGCAAAAGAACTCGAACACCGCATGGCCGAACAGGCAAAGGTGGAAGCCGGTAAGAAAAAGATTGAATGGGGTTCGCAAATAAGAAGCTATGTCTTTGATGACCGTCGCGTAAAAGATCATCGTACCAACTATCAGACTTCCGATGTAGGTGGCGTAATGGACGGAGAAATCGACGATTTTATTAAAGCATACCTTATGGAATTTTCAGAATCTGCTAATCAAGAAGAATAATCATGAATTTTTTCCGCCGATTGCGCTTTGGTATCCTTGCTTTGCTTGCAGTAGTATGCGGCAAAGCTCAGAACCCTGTACCGCAAAGTCCCGACGAGCATAAAGCTCTCACTATATATCAAATTATGGTAGCATCGTTTATCCATGACCCTGCCGGAGCTCCTGGCTACACGGCGATGTGGGGTCCTGACGGGCATACAAAAAACGGAAATTTGTTAGGCGTAGTGTCGGCTTTAGATCATATAAAAAATTTAGGGGCAAATGCCATTTGGCTCACACCGGTTTTTGACAGTTCCAAAGCGCAAGGCGGTGAAAAACTTCAGGCAACAGGTTATTTTACCAATAATTTCTTTGCAATAGATCCTCATTTTGGCACAGAAGAAGACTTTAGACTTTTAGTCGACGAGGCTCATAAAAGAGGCCTTTATGTTATACTCGACGGAGTTTTTGGCCATCATGGCGGGGTAGAGCAACCTTCTCCATCTGGATATACGCTTGATTGTACCATAACTGAATCCGATAGAGGAAAACAAGGGGGAACGGGGAATATTTCTTATCCCGGCTCTCTTGACTACATAAAGGAAGTGGCAACTTTCTGGATGGATAAATACGGTATTGATGGTTGGAGGCTTGACCAGGCATACCAAGCAACCCAAGGCGGACACAACTATTGGACCGAAATTCGTGGTGCAGTAGAAAAATTAGCTGCCGAAAGAAAACAACGAGGAGAGCAGTGGGGCACATTGGCATATATGGTAGGCGAAGATTGGGGAAATGCAGAAACTATCAACAAAGGCGTATTCTCAGATGCAGGATTGCTTAGTGCCTTCGATTTTGAAGGAAAAGAACTTATAAGCGGTCCCATGCAGGATCCTGCGGAGTCTGGCCTCGATAATGGTTGGGAAGACGTTGTTAAGATATTGTCTTCACCCACAGCCAGAGGATATGCCCACGATAATTTTATCCCGAATCTTTTTCTCACAAATCATGATGGATATCGTTTAGCCGACCATTTTGACCCTGCCGATAGTCTCTACTACAATCAAATTAAAACAAGAAATGCAATTCTTGCAGCATATTCAGGTCCTATAACTCTCTACTATGGCGATGAATATGCCGATAGTACCCGCGGTGTAAAAGGTGCGCAGAAAGATAATATAGCACGCACATCGGGTCATCTTGAGCCTAATAATCCTGAAGAAGCAGATTTGTGCCGCTATATTTCACGTATTATGAACATGCGACGTAATAATCCTGCGCTATGGAGAGGCGACGCGAGCTTTGACCGATTTGAAAAAGATGGTGCAGACGTTTTGGTTGTTACCAAAACCGATATGTCTACCGGAAATAAAGTAGCTGTAATCTTTTCAACCTCAAATGTGGTTCTTGACATAGCACCCGGAGCTTCCGACGTTCATGTAGAGGCATATGTGCCAGAATTTATTAAGCTCCAATAGTATATGGCAATTAAAGAACGTGCGTTGCTTATAGCA
>CAJTUG010000074.1:0-1812 GCA_910579605.1 uncultured Muribaculaceae bacterium | reverse complement strand
CGGTACGGTGTCCAAACACAAAATCGTGCCTGCTATATACAGGAAAATCAAAGAAGCCGGTATGGATTTGGAAGTGGCTTTGACAGAAGGCCCTTGCCATGCCACCCAATTAGCTCGTCAAGCTGCCGCAGATGGCTTTTATGCCGTGATTGTCTGTGGTGGTGACGGCACGGTCAACGAGGCCGCTACCGGTTTGACAGAAACAAATACGGCACTGGGCATTGTGCCGGCCGGAAGCGGAAACGGATTGGCCCGTCACCTTGGCATACCCGTAGATGTAGACCGTTCTCTACGGGTAATAGCCGGGCGTCATATTATATCTGCCGACTACGGCCTTGCAAACGGCCGCCCCTTCTTCTGCACATTCGGCACAGGTTTTGACGCTGCGGTGAGCGAGAGGTTTGCACGGCAGAAAAGACGTGGACTCATAATGTATCTTAAAAGTGCGATAGACGAGTATGTGAAATTCTCGCCAGATGAGTACATAATAGAAGCCAACGATCTCACTATTACTGATAAAGCTTTGCTTGTAGTGGTTTGCAATGCCTCACAATATGGTAATAATGCTTTCATTGCTCCCGATGCATCTGTTACCGACGGAGAACTTGATGTTACCGTAGTGCACAGCGGAAACTTATTTACAGACGCTATTTGTGGTTTAGACATTCTCACAGGCTTTATTGGCAAAAACGCATATGTTGATACTTTCCGTGCCCAAAGGGTTACTATAAAGCGCAAGCGTTCTGGCTCCGCGCATATAGATGGAGATCCTGTTGTTATGCCAACAAGAATTGATATCTCTTGCCGGCCTGGTGCATTGAAACTCTTTGCTCCTACAGATAGTACTCGCTTTAAACCCATAGTTACTCCTGCTGCTCTGTTTTTCCGCGATTTGGGCATAGCATTAGAACATCTGTGGCCATTTTACCGGCACTAAGCAATATTTGTTCTCATATTGCGTTTATTATTAAATGGGAATCTTAAGGAAGATATTATTCATCGTTTTGGCAATTGCTTGTTGTTCTGGTACTTATGCCCGTCAGTTCAACGATAAATTGCAGAATCGCCCTTATGCTGATCAACGGAAATGGCATTTGGGTTTCTCTATTGGCGTCCACGCAGAAGATCTGCGCATGACTCACAACGGATTTATAACACCCGAAGGAGAGCAATGGCGCATCGAGCAGCCTGATTATCAGCCAGGGTTCTGTGTAAACGGCCTTTTTGATCTGAGACTTAACAATTATTTCTCACTCCGTTTTTCGCCAGGAATGTATTTCGGAAGCCGGGATTTGAGGATGAAAGAACTGAATTCCGGCTCAGAAGAACGGCAGAATCTTAAGTCCACTTACGTAGTTCTACCTATAGATTTAAAATTTGCGGCATTGCGATATCGCAATGCAAGACCATATATCGTAGGTGGAATAATGCCTACCTTTGATGTCGGCAAGAAGAGAAGCGACTATATCCAACTTAATTCTACCGATTTTTTCCTGACAATTGGATTTGGATGTGATTTTTACCTGCCTTACTTTAAGCTTATACCGGAAATTAAATTCTGCTTTGGCCTAACCGACGTATTGCGCCACGATAGGCCTGATCTCGTAGACGATCCCGCTAAATATAAGTTTACACAGTCACTTTCAAGGGCTTCAAGCAACATGGTGGTCCTCACGTTTTATTTTGAATAATTCTATAACGATTTAATACATAAAAAACCTCCACGAAACTTTTATGCTCGTGGAGGTTTTTTTAAAAGCCACACCAAAGGATGCGATGAAACTCCGAAAAGACAGGATTTGAGTGCTCGCC
>CAJTUG010000073.1 GCA_910579605.1 uncultured Muribaculaceae bacterium | reverse complement strand
CACAAATAGCCGCGCCACCCCTGAACAACAAAAAACTGGATACCAATGATATAACGCTAATACAGAAAAACTACGCGATAAAGCAGAAAAAGAAACTCAAGATTATTATAAGCACGAACAATAAAAAGATCCCCCTATCATATATATCATTTATAAAAACACTATGATATATGCAAAAATAAAACCTCGCAAAAACTTGATGTAGGGCAACGCAAAATACAGTTATAAATTTCTTGTTGACTAATGGAGTTTTTTTTGTACCTTTGTAGAAATTTAGCAGGCCATATATAGGCAAGGTTTTCCTAAAAAGACTCTGCAACGATACTTATATAAAACAATAACTATGCCGGGATTCGTACATCTGCACGTCCATTCTCATTACTCGCTCCTCGACGGCCAGTCGTCGCTGCAAGGCTTAATAAAAAAAGCCGTTGCCGACGGCATGCCAGCTCTTGCACTCACCGACCATGGGAACATGTTCGGTGCAAAAGAATTCTACAATGCCATAGGAAAACATAATAAAGGAGTCAAAGGCGAAATAAAAAAAGCAAAAGAAGCACTTGCTAAAGCCGAAGAAATAAACGACCAAGAAGCTGCGGCTGCAGCACGCGAATCAATATCAGCTGCCGAGAAGCGCCATCTCAAACCAATATTAGGTTGCGAGATGTATGTGGCAAGCAAATCGCTTCACGAACATGTAGACAAAAAAGACACCGGCCGACATCTTATAGTATTAGCTAAGAATTCCACTGGTTACCATAACCTAATAAAACTTGTATCGCAGGCTTGGACCGAAGGATTCTATTCACATCCCCGTACAGATAAAGAACAACTTGCCGCCCATAGAGAGGGGCTTATTATATGCTCGGCCTGCCTTGGCGGTGAAATCCCAAAGCTGCTCACCAATGGCGACTACGAGAGCGCAGACAAAGCCGTTGCATGGTGGAAAGACACTTTCGGCGACGACTACTATATTGAACTGCAACGACATAAAGCCACAGTTCCGAGAGCAAACCACGAAACATATGAGCTTCAAAAAGCTATAGAGCCTCAACTTATAGAACTTGCACAAAAGCATGGAGTTAAAATTATAGCGTCTAATGATGTCCATTTTGTAGACGAGAGCGACGCCGAAGCTCACGACCGACTCATATGCTTGGCTACCAACCACTATCTGAGCGACGAAAACCGCATGCTGTATAGCAAACAGGAATGGATGAAAACAAGCGAAGAGATGCACCGTCTATTCGCCGACATTCCCGAAGCCCTATCAACAACACTTGAAATAGCAGATAAAGTTGAAGAATACAGCATTGATCATGGTCCCATCATGCCATTCTTTGCAATCCCGGAAGATTTTGGCACGGAGGAAGAATACCGGAGCCGAATAACCGAACAAGATCTTTACGACGAATTCACTCGCGACGAGCACGGAAACGTGGTTATGGACGAAGCTACCGGAAAAGCCCGCATAGAAAAACTTGGCGGCTACGACAAACTATACCGCATTAAATTTGAAGCCGACTATTTACGGAAATTAGCCTTTGAAGGCGCAGAACGCCGCTATGGCAAAAACCTTAGCGACGAAGTACGCGAACGAATCACCTTTGAATTACACGTGATGAAAACCATGGGCTTCCCAGGCTATTTTCTTATTGTTGAAGACTTTATCCGCAAAGGTCGCGAAATGGGCGTAAGCATTGGCCCAGGCCGTGGTTCCGCGGCAGGTTCTGTTGTGGCTTATTGCTTAGGGATTACGCAGATAGACCCGCTCAAATACGACTTGCTTTTCGAACGCTTCCTCAACCCAGACCGCATTTCTCTACCGGATATCGACATCGATTTCGATGACGACGGAAGGGAACTTGTCCTCAATTATGTTACAGACCATTATGGAGCACCCAACGTTGCCCATATAATAACATATGGCACCATGGCTGCAAAAATGGCCATAAAAGACGTGGCTCGCGTGATGCGCGTAGCCCCATCACAGGCCAACGCACTGACAAAGCTCATACCGCGCCATATGCCCATGGATCCCAACAAAAAGGACAAAGAGTTGAAGCCCACGGTGGCAAACTGCATGGAATATGTGCCTGAATTCAAAGACGCCATGCAAGACAATACCGTGAGAGAAATCATGGAATATGCCAACAGGTTGGAGGGAACTGTGCGAAACTGCGGTGTACACGCTTGCGGTGTGATCATCTGTCGCGATGACATCACCGATTGGGTACCAGTGAGTACGGCAGCCGACAAAAACGGCGACAGAATCCTCGTCACACAATACGAAGGTAGCGTCATAGAAGAAACAGGTCTCATAAAAATGGACTTCCTCGGGCTCAAAACCCTATCTATTATCCGTGACGCAGTAGAGAATATCCGCCTAAGCAGAGGCATCAAAGTAGACATAGACAACATCCCCTTAGACGATGCCAAGACCTACGATCTTTATAGCCGCGGAGCCACTGTGGGAACTTTCCAATTTGAATCTGCAGGGATGCAACGCTATCTGAGAGAACTCAAACCAACCGTTTTCGAAGACCTCATTGCCATGAACGCCCTATACCGACCGGGGCCAATGGAAAACATTCCCGAATTCATTGCCCGCAAGCATGGCCGTTCGCCTATAGTCTACGACATACCCGAGATGGAAGTATACCTCAAAGACACATATGGCATTACAGTTTACCAAGAACAGGTGATGTTACTGTCGCGCCTTTTGGGAGGTCTCACCAGAGGCCAAAGCGACACTCTCCGCAAAGCTATGGGTAAAAAGCTCATTGAAAAAATGAATGAGCTAAAGGGTATTTTCCTTGAAGGAGGAAAGAAGAACGGCCACAAAGAAGACGTACTCAATAAGATCTGGGCCGAATGGGAAAAATTTGCATCTTATGCATTCAATAAGAGCCATGCCACATGCTATAGTTGGGTTGCATTCCAGACAGGATACCTCAAAGCCAACTATCCTGCAGAATACATGGCTGCCGTATTGACACGAAATCTCGACGACATAACCAAGCTCACAACCTACATGGACGAATGCAAAGCCATGGGAATAGAAGTCAAAGGACCCGATATCAACGAATCCAGAAGCTTGTTCAGCGTCACTAAAGACGGCAATGTCCGTTTCGGTCTCTCTGCCATAAAAGGAATTGGAGCAGACGTCGTGCGCCAAATCCTTGAAGCCCGCGAAAGCGGCCCATTTGCCGACATATACGATTTTGTAGAACGAGTACCATCCAGTGCCATAAACCGCCGTGTTTTCGACAATCTCGTATTAGCAGGAGCTTTTGATTGTTTTGAAGGAATCAAGCGCGAGGACCTTGTGGCTGAGGTAGGGAGAAGAGGCGAAACAATGTCGGAAATGTTGCTCCGCTACGGTTCTCAGCACCAAAACGCACAAAAGCAACAAACCGCATCGCTCTTCGGTTTCGACGACGATGAACTCAAAGAGTCAAGCCGGCCGATTATACCTCAAGCTGAACGCTGGCGCGACTTGGCACGATTAGATAAAGAGCGGGAGCTTGTAGGCATGTATCTCTCCGCACATCCGTTGGACGCATATTGGTTAGAAGTTAAATACGGTACAGACTGCTCTATTCAAGAAAAGAACGAAATCAGTACCATAACCAACAACGCAATTTCATTTGCCGGCATGATAATGGACATAGAAGAACGCACACTGCAAAGCGGGTCCACAATGACAATAGTTAAAGTGGAAGACTACAGCGGTGCTACTGATTTTGCCATATTCGACCGCCAAAAAGCAGAATTCGGAGGCCTACTGTCTGCAGGCAACCCAATTATGGTCACCGGACGCTTCAAAGCAAATAAAAAAGGCGACATTAGATTCAACGCAGAGCGCATAACTCCGCTTTCAGAGCTCAAAGGCAAATTGGTAACCAATTTATCCATACAATTGAAACCCGACGATATTTCAGAAATACGGGCTGTTATCGACAATTGCAGTACCGACGACGAAACATCAGGTGTCCCTGTAAATTTCTCCATCCTTGAGCCTGAATTAGGTCGCACACTCCATTTCACAAGCTCTGTCAAGGCTAAATTGACAAAGAATCTTATTGAAACCCTCAACGGTCTCGACCTTGATTTCAAGATAAATAAAACTAAAATAGCATAGTTCATTAACTCAAAAAAATTTATAATTATGGCATTTACTTTCACAGATTCAAATGTAGAAGAAATCATAGCAAGCGGCAAAGCAGTAGTAGTAGATTTCTGGGCTCCCTGGTGCGGCCCTTGCGTAGCCATGAGCCCCGTAATAGATGCGTTGGCCGAAGAATACAAAGACAAGGACATCGTTATAGGTAAATACAACACCGAAGAAGAAAACGATTTCTGCATCGCAAACCGTGTAATCAGCATTCCCCAGATACTATTCTTTAAAAACGGGAAAGCAGCACCCTTCCGCCTTGCAGGAGCACAAAAACCCGAAAAGGTGAAGGAAACAATAGAAAAACTGCTCGCTCTCTAAAGGCACTCTTCATTAGCAGATGAAAAATATCTATTCACCCGAAGACATAGACAGGATCATGGCCGCTACAATTGGCAACCTGTCGGAAGCCGACGACATGACACCAACCGACAGGGAGGTTTTCATGAATCGCCGTCAGGCT
>CAJTUG010000072.1:2961-4929 GCA_910579605.1 uncultured Muribaculaceae bacterium | reverse complement strand
TGAAGAGCTTTTTCTGTTGAATCTAAGAGCCTTTCTTTATGTGCTGGAGATAGCTTGAGTTTGTCTATGACAAGTTCTATAGAGTGGTTCTTATAGCGGTCAAGCCGCAAGCCTGGCCTAAGTTCTGTCAGTTCGCCGTCAATCCTGACATTCAGGTAACCCTTTTTTAGTAACTGCTCAAAAAGCTCTTTATAATGTCCTTTGCGATTTTTTACTAAAGGGGCAAGGATATAAATTTTTTTGTCGGTAAAACTACTTATGATTAAATCCACTATTTGACTTGTGGTATATTTAACCATATCTTTCCCCGAAATCCAACTTTTCGCTTTACCTATTCTTGCATAAAGGAGTCGGAGAAAATCGTAGATTTCTGTAGTTGTACCGATAGTGCTACGTGGATTCTTGTTTATCGTCTTTTGCTCTATTGCAATAACGGGGCAGAGGCCGCTTATTTGGTCTACGTCGGGTCGTTCAAGATTCCCAAGCATGTTCCTGGCATAAGCCGAGAATGTTTCTATGTAGCGGCGTTGCCCCTCAGCAAAAATAGTGTCGAAGGCAAGACTTGACTTACCGCTTCCGCTAAGCCCAGTTATTACGGTCAGCTTATTGTGGGGTATATCTACATCTATGTTTTTAAGATTGTTGACCCTTGCTCCAATCACACTAATCCTGCCCATAGTGCCATCATCGGCAATAAGGGTTTCACTTGAATTATTATGAGAGTTCTCTTTCATTTATTGCAAACCTTTGTTCTTTTTATTTGCCGACCCATTTTGGGTTATAAGTATTGAGTCCAATTTTTGATCGCGAACGCGACTCTGGTGTCGGGATACGTACTCGGTAAGTTTTCCCTGTTTTATTTGTAAGACTTTTAGACCTTATCCATGGATTTTCTTCGCGCAGGATAGAGTAGTTTATGCCTTGTGATTTAGCCCATGCAGGCCAGCTCTCAATTGGACCGGATACCTCTACTACTTTGTACTTTCGTGGTTGGTATAATTGGTCTTCGCGCAAGTTGAAGCCGTATGCAGCCGGATTTTCCATTATCTGCTTCATTGCCATTATACGGTATGGATAGCGAGTTGTTTCTTCAACTAAATAGAGATCAAGAGAGCTGTTGGCCATCTGTTTATCGAGTTCTGTACTTACTCTTGTCATGCCTCCGTTGAATGCGGCCATAACCGAAGGCCAATCTCCATATTTCGCGTAGCTTTTCTTGAAATACCGGCAGGCTGCGGCCGTGGCTTTTTCTAAGTTATAACGTTCATCTATTTCATCGTTAACCTCAAGACCATATTCTTTTGCTGTAGATGGTATGAATTGCCAAAATCCGGCAGCTTTAGCCGGAGAATATGCCCTCGGATTCAATGAGCTTTCCACACACGCAAGATATAGCATATCGGAGGGTATCCCGTTGCGTTTCAATATTGGGGCTATTTCCGGGAAAAACCTGTTGGCTCGTTTTATAATTAGCATTGTAGTGCCATGGGTATAGGCTAACGACGCTATTTCTCTATCAAATCGTTCAAATCGATCTATTGGATCAAGATTAATTGTCTGTCCGCATATGGTTATGTTTGCAGGCACCTCTGGTGTGTAGACATTGGAAAAATCAGAGATTGTCTGTGCGTTAATGCCAAGAGATACCGTTAACAGGAGAGAAAGAAAGATATGAGATTTCATTATAGTCTATAGGTTCTTTTTTTGATTATTCTGTTTCTTGTTCTGATGATCCAGAACCTTCTTTGAAATTAATAATATTAATATCGCCTGATTTCTTATATTTCACTCCGTCGGCACCTTCTGCCACTATGACATAGTAATATGTACCGGCGCCTACATATTTACCTCCAGATTTACCATCCCAACCTTGGGCGGGGTCGGTTGATGAAAATAAGCATTTTCCCCATTTATTGAAAACGTGACATTCATATGAAATAAGTGATTTATAGCTCACCCGCCACTCAT
>CAJTUG010000072.1:0-2943 GCA_910579605.1 uncultured Muribaculaceae bacterium | reverse complement strand
GGGCTGCTTTCGGGCGAAAAAGCGTTAGGGATATCAAGTTTTGATTCACCGATGAAAATCTCAAAAGTGTCACTGACATATTCACATGTACCGGTAGCATTATTAGCTACAAAGCGAACGTAAGTTGTGCCTTGTTCGCGGAATGTATGTTCTACAACAAGATCTGAGAAAGATAGTTCTATATTGTCAAATTCTGGTGAGCGGGAAAATTGCCATTCCGAATAGATAGCAGCATCTGTTACGTATGCTTCAAATTTGATGTTGCAAGGGGCCGAACCACCTAAACCGTCTGTATTATCTTTTTGTTCGTTGTCTATTTCACGTTGTTCTTGAGTTGCGAATACTGTTGCAGAAACTGCTGTCGCTTCTATTTGGGGGCTCTCAATTTCTATTTCTCGTCCCCATGCAGATAGGAAGCGGTCGCCACTAATGTTTACTGTGGTATTACACAATGGTTGGTTTATAGTGAAGGACGAACCTAATGAAACCAAATTTTCTATGGTGTTTGTCTGAACATATCCAGAAGAATTTTCGTCAAATACCAATGTGCTGTAAGATACCTTAATATCTCTACTGAGGGCAACTTTACGTCCATTAATTGTATAGTAGTCTATTTCTGGAGCATTGCCTGTGAAATCAAGATGTAGGCGGTCGCAGTCTTGCTCGGATGCAATTGTAATAGTACCATCTTTGAATTCATGATTATGGTAATTTATAACCCAGAAATAGTTGCTCTGCCCATTAGATTCAAGGATATAACCCATGTCTTCATTTGTTGGAACTATCCACGAAACACCATTGGAAACTTGTGGGGCTATTGGCTCGGCAAAGGCTGCTCCGAGTTTGCTGAACCGGCTCCAACGTGCATTGGCATCAGGAGAGCTTATGCGGATTCCTGTTGTGCCGTCTAATACGTATACAGAAGACAAGCCAGTGCTTTGCTCGCAAGATATTTCTATTGGGGAGCTTGTTGTTCCCTCAAAATCTAAGGCAACGGCTATGGCTGGTGTAAATGCTATAATTGGGAGTAATAAGGCTTTCATAACTTACAAAGTTAGCTAAAATAATTGTGTATTGCAATTGTTTTTTGCTTATGAAGCAAATTGGAACTTGTAAAAATAGCCAAAAAAACATAAAAGCGTTCTGCAAATTTTGCAGAACGCTTTTTGTTGGTTCTTATTGTAGATGCTAATATCTTAAATCCACTTTGTGAATGCAAAGTCTTGACGATGGGGTAGTTCTTGGTTTTTCGGATATATTCTGAAACCATAGCGGAATACACCTGCATCGCGAACTTTGGAATCAAGTTCAAAAGTAATGTTGTTACCTTCTTCCTTCACGAGTTTGAATTGTTCGGTGCGAGTGAGCTGCTCAAGACCGTTTTCCTGGCGGTAAACAACCATTTCAAGCCCGAGGTCTTTTGTCAATCCTGCAGCGTCGATAGTAACTTCAATTTTGAGAGGTTCGCCAGTGAGACCATTTGAAAAGTCTGTGTTCTGTTTTACCTCTACCACGCTGATTTTATCCCAAGCCGCAGCTACACGTTCTTTCCATGCTACGATGTCTTTGGCTAAAGCAGCGTTGTTTGCTACGAGACGGCCTGTGCGCAAAGCTTCTTTGTTGTAGAAACGAGATATATAGTCGTCTATCATGCGTTTCATTGTAAAATGAGGAGCTATGTCGCCAATGGAACCCTTGATATACTGAATCCATTTTGGAGAGTATCCTGCGGAGTTCTTTTCAAAATACAAGGGGATAATCTCGTTTTCGAGCATTGAGTATATTGTGGCTGCGTCAAGTTTGTCTTGCTGCGATTGGTCGGTGTATGTCCGTTTGTCGGTAAGAGCCCAACCAGCTTGCTCATTGAAACGATAACCTTCATACCACCAACCGTCGAGAACGGAGAAATTGAGCACACCGTTCATTTCGGCCTTTTCTCCAGATGTTCCAGAAGCCTCTAATGGACGGGTTGGAGTATTCAGCCAAATGTCAACACCAGTGACAAGACGTTTTGCAACAATCATGTTGTAATCTTCAAGGAATATAATCTTGCCAAGGAATTGGGGCATGCGGCTGATTTCAATTATTCGCTTGATTAAGCCTTGGCCTGCACCGTCGGCTGGATGTGCTTTACCTGCAAAGATGAATTGTACGGGAAATTTCTCGTTGTTTACGATGCGGGCGAGACGGTCAAGATCGGTAAAAAGAAGGTGAGCACGTTTGTATGTAGCAAAACGGCGGGCAAAACCTATAATGAGGGCATTGGGGTTGATTTTATCGACAATGTTCATTACCGATGAAGGATCACCTTGGTTTGCAAGCCATTTTTCTTTAAAATCGCGGCGTACAAAGTTGATAAATTTGTTCTTGAGCGTCTGTCGCATGTTCCAGATTTCTTGGTCGGGAACATTGAAGATCCCTTTCCATGCTTCGGGGTTGCTTTGATCGGAGAAGACTTGCGATCCAAGAACATTCTGATAGAATTCTTTCCATTCAGATGCTGCCCATGTAGGCATGTGAACGCCATTTGTAACGTATCCCACATGGCTTTCTTCCCAAGAATAGCCTTTCCAGATACCTGCAAACATTTTTTTAGAAACTTCGCCGTGAAGCCAGCTCACGCCGTTTGCTTCTTGGCAAGTATTGAGCGCGAATACGCTCATAGAGAAGCGTTCGTTTGTGTTTGGGTTCTCACGGCCCATGTTCATGAGGTCGTTCCAACTGATACCGAGTTTAGCCGGATATTCTCCCATGTATTTGCCAAAGAGAGATTCGTCAAAATAGTCGTGGCCTGCTGGTACCGGTGTATGGACTGTGTAAAGGCCTGATGCACGAACGAGTTCAAGTGCAACATTGAAATCATAGCCTTGACCTACGTATTCAACAAGACGTTGGAGGTTGAGAAGTGCTGCATGGCCTTCGTTGCAGTGATAAAGAGTTGAA
>CAJTUG010000071.1 GCA_910579605.1 uncultured Muribaculaceae bacterium | reverse complement strand
TGAATTGAATACTTTTATTTGTTGCTTTTAAACATTTCTATAATTCCTCCGGTTCGGTACAGAGGATAATTTTTATTGGTTATTTAGAGATGGAGATGAACCGAGATGTGCAAAATGCAGAAAAATATGCTTGGCAGAGAACATCTGTATTTTACTCCGCAAATATATGCAAAAAATTTAAGGAATTGTAATTTATCTGCGAAAACATTGTGCACCGAGGCGTCAAGGTGCTAACAAAGGTGAAATATTGCAAAAAAGATTTTTAGCACAATGGCCTTTTGGCTGCTTTTCGTTAACTTTGTGGTGCTGAGATATGCCTGCAGGTTTCAACTGCCACTCTTTTTGGAGCTATAAATTGTATTGCAGCTGTCTATACTCAGCAGTTTCTCATTGAGTGAGAAATATGGACAACCCTACACTGAATACAAATGACTTCTCTTGAAATATTATCTTTGGCCCTGGCTTTTTGTGCCGTTATAGGTGCATTTATGCCTCGGGTACCGTCGGCCATAGTGGCCTATTTATCACTTTTGCCTTTGGTGGCTCATACTGTTCCGGGACAGAGCCGTACCCTCATTTTCTGGGGTATCGCTGCTGCTATTGCCACTGTTATACAGTATTGGGGCGGACGCCAACGTGCAGGCGCAGGCCGATGGTATGTTGTGTGTGGCGCTCTGATAGGTGTCTTGTTGGGTTATCTTCTTAGCCCTACTCAAGGGATGGTAATCGTCGGCAGTGCCTTCGGCGCTTTGTTGGGAGGTGTGGCATACCTTCGCACCCCTCAATCGCGTAGACTCGGTGAGGGGGCAGCAGATTTTGCCTCATTTATTGCATGGTTGGGCTTGCCGGCCGTCGTAACTTTTTCTGTTTGTGCAATTTCGCTCTCTTCCATATTGTTATGATAAGAAAATTTCTTTTTTTAAGCTTGATATCGCTTGCCTATGTAGCATCGGCAGCTCCAACAAAGACAAATCAAAGAGCTGAATTAGGTCCTCCCAAAATGGAGGAGATTGCAAAAGCATCCGTAGATCCGTCTTCGCCGTATTACTATCCTAAGCTTCTCAAGTCTTTTCAAGCCAATGATACGACCATGACCAACGAAGAGTTCCAATATTTTTATTATGGAACTTTTTTTCAAGAAGACTACGACCCTTATAGGGCTACGCCAAATCCCGAGTTGCTGCAAGAGCTTACTCCTATCTATGCCAAAGCAAACCGTACTCGTGCTGATAGGGTGAAAATGCTTGATTATGCAGAGCAAGTTCTTGCTTCAAATCCTATAGATTTACGGCAATTGACAAACCGGATATACGTTTATGAGCAAAACCGCAAATATGATCTTGCAAAAATATGGCAATATAAACTAAACCATCTTTTACTTGTAATTGCCGCTTCTGGCACCGGTGCAGATTCCGATAATGCATGGATTGTGGTTTATCCTCAGCATGAATACGATTTTCTCAACATATCCGGACTCACTGCAACGAGCCAACGTTTTGAACCTCCTTACTACGATTTTATTGAAGTGGAGAAAAAAGATCCGAAAGCCCCCGACGGATATTATTTTAATATAGACGAGTTGTTGCATCAATATTTCCTCAAGCATCCTGCAGAAATTTCGGAAAGCGTAGAATAATTTTTTATGGGAAAATTGTTTTTTCCCATAATTTCATTAATTTTGCATCAGAAAGTAAACACTCAAGAGGGGTGCCTTTGTGGCTGAGATTTATACCCTTGGAACTTGATTCGGTTAGTACCGGCGCAAGGACTTGAATTTTAATCTTTTAGCTTATTCTTGTATCCCTCGGATTTCGTGCTGCTTTCTTAAGTAGATATTATTATGAAAGTAGAAATCAACAAGCAAGAGATTGAAATAGACTCGTCTATAGACACTTTGGCAAAATTGTTGGCAGATCAGAAACTGGATAAGCCAGGAGTTGCTGCTGCTGTAGACAACACGGTCGTACCTCGAGCGTCGTGGCCGGATTATGCTTTATGCGAGGGTATGAAAATAATAGTGATAAATGCGGTTTGTGGTGGATAACAGTTTCATTAAGATAGCTATAACCCCACCGTATTTCTATCAAGGCGAGGCCCACGCTATCTCTTCACTTTTACAAGGAAGGGAGTTTGATTATGTGCATTTGCGCAAACCCGAGGCTACAGAGCCAGAAATGGCAGAATTACTAAAGGAGATTCCCGAAGAATTTCGAGGCCGTATCACTCTCCACGATCATTTCTCGTTGGCAGATAAATTTGGGATAGGCGGTATTCATCTTAATTCCCGTTCATCACAAGTACCATCTGGTTGGCATGGCCGTGTGAGCAGGTCGGCGCATAGTTTCTCTGAATGCAATGATTGCTATACAATAGATTACGTTACCCTAAGTCCAATCTTTGATAGTATTTCAAAGCCAGGTTATCAAGGCCTTTTCAACAAGCAAGAACTTGATTCTTTTCTCAAAGAAACTAAAGCACGTGTAGTAGCTCTTGGAGGAGTAACACGCCATGAATGTGATTATTTGAAGGCACAAGGCTTTCATGGAGTCGCCATGCTTTCTGACGCCTGGAGGAAACATATAGATTTGTCTTGCTTTAAATTACAATTCATAACCAACCCGGTGAGCGTATCAGATGCTTATACGCAGGTGAAAAATGCGCTGCAGGGCGGTTGCCGTTGGATTCAATTGCGTTGGAAAGAAGCTCCCGACAGGGATATAATTGAGGCGTCAAGCCTTATCAGCGTTTTGTGCAAAGAATATGGTGCAGTTTTTTTGCTTCACGATCATGTTGAGCTTGTAGAAATCTGTCATGCCGATGGTGTTCATTTGGGTAAAAATGACATGCCACTTTTGCAGGCACGTAAGATTTTGGGACCGGGGAAAATCATAGGTGCAACAGCCAATACTCCCGAAGATATTTTTATCGCAGCATCTGATAGTGCGGATTATGTGGGTTACGGCCCATTCCGCTTTACTACAACCAAGAAAAAACTCAGCCCGGTTTTGGGTTTGGATGGCTATAAGATAGCAATGGAGTTTATGAGTAAACAGGGTATAAGGCTGCCCGTTGTTGCTATTGGCGGGATTGAAAAAGACGATATAGCAGATATTATGTCAACAAGCGTAGATGGCGTAGCAGTTTCAGGTGCAATAATAAGGAGCGACAATCCCGTTGTAGCAACCGAGAGAATTATTAAAGCATTAGCAAATAACAACCAAGATTAAAATATATGAGCAAATTGATAATAGGAGGCGTTGAATTCAGTTCACGTCTCTTTGTCGGAACCGGCAAATTTCGCAGCAACCAACTTATGGAAGAAGCCATAAAGGCTTCTGGCTCTCAAATGGTGACTGTTGCCATGAAAAGGATAGATATGGAAAACCGCAACGACGACATGTTAAAGCATATCGTGGCCGACGGCATTCAATTATTGCCTAATACATCGGGTGTGCGCGACGCTGAAGAAGCCGTTTTTGCTGCCCAATTGGCCCGTGAGGCTTTCGGAACAAATTTTCTGAAACTTGAAATACACCCGGATCCACGCTATCTCTTGCCAGACCCGATAGAAACCCTTAAAGCCACCGAAAAATTAGCATCTATGGGCTTTATAGTCCTTCCGTATATTCAGGCAGATCCTGTCCTGTGTAAAAGACTTGAAGAAGCCGGTGCTGCCACCGTAATGCCATTGGCAGCTCCCATAGGATCAAATAAGGGTTTGGTTACAAGAGAATTGCTTAGTATAATAATTGAGCAAAGCCGAGTACCTGTGGTTGTCGATGCCGGTCTTGGTGCTCCTTCTCACGCTGCAGAAGCAATGGAACTGGGTGCAGATGCTGTTCTTGTCAACACTGCAATTGCAGTATCCGGTGACCCCGTGCGCATGGCTCGTGCATTCGCACAAGCAACCATAGCTGGACGCGAAGCATACGAAGCAGGATTGGGTGGCATTAGCAATGGCGCAAACGCAACGAGTCCTTTAACATCTTTCCTGGATTGATTGCCATGTTTTCCGACGAACTTAAAAAGTACGATTGGGACCAGACAACGGCCACAATTATGGCTATGACAGCCTCTGATGTAGAAAGAGCCCTCGCCAAAAGCCGTCTTGACGACTATGATTTTATGGCTTTGATATCGCCGGCTGCAGCACCCTATCTGGAACAGATGGCTCAGAAAAGCCGTATAATCACTGAGCAACGCTTCGGTAAGACAATTTCAATGTTTATACCGCTCTATATAACTAATTCTTGCACTAATTCTTGCGTTTATTGTGGCTTTAACCACCACAATAAATTCAAGCGGGTTATCCTCACCCCAGAGGAAATAGAAGAAGAATGTCGGGCTATAAAAAAACTCGGGCCGTTTGAAAATTTGCTCATCGTAACAGGCGAAAACCCTCGTTTAGCAGGTACAGACTATATAGAAGAGGCTTTGAAAGTCTGCCGTAAGTATTTCAGCAGTCTCACTATTGAGGTTATGCCTCTCAGTTCCGAAGACTATGAAAGACTCACTCATTCGGGTCTCAACGGAGTTATTTGTTTTCAAGAAACTTATAATGCTGCAAGATATAAAGTTTATCATCCTGCTGGCATGAAAAGTAATTTTGAGTGGCGTTTGAATGGTTTTGACCGTATGGGTCAAGCCGGAGTGCATAAAATAGGCATGGGTGTTCTCATTGGTCTTGAAGATTGGCGCACAGACGTAACAATGATGGCGCGTCATCTCTCATATCTCCGCAAAGTATATTGGAAGACTAAGTATTCTGTTAATTTCCCCAGAATGCGTCCGTCGGAATCCGGATACCAACCAAATGTTGTGATGAGCGATCGCGAATTAGCTCAGCTCACATTTGCTTTCCGTATTTTCGACCCAGATGTAGATATATCTTATTCCACTCGCGAGAATCACGATTTCCGAAACCATATGGCCACTCTTGGTGTAACGACAATGAGCGCAGGTTCTAAAACAGAGCCTGGAGGATATGCTACTCATGTAAATTCTCTTGAACAATTTGCAATAAGCGACGATGCCAACCCCCAGACTGTGGCCGCAGATTTGCGTACATTGGGACGAGAACCAGTTTGGAAAGATTGGGATCGTGTGTTTGATTTGCCATCTTCTCGATTATAAAAAATGCAATCTTCAAGATATAGCAGGCAGATAATGCTTAGCCAGATTGGCCAAGAAGGCCAAGACAGGCTTGCTAATGCCAAAGTGTTAGTAGTCGGGGTTGGAGGTCTTGGGTCTGTAGTATCCATGTATCTTGCAGGAGCCGGAATAGGAAATATTATTTTGGTCGATTCCGATGTTGTAAGCATTTCAAATCTGTTTTTTATAAGCATGTCTGCCACTCTTTTCGT
>CAJTUG010000070.1 GCA_910579605.1 uncultured Muribaculaceae bacterium | reverse complement strand
AAGCAAACAGGTATGCTAAAGCTCAAGAAATATGCAACAATATTTTCGCAGGAGACAGCCTACAGAATCTTGGTCCAGGAAACCTTTGCAATCTTTCGCTCCTTTTCATTAATCTCGCCGAAATTTCACAAACCGAAGAAGAAAACACTGCCAAAGCCACAATATGCATAAGACAAGCATACAAATGCGACAGCGATTCAACCATGGCTTTTATCCGAAACCTAAACATTGAAGACCAGAGCAAACTTTCTCTTATCTCAGCGCTCGGAAAAGCCACCGAAAGAACAACAGCAGAAAACGGCGATACTATTTTTTACGACGACTCTTCAAACCATGAGATAAACGATGGATTCTGATAACCTTGCTAAACTTTTGGCAGACATGGGCGGATTTAACGAAATTCCCGACCAAAATGCCAACTCCCAAAATATCAAAAAACAAACTGCAAAACTCAAAGTCGCTATCGAAAAAAAAGGCAGAGGCGGAAAAACCGCAACCATCATCTCTGGCTTTGATATAGACGACCAACAAGTAAACCTCATAGCAGCTGAAATAAAAAAAGCTCTTGCAACCGGCGGTTCTGCTCGTGGAGGTGAAATACTTATTCAAGGAGACCGAAAAAACGACGTTTTAGCTTTTTTAAAACAAAAAGGATTTAAGATATAATAATCCCTAAAGATTTGTCTTACCTCCATTTTTTTGCTAAGTTTGTGGAAAACTATCATTTTAGGCCATGAAATTCATCAGCACAAACCATAACCTTACTCCAGTTTCTCTCATTGAAGCTGTAGAAAGATGCGTTGCACCCGATGGTGGTTTATTTATGCCTGAATTCATTCCCGAAATTCCAAAAGCATTCTTCAACAATATCGGGGAAATGAATCTGAGAGACATAGCCTTCGTTGTCGCATCGTCTTTCATCGGAGAGGAAATTAATCCATCCAAGCTAAAACTGATAGTAGACGAAGCTTTCAATTTCAAAGCACCTCTCGTCAAAATAGCTAAAAATACTTATGCACTTGAACTGTTCCATGGCCCTACTCTCTCTTTCAAAGATTTCGGGGCAAGGTTCATGGCAAGAATAATGAAATATGCCGACGGACTGAAAAACTCCGCGAAACAACGTAAAGTATTAGTTGCTACAACTGGTAATAGCGGAGCCGCTGCAGCAAACGGTCTTCTGAACATCGACGGAGTAAGCGTATACGTTCTTTATCCAAAAGGAGTTATGACTCGTCTACAGCAACGGCAACTAACAGCCTTAGGCGGCAATGTATACCCTCTTGAAATCTTAGGGTCTATAGACGACTGCAAAACTTTGGTTAAAAACGCAATCGCCTGCCAAAATAACGAACACGTTAACCTTACCGGCGCAAACTCAATAAACATTGCAAGGCTGATTCCGCAAGTCACCTTCGCTTTCCATGCATACGCACAACTGAAGGCTCTCGAGATAGCTGATGCTAACGAAGCTGCCTACTCCATACCTTGCGGAAACCTCAGCAACCTCATTGCAGCAGTCATTGCAAAAAGAGCCGGATTACCAACAGGTCCGATTGTAGCGGCTTGCAACAACAACAACTCACTCAAAAACATTATAGACGGTAACGTTAATAATAATACTCCAATCAAAACATTAGCACCGTCTATGGACATGATCCTGCCTTCGGGTCTTCCTCGCCTTTTGCATCTCTACGACGGAAAAATAACAAATATTACCAACGACATCATAATACCCCAAGGTATATCAGATCAACAGATAGCAGAAACCGTCAAAAAGCTGAGAACAAGTTCAAACTATACCATAGACCCACATGGTGCAGTTGCACTCGCAGCGTCGGCATCGATAGAAGACTCCCGCACAAAAGTCGTTTTTGCCACAGGGCATCCAGCAAAACAACTTGATATTATGACAGGCATAACAGGCACCCCGATTGAGTTGCCGGTACAGTTAAATCGTTTCATGACAAACGCCGTGCACCCTACAATTATGCCACCAACAATGCCCGCCTTGAAAAAGCATCTCAATTTATCTTGAACCATAACAAAATTTCAATAATATGGCAAACAAAAGAACCCTCAAAAAATTTATCCGCAACACTTGTGGCGCAATTGCCGCCGAAACCCTTATGGCAACTGCAATCTTCCCAGAAATAAAAGAAGAAGACGCACACAACATTGTACGAAAAGCAGCCCATTTGCAAGCAGAATTCCTACCAAAAGTCAACGTTGCCGGCCGTACATTCGTTGCCACAGTAGAGAAGCCAACTCACATGGCTACCCCACACAGGAATCCTGCAGTCAAAGCCCTTATTGAAGAATTTGACAAAGCAGTTGTGGAACTTGTAAAAGAAATGAACGCAATTTTCCCCGACTCCGTAAAACAAGTCCTCAAGCAAACAGTTAACGAATGAAAATTTCTTCGTTGATATTAAAGCTTTTCGGATGGTCCGTTACCTGTTCGGTACCGGACTATCCGAAATGTATTATTTGCGTAGCGCCACACACAAGCAACTGGGATTTTATTCTTGGCAAACTGGCGTATGCCTCATTGGGCCGTAAAGCCGGTTTTCTCATGAAAGACACATGGTTCTTTTGGCCAATGGGCGTTTTCTTTAGAAGCATAGGCGGGATACCGGTACCGAGGAAAAAGAAAAGTTCCAAATCTCTTACAGAGATTATTATAGACAAATTCAATAAATCGCAGAAGCTAACATTGGCAATAACTCCCGAAGGGACACGAAGCCGCACAACTTCATGGCATACTGGATTTCTCCATATAGCTATCCAAGCTAATGTACCCATAGTCTTAGGAGCTATTGATTTCAAATCCAAACAAATATTGCTTCAAAAAACTTTCTCACCGTCAGGAAATATTGAACAAGACCTGCTTCTGGTCAAAAATTTCTATAAGCCATTTAAAGGAAAATATCCCGATAAATTCACTACAGAATGAACAAGCTGACAGACCATCTGAGGGTATGTATTTTGCCGCTCGAAATAGTCCAAGACGACAAGGCCGCCAATTTGCACGCCGTAGAAACAGCTTTCCACAAGCTTCCGGAAAAGACAGACATAGTAGTGCTGCCTGAATTATTTTCTACCGGATTCATTTCAGACAATGAGAAAATCAACGAATTAGCCGAAAAGAACACAGGCTTCACTATAGATTTCCTCAAAAAATTAGCTGCCAGATACTCCACTGCAATAGCAGGTAGTTTTCTGGCACATACACATCCGCATTTCTACAACCGAGCATTCTTCATAGAACCCAATGGCGACGAAACTTTCTACGACAAGCGGCATCTCTTTTCTGTCAGTCAAGAAGCTCAGGTTCTTGCTCCTGGTAAACTCAAATCTAAAATCATAAGGTTCAGAGGCTGGAACATATCCATGATTATATGCTACGATCTCCGCTTCCCTGTATGGACACGAACCGTCGGAAAAAATTACGACATCCTTCTTGTGCCAGCCAATTGGCCTAAATCAAGAAAATATGCCTGGGAACATCTGCTTATTGCCCGGGCGATAGAAAACCAGTGTTCTGTTGTCGGAGCCGACAGAGGTGGTACAGACAAATACGGACAATACGACGATATGTCTTTTATTTTCAACCATATGGGTGAGCCCGTCGGATATCAAGCAGAATGCTCTCCTTTCATTTGCGCCGATCTTTCTAAAGATTTACAAGAAGAATACCGATCATCTTTCCCTGCATGGACAGATGCAGACGATTTCCAAATATTACAACCATAATGTCAAAGACCTCTTTAAATGAGGCAAATTTACAAAATTTATGGCCGGTATGCTGTTGTTTTCAACACACCGGCCATTTTATTTTACTATAGAATTTCAATTAGGCTATGTCCTGCGCTTGTAAATCTCTTGAAGCAATCTTGAGAATACTAAAATTCCAACAGCAGCTACCCAAACAGGAAAATGCACCGATTCGTTTTCTAATTCTACTCCAGGATTCTGCCGCAACATATACCAAGCAGTAAAAACATAAAGGGAGTTGTTGAAAATATGTGCAATCACAGGCACCCATAGCTTTCCTGTCCACACAAGAAGATAGCCAAAGAATGCCCCCAGCAATGTTCTTGGCACAAAGCCAAAAATCTGGAAATGCATAGCACTGAAAATAACTGCTACAGTCCATATTGCCACATGGTGATTAACCCCTCCTGTTGTAAGTAGTCTCTGGAAACAGCCCCTAAAAAGTATTTCTTCCGAAAAACCTGCAGCAACGCCTATTATAAGAAAATTCACGGCCAGCGAAGCTACAGATGTATCTTGGAGCATTTCATTTATGACTCCTTGGGATAATTCTTCAAGATTCCTTGCCCATTTCTCAAAACCGCTCATAAACTCCGGGAAAGATAAATTTGCGTTCCACTGAACGATAAATTCCTCGGCAGGAATAACGGCCAACATAGCCGCTATAACCATCAAGACGATAGAAATCTTTGGTCTTCCCATGAGGCAAAGGAATTCGGCCGGACGCCTCGTAATTATCATAGACGTCGCCAAAGCCGGAACTATGAAAAGCACAAGATCTTGTAAGATTGTACTTATACGCACAGAGGCTACTGTTACTCCTCCGGCAATCTTTGAGACAAAAAGTCCCAATACAGCAGTAATTACATAGCAAACAATAAAAATGCAAGCAAGCAGAAGCAATCGCTGTGGGAGTGAAAGAATAAGCCTCGGCGATTGTCTTTGATTAGTTTCGGACATAAATCGTACTGTTTAAGAGAGAGTTTACCCCCTCAAATTTTCGTATAATATGGATTTACAAGTTCTATATATTCCGGAGAATACTCATTCCCGTTAATACGTATACTCAATTGCGTTTCTTCTATGAATCCGTCGTTAAGCGCGAAATCCCACAGAATCCTCGTGAAATCTTTCCTTTGTGATGTTTTGACTTTACAGACACCTCGTAATTTCAAACCGGCAAGTTCTGCGGCAAACAGTATGTCATCGTATGCCTCTGCAGGAGAAACCATGCCGAGATGTCCATCGGGTGCAAGATTCCTCGCTGCATAAGCCAAAAGCGAGCTATAGCCCAACTCCGACTGATGACGTGCGGCTGCCCTCAATTTGTCGGGAGCTGTTTCGCCATTTCTGAAATATGGAGGGTTACTTATAATTAAATCAACTTTATCGCAAGGTTCATAATCAGCAAAATTCCCGCAAAACAAATCCAACCGGTCACACCAAGGTGAATTACGGAAATTAAATTTAGCAGCGGCAGCAGCAGATTCATCTATCTCTAATGCCATTATTTGCGCCTGATGACATACTTGTGCAGCCATCAGCGCTAAAACACCTGAACCGGTTCCAACATCCACAATTATTTTTGCCTCAGGATATTTAGGAAGAAACCAAGAAGCGAAAAGAACGCTGTCGGAGCAGATTTTCATTCCGCATCCGGCATCGTCTACTTTG
>CAJTUG010000069.1 GCA_910579605.1 uncultured Muribaculaceae bacterium | reverse complement strand
GTTCGATTTAGGTGGTGTAATAATAGATATAAAACGCCAAAATTGTGTTGATGCTTTCATTGCTCTGGGCCTGCAAAACGCCGAATCATACTTCGGAGACTACGCACAGACCGGCGTTTTCATGGCAATTGAAGACGGCTCTATCGGAACAGACGAATTCCACAAAGAGCTACACAAAAAAATGCCATCCGGCGTCACAGACAAGCAGATAGACGACGCATTCCAAAAGTTCATTATCGGAATTCCAAAAGAAAGATTGGAACGCTTGCGCCAGCTCCGCAGCAAAGGCTACAAAATATACCTTCTCAGCAACACAAACCCCATCATGTGGGACGGAATAATCGCAAACGAATTCAAGAAAGAAGGCCTTACCCGCGAAGATTATTTCGACGGGATGATCACATCTTTCGAAGCCAAAGCCGCTAAACCCGATGCCAAAATATTCCTCCATACTATAGACAAACTCGGCATAAAACCTGGCGAAACCTTGTTTTTCGACGATTCCACAACAAACACCGAAGCGGCCAAAACATTAGGCTTCAACACTGCGTTCGTTGCCCCGGGAACCGAATTCACAGATTATTTACCCGAGTGAACAATGGACGGTAGACGGGAGGTTTTCGCAGCTGTAGGCATGTTCGACGGCGTACACCGCGGACATGAATTCGTATTGAGCCACGTAGCCGACGAAGCACGGCAATGTGGAGCAGCCTCCATTGCCATAACCTTCTCAAATCACCCATTAGAGAGCATCAGGCCAGACAATGCCCCGGGCAGGCTCACAAGCAACGAATACCGCTCCACTCTCATACTCCAGGCAGGCATAGGAAAAGTGGAATTGCTTGATTTCAATAAGATAAGGCACATGGACGGCCGCTGTTTCCTCAAGTTCCTCAAGAACAGCCTGGGAGTGACACGCCTGTTCATGGGATTCAACAACCATATTGGATGCGACCGCATCGACGCAGCCGCTGCCGCCAAATCGGGCATAATAACCGTAGAAAAACTACCGGAAATACCCGGAGAAAACACAAGCAGTTCAAAAGTGCGACAGGCTCTGATAAATGGCGACATTCCATTGGCAACAAAGCTATTAGGGAGAAACTACTCTTTTAGAGGAACAGTCGAGGAAGGCCGCAAGCTTGGCCGCACTATCGGCTTTCCTACTGCCAACATAAAACCCGACGATTCACGGCAACTTTACCCTGCCGACGGGGTATATGCTGTAGATATCACCCTTCCCGACGGCAAAAAACAGCGCGGGATGGCAAACATAGGCACACGTCCCACCGTCGACGGCCACAGACGCACAATAGAAGCAAACATCTTTGACTTTTCAGGAGACCTGTACAGCAAAAAAATAGAAATAGAGTTTTTAGCGCGTCTCCGCAACCAAGAGCGTTTCGGCTCCTTGGAGCAGCTCGCAGAGCAGCTCGCCAAAGACAAAAAGGCAGCCCTCGCTCTCTAAACCCTCAATCCTCCCATCCTAATCAGCACAAAAAAAGGTAAAGGAAACAACTCCTTTACCCTATTTTTGTCTATGTCCCAAGCATTTAAACTTGGGATTCCACTGCGTTACAAATCCTTTCTGAACGCACGGCGGCGGCGATGCTGGCGGCGTTCAAAATATTCCCACTGCTTCTGCACATTCTCGTTGCCCTCCAACTCAAGGTTGGACTCGGCTTCCTTATATCCGTTGGCATTATAGGCAGGGATAAGATTGGCAAAAAGCAAAGCGTTCACACCCTTGCTTTGGTATTCGGGCTTGACCGCCACCAAGAGCAAGTCCACGACATCGGTTTTTCCGCGTAAAGCCTTGAGCAAATGGTACCACCCGAAAGGAAACAGACGGCCTCGGCTCTTGCGCAAAGCTTCCGACATAGAAGGCATAGAAATGCCAACAGCCACGAGTTTGCGACTATCCTTTTCAACAACCAGACACACGTCTTCAAGCCGCAAAATCCCTATATACTGCGAGATATAATAATCTATCTGCCGCTCTGTGAGTGGCGAATACCCATAAAGATCGGCATAGGCCTCGTTCACGAGGTCAAAAATGGCATGGCCATATTCTTCTTTAATTTTCTTGCGCGAAGTAAACTTGAGAATCTCAAGGTTATATTTCTTTGCCACGATATCGGCTATGCGCTGATGCTTCTCAGGAATAGACTCGGGGATGGTTATGCGGTACTCAACCCAATCCACATCTTTCTTAAAGCCCATACGCTCCATGTGCTCGGGATAATATGGGTAATTGTAAATCGTGGCCATTGTGCCCATCTCGTCGAAACCTTCAACAAGCATACCCTCATGGTCAAGATCGCTGAAGCCCATAGGCCCGACAATTTCTGTCATGCCGCGCTCTTTTCCCCATGCCGAAACGGCCTCGAACAGTCCATCTACAACCTCAGCATCGTCGATAAAATCCACGAAACCGAACCGCAGTTCCTTCTTGCCGGTCTTTTCATTTACCGACTTGTTGATTATGGCCGTGACAGCTCCTACAGGCTCGCCATTGCGGAAAGCCATAAACGACTGGCTCTCACAAAAATCGGATGCAGGATTAACCGCCGGGTCAAGTGTGTGCATATCGTCGGTGACCAAAGGAGGCACAAAGCATGCATTCCCTTTGTAGAGGTCTATCCCAAACTGGACATACTGCTCTAATTGGTCGGCCGACGCAGCTATTGGATGTACAAATACAGACATTTTTCTTTCATTTAGGTGCTCAACATACAAAGATAGCACCTGAGAGGCAATTTTACAAAAAAACAATTACTATTTTTCCACGCAAACTAATGCGACAGCGGACGATATGGCGACAAAAGCCAAACCAGCACGAGAATCATCGCCACAAGGAAAGAAATGATGATGATGAAAATTTTGCGCTGCTTTTGGTTTTCGAGCGCCAAGTGCACCTGCGGCATATCGGTATAGCGCTTTTTCGGATCGGGGTCGGTACATTTCTTTGCCACGCGCCGCAACACCGGGTCGTCGCTGCCAATGGCATCAAGAGCCCGTGTAAGGACCTTGCCATAGTTGTAAATGTCTTCCGACCTCTCTCGCGGACTAAGAGATGGTTTCTGCTCGAAACCCACGTCGATGAGCTTGAGATTGCCTATATTCTCCGTGAAAATAATATTTGATGTCGTGAGAGGAGCATGCGCTATATGGTTGGCCTGGATATACTCCAGGGCGCCCACAAGCTGGTGGCGCATCTGCTCGATATGATGGTCGGTAAGCTTGCCGGTGTCTATGAGCTTCTGCAAGCTGTCGCCATAGACATCGTCGCAAACTATGCAGCGCCCGATACCTGGAATATCCTCGAAATCGTTGATCATCACGATATTCGGGTGCGCCAAATTATAACGGGTGTCAAACTCCCGCTCTATCATCTCCTGATACTCCGGTAAATCCTTGAATTCGGGACGAAGAGTCTTTATCATCACCCACTTGCCGAATTTCTTGGCAGTGTAGATGTGGTAAAACTCTTCGTCCCACTCGGGGAGATGTTCAATTTCTGTCCAACGTTGGTTCTGATCGGCCATTATTTAGAGCTGTTGGTGCTGAGCACAACATATTGGCCGGGAGCGAGAGTCGCAGGCAATGTAGCCGTTTGTCCGGTGAAAGCGTCTACGAGTTCTGGCAATTGAGGGGCCTGGCCTTCTTGGAAAAGCGCGCTTTCCTCAGCGCCCAAGTTCACGGCAACAACAGTCTGGCTGCCATTGAGGTCGCGGCTGAAGACGTAGATATTCTCGTTGGCTGTGGGATAGCTTTCCACAGGTGCTCCGGCTTTGCCTGCTGCAAGCTCCGGACGGTTATGCTTCAATGAGTTAAGTTTTTGATAGAATGTAAAATAATCGTTGCGCGGTTCAAATGCCGGAGGATTGTCTTTTACAAAGAATTCCAACGCACGGTCCAAACCGGTCTCTTGTCCGGTATAAATCAAAGGCATTCCCGGCAATGTATACGACAACACAGCAAACGCACCTTGAAGATTGCCCAAACGTTCGAATTCAGTACCTTCCCAGGAATTGAGGTCATGATTGGTAATCATATTCATCATGTAGCTGTCGGGGGCGTACTGCTCGGCCTGCACGGCAAGGAGCGAATCGATGTCGCGGGCTGTTTTATGAGGGAAGGTGCGCACATTCCCGTCGGCGCCTTTGAAAGTGTATTGGCCTGATGTAGCGGCGATTTCGCTGAAAAGGTCTTTCATAGGCCAGTTATAGTCCATATCGAAAGCTTCTACAACGAGTTCCGGCTCAGTGGCCTCTGCAAGCATGAAGATAGGACGATCGCCTGCCGCAGCCTCAAGATCTTTACGGGCCTGGTTCCAATAGTCTACAGGAACTCGGCCGGCAACGTCGCAGCGGAATCCGTCGATACCCATTTCCGAAATCCAGAATTTCATTGCGTCTGTCATAGCCGCGCGGGTGGAATCGTTGCTGTAGTCAAGCTGGTAAACGTCGGTCCAGTCAAATGGGCCATACATTTGGCCTTCTTCGTTGAGCTGATAGTATTCTGGGTGTTCTTCTACCCATGCGTTATCGCAACCGGTGTGGTTGGGGACCCAGTCTATAATAACTTTCATACCGGCGGCATGAACGCTGTCTACCAAAGTTTTAAAATCGTCGAGAGTTCCGAATTCGGGATTCACAGCTTTGTAATCGCGCACAGCATAGTAGCTACCCAACTCCCCTTTGCGGTTTTTCTCGGAGATAGGATGTATTGGCATGAACCAAAGGATATCCACTCCAAGTTCTTTGAGGCGGGGAAGATGTTCCCTGAAAGCGTTGAAAGTGCCCTCAGGTGTATATTGGCGTGTGTTAACTTCGTAGATCACAGCGTTGCGGCTCCAGTCGGCATGGTTTGCGCCTTCCGGTTCCGCGGCAGGTTCTGTTGTCTTGTTTTGTTGGCTGCAACCTACCAAAACGGCAAGGCCGCCAAGCATGGCAGCAAAAATCTTTTTCATCGTGTTATCGCGGTATTTTAGTTATGGTTTTCAAGTCAAATTCTGCAACAATCCTTTAAATCAATCTCCAATGCACGAGTTTCCCATATCTTCTTTGAGGTAAATAGGTATTTCGCGGTGAATCGAATGTTCAAGAGATATAAGGGTTTCTGTTCCGGTCACACCCGGAATCATTTGGATTTTATTGTTCAGCAAATCCATAAGATGCTCGTTATCACGTGCAAAGAGCTTAATGAGCATTGTGTATGGTCCGGTTGTGAAATGGCATTCAACAATTTCGGGGATTTTTTCGAGTTCCGGAACCACGTCGCGGTACATAGCGCCGCGTTCAAGGTTCACCCCGATATAAGTACATGTTGCAAAACCGAGAATTTTCGGATTTACATGGTATCCCGAACCTGTTATAACTTTCAGGTCTATAAGTCGTTGCAATCGTTGGTGTATAGCAGCACGCGAAACTCCACATTCCATTGCTACATCTTTAGAAGGAATACGCGCATTGTGCATTACGATTCTCAATATATTGCGGTCAAGATTATCTATTTTCTCCATACTATTATGACGGTTTTACAAAATGTTGGGCAAATTTACAAATTATTTACAAAATGAGCAAGCTATTGCACGAAAAATATAGCAAATGGATAATTTTAGGGCATTTTATAATCGCGAAAACGAAACGTGCACAATTCTAAAACGAAACGAGCAAATCTTC
>CAJTUG010000068.1 GCA_910579605.1 uncultured Muribaculaceae bacterium | reverse complement strand
AGTACGCGTCTGGGGGGCGTGAGGTCGCTAGTTCGAGTCTAGTCACCCCGACTATCAAAAGCATAAAAACGCAGCTCAAAAGGCTGCGTTTTTTGTTTTTCGTATGTATAAACAGCTTCTCTCAGCTTCCGTGGCCAGAGTATTTTTTCGGTTGGCGAGGCAGCGTGGAGTCCGCACAATGCTTAACTTTTTACCTTACTTAACTATGAAAATAGATTTTGCTCCTAAAATAGACTGGTGGATATATTTTGTATGTGGTATAACTGTATTGGCTTGCATTATTGGCCCTGCTATAGATGGCGATACTCTTATTGGCGTTTTTTTAGCTTTGTCGATGCTCGTTTTATGGATTTGTGCTATTTGTGGGGTTAAATATCAGATTCGCGAAAATAAATTGGGTATAAGGAAATTTTTCCATTGGACTTGGATACCAATCAGTAAAATTGCCATAATTCAAAAAGAGCATGGAGTGGCAGTGCAGGGTTCTGTCTCGGCGGTGTTGTCTTTAGACAGACTCAGGATAACTCTCACAGACAAGAGCGTCCTTAAAAGTTCTATGCCGGTAGATATTTCTCCAAAGGATACTGATAGATTTATAGCTAAACTACAGGAAATCAATCCCGATATAGTGGAAAAATAGAACGGATTTGCCGAAGTGCGCAATGCCATTGCGCACTTCGGCATTATATTTCCGTAAATCAAAAGCAAGATATAAAAAAGCGCACCGGATAGCCGGTGCGCTTCGCCTATTGTGTTTTATGTTAATAAGGAGAGTGATTCTTATTTCACAAGGACTTTAGTGGCTTTATTGCCTTGGCGAGCAATGAAAAGACCGTTCTGAGGATTCTCTACGCGAATGCCTTGGAGGTTGTAGTAAACGGTAGCTTCGTTGCCTGCAACAATAGATTCTTCAACGCCTGAACCAAAACCTTCCCATTCAACGATTTCGGGATAGAGGGTCACAGGTGCAGGGTTGCGTGGACCGTTGGAAAGTTCAAATTTTATTGTTCCGGTGTATTCTTCACCAATAACAGAGTTGTTGGCATTGTAGTTCCATTCTACTGCAGAGTAGTCGGGAATTACTTCGCCGCCGCCACCGTAGTTGATGCTGCCCCAATTAGCGTCGGCAATTTTGAATTCACCAACGGGGAGGGTGTGGTCGCCTTCGCAGTTGAACCAATAAACAATGCCGTCGCTTGTCTTTAATTCCCAATCGTCGGGAGCTCCCCAATCGTTTACAGCACCGCGTATATAAACCTTAGTAAAGCCGCTGGGTTTTGCCGAAAGGTTTGTGATGGTGATGGTTGCATAGTTTTCGGGGATTTCAACATGCCAGTCGCCGAACCAGGGTAAAGAAATATTAGGATCGGGATTGTTTTCGAGGGGAAGAGCCTGGCCTATTGCAGATTCTTCGGAAATATCAGCAAAGAGAGCGCCGGTGTTGAATACATCCCAAGGCCCAATTTCTGTAGACATTTTGAACTGCTCGCAATTCTTGAGATCAAAAGAGAATACGCCGTTTGCGGATTCTATCACGAGAGGGGCTTCGGGTTCCCAGGCAAGGCCCTCGCCGTTGCCCACGAGGTAAAGGTTAGCAGCAGAAGCGCTGACCGCCATGGCAGCAGCCAAGGCAAGAGTGTAGAATTTTTTCATGCTATAAATTATAATGAAATGTAAGTAAGATGATAAATCTGATTTTGTTGCGGCAAATTTAGAATATTTTTACCGAAGAAAAAAATTTTTTTGATAAATATGTTGCAAAACATATTATTTTGGCTCTTAGGGGCGTAATTAATGTTAAAGGCAGCTGTGTAAAGATAGTGTGTTCATGGAATATTTGTAACTTTGTGGCTATGTTTGAAAAGTTAGGCCAATTAATTATAGATGCCGCCGAGATTCTTTGCGGCTATCCTTTGTTTTTCCTTCTCATTGGTGGAGGACTATACTTGTTTATAAGTTCAGGTTTGGTTTCTCTCCGCCGCCTGCCTGCAGCATTGGGCGAATTGCGCCGTAAGCAGTCGGTCGACTCCGCTAAAGGGCAGATATCCTCGGTTCAGGCCTTGACATCTGTTATTGCTGCGACTGTTGGATTAGGGAATATAGCCGGCGTTGCCATTGCATTGGTAATGGGTGGCCCGGGTGCTATCTTTTGGATGTGGATCAGCGCGCTTGTCGGCATGGCCACGAAATACCACGAGGGCGTCTTAGCCATAATGTATAAAGGCCGCGACGATAAAGGCGCACCTCAAGGAGGCCCAATGCATATAATAGAGCAGGGCATGGGGAAAAAATGGAAACCGTTGGCCCGGTTTTTCGCAATTGCAGGGCTTTTCGGCACCATGTGTATTATGAACGCCAACCAGCTTACCGAGGCGTTCATGAGCACTTTTACAACACCCGAGGGGATAGCCGGAAGTCAGTTGCTGTCGGCTGTCGGAGGTTTTGCAGGTTTGGATAACATAAAGACTTTCCGTTTGCTTTTCGGAATCGCAGTTGCCGCAGTGGTTGCAGTGGTAATCTTAGGCGGCATTAAGCGTATTGCCCGTGTTGCATCGGTTTTGGTGCCGTTCATGGTAGGGCTTTATTTCCTCATGGTTCTGTATATAATAATAACCAATATAAGCGGTGTTCCGGCGGTTTTCAAAAGTATATTTACAGAAGCGTTTAATCTAAGAGCTGGTTTGGGCGCTCTTGCCGGTATTGCAATAATAGGCGCTCGCCGTGCGGCTTTGGTGAACGATGCAGGTATAGGTACTGCTTCCATAATGCATGGAGCGTCTAACAACGATAAACCCGTTCGCGAAGGACTTATCGCAATGCTTGGTCCAAGTATAGACTCGGGGCTCGTGTGTACTCTCACGGCAATTGCCATTCTCTTGTGCGGCAATATCGATGTCGATGGAGTGAAAGGTCTGGAGGTTGCGATGGACGCTTTCCGCAAGGCTATCCCATATGGCGATATCTTGCTGATGTGCATAGTTGTGTGCTTTGCCATGTCCAGCATGTTTTCTTATTCGTTCTATGGCACCACTTGCTCCAATTACCTTTTCGGAACTAAGCGAGGTAAACTCTATGCGTGGGTATTTCTTGCGTCGTTGGTGATTTTTGCAGTAGTACCGTTGGAAACGGCAGTAGGCGCATGCGATCTCTTTTATGCCCTTATGGCTATCCCTACTATGATAGCTGTGTTATACCTCAGCCCTCGTGTGCGCAGGGCTACAAAAGAATATTTCGGAAATAAAAATAATAAGAATTAGGCTCTTATGCTTTCATTCATCACTTGGGATGTTAATCCCGTTTTAATCGACAGTTTCGTCACCGTCCGTTGGTACGGACTGATGTTTGCCATTGGTTTTTGGATAGGCTTCAATGTAGTGGCAAAAATGTTTAAACGCGAAGGAGCCCCGGAGAAATGGATGGGCATTTTGCTCATCTATGTAGGTGTAGCCACGGTTGTGGGGGCACGTCTGGGACATGTGTTTTTTTACCAGTGGGATTATTATTCGCAGCATCCTTGGAAGATTCTTGCTACATGGGAGGGCGGATTAGCCAGCCATGGCGGAGCTATAGGTATAATTCTTGCGGTTATTCTTTTTTCCATATTTACCACCAAGCGTAATCCGTTGTGGACTTTCGATCGTTTGACTGTGGCAATTGCACTTGTCGGCGGGCTTATACGCATTGGTAACTTGATGAATTCCGAAATCTTCGGTCACGAGACAACATTGCCTTGGGGATTCATGTTTGTCCGTAGCCAGGAATGGCAGCAGGAATATTACGGTCTTGCTTGTCATCCAACGCAGATATACGAGGCTCTCACATATTTTGCGCTTTTTGCTCTCATGATGTGGATGTATTGGAAAAAGAATGCCGGCGAGCGTCCAGGCCTGCTTTTCGGTACTTTCCTTGTGGGTACTTTTGGATCGCGTTTCTTGATTGAGTTTATTAAAAATAACCAAGTCGCATTTGAGGAGACTATGAAATACAACATGGGGCAGCTCCTTAGCATACCCTTTGTCGTGCTTGGTGTTTTCTTGATTGTGTGGGCGTTTACTCATAAGCGTCAACGGCTTGTATATCCAGGTGAGTTTGCAGAAAAACTCACGGACAAAAAACGGAAATGAAAAAAATCTTTGCTCTCCTTTTTGCGCTTTTGCCTCTTTTTTTGGCTGCGCAGACCGACAATTTCGACGAAGACCCGTATTTTATTCTTTGTGGTGAGGCCGACAGAGCTATTGCTGCACAAGAATATACCGAAGCGGCAGCTCGTCTGCTTGATGCCATATCGCTTAAACCCGACGAACCACAGACGGTTCTTCTTATGAGTAATCTTGGTATGGTATATTCCTACATGGATAACGATTCATTGGCTTTGGCTACTCTCGACAAGGCATTGCAGAGAGCGCCATCCATGAAAACAGTGCTTGCCAACCGGGGGAAAGTTTTGCTCAAAATGGGGCATGATCTGCGCGCCCAAGACGATTTTGCAAAAATAATAGCGGCAGATTCGCTGAATCGTGAAGCCCGGTATTTTCATGGCATGATAGGTATCAACCGCCGCAATCTTGTCCAAGCCGAAGATGATTTTGAAATACTGGCGAATAATTACCCCGATCACCACGACACGGCAATTGCGCTATCTACGCTATATTCTCTCACTGGACGGGAGCAAAAGGCTCTGGAATATTTAAAAAAACTATTGGCAGAGGACCCTCAACCGGAATATTATGCAGCCATGGCCGATTGTCGCTTGGTTTTGGGACATTTGCCGGAGGCTGCGGAAATTATAAGCGAGGGCATTGCTAAATATCCTACAGATCCTGAATTGTACATATGTCGTGCACGATTGAATCGCGACCGTTATCTCCCCGAAGAGGCTCGGCGTGATGCCCGTAAAGCTGTAGAATTGGGATATCCTCCTGTTTTGGCTCAAAAATTATTTGAAAAATAGTTTAATGGTGCTTCTTTTGTGCTGTTGTTTTTTTTCGTATTTTTGCAAAAAATCATCTTAAACAGTACCTAAAACTACACCATGAAGAAACAACTACTCCTGTTGCCTGCCCTTGCTATGGTATTCGGTGCATATGCGTCGAAACCGACAATGACCCTGGGCGGAAAAGAACTGACTATCGACACGTTGTTCCATGCCAAGGTCGGCCCCGGAACGACACAGACCCAACTCCATTTTTCAGGCGAGACGCCATTGGACGTATTCTATCTTACTGTAGACTTGACGACCCCCGGCGTATCCATGCGCGGAGTTTGCGCAGGCCATAAACTTGCCGGTACGGCCCGTACCTCTAAGATGGCCGAAGAAGCCTCAGTCGGCGATACGCTTTTCTTTGCCGGAACTAATGCCGACTTTTTCTGGACATCGGGCAAGGCTACCGACGGCAGCAGCCAAGTAGGTACACCTATTGCTGCCACTATCGTGGACAACGAAGTTTATAAATCAGGAAACTCAAACTACCAATTTTCTGTGGATGCAGAAGGTGTTGCACGTATCTGCCGTCTCAATTTCTACGGCGGCATGGCAACCAGCGGCGACAAATCAGCCGAATTCCACGGGATAAATGTTGGTGCTCCTTCTAATTCACTCACATTGTATACCCCACGTGCGTGGAATTCCACTTGCCAGGTAGACTATGCCGGCAATTGCGCAGAAGTGACCGCTAAGTTGGTGGAAGGCGACAAATTCGAGTCCGGCCGTTCTTACCGCAT
>CAJTUG010000067.1 GCA_910579605.1 uncultured Muribaculaceae bacterium | reverse complement strand
AGAAGTAAAGTATTGAATTAGTTTTTTCATAGGATTAGATTTTTTAAGGTTTAGATTGCGCCCTGATCGTGAGATTAGGGCGCAATCATTTTTATAACACATAAAAAACGCCGCATTTGTTATGCGACGCTTTTGGGAATAACAGTTAATTCATTTCCTATACTGAGGCAACAATGGAACAGGGAATTTTGAAAACAAAGTCTCTGCCGCTTGAGCTATACCCTCAAGATTACGGAACTGCGGATTGCCGTTCTGCATAATGGTAGCCACCGAAGCCGAGTACACTGGCAACTTCTCTTGGATATTAACCAAATCCATTGTCAACACACCTTCTTTATATATTCCCGTTATCACCTTAGCATTAGCATAATAGTTTGCCCAATAGTAATCCCTCGGATACATAAAATAAGGATAGTACCCATTATAATAGGGTCCTGCATAAGGTGTATAGCCCGGAGGGAGCGCCGGCTCTGTGGCAATTTCACGGTGTACCGTAAGCCCTATATTTACCAACAACGGAGAATTTGGGTCTTCTTTAAAACCTCGTTCAACTAATTGCTCGCGAATAGCGGCAGTGATGTTATAGTAAGTTACCATCTCCATGCCGGGCGGCAAATGCCCGTCGGCCGGACTTACTATCTTGAATGTATGGTAAGACGCTACATCTTGATTATTATAAGTCTCGCTGTTGACAAGCGAAAAAGGGCTACACCCCCCTAAAACAATAGCAGTTGCCACCACTAATAAACCAATCAACTTCTTCATTGTACCTCTGTTATAATATGTTATATTCATTATTAACACCAACAGCAGACCCAAAGTTCAAGCAGACACATTCCTTTGTTTATGGTAATGTTTCTAAAATAATCATAAATACAAAGGAAAAACACATAAATATACGTTATACTTTGAAACGAGGGTTTAGCCCATAGTAGACAAAAACTCTCTCCTAACGCTAAAACTATCAAATTATGGGATCTCAAATCTTTCAAGCAAAACTGCTATCGCTCCAACGAAATCTTCTAAGCTTCGCATATACTCTCACAAACAACAAAGAAGACGCCTACGACCTTCTCCAAGACACCACACTCAAAGTTTTGGACAACGAAGAGAAATATGTGGACAACGTAAATTTCAAAGGTTGGGTTTTCACAATAATGAGGAATCTGTTTATAAACAACTACCGAACTATGGTACGCTCGGCTGTTGTAGTAGATAAATCCGAAGATTTATATCAGCTAAACATGTCGCAAGAATCGGGCTATGAAACTCCAGAAGGCGCAATTGCGACAAGTGAAATACAACAGGCTCTCAACAATTTACCGACAGAACTAAACCAATGTTTCGCCATGTTTGTAGCCGGATACAAATATCAGGAAATAGCCCAACGCTACGACCTTCCCCTTGGTACGGTGAAAAGCCGAATTTTCCTTGCCCGTAAACGACTGCAAAAGGAACTGAAAGACTTGCGCTACGACTAACGAGAAATTATCATTTTAACACTTTTCCCGACTATAAATGTCGCAGCCATCAAAAGGACAATCAACGCAGAACATGGAACATCCAAAACTGTAGATATCCATAATCCGGCAAGAGAACAAGCCAATGAAATCAACACCGATGCATACATCACCGACTTGAACTTATGGCAAAATATCTCTGCACTTATCATTGGAAGTGACATCATGCTCATCAATAGCATTACTCCAACAAGACGGATGGTTAAAACTATACATACGGCTACCATAACCGTCATAGTATAAGATATAAATCTCACCGGCAATCCCGAAACAGCCGCGAAATCACGGTCAAAGGCAATAGCGACTATCTGGCGGTACTTAACTGCAAAAAAAAGCAACAGAACAGCAAGGAAAGCCCCGAAAATCCATAAATCCGACACAGAAACAGTCATGATGTTTCCAAACAGAAATGCGTTGAGTTCCGGCACATAACCAGGGGTCATGAAAACGAACAACACACCAAGTGCCATTCCAAGTGCCCAGATCACCGCAATAGCAGAATCCTCGCGAAGACCGAACTTTCGCGTAAACCACTCTACACCGGCAGATGACGCCACAGCAAAAACAGCCGCCATTGCTACAGGGCTTACGCCTAAAAAATACCCAAGACCCAAACCGCCGAAACAAGCATGGGTTATACCTCCGGCAATAGACACAAGACGCCGGCTTATTATATACGTGCCTATTATAGCCGCACAGATACTTATAAGCGTAACTCCAGCCAAGGCATTAAGGAAAAAGTCGTATTGTAAATATTCAAGCATAAATCGTGTGCATTTATTCCAACACCGTAATGCCGTTTTTATTCATTCGCGACTCTCGTGCCTCCGAAACTATTAGAAGCAACTCGTCGCGGATTTCCTGAGGCAAAACAATGCCTCGCAATTGCAGGCTGCGTGCCCATCCGGCAATATCGTCAACTCGGGTTGTAAGCAAGACATCACGGAATTCCTCTATATCATCTTCTGTATAATCTTCAGCTGCCACGCCGGCAAAGCGATCCAATTCCTCGTCATCGTAATACTCTATTTTTTCAGACACCGACGCAAGCAACGAATCACGTTCACATGTTATATGCATGCCACAGCACTCTTCTTCTGCCGGAGGGGTTGCTTCTTGTATTTGTTCTGGATGTCTACGCAAATGTATGCGATGCTCCACATAAAGCAATGCCCCTACCAAGACTATCACTCCGGCAAGAATGAGGATAATCACTCTCCTAAGCCCTCCACAGCCTCAAGTACAAAACCTGCGTTTTCCAAATCAGACCAGAATCCGGGGTAGGATTTTTCCACAACCTCAGAATCTTTTATTATTATCCCGGGTATAAAAACAGAAACTGCAGCCAGCGACATTGCCATTCGGTGATCCTGGTAGGTATCAAAAACCGGAAGAGTATTTACAGGCACTCTACGGCCATCCCATGTCAAAGTATCGCCATAGTTCTCTATTTCTGCCACTATACCTATTTTCAAAAGCTCTGCCAATAAAGCCTCCAGACGGTCGCTTTCTTTATGACGCAACGACGAAACCCCTGTCATACGGAAAGGAACACCAACCAAGGCTGCAGTCACCGCAAGCGATGGCACTGCATCTGGCATATCTGCCATATGACATTCCAAGAAACTGTAAAGATCAGGCGTAGCCGACAATTCTGCCCCCTCTTCGCCAAACTCAGTAAGTGTACCGAGACGCTCAAAAAGAATAGCCTCATTACTGTCGCCTTGCAGAGACTTTTCCTTCAAGCCAGGAAGGGTAACCCAACCGGCTGTAACAGCTGCTATCTCATACCAAAAAGCCGCCGAACTCCAATCGGGTTCTGCCATTGGAGGTAAAACCTTATAAGGCATATCCTTCACCCATACATTATAGGGATCTGTCTCTACATCCACACCGGCAGCTCCCATCATTGCTGCCGTCATTTTTATATAAGGCACAGAACCCTGCTCGCCAAGAAGCTTTATATGCAAGCCTCCCTCCATGAGAGGCACTACCATCATCAAAGCCGAAACAAATTGGGAACTTACAGAAGCATCTGTTTCCAACTCACCTCCTTTGAGCTTGCGGCCTTTTATACGCAATGGCGGACACCCTTCTTTCCCGGCATATTCTATATCAGCTCCAAGACACCGGAGAGCATCGACCAAAGGCGCAACAGGACGCTCCGACATCCTGTCCTCCGCACAAAGCAAACAATCTGTCCCTTCTGTTGCAGCTAAAAGCGCCGCCATAAAGCGGAAGGTAGTCCCTCCGGCTCCGGCATTTATTTCTTTTTGGCATAAGCCTTTATCCAATATCTCCGCAAGGCGGCAAGTATCGGCGCTTGCCGACAATTTCGCAGGCTTTTCCTGCCCCGAAACATAACTAATAATCAATTCTCGGGCGCTTATACTCTTGCTTAGAGGAAGTTCTACGGTAGTTTCAAGAATCTCCTCCGGAGGTAATATTCTGTAGTTCATCGTTCTTTCAATGTTTAACACAATCTGGACAAACCTCACACACAGCTGCCCTGAGGCTCTCAAGCGCCGACGCCAAAACACAACGAGGCGTTCCAATGTTAAGACGGGCAAAACCACTACCTTGCTCGCCAAACATAGTGCCATCGTTCAACGCAAGATGTGCTTTATCTAAAAGCAAGTCCATTATCTCTTTTTGACACAAGTGCAGCCCTCTGAAATCAAGCCACAGGAGAAACGAAGCCTGAGGCCTGACAATCTTGAGACCCGGTATATGGCGGCGAGTATAATCAATAACAAATTCTATGTTAGACTCCACATATTCCAACATCTTATCAAGCCAACCTTCGCCATTGTTGTAGGCTGCTTCAGCTCCGATAGTAGAAATCATGACAGGAGAATTAAACTCGTTAACCTCAAGCCAATTATAGTATTTCTTACGCAATTCCGGATTCCTCACAACCATCCACGAACTCACAAGTCCCGGAATATTGAAAGTCTTCGACGGCGCCCCGAGCATTATTCCTATCTCCTCCGCATCTTTACCGGCTGCAAGGAATGGTATATGTTTGCGGCCACCAAGCATAAGATCTCCATGAATCTCATCGCTCACAACAACTACACCGGCTTTGCGGCAGATAGATGCAAGACGGCTCAAAGTTTCTTTATCCCATTGGATGCCTATAGGATTATGAGGATTGCAGAGAATCATCATTTTGGGCTTCTCGCGAGATATCACCTCTTCAAGGCCTTCAAGGTCCATGCTGTAGTTCTCTCCGTCGAAAAGCAAAGGATTTTCCACTACTTTGCGGCCATTTCCCTCCACTACTGTACGGAAAGGGGTATAAACCGGCGGCTGGATCACAACCCCCTCACCCTCTTTGGTAAAATAATTTACCGCATAGGCAAAACCTTTCACTACCCCTGGAATAAACGACAACTCGTCGCGCGAAATCAGAAAACCATGGCGACGGTGATTCCAATTGATAATAGACTGCCAATAGCTGTCGGAGGCTTCGGAATAACCCAAAACAGGATGAGACAGACGTTTAAGAAGTGCTTCCGTAATCTGTGGGCATACGGCAAAATCAAGGTCGGCAATCCACAATGGAGTGAGATCATGACGACCGAATACGCTGTCTAATCGGTCTATTTTCACCGCCGAAGTGCCGTGGCGGTCTATAACGCAGTCAAAGTTGTATGTATTCATGGCGCTGTTGCTTGGTTTTATACCTACAAAGATAATGATTCCGAACCTATTTCGCAATCGCATTTCCACATATATGCAGAAAAAAAATGCGTTCCCATAAGGAAACGCATTTCTTGTAAGGTGATTCGCTATAGATTAGCCGTTGATTTTCACCATGGTAGCGATGAGATCGAGAACTTTGTTAGAGTAACCGATTTCGTTATCGTACCAAGAAACGATCTTAACGAAAGTAGGTGTCAACTGGATACCGGCTTTCTTGTCGAAGATAGATGTGCGGGTATCGCCGAGGAAATCGCTGGAAACAACGTCTTCGTCGGTGTAACCGAGAACACCCTTGAGTTCGCCTTCAGAAGCTTCCTTCATTGCAGCGCAGATTTCTTCGTAAGTGGCGGGCTTAGCGAGGTTAACAGTAAGGTCAACTACAGATACGTCGAGGGTGGGGACACGCATAGACATACCGGTGAGTTTGCCGTTGAGTTCGGGAATAACTTTACCTACAGCCTTAGCAGCACCGGTAGAAGAGGGGATGATGTTGCCAGAAGCAGCACGGCCACCACGCCAGTCTTTCATAGAAGGACCGTCTACGGTTTTCTGGGTTGCTGTTGTAGAGTGAACGGTTGTCATCAAGCCGTCTACGATGCCGAACTTGTCGTTC
>CAJTUG010000066.1 GCA_910579605.1 uncultured Muribaculaceae bacterium | reverse complement strand
AATTCAATACTTTACTTCTTTCTGCTGTTGCTATTATTAATACGCGGAAGTATGCCTTTTTGTTGTGTCGGGGTATCCTAAAGTCCACATTTTTAGCTTTTTTTTACTATATTCCGCCGTTTTTTACTAATTTTGTCGTATGTCAAATTTCACAGTCACAATATTGGGATGCGGATCGGCAAAACCGAATACGCGCCATATGCCATCTGCCCAGGCGATATGCTATAATGGTAGGGTTCTGATTATGGATTGCGGGGAGGGCACTCAATTGCAGCTTAGCCGTTTCCATATTTCTTTTGCCAAGATTACGGACATTTTTATATCACATCTTCATGGCGACCATTTCTTGGGTCTTCCAGGCTTACTTTCTACTATGGCTTTGCATTCGGTGCAGGGAACGGTGACGGTGCATATTTTCCGCGAAGGTGCAGAATTGCTCAAAAGAATACTTGATGTAGTTGCGCATTCCTTGACTTTTACACTGAAGTTTGATATAATAGATCCTGAAAACCCTGTTGTTGATTTCGAAAGCCGTACCTTTGAGGTCGTTCCCTTGAAACTTTATCACCGTATTCCATGCGTGGGTTATATTTTCCGCGAGAAAGGCAAGTCGAGGCATATCAATGGCGAAATGGCTAAGTTTTATAATGTGCCCAAATATATGATGAATTCGCTTCGGGATGGAGCTGATTTGGAATTGCCTGATGGAAGGGTGATTCCCAACAACATACTTACAACAGAGCCTTCTCCATGCAGGAGCTATGCTTATTGCTCGGATACTTCGTTTTGTCTCAAAGTTGCCGAAGCTGTGAAGGGTGTAGATGTTTTGTATCATGAATCCACGTATGGCGACGATAGGGCGTATTTGGCTTTGGGTCGCGGTCACAGTTCAGCCAGACAGGCTGCTCAGATAGCTCGCCGAGCTGGCGTTAAAAAGCTCGTCATAGGGCACTACAGCAGTGTGGTCTTGGATGCGAGTGAATTGGTGGCGCAAGCAGGAGAGGAATTTCAGAATGTAGTGGCAGCCAATGAGGGCATGGTGATAGAGCTTTGATGCTATGCAGACGTTTCAAGACGAATATTATATGCGCCTTGCGCTTGCCGAGGCTCGTATGGCATGGGAAGAAGGCGAAATACCCATTGGAGCTGTAGTAGTTGGCGGCGGTAGGATTTTAGGTCGTGGACATAACCGCACAGAGGCATTAGGAGATGTAACGGCCCATGCCGAAATGTTGGCTATAACTGCTGCCGAGCAAACTTTAGGCGGTAAATTTCTTTCTGATTGTTCCTTGTATGTAACTGTTGAACCATGTCCGATGTGTGCAGGAGCGGTAGGGTGGAGCAGGATAGGACGGATTGTTTATGGCGCTCCAGATTCTAAAAGGGGGTATTCTACTATTTTACGTCCCGGGGCAAGCCCGTTCCATCCTAAGGCTGTTGTTGTTCAAGGTGTGTTACAAGATGAATGCGTTGCGTTGATGCAAGATTTTTTCGTAAAAAAAAGAGTTAAGTAATATGCACTATTTTCTTATAGCCGGCGAAGCTTCTGGCGACCTTCATGCTGCTGATTTGATAGAGGCGCTAAAACTGATAGATAAGGACTCGTTTTTTACTTTTTTGGGGGGTGACAGAATGGCGTTGGCTGCGGCTAAAGAACCGGTTGTCCACTACAACCAAATGGCCTTTATGGGTTTTAGTGAGGTTCTCCGTAATATCGGCAAGATAGGTCAAAATATGAAAAAAGCCAAGTTGACAGTTAAGTTGGCTCAGCCTGATGCGCTTATACTTATAGATTATCCGAGTTTTAATCTAAAAGTTGGGGAGTATGCATCAAAAATGGGGATACCTGTGTATTATTATATATCGCCTAAAATATGGGCGTGGAAAAAATGGCGCATAAATACAATAAAGAAGGTAGTGCGTCGTGTGTTTTCCATCCTTCCTTTTGAACCGGAGTTTTATAGGCAAAACGGAGGAGAGGCTATATACGTGGGAAATCCGTCGGTATCGGAGATGAAAAAACGGATAGAAGCTGCTCCCGGGCGCAAAGATTTTCTTGCAAAGTACCGATTGCGTGACCGTGCTTTGGTGGCGCTTATGCCTGGTAGTCGTTTGGGAGAAATACGTAATAACCTCCCGGTTATGATTGCAGCTATGGATACTTTTCCGCAATACAGGCCTTTTATTATAGGTGCTCCTGGGGTTGCAGATGCTTTTTATGCAACGTTTGTGGGTCGCAAGGAGATACCTTTGATTCGCCCTGAGCATGCCACGGAAGCTTTGGCCCATTGCGCAGGGGCGTTGGTGACATCCGGTACGGCAACGTTGGAAACTGCAATTGCAAAAGTTCCGCAAGTTGTGCTTTACCGTGCTAACGGGTCTAAGGTAGCTTATGAGATAATGAGCAGGATATTAGACGTGAAATTTGTATCGTTGCCAAATCTGATATGCAATAAAGCGGTTGTTCCAGAAATGTTGCTTCATGATTGTACTCCGGAAAGGGTTGCCGATGTTTTTGCTCCATTGTTGCGCAAAAATTCGCCGGAGCAGTTAATGCAGACGGAAGGCTATGGGCAGATGCTTGATATCCTTGGGGATTCCGATGCTGCAATGGAGGCGGCAAAAGAAATCTACAGTGATTTAGCTCTCATTAAAAAATAATATTGCCAATTGTTGCGAGGCTTATGTAATATTTTGGCAATAAAGGTGCGCTATGTGTGCTTTGGTTGTCAAACTTTGATTGTAAGCACAAATCGAGAACCGCCTAAATAGTCGGTGTCGAGTTCTAATGTTCCGCCGATGAGTTCTGCCAGTTTGCGGCTTATGTAAAGTCCTAATCCGGAGCCTTGTGTGGTGGGATCAAGTTTAATGAAACGCTCGAAGATTTTTTCTTTGCAGTTATCGGGGATTCCTATACCGGTATCGCTTACGATGAATTGTATGTCGTCGCCTTGTAGTTTGAAATCTAAGGTTATAGAACCGCGGTCTGTGAATTTTCGGGCGTTTGCAAGCAGGTTCATGAGTATCTGCATTACTCGGCGTTCGTCGGTGCGGAGTTGAACGTCGGCGTGTTGGTTGAATCTGCAAACGATTTCAGGATTTGTTTTTTTGTCGGATATGTTTCCAAATACATTTTCTATTGCCAGACGGCAGATTCTTATTGCTGATGTTGGAAAGGTTTCAACGGTCATATGATTATTTTCCAACGATGAAATGTCTAAAACGTCGTTGACCAAAGTCAACACGAGTTTTGTGTTTACATCTATTGTTTCTGCGAAGCGCTCAAGATATGGGCGCTGATTTTCGGGAATGCAGTCTACTATAACGCGAGAGTTTTCAGCAATTACGCTTAGAGGAGTCTTTACCTCATGGCTCATGTTGTTTATGAAATCTGATTTGAGTTTATCTGCGCTGTTGGCTTTGTCTCGTGCTTGTATAAGGTCGGCTTGGATTTTTTTGAGTTTGTCGCGCTCGGTTATTAGCTCTTCGTTTGCCTTTGCCGATTCGGTCATAAGGTTTTTGATCCGTCGGTTTTTCTTATAGAGGTTGACAAAGAGTATGCATAAGATTATCAATACGACTAATGCTATTATTGCTAATATGTGATATCTGTGAATGCGGTCGGATTGGCTTCCTATGACGTCGCGGGCATGCCGCTCTTTAGCTTCGTTGAGATCGTAGATAATACGGAGCTCGCGGTATCGTTCGTTGAATTTAGAGTCTATTTTTTCTTGCAGGATGGTGTTGAGTTCTTTGGCTGCAGCAAGCTGCGTTTTGCTGTCTACAAGTCCTTCTGGTGCATTTGAGATTACTTCCAGATACAAACTCCTCACATTTTCTTGCCCTTTTTTCTCAAGTTGCTCTTTGATGAGAGGAATGGCTTTTTCCAGTTGGTCTGTGGCGAGATAGTAGAAAATCTGTGGACGTTTGGTGTGGCTCATGTCATAGTTCACCCAGTCGTCTTGAGCGGCAAGTTCCTGTATTTTTTTGTAGAATAGATTTATTTCGGCTTGCGATAACTCGGGATAGCATGTAAGCATTTGCCGGTATGAGTTATAGCGGTTGTGTGAGAAATCGCGGTATATGCGTCCTCTTGCGTTGTAATCAAGCCTCAGAGAGTCTATGACGTTAAGAGTTTTCTTGTTTAACTCGAGTACCCGTTTAAAGTTGTGTGTCTTCATGAAAGGGATGCTGCTACGCGTGTATACAAGGTTTCTCACTGTGCCTGTGTTCACGGGCAAAGAGTCCAGCATTTGGTCTAATTTGTTGAAATATTTTTCAAACAGAGTGCCTTTGGTTCGTTCGCCAAGGTATACTGTTATTGCAAATAGTAGCTCTACTTGGTCTATGTGTTCTTTAGGCTTGCTGAGTGTGGCTTTTGCAAGGAGGTCGTTGATTGTTGCGTCTATGTCGCTTTCGCTGTCTTCTTTTATCTGTTGTGCAATTCTGAGCATGCGGACAAATAGTCTTGTCTCGATATGCTGTGGATGCTGTTCAAATTCATGGAGCGAATTTTCTATTGTGCAGAGAACGCTATCGTTGTTGGAATTTATGTTGGCTAAATGTCTCAAAGCGTCTAAGCATGCTTCATTGTCGCCTATTTCATATGCTTTTCTGCATACAGCCTCTGCACGTTTGCCACGTTGTTTGCCTTGTGAAAGGTCAAAAAGATTGTAGAGTATTAGTAGGCTGTCTTTCCCGTTGTTTGATTTCTGCAATGCCATTGTAAGGCTGTCGGCTATTTGGGCTCTTTCCGAAGTCCTGATTCCGTGTGCATCTATTGTCCCTAAAAGCAGGGATATTGTGCAGATTGTGATGATTTTGAGGAAAGTTGCTATTTTTTGCATGTGTATGTGTTTAATGCAACAAATTTAATACAAAATAATGACAACAACAAATTTATATGATTTAATATTGACTTATTTTATTAGAATTACTTTGGCAATTATTAGCCGCTTGTTTGTGAATTGTGGTATCTGAATATGAATTAATGTTAAATTGTGGTGCATTTGGCTGCATTTAATGACTTTTACCAGATTTGTGCTTGTGGAGATGAAAAAATATGCCTACCTTTGTATTGGATTTTAAAAGAGTCTCTTCAGCTTTGTCTTAGGCCTTTAATTATTTACAACTTATCAGATCTAAGTTCAAGGCACATCCGTTTTAAATAGCCGTGAGGCTGTTGTTGGCGGATGAGAAGGATTTAAAGTAAGTATGATATAATCTTCATAAGAAATGTACACAGTTTCTATTTAACAGTTTTACTTGAATCACAAATCAATGCCTCTTGGCTTAGGTCCTCTACACTTTGAAGAAAAGAGTATAGGACTTTTTTTTGTCCCTATGTCTGTGTGCAAAAAAATTGGCGTCACAGAATTCTATGTGGCGCCAGAAAATATAATGCAATGTTTTGTGTTTGGGGATTACTCTGTTTCGCAATCGAAGATTTCGCTGCGAAGAAGTTCCGAAGTGCTTTTGGGTTGAGGCTGTTGCCGGTTTGCGGAGTAGACTGGAGCAGCACTTTTAGGTTTAAACATAATATGTGCAATATGCGATATCCCCGACATGAAAGAGCCTGCTGCATTTGCCGCAGCCCCTAAAGGAGCAGGCGAAGGCATTGCTGCCGACATTGGTGCGCTTTCGTCGAAAATGTGGTCCTTGGCCGATGGTACGCAATGTCTGATATGTTCGGGCAGAAAATCACTATTAGGATCCAATCCCATTTCTATCATTGCTCGTTCTCGTAGTTTTTCAAGAACAAGGTCAAAGCGAGCTGGATTCTCGGATATGAAAGTCGCTAAATTTTGGCGTTCGTTAGCGTTGCTGTTTTGTTTACGAAGCTTGCGATTAACCGTTTACTGTCTATTTCCATTGTTTTTGGTGGGGAGATTGAGAAAATACAGACAATTTATCTACATTCATTTATTATTCTCAGTTCATTGAAAGCCTTTGGGCTATTACTGCGCCTGTGGATTTTTTTACGATTCGTGGGAAGATGATTTCCAAGTTGCATTCTTGCAGGGCTATATCAACCGAGCTTCTAAGGGCAGCAAGTCTAAGACCAAGGCTGTCTTGATCTTCTTCGGGCTTTGCTCCTTTTGCAAAATCGGTATACAGTGGATTTAACAAAGTATAGGCTTTGCGGAATAATTTATTCTTGGGATCGTTTTCCATCTTTCTTTTTTGTTCGTTTGCAAAGATAACAAAATTCTTAGCTTTCTCCAATTCTGAGGCGTCGGGTCTTGGGAGGTTGCTTATAAATATACCGGCGTTTTCTAAAATTTCCTCAAAACTGAGTGTTAAAAGCTCTTCTTTGTGTTTGTTTTCTTGTTTGGTGGCATCTTCAATAGCCATGCGCAAGGGCATTAGGATATTGGTTTTGTTGTTTTCTATGCCATCGGCGGTAACCGGGTCGTTTAGCTGCAGGCTTATTTCGAAATAGCGCATACAATTGTTTCTCAGCATAAATGTTTCCTTTCTTGCCGTGTCGTAGTCCATATATGCGTCTTCTACTTGTTTTCGTAGCCTCTGCCATTCCATGTGCGGCGGCTGATGCGATTTGCTTCGTTTTTTCCGCATGGCGAATGAACCGGCAAGGAGTGCCAGCAACACACCGCCGCAGCATGCCATTATCCATAAAATAGCTGTTGAATTAGATATATATTCCATATAGACTTGGTTGTATTATATTGTTTAAATAGAATACTAAGTGAATTTTTGCACCGCAAAGTTAATAATTTCTTATGTTTTTCGGGTGCGATTATCTATACTTGTGGTTGACGGAAGATTTTTTTTCATTAAAACCTGAAAAAAAAGACCTAAAATTTGGTGGAGTGAAAAAAAAGTTGTAATTTTGCACTCGCAATAAGGCAACAGCCAAGCACTGGCTCCTTAGCTCAACTGAATAGAGCATCTGACTACGGATCAGAAGGTTACAG
>CAJTUG010000065.1:712-7168 GCA_910579605.1 uncultured Muribaculaceae bacterium | reverse complement strand
TGACTTTGCGGCAGGGTAGAGTTCTCGGCCTTTTGTCGCTCTCGTAGCGCATAGTAGAGAGAAAAAGAAAAAAGTTCCGCGCAAAAAGAAAAAGAGAGCAAACAAGCGCAGAGCCGAACTTGCCGGGCTATGCTGAGTGCAGCCTCTTTAAGGCGAAGCCAAAGAGAGAGCCGCCCACAAGTTAAAAATGCAGACGGCCCCGCCGTGATTATCTTTGCACAAAAATAACCGACAGAATGAAAAAAACATATAACGCAATCGCCGACATCATCCGCAAAGGAGCTTGCGTCAAGATAAAATCCGACGATTTCCGGTTTTCGGAAATCTCAGGTCTCGCAAGAATAGCCGCCAACAACGGCGTGATAATACAAATCACCGTCGGCGACAACATAAACGCATCCGAAATCGCGGACATCGCTGCGGTCGCAAGGCAACATGTCATGTTCGATTACCAGTAAGCCAAACCACGGGAAAGGCATGAATATCCTCAAACGACTCTTCGCCCGCAAGCCCTCTCTCTACGACTTACGGCAAAAATATCTTGATCTTCCAGGCGGTTATATGACCGACGATGAAATTGAATACCATCTGCGACGCGCCGACAAAATTGCCCGCTGGGTACTGGATGGTCCGCCGACATCTCGCGGCGCTTCTTCTCCCGACCGAGGACACAGTTAAAAACCCTTGCCTTTCATACGCTCATAGGTAGCCACCTTCCCGTTGTCGAGATTGACAATCTTGAATTGCACCATTGAGCGCACAGGAATATCATCGGGCAGGTCGGCAACAAGCCGCGAGATAACCACGTCTATGCTGCCGCAGCCGATGTCCTCAAAAGAGGCCACACAGCGGCCTCGGAAAAAAGCGCATGCCCTTATAAGCATCTTCGGCGAAAGTTTGAACATCGTCTCGCTCTCGCTCTCGTTCTTCTTTCGGCTTGACGGCTTATCGGAAAACAAAATGAAATCGATCACCTTCTCGTTAAGTTCCCATGCCGGACGGAAATCAAACTTAACATATCCGCGGGTAGTTTTGTGATGCTGCGAATGGTTCATCGCAAAACCAATTTCAGCCAAGTTCGCCCCGCAGTCGTTCTGTGCCGTCGTCGCCCAAGTATGCCGGAACGTGTAAAAAGAATAATTATCTGGCAAACCTAACTCCTTGCACACAAGTTTAATCCCGTAATTAACAACAGCATTAAAAGAAACAGCATCCGAATACCACTCAGCAAAACAAAAAAGATAATCCGATTTCTTCGGCGCATAATAGCGATCTATCACACTTTTTAAAATCTCTGGGACACGTATTTCAAAATAAGCCCCGTCATTACGTCTGCTTTTTGTCTTGGACCTTCTGTAGTGCAAAACACCTCCATAATAGTCGCTCTTTTTCAAATTGTAAATATCCACAGTATTCATCCCGGCAAGACAAATAGACAGCATAGCTACGTCTCTACCAACCTGTTGGCGTTTAGTGCATTTGGGTCTGTCAGTTGACCAAGAAAAGAAAATTCGACATTCCTCGGCAGGTACAGCACGCTTCTCAGACAATTCCTTTTCTGGAATCCCAATTTTTGTCCAAGGATTCAAAGGCAACAACGACATACGTTCAGTTGGATCATCCCTTAAAGTGTAAGCTTCATTGAAAATCTGTCTGATGCAAGTAGGATAAAGAGATTTTGCCCTTCGGGTGTTTTCAAGCGAATCAATCCAAGCAGAAAGCACACCATAAGTCAACGAACTGAAAAGAATCCTTGAGCTTCCCACAAATCTCTCCAGACTTTTCACAGCCGTGGTATAGGCTTTCCATGTCCCGAGCTGCCCTCGATTGCACAAACGCTCCGTATATCGCAGGGCAAACTCTGAAAATGAACAGACGTCAGCCCCGGAACGTAATAAATCTTTGACCTCCTTTGCTGTCATATGCGATATGTCAATGCCATTAAGCCGTTCAATATAAGAAGAAAGCAGCCCACCGCAATACCTCAGAACGAAATCATCGCTAACATTGCCATGAGAGTCCAAATACTCCTTAGCCACAATTTTATCTGTTTTGATATAAGCAACCGACCGGTTATGGGTTATTCGTATGTAGGCCGAATACAAACCGTCTTGCCTGATGTTCCTAACACATATTTTGAAATTAGCCATGTTCTTTAATAGAGAAAAATTGTAAACATATTGTAAACATTAGAGTTCATTTATGCACAGAAAATGCTCAGAATGTACATGAAAAAGCACGGGCATAAGACGTGAAATCATTGCATACAATCATCAAGTTGTTGATTCAAAGATATATAACTTATAAAATAAATAAAAAAAATTGGCTGTCTCACGACACCCAATCAATTTTAACCTTAAATCTATACCATGAAAAACACATTGCAAAGGTATAAGCTTTTTATGTTCTGTGCAAATTTTCAAGTACAAAAGTTTGTGGTTTTAACATTATTTAAAGTTGAATATTCCTGCTGGGCTGCCTTTTGTTTGTTGAAACCATAATTTGCTTGCAAAAAGATTTTCATGCTGAGGCTGCGGCGTTATTGGAATTTTCATTGTTTTTGCCATCGCTTGGTGAAAAGTGTGAATATAATTTGTTTTTTGTATCTCTATTTATAATAAAAAATCCCGGGCAGGATGTTATTCTCGTCCGGGATTAAATATGCTGGAATTATTGTTTATTTAACGGCTACTTTTGTTCTGTTGTTTCCACAAGCAACAATATATATGCCTTTTTGAAGGTTGATGTAATTATTGCCGTCCGAAAGTTGGCCTGCATAGATAGCTTTACCGTCGGGAGTGAATATAGAGATGTATTCGGGTTCATCAACAAATACTGCGAGACCTCCTTCGGTTGCTTTTATTGATATTTGTCCATTATTTTCTATGTTGTCTATTCCGGCAGGTTTGTCGTTAACGTTGTAAGATTTAAGGAGAATCCATTGAGCAGTGCCTTCCGGGAAATCGCCTTCAACAAATAATTGAACCCAATCTTTTCCTAAGAGTTCCTGTGGCAGGTTGAAAGATTGTTTGTTCCAAGTGCCGTTGTATACTACAGAACCAACCAAAATGTCTTTATCTAATCCGAACGTAGTACCTGAGATATGGATATTAGAGGCGGCATTTTCACCTGTCCAGAAATCTACCTCTATGCTTGCTTGTTCAAGATTTTTGGTTGTGAATATTGGCATTCCAGCTTTGCCTTTACCATTCTCCATGAGTCCCATTGCACAAACGGCGTTGTCGTATTCGTTTTCAAGGAAAGGTATTACCTCAAGAGGGAGAATACCCCATTGTGTGCGATAGTCTGGTGTGGGAATATATGTAATCCACGGGCCGTAGATATAAGTGCCTGTGTTGAAATCATCATACATGGGAAGATCATGTGGACGTCCGAGAACTGCAGAAGTTTCCGCTGCCTGGGGCGAAACACCGGCAATATTGGTAGCTTTTACGCTAAACTCATAATAGTCTTGCATAATTTCTTCTACATGGTATGTATATGAAAGATCCTGAGTTCCTTCTTCAATCAAGTCCCAGAAATCGCCGGCGAGAGAGCTGGTGAGTTTATATACATTGTATTTGATGTTTTCGGGGTTTATGTATCCACCGTCAATACCAACGAGAGGAGCTTCCCATTTGAGCGTTGCGCTTTGCATATCTTCCGAAACCGTTGCGCTTAGATTAACTACAGAAGACGGAATGAATTCGCCTGTGTATACCTCGGCCTCTGTTTTTTCGCCAATAGCGTTACCCATCAGAACGGTAAAGTAAACTTTGTTTGTGCCTTGAACGGTTTTTATTGTCGCATTCATGGCTTCGCCTGGTTTGCCCTGAAGAGTAATTGTTTCGGCAGCTTCGATCTCAACAGAAAGATCGGTAGAGTTTCCGATTTCGGTACCGTTTATGAGCGTTGTAGGGAGAGAGAAAGAAACTTGAGCTTGGAGAGCCCCGTTTTCACCAGGAATAATCTTGAGATTGTTGATATTTGATGGCGACTCTTCGGTAACTTTTGTTTCCTCAAGTTTAATATTCTTGACTAAGATGCCATATTGGTCTGCAGAACTCTTGCAGTGTATTCCAATATAATAACGTCCTTGGGTAGGAACTCTTAGAGATACATCTTGTACGGTATATTCTGTAGGAACTTGGAATTCTCTTATCAGTGTACCTGTCATTGCATCGGGATTTGCTGCATTACCGTATTTTACTTCAAGGTATTCTTGAGAGAAGAATGCTCCCCTGCGTCTATTTTCCATGGTGAATATGTAGAACGCTTCGGGGGTAAGTTCTACAGGAGGAAGGAAAATCCAGTCGTTCATGTCTTGGGTTTCAGAATAGCCTGATTCAAAAGCACCCTCAGTTTCAAGATATCTCCAACCTTTGTTGTCTTTGTTCGCATCATAGAATGTGCAGAAAGCAATGTCTTCTTGGTTAGGTTTTATATTTAAAGGCAGAGGCATTGCATTACCTGCAAGACGAGGTTCTGAGGTTCCTGCTTCTGAGGTTTTTCCGTTGCATATAGCTTTGACAGAGGCTCTTTCAATATGCAAATCACCTGTTTCCGACAACTCATAGAGATAGAATGTTTCGGCGGTAGTGGCTATAAGGTTATCGTTGATGTATACCTCATATTGTATTGCTCCGGAATCTATATAACCGCTATTTATGCCGCTATCTACTGCTTTCCAACCTATTACATCGTTGATCCATACAACTTCTTGGGGCGCATTGGGAGTGTCGTTCCCGAAGAATATTTCTTTGGAAGATTCTTTGCTCACTAATGTACCAGACATTGCTGAGAAAGATACATTGTGAGTACCTTCTGGTATATTATTGAATTCAACTGCAATTTCAGTTCCAGGGGCTGCAGATTTAGTATCGCCATATTTTTGTCCGTCGACAAATGTTTCAAGCGACAACTCGCCGCTGAGTTCAAGCTCGGTTTCGGTTTTAGTTGGTAGCGTTACCAATACAGTAACGCTGTTGGCATTATTATAGTCTATACCTGCAATAGAAGGAGCTTCGGGAATATCTGTTTTTTCCCCTTTGCAAATTGCAAGCAACAATTTATAGCTCAATCCGTCGTAGTTCGGGAATTGTGACACCGTGCTGGTTTTGGTGTCTATAGAGTAGAGGAAACCCTTTAATTCATCTCCAGTCTCTGTATAGCACATAGGATTCCAATAATATACTCCTTGTGTCTCGCTCCATGCAATAGCCGAGGCAGGTTGCATTTCAGCCTTGTAGGCAGTCTTAATACCTGTGTTGAATATGTTTTCTTGAGTGCCGTCGGGGTTGATTTTTACAAGAGATGCATCTGCACGTATACCCACTATTATGTTTTCTGTGCTGTTCCACGTTACTCCGTGGCAATACTCTTCGTCGGTAACATTTTTTACCACAGTGAAAGCACCGGGATTATTGGCAGGAGCTGTAATGAAAGCTTTGTTGTTGTTTGCATCCATGCCGTAACCATATACAACACCGTCGTTGGGATTGTAAGCGCCATAAAGCATACAAGGAGCTTTCCAATCGGGCAGCGAGGTAGAGCTAAGTACTGTGCCGGTAGCCCAATCGTATTCTACGTAGAAGCTACCCATGAGGCTACCCCATGAGTAATCTTCGGCATACGCACAGAGCTTCTCTCCATTGAACCATGCTACGCGTATTGGGCTAAAGAAAGATGTCTTGAAATGTGTGTCTTCCCAGAGGATTTGTGCAGAGGCGCTTGGATAGATTGTGTAGAATGCTGCCGTAGAACCGCTTTCTTTATATCCGAATAGTTCTGTCCCATCTGGAAATTGGACTTGAGCATGTGTTTTTATGCCGATACCTGTCAAAATGAGGGCTATCAGCAAAGAGTAGAAATGTTTCATATTGATTGGTTATTATTAAATCTGGTGCAAAGATAAGTATTTTTTTCTGATTATCAATTAACTAAGAGCCGAGATTAACATGAGTATTGCTTGGTTGGTCGCTCTGGCGATAACCGCTTGCCTATCGCCGGGGAAATGGAAAATTTTAGAAATAGTTTTTGCTGGTGTAGCTGCTGCAATCCACACTGTACCAACTGGTTTCCCTGGAACAGCTCCGCCAGGGCCTGCAATTCCCGAAGTGGCAATTGCACAATCGGTCCCAAGAATTTTGCAAGCTCCTGTAGCCATTTGTTCCACTACTTGTTGGCTCACCGCTCCATATTTTTCTAAATCTATTGACGAAACACCCAATATGTTGTGTTTTACAGTGTTGCAATATGCAACGATAGATCCTTTGAAAATATCTGAGCAACCGGCTATAGCTGTGATAGAAGAAGCTATTGAACCTCCTGTGCAACTTTCGGCTGTCCCTACCGTATATCCCGTTTTTCTTAGTACTGCAAGAACCAATTCCGATACCGATAGCTCGCCTTGTGCAATTGTCAACGGCTCTATTATTTCAAAAAGATTTTGAGCGT
>CAJTUG010000065.1:0-657 GCA_910579605.1 uncultured Muribaculaceae bacterium | reverse complement strand
TGAACGGAGCCTTGGGCAGGTATGCGAGTTTGAAATTGTGGGGTAATTTATCTTCAAAATTTGCAAGTTTTTCAGCCAAATCAGATTCTGAGATTCCTGAAACTATCCACTCATTTCTTATTTCTTTTTTCTGTGGTTTGAAATAATTTTGGATTTCTTTTTGTACCACAGGGAGCATGCCTCGAGTTTCAAATGGTACTCCAGGCATAGAAACAAGTACTTTGTTGTCTCTCTGGAACCACATTATGGGAGCTGTTCCAAGAGTGTTGTTTATTACTTTACACGACGAGGGAACCATTGCCTGTGCGCGTGTAAGGCTATTTAATTCCAAATTTCTCTGTCGGAAAATTTTTTCTACATTTTCGGCAACAACTTTATTTTCAACCAACTCGCCACCGAAAATTCCCATTAGTACATTTTTGGTGATATCATCGCGTGTAGGACCGAGACCTCCGGTAGTTATTATAAGATCGGCACAAGCTAATAATCGTGTTATAGCTTGAGAAATTGTCTCTTTATTGTCTCCTACAGTTGCAAATTCCGTTATAGTCCACCCGTCGTGAGAAAAAGCATTGGCAATGACTGCCGAATTAGTGTCGGCAACGCGACCTAAAAGCAATTCATCGCCAATAGTAATAATGGCAAGTTTCATATTTC
>CAJTUG010000064.1:3571-7350 GCA_910579605.1 uncultured Muribaculaceae bacterium | reverse complement strand
ATCGTAGCATTGGTCAATTTCATAATTCATCGTGGTTTGGGTGGTTTGTGATTGTCTAATCTATATTTTCACAAAAATAATGAATAATTATAAAGTTAAAAAATAATTAACACATTTTTTAATATGTATCTGTGCTTAACTTTGCAGAGTAATAAAAATTAAAATACTATGGGAAACATTATTTTACTTGACAATGGCCATGGCATAGATACTGCCGGTAAATGCAGCCCCGATGGCAGGTTGCGAGAGTATGAGTTCAACAGGCTTTTGGCCCGAAGGATTGGAGATGGACTGACGTCGGAGGGATTGGTTTGGTGTTTTGTTGTTCCGGAAGATTTCGATGTGGGTTTGGGTGAACGTTGTCGTAGAGTCAACAGGATGGCAGCAGGTAGCGGTGCTGTGTTGTTGAGTTTGCATGTGAATGCCAGCGGCAATGGAGGGTGGAGGAAACCAAACGGTTGGAGCGTGTTTGTGGCGCCAAAAGCATCGGGTCGCAGTTGTTGTCTTGCTAATTGTCTCTATATGGAAGCTAAGGATTGTGGATTGCTTGGTGATAGACATACTCCGGATTGCGGTTTTTGGAGAGGAAATTTTGCTGTGTTGCGTGATACTGTATGCCCTGCAGTATTGACAGAGAATATGTTTATGGACAATGCCAGGGATTTGGAATTCCTTTTGAGCGGTGAAGGTCTTGAGCTGCTTTCCAGAATTCATATAGCAGGTATTAAGAATTATTTGGGGTCTGTGTGATGAGATATATTGTGTATTTGGCTGTGTGTGTCGGGTGTTTTTTTGTGGGTTTGCATTGGAAGCGGCAGAAAGTTCCGATTGGTGACGGGGATGTTAAGGTTTTGATGGTTAGAGATACTGTGAGGCTATACAGTCAGGTTCCTGTCTATATTAAGGTCAAGGAGCATGTGGAGCAGGCGTTGCCGTTGGCCGGTACAGAAACAGACACGGCAGTAGTGGTCGTACCGATGGAACAAGCGGTATATGAGTCGGAGGATTATCGCGCATATGTGAGCGGATATCGTCCTAATTTAGATAGTCTTGTTTTGAAAAGGCCGGTTGCTGTAGTGAGCATTGGCGGCGGCAACGGTGGGCAGCGGCGTTTTAGTATCGGTATTCAAGCCGGTGTGGGGATCACTCCGGCAGGTTTCCAACCATATTTGGGCGTGGGTTTGAGCTATAGGATCTTATAGGCGTCTTTAATGTTGTACAATTAATTATGAAAAGTGGTGACAAAATGGTATGTATGTTTGTAAATGAGAAGAAAAAGTATTAACTTTGCATAAAATTATGAATATGAATAATAATCTATGAAATTTAGACCAGTTTTTGCCTCATTGCTGATGGCAGCCGTCACTACTATTGGAATGACGGCAAATGCGGAAGAACTTGGCGTAGCCATCATAGGAGCAGACGGTATTATCTCGGAACTTACCTTTCCGGAGATAAACAAGATTGCTGTTGGTGACAACCAAGTTACGGTTTATACCGTTTCCGGAAACGAAACTTCGATAGAGATGTCGGATATAGAAAAGATTAATATCGGCGTCCAGGTTAGCGGTATAAAAGATCTCGTTTCTGATGGGTCGATAGCTGTTTGGCCTACTGTTGTAAGTGATGTGCTCCATGTTTCCGGAGCCGCAGAAGGAGCAGAAGTGGCTGTATATTCCCTTTCGGGTAACCTTGTTAAGCGAGGCAAAAGCAGCGAAGATGTGTTGAATCTTGATTTATCGGATCTCCAGAGCGGGGCTTATGTTGTAAATGTATCCGGCAAATCGGTAAAAATCATTAAAAAGTAAATCAATCAATTGTCGTTATGAAATTTATTAAGAGTATTCTGTTTGCCGGCGTAGCTGCAATGTCTATTGGGGCGATGGCACAAGATAATAATACGATGTATCTCATCAAGGGCGATCGTGTAGTTGGGAAATATGCGGTAGATGCAGTAGACTATGCTACCTTTAAATTGCCCGAGGGTATCCATGATGAACCGGTATGGGTTACTGTGGACAATGCAGGTAAAAACACCGTTACGTATAGTGTAGGTACCCAGGATGAATCTATCAACTATGCACATGGCATTATTTCGTATTACGAGGTCAATTATCTTGCCATGGATCAGTTTGGTGATTATTTCCAGAATTTGGAAGAGGCCGATCAAATTGCCTGTCTGCAGGCTTACCTTCCTTATGTTGGCTATGCAGGTTTCGGAAACCAGACTTATACGATGACCGACTGGATGTCTGACGGAACCGGTGGCAAATTTACGGTTACACCCGGCACGGAGTATTACGCATGTGCCTGGGAGATAGATCCGAATACCTTTAAACCTCTTGAGGCTTTCTCTTATGCAAAGTTCGAGACATTGGCTCCCGGGGAGAGCTCGGTAACTTTGACCCTTGAGTCGTTGGGTGCCAACTCCCAAGGTTTGGGCTTCAGCATTACCGGTAGCGACGATATCCTCTATGTGACCACCGTTTATGGTATGAAAGAAATGATGGAATCTTATGCTGCAGTATTTGGCATGGATTTCCTTTTCGGCACATTCGGACAGAGCTGGACTCTTTCAGACCTTGCCGGCGTGGATGCAAACGGTGTGCCCAACGCAACATGGCCTGTTTCTGACTCTGGCGAGTATATTTTGATGGTACGCGCATATGATGCAGAGGGTAATATGAAATATGCGAGCATTACAGAATCTGCAGAGGGCGAGAAGGGCGAAGGACCTACTATCAATATACTTTCTCGCAGCAAGAGCCAGACTGACAGGACTGTGAGCATTAATTTCGAGGTTACTCCAAGCAATGTTTCGGAGGCTTATGTTATAATGTTGCCCGAAAATGATGTTGATGATATGCTCAATGATGGCTGGGCTCTTTATGAGATAGCATCTGGCAGCAAAGCTACAGATATTTACGATGATATCCGCAGCATGGGTGAATATACCTTCAAGGCAGATAATCTTGATGACAAATGGTATTCAATCATCATTTATGCTCGCGACATGGATGGCAACCGCACATGCATCCGCCCGTCGTTTAATATCTATGACGATACAGAATGGTTTGACTACAATCCTGTTCATGCACCGGCTCATAAGCAAGCATTGATGCTGAAAAACAGCAGGAAGAATAATCCGACTATCCGCAAGAAATAAATCCGCATAAAAATAAATTTAAGATTTTAATCAAATTTGCGGGGGCGCTCGACTTGTTGTCGGGCGCTTTTTTTGTGCCGCTATGTTTTTGATTTGGTTTGAGAAAGTATGGTTTTTGGATTGAGTAGAGCATAATTTGGGTTTTTTATATAATTAGTGGATGATGAATGAAAAAAAAGTTGTAAATTTGCATTTTAGAAAACAATCAAATTCGTATATATAACCCAGATTACAAACGTTATGAGTAAAGAAAAAAAATTCTTGACCTGCGATGGTAATCAGGCAGCTGCGCATGTAAGTTACATGTTCTCTGAAGTAGCTGCCATTTATCCTATCACCCCATCGTCGACAATGGCAGAATATGTCGACGAGTGGGCTGCCGCAGGCCGCAAGAACATCTTCGGCGAAACAGTACTGGTTCAAGAAATGCAGTCGGAAGGGGGCGCCGCCGGTGCCGTACACGGCTCGTTGCAAGCCGGAGCATTGACCACGACTTACACAGCTTCTCAGGGTCTTCTACTGATGATTCCCAACATGTATAAGATAGCCGGTGAATTGTTGCCGACTGTTTTCCATGTATCAGCACGTACAATAGCATCGCATGCACTTTCTA
>CAJTUG010000064.1:593-3550 GCA_910579605.1 uncultured Muribaculaceae bacterium | reverse complement strand
AGACGTTATGTCGGTGCGCCAGACAGGTTTTGCCATGCTTGCAGAGGGCTCTGTTCAGGAAGTTATGGATTTGGCAGGTGTTGCACATCTGTCTACTTTGAAGAGCAGTGTTCCTTTTGTGAATTTCTTTGACGGTTTCCGCACTTCGCATGAAATTCAGAAGATAGAGGCCCTTGATATCGAAGACCTTGAACCGCTTTTGGATCGTGAAGCTCTTGCTAAGTTCCGCAGCCGTGCTCTTACTCCCGATGCTCCTGTGGCTCGTGGTATGGCAGAAAACGGCGATGTATTCTTCCAGCATCGTGAGGCATGCAACCGCCATTATGATGCAGTTCCTGAAATCGTTGAAGAATATATGGGCAAGATTTCGGAAATTACTGGCCGTGAATACCACCTTTTCAACTATTATGGTGCTCCCGACGCAGAACGCGTTATCATCGCTATGGGTTCTGTGACCCAGGCTATTGAGGAAGCAATTGATTACCTTGTTGAAAAGGGCGAGAAAGTAGGTTTGGTAGCTGTGCATCTTTATCGTCCATTCTCTGCTAAACATTTCCTTGGAGCAGTTCCTCCGACGGCAAAACGAATAGCTGTTTTGGATCGTACAAAAGAACCCGGAGCTAACGGCGAGCCACTTTATCTTGATGTTAAAGAGTGCTACTATGGCAAAGAGAATGCCCCTGTAATAGTTGGCGGCCGATATGGTTTGGCATCTAAGGATACCACTCCGGCTCAAATACTTTCGGTATATGAAAACTTGGCTTTGCCAATGCCTAAAGACCACTTTACTTTGGGTATAGTAGACGATGTGACTTTCACTTCGTTGCCTTTGATGCCTGAAATGGCACTTGCAGATGCTTCTACCTACGAGGCTAAGTTCTTTGGACTTGGTGCAGACGGAACGGTAGGCGCAAACAAGAACTCTGTTAAGATTATCGGTGACAACACCAATAAATATTGCCAAGCGTATTTTGCATACGACTCAAAGAAATCTGGCGGTTTCACATGCTCTCACTTGCGTTTCGGCGACAAGCCTATCCGCAGCACATATCTTGTGAATACACCTAATTTCGTTGCATGCCATGTTCAGGCATATCTTAATATGTATGATGTGACTCGTGGATTGCGTGATGGCGGAACATTCCTTTTGAATACTATTTGGGACGGCGAGGAGCTTGCAAAGAATTTGCCCAACCATGTTAAGCGTTATTTCGCTCAGCATAACATAACGGTATTCTATATAAATGCAACTAAAATTGCTCAGGAAATAGGTCTTGGCAACCGTACTAATACTATCCTTCAGAGCGCATTCTTCCGCATCACAGAAGTGATTCCTGTAGATTTGGCAATTGAGCAGATGAAGAAGTTCATTGTTAAGAGCTACGGTAAGAAGGGTCAGGATGTTGTGGATAAGAACTATGCGGCAGTAGACCGTGGCGGAGAATACCACGTACTTACTGTTGATCCTTCGTGGGCAAATCTTCCCGATGATCCTAAGGCAACCAATGACGATCCCGCATTTATCAATGATATAGTAAGGCCTATCAATGCTCAGGACGGAGACTTGTTGAAGGTTTCTGATTTTGAATCCATACCCGACGGAACATGGGAGCAGGGCACAGCACAGTATGAGAAGCGTGGTGTTGCAGCTTTCGTTCCTGAATGGATTGAAGAAAACTGTATCCAGTGCAACAAGTGTGCGTTTGTATGCCCTCATGCTACTATCCGCCCGTTTGTTCTCACGGCAGAAGAAACAGCCGCATCTCCTTTTGGCGAAGCAGGTACCATTCCGGCTCTCGGCCCGACGTTCAAGGGCATGCGTTTTATCCAGGCTGTTGATGTTCTGGATTGCTTGGGTTGCAGCAACTGCGTTGATGTATGTCCTGGCAAGAAAGGCGTTAAGGCTTTGACGATGAAGCCTCTTGAAAGCCAGCTTAAGGTACAGGAAGATTGGGAATACTGCGTTAAGCATGTAAGTTCTAAGCAGAATCTTGTAGACGTTAAGTTGAATCCTAAGAACAGCCAATTTGCGACCCCGTTGTTTGAATTCTCCGGTGCATGTTCCGGTTGTGGCGAGACTCCATATGTTAAGCTTATCAGCCAGCTCTTCGGCGATCATGAAATGGTGGCAAATGCAACTGGTTGCTCGTCTATCTACTCTGGTTCGGTTCCTTCTACGCCCTATACCGTAAACGCTGCCGGTCATGGACCAGCATGGGCAAATTCCCTCTTTGAGGATTTTGCAGAATTCGGTCTCGGTATGAAAATTGCTACCGAAAAGATTCGTGCACGTGTTGCCGATTTGATGACACAGATGCAAGATTGCGACAAGTGTAGCGATGAGATGAAGGGTCTTGCTAAGCAGTGGCTTGAAAATAGCCATAGCGCGGGTGTGACCAGGGAGGTTGCCGATAAGCTTGTGCCTCTTTGCGAGCAGTGTGGCTGCGATATCTGCAAGGCGCTTCTTGAATTGAAGGGCTATTTGGTAGAACGTTCTCAGTGGATTATAGCCGGTGACGGTGCTGCATATGATATTGGTTTCGGCGGTCTTGACCATGTATTGGCTTCGGGCAAGAACATCAATGTTATTGTGCTTGACACCGAGGTTTACTCCAATACCGGTGGCCAGTCTTCTAAAGCTACTCCAATGGGTGCTATTGCCAAATTTGCCTCTTCGGGTAAACGTATCCGCAAGAAAGACCTTGGTTTGATAGCTTCTACATATGGCTATGTGTATGTTGCACAGGTGGCTATGGGAGCAGATCAGGCTCAGACATTGAAGGCTATACGCGAAGCAGAAGCTTATGATGGCCCATCGCTTATCATTGCATACTCGCCCTGTATCAACCACGGTATCAAAGCTGGTATGGGTCACGCACAAGCTGAGCAGCAAGCAGCAGTAGGATGCGGTTACTGGCATTTGTGGCGCTACAATCCTGCAGCAGAACTTGAAGGTA
>CAJTUG010000064.1:0-549 GCA_910579605.1 uncultured Muribaculaceae bacterium | reverse complement strand
AGTTTGAAGACTTCCTTAAGGGCGAGGTTCGCTATGCAACTGTTCTCAAACAGTATCCTGCAGAAGCAGCAGAACTTTTTGCAGCAGCTAAGGAAAATGCACAGTGGCGCTATAATAACTACCGCCGCCTTGCTCAACAACAGTGGGGTGTAGATCCTGAGGTTGCAGCCGTAGAAAAGAGCAACGAATAAGAATATTAAATATCCGTAAGGATAAATCCTTGAAATATCGGAGGGACGGTGCTATTGCATCGGCCCTCTGTTTTTTATGTATTATAAGGATGTTTATTTATATTGTAGGAGTCCTTGGTAGCGCTTTTTGTCATAGCGTTAGGGTATGTGACATGTCCTTAAATATCTTATCAGGGCGGTATTTTTGTAATTATGATTGTAAATATCATAGTATCATTGCATTAGTGCTTTGACGAGTATTTTTATATAAAAAAGTGGTTGAAAAATTTGGTCAATTCGTGGATAATGACTAACTTTGCATCGCAATTGAGGGAATGACTAATGCGAAAATAGCTCAGTTGGTAGAGCACGACCTTGC
>CAJTUG010000063.1:3800-7501 GCA_910579605.1 uncultured Muribaculaceae bacterium | reverse complement strand
GTCGTGGGTTCGAGTCCCACTCGCGGCTCAAAAAAAGAGGTTGGATATTGATTTTAATATCCAACCTCTTTTTACTTGCTGACAGTATTATGCTTAATGACAATTTATTATCGACGGAATTCAATATGGATAATCATTAGTTTTCTAAATATGAATTAGTTTTATTATTTCCAAATTTAATACCTTTTTTAACGCGACGACTGAATATCCTGAAATTATCTATACACAATCCTAAAAGAACCGTAATTCCAAATAATTCAAACCAAGCCTTTCCGGAATTTGGTTCTAAACACACATTAAATAGACGAGCCAGCAAACATATAGCCCCTATAATCACGAGAATACCAGATATATTCCTTTTTGTTTTATTACTTATCATATGCCTTTTTCTATATTAGACGCAGATAAAAACAAAAAATTACATATCAGCTACTAAAACAACAAGCGCTGCCCTTTATTGCAAAAGAACAGCGCCAGTTTATTCAAGTAACTAAAACTTAGAGGTAAGATTTGCGTTTCTTCACATCATTAAGCATAGCCTCATCGTGGAGGTTATAGTAGATATTCTCAAGGTAATTCAACACTTCACCCATACGTGTTTCTGCATCGACGCGTTTGTAGTCTGGAGTTGCTGAATCTTCAATAACAGCTTGGTCTTTTTTATATGCATCCTCAAGAACAACAATAGCCTGCTCAAAAAGAGGACGAATCTTCTCATTATAGAAAGCTGTATATTCGGCCTGAGTTGTCGGAGCCTCATCGTTTAATTCAAAAGCTTGGTTGCAGATTTGGCGGCCATAATAATAAAGGGCCTGGGCATTTTGAGGATCAAGTTCAGATGCTTTGCGATAGTCATCACGTGCGCTGCTATTATCATTTTTGTTTTCTTGCAAAACGCCACGAATCACATAATATTGAGCAATGCCCGGATTCTTACCGATAGCTTCATTTATAATAGCAAACGCATTATCAAAATCCTTTTTCTGGAGATAAACATTCACGATATTACCAATAAAATCGGTATTGGTTTTACCAAAAAGATCGTCGCCACGTTTGCTCCAACGCAACAATTGAGCTTCATCGTTTGCCTCAAGAGCACAACCTGCAGCATATTTATAAAGATCAAGACGATTATCGCCAAGTTCTACAGCTTTATCAAAAGATTTTAATGCTTCCGGATACATTTTAGCCTGCCAAGCAGCAAGAGCTTGGTTGTAGGCGTAATTAGCGAGTAGGCTATCTGGCATAGCATTGGCAAGCAACTTGGAGAACGCAGGGTGCGAAGGAAGTGCTACAACAGCATTCCATGCTTCATAGGCCCCTTTATAATCTTGTCCATCCCAAAGGTAAACACCAATATTACAGAAATCATTGTAATGACCGGCAATAGTATTAACGATTTCTTTAGAGTATTTTGTTTTAACTTTACCCTTAGCATCGGCAACACTATCAAGAGGCAAAGCCTTCATGTAGTATTTATAACCAGAAAGAAGATCTCTGTTCATTGCAACAGAGTCCTCTAAGCTAACAGTACGTTTGATGGCCCTGATACCGGTGAGATGATCGTATTCATCAAACGCAGACTTACCAGGGATGAAATAAGTCTGAGCCAAGCTATTGGTTTCCGGATTTGTAAATGCCGGAGTTATCATTTCCTCAACTTCCAAGAAAGGCTTGCCAGATTTTTGGGCTTTTTCGGCTGCCTTCAGAACGTCGAGCTGGGCATTAGCACCGAAAGCTATGCCGGCTGCAAGAGCTGCTAAAAATAATTTCTTCATGATTGTTTTGAAGGTGTTATGAAAGTTTGATAATTATTCTTGAGTATCATCTGCCGAAGAATCGTCATCAATTTCTATTTCGTCGATTTCTTCTATTTCTTCAGCACCAAGTTCTGGCAATTCTTCAGCATCGGGTGCTACTTGTATTGTTTCTTCTTCGGGATCGGCTGGTACACAGCAAACAGAAGCTATTGTATCTCCACGTTTCTCAAGATTGATGATACGAACTCCCTGAGCTACGCGGCCCATAACTCTTATATCTGCAACATGTACACGGAGAGTAATTCCCGAACGGTTGATGATAACGAGGTCGTTTTCGTCGTTCACACTCTTGAAAGCCACCAATTCACCCGTCTTTTCTGTGACTTTCATGGTGAGCACACCTTTAGCGCCACGACGTGTCATTCTGTAAGCTTCAAGTTGAGAACGTTTACCAAAACCGTTTTCAGACAGTACGAGAACGGTATTTTCGGTATTTTCCGGCATAACAACCATTCCAACAACCTCATCGTTTTCCTCAATACGCATACCACGGACACCAGTTGTGACACGCCCCATTTGGCGAAGATCCTTTTCGTGGAAACGAATTGCTCGTCCCGTACGATTTGCAAGCAATATCTCAGAATTCCCGTCTGTAAGTTCTACCCCGATAAGGCTATCATCTTCTCGGAGAATGATTGCTTTTTTACCTTTAGCAAGTACCCTTACGTATTCGGAAAGCGAAGATTTCTTCACTATACCTTTTTTGGTAGCGAACACAAGATTATGAGTCGCGGCAAATTCTGGGTCTGATATGTTTTTAGTACTTATGAAAGCATTTACGCTATCGCCAGATTCAATATTCAACAAGTTCTGGAGAGCACGTCCTTTGCTGCTTTTGCTTCCTTCGGGGAGCTCATAAACTTTCATCTTGTAAACAAGTCCTCGCGAGGTGAAGAAGAACATGGTTTCGTGCATAGATGCGGTGTAAACATGTTCTATGAAATCTGTTTCGCGCTTGTCGGAACCTCGAGAGCCTACACCTCCACGATTCTGTGCTCGGAATTCAGCCAATGGAGTGCGTTTGATATAACCGAGATGAGATATCGTAATAATCATATCGTCGTCGGCATAGAAATCTTCTGCGTTGAAAGTTCCGGCGGTATAGTCTATTTCTGTCCTACGTGAATCTCCATATTTATCACTAACCTCGCGAAGTTCTGTCTTCATGAGTTCACGAAGAACGTGTTCGTCGGCAAGAATAAGTTCCAACTCCTGAATACGCGCGTGAATAGCATCGATGTCACGTTGAAGTTCGCTGATAGCCAAACCTGTCAAAGCCCTCAAGCGCATATCAACAATGGCTTGGGTCTGAGGTTCAGAGAGACCGAATCGTTCTGACAATGTAGCACGAGCTGCTTCGGTAGTGGGGCTTTGTTTGATTATGGCTATAACCTCGTCAATGTTCCTGACAGCAATCATCAAACCTTCAAGAATATGTGCACGTTCTCGTGCTCTACGAAGTTCATATCGTGTGCGACGAGTTACGACTTCGCGGCGGTGCTCTACAAAAGCCTCAATTATTTCTTTAAGATTTAATGTTTTAGGACGGCCCTTTACCAACGCAACATTGTTTACGCTGAAAGAAGACTGCATGGCAGTCATTTTATAGAGTTTATTCAATACGACGTTGGCGTTTGCATCGCTTTTCAAAGTGATAACAATACGCATACCATCGCGATCAGACTCGTCGTTTATGTTTGCAATGCCGTCTATTCTTTTATCTATAACCAGTTCGGCGATATTTTTTATAAGTTCGGCACGGTTAACGCCATAAGGTATTTCGCGTACTACAATGAGTTCATGATCTGCCTTGGCTTCAATTTCGGCCTTGGCGCGAAGCACTATTCTTCCGCGACCTGTCTCATATGCTTCCTTAACGCC
>CAJTUG010000063.1:0-3789 GCA_910579605.1 uncultured Muribaculaceae bacterium | reverse complement strand
ACGCCATCATATCCGTAGATTATGCCACCGGTAGGGAAATCAGGCGCAATGATAATTCTACTAAGATCTTCTACGGTAAGCTCGGGATTATCTATCAAAGCAATACAAGCATTGATGGAGTCTGTAAGATTATGCGTAGGCATATTAGTAGCCATGCCCACAGCTATACCTGAAGCACCGTTGACAAGGAGATTGGGGAATCTCGTTGGCAAAACTACTGGTTCTTTACGTGAATTGTCGTAGTTTGGTTGGAAATCGACAGTGTCGGCATCGATATCCCTGAGCATTTCTTCGCCAAGAGAATCAAGACGCACTTCCGTATAACGCATAGCTGCGGGAGAGTCGCCGTCTATAGAGCCAAAATTGCCGTGGCCATCTACCAACATATGCCGCATAGACCACCATTGAGCCATACGGGCAATCGTGCCGTATATAGATGAATCTCCATGCGGATGGTATTTACCCATCACTTCTCCAACGGCGTTGGCAGATTTCTTACGGGGTTTATTACTATTATTGCCCATTTCATTCATGCCGAATAGAACGCGGCGGTGAACGGGCTTCATGCCGTCGCGCACGTCGGGGAGGGCACGGGACACTATCACCGACATAGAATAGTCGATGTAGGCCGTTTTCATTTCGTTTTCGATATTGATCTTAAAAATGCGATCTTCTTCCAACATACTATAAAATAGTGAATGTTAAGCGTTTAAATTCCACCACACTAAATGGAGGATAAATTATTAATTTTTTACGCCATATTTTATTACAAAGGTACGAAAAAAAATTGAAAAATGCGTATCTTTGAGGTGCTAAAATGAACATTAAACAATCTTACTCCTTATATAGATATATTGTCAATAATTGGCACGGTTATTGCAGTAATATACTCAGAAGAAATCTCAAGAATCCGTTAAGAACAATATGGAAAATAACAGATATACCGACAATGCGCGAGAGCTTATAGAAAGACTCCGCCAGCAATGTACTGGGCACAACAATGACGCTATCATGCCTGCCCATTTGCTGCTTGAACTAAGTGCCGACGGTACAAGTTCGGCAAGTTTAATGGAGAATATTATAGGCGCAGACAAGCTCAACGACTTACGTTCTGCCCTTGATCTGTCTCTTTATGAAGCCGATGCTTCCGACGGGAAAGATGCGGCTTATTACAACAGATTGGTTTCACTTATCATCAAACTGGCAATATTAGAAGCACGTTATCTCAAAGCTCCCCTTGTAGACGAAATCCACCTACTCCTTTCGCTCTTCCACAACAAAGAAGTAAGGACCATGAGCTTGATACAACCATATTTCTCCGCTGGATTGGATTACGAGACCTTGCGCCGCCAGGCTCTTGAAATGTCAGGGGTTTCTTATAACCAACCAACAATAGAAACTCAGCAGGATTTCAAATCAGAATCTGATGGGGACACCATGGAAGATGACCGCAGTAATAATGAAGATGCTCCAAAAAGCTCTGCATCACAAAAATTTCGCCGAGTAAATCAACGAGGAGGAGACACTCCCATGCTTGATAAATTTGGCAACGACATGACCCGAGCAGCACAAGAAGGCCGCTTGGATCCCGTGGTGGGGCGTGAGGTTGAAATAGAGCGTCTGGCTCAAATTTTAAGTCGCCGCAAAAAGAATAACCCCGTTCTCATAGGCGATCCAGGAGTGGGTAAATCTGCTATCGTAGAAGCACTTGCACTGAGGATAGTACAACGAAAAGTAAGCCGGATACTCTTTGATAAACGTGTGATATCTTTGGATATGGCCTCTATTGTAGCCGGCACCAAATATCGCGGTGAATTTGAAGAAAGAATGAAAGCAATACTTAATGAGCTTTCAAAGAATCCAGATATAATATTGTTTATTGACGAGATCCACACAATCGTTGGCGCAGGAAACGCCCAAGGTTCTATGGATGCGGCCAATATGCTTAAGCCTGCGTTGGCTCGCGGGGAGATACAATGCATAGGCGCTACAACACTTGATGAATATCGTGTAAACATAGAAAAAGACGGTGCTCTGGAGCGTCGTTTCCAAAAGGTGATGGTAGAGCCGACTACACCCGAAGAGACTTTGACAATCCTCAACAATATCCGTCCTCGCTACGAAGAACATCACGGAGTATCATATACACCCGAAGCTCTTGAAGCATGCGTCAAGTTAACAGACCGATATATATCTGACCGTAAATTCCCAGATAAGGCCATTGACGCCATGGACGAAGCCGGTTCACGAGTGAAAATTACGAATATACGGGTGCCGGAAGAATTAGTAGAACTTGAGAATGAGCTTCGTGATGTTACCGACCGCAAGGTAGAAGCAGCCAAAAGCCACCGCTTTGCAGAAGCCACAAGTCTTAGAGATGAAGCGGCACAAATAGCACGTAGGCTTGAAGACTCCCGCAAAGAGTGGGAAGAAAAACTTCAAGCAAACCGAGAAATAGTAGATGCAGACAAAGTGGCAGAAGTAGTAGCCATGATGACAGGAGTGCCCGTGCAGAGGATAGCACAAGCAGAAGGTGCACGATTGATGGAAATGGGACCCACTCTTAAGAACTCGGTCGTAGGTCAAGACGAAGCAATTGCAAAAATTGTAAAAGCTATACAGCGCAACCGTCTTGGTCTCAAAGATCCCAACAAGCCTATCGGGACATTTATGTTCCTCGGACCGACAGGTGTCGGGAAAACCCACTTGGCAAAAAAGCTTGCCGAATATCTTTTTGATTCTTCCGACACACTTATCAGGATAGACATGAGCGAATACATGGAAAAATTCAGCGTGTCACGCCTCATTGGTGCACCTCCAGGATACGTTGGATACGAAGAAGGCGGACAACTCACCGAGCGAGTACGCAGACATCCATATTCTGTGGTTCTTCTTGATGAGATAGAGAAAGCTCACCCTGATGTATTTAACCTATTGCTTCAGGTAATGGATGAAGGGCGTCTCACCGATAGTCTTGGTCGTCATATTGATTTCAAGAATACAATAATCATAATGACATCAAACATAGGCACACGACAACTTAAAGAATTCGGTTCCGGGGTAGGTTTCACTACTAAAACGGTAGATCGCGAATACTCCCATAGCGTACTTTCAAAAGCTCTGAACAAAGCATTCGCTCCAGAATTCCTTAACCGTATAGATGATGTGATTATTTTCGACACCTTAGACAAGGATGCCATATACAAGATTATTGACATTGAATTGGCTGGATTCTATAAAAGAATGTCGGCCATGGGTTATATCATCTCACTGAGTGATGAAGCCAAAAATTTCATAGCATCAAAAGGTTGTGATGTCCAGTTTGGTGCTCGCCCCCTCAAACGAGCTATCCAAAAATATTTGGAAGACGAATTAGCAGAACTTCTGCTGACTCAAAAAGTATCTGAAAACGACGAGATAATCGTAGACTATGATACTGAAGCTCAAAAAATCATAACACATGTTATCCCTGCCGATTCTCAACCCCAGATAGAAGGCGGAGAAATTAATTTCGGTAAAAACGATTAATCGTTCATCCCGATTAAATAAACGAAGAGGCTGCCTAAGTTTTGAAATTAGGCAGTCTCTTTGTTATTGATTTGTAGAACTATTGTAGAGAAAAATAAAAGACTGCGACATTTCACATCGCAGTCTTTAAAAGATAAAAAATTATGGCATATTTTATTACCGAAGCTTCAAAGCTTTAGTAACACTGTTTTTCAAGCTATTACAGCCGCACCTCAAACAGCTTTTTGCCAAATTAAGAGAGCGGTAGACGAGGCTCGAACT
>CAJTUG010000062.1:349-7794 GCA_910579605.1 uncultured Muribaculaceae bacterium | reverse complement strand
AACACAAGCCGCCTTGTGGGGCGGCTTGTATAGAGGTTTGAGCTTATATTAAGCCTTTGTAGCCTCAAGAGAAGCTTTGCGGAATTCTTTCATAAGCTTTTCAAGCTGAAGAGAAGCTTTGCGGGCACGAGTTCCGGCTGCTTTATTGCTTTTTTCAACTTGGAGGGCTGCATCGGTGCTAAAAGCAGCGTATGCTTCTTGGATTTGTTTGAGTAATTCTTCCATGATCAGAATTTTTTAGGATTAAAATTATGTTGTTTTCTCTATTAATTTTCGTAAATCGTACTATCTTCAATCCCTGCATCTGCAAGGGCTTGACGACGTTCAAGACATGTTCCGCAACGGCCGCAATGATGTTCCATACCCTTGTAGCACGAATATGTTTTGGAATAGTCTATACCTAAACGCTTCCCTCTAATTGCAATCTGCGTTTTGGTATACAATGTGTATGGCGCAAGCAATTTAATACCATCGTATGTACCCTGCTCTATGGCTTTGGCCATAGCAGTCACAAACGATTCGCGGCAATCGGGATAAAGGGCATGGTCGCCAGCATGATTGGCAATCATTACCGCTCCAAGCCCCAAACTCTCGGCGAGTCCGGCAGCAGCGGCAAGCATTATACCGTTGCGGAAAGGGACAACAGTAGATTTCATATTATCGAAATCATAGTCTCCTTCAGGAATCGCGTCGGCACCTTCCAAAAGAGAACTGTGAAAATGTTTGCCTATAAAACCTAAATCAATTTCTATAAGTTCGATACCAAGCTCATGGCAATGGAAACGGGCATATTCGAGTTCTCGTTCATTATGGTTAGAGCCATAAGAAAAATATACAGCAGCTTCTATTCTACCTGAATATTCGTGGAGCATGGTAACTGAATCCATGCCACCACTCAAAACCATCAAAGCATCTTTTTTGTTTTCAGCCATTAATTTTCAATATTTGTTTTTAAAAGCCTCAGCCTTGCGTATTTCAGCAAGCTGTTAGAATCGGCAAAATTAGCAAAAGGAATAATTGAAATACCTCCACGCGGAGTAAAGTATCCGGTCACCTCCAAATATTTAGGCTCCATGAGTTTGACCAAATCTTTCATAATGATATTTACACAATCCTCGTGGAAATCTCCACGGTTGCGAAAACTGAAGAGATAAAGTTTCAAACTTTTGCTCTCTACCATCTTTTTGGCAGGAATATAGGAAATTACGATTTTGGCAAAATCCGGTTGTCCGGTTATAGGACATAAGGAGGTGAATTCCGGACAGTTGAAAGTCACTACATACTCGTTGTCGGGGTGTTTGTTGACAAATGTCTGCAACACGTCCGGGGCATAGTCTGTAGGGTATTCCACTCCGGTATTGCCTAAAAGCGTGATACCTTCTATTTCGTCTTTCTTTCGTGGCATATTTACGCTATAAAAGTTTATTGGCTAATATTTATGGCAAACTTACTAAAAATTTATTTAACTCGCAAAAAAAATCTCTCAACTTTACTAAATATAGTATATTTCTCTTTTTTATTGCCAATATCAATAGCATTTTCAATGATAAATGCAAAGCAAAAAGCAAAAAAAGCCTTCCCGGAGCTTCCGGGAAGGCTTTCGTGTATGATATAGGCCTTAGATACCAAGGTCTTTTTTAAGAGCTGCAATTTTCTTTGCAGCATCGGCGTTGCAACGTGCATAGTCGGCTTCATTTGCCATCTTGTCGTGAACTTCCATGTAAAATTTAATCTTAGGTTCTGTACCCGATGGACGGACAGAAACTTTCGAGCCATCTTCGGTAAAGAACTGGAGAACATTGGATGTTGCAGGGAAATCCATTTTTGTGGTTTCACCGGTTGCAAGGTTGCGGCAGTTGAGATCAGCATAGTCTTTAATAAGAGTCACAGGGCTGCCGGCAAGAGTCTTGGGCGGATTTTGGCGGAAATCTTTCATCATTTGCTGAATTTCTTCAGCACCGGATTTACCTGTACGCACAACAGATACTCCTTCTTCATGGCTATAGCCGTTCTTCAAATAGATCTCCATTAGCATTTGGTTGAAATCCATACCCCTATCTTTTGCCCATGCGCAAATTTCTGCCATGAGAGATATAGCGGATACAGAGTCTTTGTCGCGGCAAAAATCTTCGGCAAGGAAGCCATATGATTCTTCGCCGCCACCAATATAGCGTGATGTTCCCTCAAGATCGCGTATCACTGCCGCAATCCATTTGAAACCGGTATAGCAATCATACATCTTGATGTTTTGGTTCTCTGCGATTGCCTTGATAGTTTCTGTAGTAACGATGGTCTTAACTACATATTCGTTGCCTTTCAAAAGACCAAGCTCGCGGTTGCGGAGCATAATGTAGTTAAGAAGAATCATCACAATCTGGTTGCCGTTTATAAGCTGGTATTCGCCGTTGTTATCACGAATGACGCATCCTATACGGTCGGCGTCGGGATCTGAAGCAACTACAAGGTCTGCGCCCACTTCTTTTGCTTTAGCAATTGCCATGGCCATTGCCGACGGATTTTCCGGGTTGGGAGAATCCACTGTGGGGAAATCTCCGGAAGGAATATCTTGCTCAGGAACATGGATAATATTAGTAAATCCCCATTTGCGGAGTGAATCGGGGATGAGTTTTACGCCGGTGCCATGTATAGGGGTATATACAATCTTGAGATCTGAATTGCGTTTGATAACTTCAGGATCAAGCGACAATGTTTTGATTGCATCCAAAAATTTGCGGTCCATGTCCTCACCGATAATCTCGATCAGATCGGGATTGCCTTTCATCTTGATTTCGGAAACGTCTTTTATTTTTCCTACATTCTCGATGATGTTTACATCGTGGGGAGCAATGATCTGAGCGCCATCGGCCCAATAAGCTTTATAGCCATTGTATTCTTTAGGGTTGTGGGAAGCTGTGATATTTACACCGCTCTGGCAACCGAGTTGACGTATAGCAAATGAAAGCTCGGGAGTGGGGCGGAAATTTTCAAAAAGGTATACTTTGATACCGTTTGCCGAGAAAATATCAGCCACGATTTCGGCAAATTTACGAGAATTATTGCGTACATCGTGTCCAACGACAACGCTAATTTGAGGCAAATCTGCAAAAGCTTCGTGGAGATAATTTGCAAGGCCTTGGGTTGCCGCTCCCACGGTATATATATTCATGCGGTTTGTACCGGCTCCCATAATGCCACGAAGGCCACCTGTGCCGAATTCAAGATCGCGATAGAATGATTCAATAAGTTCAGTTTTATCGTCGGCCTCAAGCATACGCTTAACTTCGGCGCGAGTTTCGGCATCGTAGCTGTCGCTGAGCCATGCTTGTGCGCGCTCGGTTACCTGACGTAGTAATTCTGTATTTTCCATTTTAGGGTTAGTTATGTTAATTTATTCAGTTTCTTTCAATACGCAAAGATAAAACTTTGCATTGAGATATACAAATTTATATACAAAAAGGTTTTAGCCTCATGAGACCAAAATTTCGGAATCATATTTCAAATTCAAGAGGCTGGTCGGGCTCAGGTTTTCGTCCGGTTTTAAGCCATTTACCCCCAAACATACGCCAAAGGAAAATGACTCCTCTGAAGGTGAGTTCCACAGCCATGGCTATCCAAACTCCCCTAATCCCCATGGTAGGAGCCATTAATGCCGCCAATGGAATGCGAACCAACCATATACTCCCAAAATTCATGATGGCAGGAATGAGTGTGTCGCCCACTCCTACAAATGCGCCATAGGCTACAATTGAAGCCGCATACATCGGCTCTGCCCAAGCCTCAATACGCAAAACCGCAGTACCCTCCTCGACGATAGCAGAAACTGGCGACATTATCCCCATCATCCATGGGGCAGCGATATACATCACAATGCCCATAAATGTCATGATTGCGATACCTAAGCCCGTGGTGAGATAACAAAACCTTTTGACCAAATCAAACCGAGAAGCCCCGTAGCTCTGTCCGCAAAGGGTGGTTGCAGCTTCGCCGATACCAAATCCCGGCATGTAGCAAAGGCTCTCGGCCGTCACGGCAAACGCGTTAGCCGCAATTGCAACAACTCCTAATGGAGCTACAATAAGAGTAATGGTTATCTGTGCTCCACAAAAAATAGCATGCTCTGCAGTCATTGGCAGGGCAATTTTCGCGGCCTTTTGAAGCACAGAAACCGTAGGGACAAAACTGCCAGCAGGCTGTCCTTTGAGCCGTAAATCTTTTTGTACAACAAGAAGATAATACATCATGGCAGATGCGCAGACAATTTCGGCTGCAACAGTGCCTAAGGCTGCACCGAAAATACCCAAGTCTGCACCGGGCGCCCATATGTCCATACCGAGAAAACTAATTTCTCGCGAGGGGAAAATGAGGAAGAAATTGAACACGACATCAAGAAGACACATGCCTACATTGAACAATCCAGGTATCTTCATGTTGCCGGCACACCTTAACATTCCTCCAGCCAAATAATTGAGAATCAGTATAGGCAAAGCGGAAATAAAAGTAGCAAAATAAGTAGATGCACCCGGACAGATAGCCGCGTCACCGCCAAGCCAAGCAGGCAAAAAATTGGAAATTGCAAGGCCTATTGATGCAATTACAACACCGGCAAAAACACATGCTGTAATGCCTTGCCTGAGGACATCGCGAGCACCTGCACTTTCTTTGGCTCCAAGGCGATGGGCAACCTGAACAGAAAACCCCATAGTCAGCATGGAACAGATTCCCCAGAACAGCCACAAGCTGCTGTTCATGAGACCCACTGATGCAGAAGCATTTGCCCCCAAGCGGCCTACCATAGATGCATCTATATATTGCATAAGGATTGTGGACAATTGAGCTATTATTGCCGGCACCGACAATTTTGCAGTCAGCGCCAACTGGTCGCGTAGCGTCATATGCTCGCCGTCTTGTATTTGGGTTATGCTTGCCATTTCGGGTGCAAATTTACGCATTTTTCCATTAAAAAGTTTTGTATTCAGACAAAAGACCGTAACTTTGCATTGAATTTCCGAAACAGCCACATCTGTCAACAAGTAATGGGTTTTACAAGCTTTTTGCATTAAAATAGCCTGCAGCATGAGAAAAATTTCAGCAAAGGCAGCTGAAATCTATTTTACTTGTAATCCCCGTACCTGGAACAAATTTGGCGAAACGAAGAAATTTGATCAAAAACAATGTGGTACATATGTCTAAAAAAACAGAATTTGCTTCAAAAATAGGACTCATTGCCGCAACCGTCGGTTCTGCGATTGGCTTGGGTAATGTTTGGCGTTTCCCGGCCGAGACACAAGCCAATGGAGGCGCTGCATTCCTTCTTCTTTATATGGTTTGCGTCATGGCTCTCGGTGTTCCTGTAATGCTTGCAGAATTTTCGCTTGGACGCGGTGGCCGCGCCGATGCTGTTGGCGTTTTCAAAAAACTTGCGCCCGGCACATCGTGGTGGCTCGTAGGCGCTGTGGCTGTACTCACGCCTTATCTCATAGCATGCTATTACATGGTAGTGGCCGGCTGGACATTGGAATATTTTTGGGAAACCATCTTCGGAAGTCTGTATCAAGGCGTAGGTACCATTCCTCCAGAAGCGTTACAAGGACAATTTGCAGCAAAAATGAACGATTATGTCTGTACCCCTTTGAAACCACTCGTATTTACGGCTTTAATCATTGCTGTAAATATCATTGTACTTCTCGGAGGTGTGCAAAAAGGAATTGAACGGTTATCAAATGTAATGATGCCTCTGCTGTTCGTGATTCTTGCGGCCATGGTTATAGTTTCCCTTTCACTACCCGACGCAGGAGAAGGCGTGAAATTCTTTTTATCACCAGATTTTTCAAAAATAACCCCTAAGGTTGTTATTAACGCATTGGGGCAGGCATTATTCAGCCTAAGTATCGGCATGGGTATCCTCATAACTTATTCATCTTACTACCCTGCAAATACCAAGCTGACGCGCACGTCTGTCATTGTGGCGTTGTTGAGCATGTTGGTTGCCGTGATGATGGGAATGATTATTTTTCCGGCTGTAAAGAGTTTCGGATTAGACAACCAGCCTCTTGAAGGAGCAACATTAGTATTCGTCACATTACCTGAGGTGTTTGCACAGCTGCCATTTGCACAGCTATGGTCATCTCTCTTTTTTCTCTTGCTTTTAGTTGCCGCGCTCACGAGTACCGTTTCAATATGCGAGGTACCTATAGCAATGCTTCAAGACAGATTCAAATTATCGCGTAAAGCTTCTGTCTTAATAGTTATGTGCCCATTATTCGTTTTAAGCAGCCTTTGTTCGCTGTCGTTCAGTTCGTTGGAAGAATTTAAAATTTTAGGTTTGACAGTTTTCAACTTGCTTGATTCTTTCACTACAGATATCCTTTTGCCATTGGTTGCTCTGGCTCTCTGTATTTTCATGGGTTGGTTCGCGCCCAAAGGCCTTCTAAAAGAACAGCTAACAAATCATGGCTCGCTACAATCTCCAACAGCTCCACTTTCTATTTTTGTGATACGCTATGTAGCACCTGCCATAATTATTATAATTTTCGTAAGCAATTATTTCTAAACCAATGCGCAGACCTCCGCTTTCCCTTGCTATATGTAGCATAATCTTATCTTTGGTGATTATACTATTAGTTCTCTTGAGGACGTGCAGGTCCAGTAGTGATATAGAACAGGAGACAAATAAAGAGATTTTAGCAGAACAAACAGACAGCTTAATAATAAGCACCGACACCCTTGCTACAGAAAAGCCGCTGAAGAAGCCACAGAAAAAGTCCAACAGAAATAAAGTTACACATAAAAGGCGTTCGCTTCTCAACGAAAAAATACCAAGCACAAATCATGAATACCCAGAGCAATGAACCATATAAAATGCACCAGCATCTGCGAGAATTAGTGCAAGACAACCCTCGTCTATTGATGGCGTTGAGCCGCTTTGGAATACCGTCTAACCGAGTTTCCACCCATATCAAAGACTTGAGCGAAATAGATATCCACCCGCAAACTTTCTTAGCAGTTGCAAATCTAATAAGTGGCAAATGTGCAGACACAAGCGAAATAGACCTGTCCTCGCTGACAAATTACCTCAAGCGTGCTCATACATATTTCCTTGAGTTTTGCCTCCCATCAATAAGGAGAAAGCTCATCCATGCACTTGATTATACTATTTCACCGGAGTTGACCCTGCAAATATTGCAATTTTTTGACGATTATGTGAACGAGGTTCGCTGCCATATGAATTATGAGGACCTTACGCTTTTTCCTTACATTTCCAAAATGTTATCCGGAGAAGATACAGAAGGCTATTCCATAGACATATTTGCCCAACATCATGATGCTGTCGCCTCTAAGTTGTGCCGTCTCAAAGACGTTTTGATACGTTATTCGGGGAATGCCGACATAGACTTGATGAATTCTGTTCTCTTCGACATTATAAACACTGAAATAGACCTTTCCGA
>CAJTUG010000062.1:0-259 GCA_910579605.1 uncultured Muribaculaceae bacterium | reverse complement strand
TGCCCCGGCAGAAATATTGGCAAAGAGAGAGAAAGAAATACTTGCATGTGTAGCCAAAGGAATGAGCAACAAAGAGATTGCCGATTCTCTATGTATTTCAATCCATACCGTTACCACACACAGGCGTAATATTTGTTCTAAATTGGGGCTTCATTCCAGTGCAGCTCTGACAATCTATTCTATTCTTAACGGCGTAATAGATTTAAAAGATATAGATATGTAAAAAATGTGTGGGCAAAAAGATTGAGAAATCTTTGGA
>CAJTUG010000061.1 GCA_910579605.1 uncultured Muribaculaceae bacterium | reverse complement strand
CTCAGGCAAATACGATACTATCATCAGACCAACAGACAACCTCTGCACAAATCAAACTCATAAATAAACCCACTTATGAATACCAATACAATAGCAGGGGTAATCTTATACAAATATCCTATAAAGGTAGCCCGTTGGCTTCTTATATTTGGGGATATAATGGTCTTTATCCCATAATTGAAGCTACCGACACAGATTATACTTCATTAGCTGCAGCAGCAATGTCTTCAGGCATGACAAAAGATGAAATTGAAGGTAATAAGGTTTATTCCGAGGCTAAAATAGATTCGGTTGCAAAATCGATTGTCGGTAAGTTGCCCAATAGTGCCATTTCTGCAATAAGTTATCATTGGCTTTTTGGGGTGGCGAAGATAACCAATCCCAGAGGAATTTCTTCAAGTTATTCCTACGATTCCAGGGGACGGCTTGTTGAGGTTCGTGACTTTAACAATTACTTAATCAATAAATATGACTATCACTATGAAAATAATTAAGATAGCTAAATGTATATTTATAACATTAGGTATATTAGCTGCACTAGACATAGTAGCTATAGCTCCCGATTTGACATTGCCTCGGGTAGGAGATAATATAGCAGTCTTTAGACTGACGCATAAACCGGCTTTTCTTGATTCGCTTAGCTTAAATCCAGATTTATCTGATATTGAGCTTGAACGGTTCGGCGATTTAAAGATATGGCCACCGTCTGCTGCAGATTCTGTTTCAACACATATAATGACATTGGGACGAGATGTTTTCGCACTCGTACAATCAGAAGATACAATACGGCAGATTAGTAAAACCTCACCTGGATATTTCCGCAGTTACGATTATGCTCCTGTATACGGGTACACGAACATGACGAAGATTTGTGAATTCTGTTCGCAAGGCCATTGGGACAATATTGGTTCGTTTAAGACCAGTGGGCGGCAAAGCGCATCTTTGATAAAAGATTTGACTTTTATTTCTGCCGATGGAGATACCTTGCCGAATATAGAATGCTGCCAATATAATATAATCGAAAATTTCGTATTTGACCAAGAATACCAGGCAGTCTTTAAATCTGTTATACGGAAATGGTATGCTCCGGGCTACAGATATCCATTGTTGATACACGAGGACGGTGTCATGCTGTCTGAATACGCCGATACATTGGACGCTGTTTCAACTTGGTATATGACAGATCCGAAAATGCAGGTGGAATCAATTGAAAATGATCCGGTCAATACTGCCATACGGCAACAACAGATTTTAGCAAGACGGCATTTTTCTCATCATGGGATCTCGATGGATGATTCAAATGGCTCATTCGGCAGTAATGGTATTAAATACAATCAGGAAATCAATATATTGAGCGTAAGTCCTTGCTTAGAGAATGCTGTATATCAGTCGTTTTTACTTTGCGACATAACAGGAATTGTCTATAGGTCGGGAGACATGCCAGCAGAAGGGATTTCAATAGATACCAGCAATCTGCGTCCAGGTGAGTATCTGTTTTATGTATCAACTACTGCATTACCGCTTGTTTATAAATTCAAAGTTAAATGAATATGCGCAGACTCTGTAAATATATGCTTTTGTGCGTGGCAGCAGCGAATCCGTTGTTTGTTCTGGCTTTCACGTCACAGAACTACGTGACGACACGTCTATATCTTGACCCGACAGGCAATGAGGCAAATTCCAGAGTGTCAACTACCTTCTATGACGGCCTTGGGCGCGAACGTCAGAGGGTTGATTTCGCAGCAGGGGGGAATGGAGAAAATATAGTATGGCAGACAGATTACGACAGCCGCGGCAATGTGGGCAAAAAGTGGCTTCCGGTTCCATCTGGCGCTTCATTTTTACCCCTAAAGTCGTTCACCTCTGCAGCCAAAGAGATGTATGGCGAAAAGGAAATAGCTTATACATCGTTTGAATACGAATACAATGGATTGAACAGGCAAAACGGAGAAAACGGGCCAGGTATCATTTGGAAATCCCATGGAAAGTCTTTAAACTGGCATTCTAATGAATCCAAAGGTAATTATTCCTGCATTATGCTTGTTGCCCATAAAGATGGGTCGGTAATGGCAAAAGGGATGTACCCTCCGAAATCATTGGCGGTTACGGAAACCGTTAGTCCCGACAATATACGCGTCTTGCAGTTTGAAAACAGGGCAGGTAAAGTAGTTATGGAACGTAGGATAGGCAGCGACGGTGTCGTGGCCGACACTCGCTTCATCTACGATGCACGAGGCGATTTGCGTTGTGCCTTATCGCCCGAGGGATCAAAGCTTATTCAGGCAAATTGTAAGGTAGACAATTCCGTCCTCGACGATTACGGGCAACGTTTTGAATACGACATATGGCATAGGTGCATCAGCGCTAAAGCCCCAGGATGCGGAGCTGTTCAGTATGTATACAATAGCATGGATGCGGTTTGTTTTGAAAGCACGGCACTGCAGCGCGCTTCTGGTATTTGGACAGTGACAAAGTATGACTCTCGTCGACGCCCCGCAGTCAAAGGTTTAGCAACTATCCCCGGAGCTACTCGCGAAAGCCTTCAGTCGCAATACGGTGATTCGCCAATGCAAGAACGCTATCTTCCAGAGTCAAGGTACTTGGAGAGCGCCCTGCTATACTCAAACGACTGTGGCCCTTCCGGTTTTAAACCATATATGGCATGGTATTATGACAATTACGATTTTATGGTTTCTGGCAATGAGGAGATTAAACAAAAACTTGAATCAGCACTTGACGGAGCTTATACTCAAAAAGACAATTGCACAGGAATGGCTCTTTGCCCCAACAATACGTCCAATGTTTGGTATGCCGCATCTAAATATGACCATCGAGGTCAACTCGTCAGCCATTATCTTTGGGATTTGTTCCTACGCTCCTATCGCCATTCAATAGAGAATACCTATGATTTCGCCGGTAACCTTACACAAACCGATGAAACTCTCGCAGAAATGGCCGAAGCTACAGTTCTCCGTGCCCATACCGCCCAGACACGCTTTGAATATGACGGATATGGACGCCCGGTGAGATCTACGCTTAGAATTGACGGAAATCCCGAAATAGTTATATCCGAGAATTCTTATGACGCTGTTGGACGTCTTTCATTCGAAAAGGGAATGGTTACCACAAGTTATACCTACGATATACGCTCAAATCTCACGGGTATTGACTCCGACTATTTCTCCCAAAAAGCATGGTTTGGTTCTTCTCCCGACAAAAATGCAGCTATAAACTATTCGGGTATCAATGCACTCACCTCTTCGTGGTTTGATGGGCAGGATTTTTCGGGCGTTTATTCCAAACCTGAAATTTTTTCCTACGATGGCCTCGGTCGGTATAAATCTTCTATTTCAGAAAATGGCGATATTTCCGAGGAAATCGTAACAGATCTTGACGCTAATGTCATTGAAATCAAACGCATGTTTAATGGCGACGTCGTCCAAGACGCCGTTCTCCAATACGACGGCGGTAAAAATACAGCAGTATCAGATTGTTCCACTCCTTATTGGGCCGATAAAGTAGGTCGGTTTCCCTCTGGAGACTATGAGATAAAGTACGACATTGATGGCAGGATTATCTCCGATGATACCCGAGGCATAAAATCTGTCACATATCAGGTTTTTGACAACCTCCCCTCCAAGCTTACTATGGAGAACGGAGATTATACGACCAATGAATATTTTCCCGACGGCAACCTTCTGAAACGTATCCATTCAACTCGTGTTATCAAAACGAGTATAAAAGTTACTGCCAATGGCGATACGATAATAAAAACGATTCCTGTCAATAACGCAGTATCAAAATATTATTTTGGTAATTTTGAAAGGATTGGCAACAGCTATACCTACATTACCCCTCAAGGACATTACGACCTGGCCGAAAAGACGCATTACTGGTATCAACGAGACCGTCTGGGCTCTACAGTGGCTGTTTACGACGAAGATGGCAAGATCGTTCAGACGGCGGCTTACTACCCGTCGGGTACTCCACACCAATTGCCAGCCGCTGGTATTGCCACAGACATTGACGCAGTGACCGACCGCTTGCATATAGGCAACCATTGGCTTGGACACTCTGGCATGAATCTCTATGACAACACCGCCCGCCTCCACGATCCCTTGCTGATGCACTATGGCGCACCTGACCCACTTTTTGTGAGTTATCCAAGCATATCGCCATGGTCTCATTGCGGTAGCGATCCTCTGAACCATGTGGATTTCAGCGGCAAGGATATATGCATCCTTTTGTCGCCTAAGGGTTCTATTTTGGATACCTCTCACACGGCAATGCTAATTCAAGATAAAAATGGAAAGTGGTTGTATTATTCTTTCAATGGCTCTAACAAAAAATATTCTCGTTCTTCCACAAGTACCAGCGGATTGCCATATAATGATGTAGCAGTTGGTGGGTGGGATACTCCACAAGAGTTTTTAAATTCATCGTATAACATGAGGGGTGATAACTATCCTGATATCAACGGATATGGTTATGATAAAGGGTATGTAATTAAAACTTCGTCTGAACAAGATCAAGCAATGCACGATAAATTTACAAAGCAAGCTAAAACAAAATATCATCTTTTGTTTAATAATTGTGTGGAAACTGTGAATGATGTAATGGGAGCTGGCGGATTTAAGGCAGATAAATATATGTTGATTGATCCGCAATATGGCTCTTTAGTTAATGAACAAAATCTCTTTGAGATGATATTACCTACCAAATTTTTTAAATTTATTACACGTTATTATGATGGAGACTTAATCTTAAAAGATGAAAATGATTTGAACACACAAACCACGAATCCCAAAAACCATGAATAAGATATATCTAAAAATTCGTCGAATTCAGACGAGTTCTATTGGAGCATGGATTACAACATGGCTCATTTTTATTATTGCCATACCTGTTCCTATACTTATGAGCATTAGTTGTCTAACTGCTTGGACACCCTTTTCCTGTTCTATACAATTGTTCATCTTTTTATTTAGTAGTGTGCTAATCTTCGGTCCAGTAGCTTTTGTGTACTATATATTTTGTGGCAACTTCGCAAAAAAGCATAAAAATAAAAAGTTTAAGACAATGTCTACTATATACATTGTTTCTTTAGGCGTAATGGCTGTAGCAAATATATTAGCGCTTCTTATAAAATGTTATTTATATGCAGTTCGATAAAGTAGGCAAGTTCCTCGCTTTAAAGTTCAAGTATCCCGTATAGTCAACTCAACTTCAAGTAATAAATATCTCAAAACCGACTAATATGAAAAAAATCAGATATAAACTAATTTCGGCGATTTTTGCAATCGTTACAGTTTTGGGCGGAGGTTCGTTTATGTCGCTTACAGCCCAATATCCGAGCGTTTATCCTCGTTTTGATATAAAGGAAAATGTTAAATTTATCAAGGATGATGGTACGGTTGTATACTTGAATAATGTAGAAGGTGATACGGTTGTAGAATTTGAATTAATACAAAAAAAAGGTAATTTTTTCCAAGCTAAAGCCAATGTGTATCTTCTTCCAGATTGTTTTAGCATTGGCTCCGGTCTTATTCCAGACACAGAGTATATTGTTACACTCATAAGGGTACCTCTCGACTTTATAGTAGAGACTTATGGCAAATCCAACGACATTAGATTATACACCACGCCCGACAATAAAGGCGTTTACGAAATCTGCGAGAACCCAGGCGAAGCCAAGGTTGTAGATGTTGATGGAAAATGGTTGAAAATTGAATTTGAGAGAGACGGATCTGTATTTCAAGGCTGGATTCCGGAAGAAGAGCAATGCCATGATCCATGGAGCGCTTGCACTGGTTGATGATGGCAGAAAACAGATAAAAAACTTTTTCAAAAGCTGCAAAATGTTTGGTTATTAGAGAAATAATTGCTAACTTTGCGGCGTTGAAACGAGCGAAAAAACGCTGCTCCATTGCTAAATCTCTGAGAGATAATGCAGTGGCGCGTTTTGTGGGTATATTTCCGCGCTTGTGTTTCAATACAAAAACGAGAAAACGAAACGAAGAAAAATTATAAGTAACAAAGAAAAAAACTAAGATGCCTACTATTCAGCAATTAGTACGTAAAGGCCGCGTAGCCCTCGAAGACAAGAGCAAGAGCCCCGCTCTCGACTCCTGCCCTCAGCGCCGCGGTGTGTGCGTCCGTGTGTACACCACAACCCCTAAAAAGCCTAACTCGGCTATGCGTAAGGTGGCTCGTGTCCGCCTCACCAACGGTAAGGAAGTGAACTCCTACATTCCAGGTGAAGGCCACAACCTCCAGGAACACTCTATCGTGCTTGTCCGCGGTGGCCGTGTTAAAGACCTCCCCGGTGTACGTTATCACATCGTTCGTGGTACTCTTGATACCGCCGGTGTAAAAGACCGCACACAACGTCGCTCCAAATACGGTGCCAAGCGTCCCAAGGCTGGTGCAGCCAAGAAGTAATCGCCTTCCGAGCAAGGCGGTGAAGTTATCTTAACGCACCGCGAGATTTAATTTATTTTTTAAACTCGTTTTTGCATTTCTTGCAGCTATCTTTTTGGTTGAGTAAGCCTATAACCACCGGAGGGTGGGGCTGAAGAATAACGAAGCAAGCAACCAAGCAATCAAAAACACAACTATCAATCTCAGGATGAGAAAAGCTAAACCTAAGAAACGGGTGATTCTTCCCGATCCCGTTTTCAACGATGTGCGTGTGACAAAATTCGTCAACCACCTCATGTTCGACGGTAAGAAAAATACCGCATTCACCATCTTCTATGATGCACTTGAGACTGTGAAGTCTAAACTTCCCAACGAGGAACTCAGCTCGCTCGACATCTGGAAAAAAGCTCTTGAAAACGTCACTCCTACAGTAGAAGTGAAGAGCCGTCGAGTTGGTGGCGCAACATTCCAGGTTCCTACCGAAATCCGCGCCGACCGCAAGGAATCTATATCAATGAAAAATCTTATCCTTTACGCTCGCAAACGTGGCGGCAAAACAATGGCCGATAAGCTTGCAGCCGAAATCGTTGACGCATTCAATCTTCAAGGCGGCGCATTCAAACGCAAAGAAGATATGCACAAAATGGCTGAAGCTAACCGCGCATTTGCTCATTTCCGCTTCTAAGGTTTTTGTTGACTATAAATTTCCCCATACAACAAAATGGCTAAATCAGACGAATTACTTAAGTATACCCGCAACATCGGCATTATGGCCCACATCGATGCCGGTAAAACAACAACATCCGAACGTATCCTCTTCTATACCGGTTTGACACACAAAATCGGTGAGGTTCACGATGGCGCTGCCACCATGGACTGGATGGAGCAGGAACAGGAACGCGGTATTACTATCACTTCCGCCGCAACAACTACCTTCTGGAAGTATAACGACGATAAATTCAAAATCAACCTTATAGACACCCCAGGACACGTCGATTTCACCGTGGAAGTAGAACGCTCCCTCCGTGTGCTCGACGGTGCCGTTGCTGCTTTCTGTGCAGTAGGCGGTGTAGAACCCCAGTCGGAAACCGTTTGGCGTCAGGCCGACAAATATAACGTGCCCCGTATCGGTTACGTGAACAAGATGGACCGTTCGGGCGCTAATTTCTTTGAAGTTGTGCGTCAGCTTCAGGAAGTCCTCGGCGCTAATCCTTGCCCTATCCAAATTCCTATCGGCGCAGAAGAAACTTTCAAAGGCGTTGTAGACCTTATCCAGATGAAAGCTATCTTCTGGCACGACGAGACAATGGGTGCCGACTACACAGTAGAAGAAATCCCCGCAAGCCTCCAGGCAGAAGCCGAAGAATGGCGCGACAAAATGCTCGAGAAAATCGCTGAATTCGACGATGATCTCATGAGCAAATATTTCGATGATCCTTCTACAATCACTGTAGACGAAATAAAGAAAGCGCTCCGCAAGGCAACACTCTCTATGGACGTTGTGCCCATGATTTGCGGTTCTTCTTTCAAAAACAAAGGCGTACAGTGCCTCCTCGATGCCGTTTGCGCATATCTTCCCAGCCCTGTAGACGCAGGAGCGGTAGAAGGCCACTCGGTAGATAACCCCGACGAAGTCGTTACCCGCGAACCCTCGAGCGACGCTCCCATGTGCGCCCTCGCGTTTAAGATTGCAACAGACCCCTATGTAGGCCGTCTTTGCTTCTTCCGCGTTTATTCTGGCGACATCAATGCAGGTTCTTACGTTCTCAAC
>CAJTUG010000060.1:2380-8232 GCA_910579605.1 uncultured Muribaculaceae bacterium | reverse complement strand
CTCCTCTTTCAAGAATGAAAATCTTGCGTCCTAGCCGATAGACGAATGGGCCATTTGGCATTTGCGAGTGCAAATATAGGCACTTTTTTTGAACTGCACAAAACTTTTGCATGTGCAAATGCAAAATTTAATATATTTTCACAGTTTAGTTGCTTTTTGAGCCATTATTTTGGCTGTTATTGCTGCTGTTTGGTGTTTGTGTGCGAGTAAAGGTCTTTTACTACGAGTGAAGCTAAGGTGAGGCCAAAGATACCTGTTATGTGCGCAAAAGTCCCGTTTACGGCTTGTTCTACTCCGTTGATGTTGTGTGAAGGGATGGTTTCGGGGCTGTAGACGCATTTGAATTTCTTTTTCGGGTATGTGTCGTTTTTTTTGAAACGGTTTCTGAGGGCCCGTGCGAGGGGGCAGCCTTGCACTTTCCAAAATTCGGCTACGGCGATTTTTTCGGGAGAAATTTTACGTGCAGCTCCCATGCTCGAAAAAAATGCCCGGCGGGGCTGCGATGCCGGGTCTGTCGCTTTGAGTATCAGCAGGGCTTTATCGGGCAGCGAGTCTATGGCGTCGATAACGTAGTCGTATTTGCCGAAATCGTATTCTTTCTCTGTTTCGACCGAAAAAACTCCTTGCACGGCATTTATTTCTGCGTCGGGATTAATTTGCCTGAGTCTCTGCGCCAGGGCTTCCACTTTTGGTGTGCCTATGGTTGATTGAATGGCAGGGAGTTGCCTGTTGATATTTGACGGTGCGACATCGTCGGGGTCTACTATGGTTATTTTCCCTATCCCGGTTCTTGCCAAAGCTTCGACGCACCATGAGCCGACGCCTCCTACTCCGAAAACGAGAACCGAAATTTGGGGTAAAATTTTCATCATTTCCGAACCTGCAACCAGTGCTGTTCGTTGAAAATATATAGAATTATCCATACTCATAAATTGTGAGAGGCAAAATTACGGATTTTTGTTGTAATTTTGCGCCACATAACCCCCACATTATGCCACAAAAGGAAAAAAAACATAAATTAGGCGGATTGGTGAAATACATCATCCCGATAGTTATAAGCATAGGCTTGTGCTATCTTCTGTTTACGGGAGTCGATTTTAAAGAGATGATGTCTATAATCCGTCACCAGTGCGATTTCAAATGGATACTCCTTGCCATGGGTATCTGCATCTGTTCTTTTGTGTTCAGGGCTTTTCGCTGGGGCATACAGTTGAAGGCTTTGGGCGTCAATCCGCCCAAAAGGGCGCTGATCTACAGCATTTTCGGCACATATGCGGTGAATCTTGTTTTTCCGCGTCTCGGGGAGGTTTGGCGCACCGGTTATATGGCTCAGCGCCAACACGCTCCGTTTACGACGGTTTTCGGGTCTATGGTTGCCGACCGCCTGGCCGATACCGTGACGGTGCTTCTGATAGCCGTGGTTACTTTTTTCCTTGCCTCGGATGCGATTATAGAGTTTTTGGAAGAAAACATGAGCAGTTATGTGGCGATAGGTCATCTGCTCACCTCGCCTTGGCTTTGGGGCGCAGGGTTGGTGTTTATATTGGCTTTCTGCATTTTGATGAAATGCAAGACAGAGGCCGCGTGGATACTTAAGATGCGTCAGGTAGTTAAGGAGCTTTGGCTTGGCTTTATCGGCATAGTTACGATGAAGGGCAAGGGCATGTGGCTGTTGCTGACGATTGGTATCTGGGGCTGTTTTACTATCCAGATGTATGTGTGCTTCCTTGCGTTTCCGTTTACCCGCGAGCTGGTTGCGGAAAACGGGTGGATAGTTGCCCAGGTGGCATTTGTGCTGGGTAGTATTTCTATGGGAGTGCCTTCTAACGGCGGTATAGGCCCATGGCAGTGGGCTGTTATATTCGCATTGGGGATCTATGGTCTTGGCCGGGCAGAAGGTGCCGCATTTGCCAATTTAGTTCTTGGTACGCAGACTCTTATGCTCATCCTTTTGGGAATATTCACTTTTACGGCCATAGCAATAGACAAGCGCCGCAGGGCTCGCCTATCGGGCGGTGAGACCGCCGTCGACGGGCAGGAGGCAACCGGTGATGAAGGAGGCATCTTCTGAGGCCAGGAAATAGACTGCAGCCGATATTTCGGAGGGTTCTGCGATACGTCCTAATGGGAAATCGGAGTTTTCTTCTTCCCAGTATCGGGCGACGGGTTTTCCTGTCTGCAGCGACAATTTATTGAAAATGTTTTCTACCAATGGTGTCCTTACGGTACCGGGGCATACTGCGTTTACTCTCACTCCTTTGTCGGCGAGGTCGATGGCAAGGCTTTTTGTCATTTGCCCGAGAGCCCCTTTTGTGAGTCCGTAGGCGAAGCTTCCGTATTTTCCCACGAGTGATTGGTCTGAGGCGTTGATTACCACAGATCCTCCTCCTGCGTCGATGATGTGCGCAATGGCGCTGCGCAGTGTATTTGCTGTCCCATAGATGTTTATATCGACAATGAGGCGCAATTCGTCGTCGGAAATGTCGAGGATGCTGTTTTTGCGGTTTATCCCGGCATTGGCAAAAACGCAGCCTAATGGGCCGAAGGCTTCGATGGTTGCCAAGATGGCCGCTTCCACGTCGTCTTTTTTGCGGGTGTCGCCTTTGCGGAAAATCACATGCGAGCCTAAACGCCTGGCAAGGTTTTCTCCTTTCTCGTCTATGTCCATGAATCCGACGTTCCAGCCTTTATCTGCGAAATATTCTACTGTGGCCGCCCCTATTCCGGCAGCGCCTCCTGTGATAAAAACGGTATGTTCCATATTTTTTCGGCAAAAATAGTGACTATTTTTGTTTTTTCGTCCATAAAGTTATGCTGTTTATGTTAAAATTCCTATTTTTGCGTCATGGTCAAGGGAAAAAAGTATTTCTTGACGTTTTACTACCGAACTCACATAACACACATTAAAACCCTAATTTACAGACTATGGATTTTTTGACCAATGACAAACTCGTAATTGTGGGCGCAGCCGGTATGATCGGCTCAAACATGGCCCAGACAGCCATGATGATGCGCCTTACACCAAACATCTGTCTATACGACCCCTATGCCCCTGCACTTAAAGGCGTTGCCGAAGAATTGTATCACTGCGGTTTCGACGGTTTCAATCTCACATATACCTCAGATGTTGCCGAAGCGCTTACCGGGGCTGCCTACATTGTGAATTCCGGTGGCGCAGCCCGTAAAGCCGGCATGACCCGAGAAGACCTTCTTAAGGGTAATGCCCAGATTGCCGAGCAATTTGGCAAGGATGTACGCACATATTGCCCGGATGTGAAGCATATTGTTGTGATCTTTAATCCAGCCGATATAACCGGCCTTATCACGTTGCTCTATTCGGGCCTCAAGCCAAGCCAGGTTTCTACGCTTGCGGCGCTCGACAGCACCCGTCTTCGCAGCGAGTTGGCACAATATTTTAAAATCAGCCCCGACAGCGTGAAGAACTGCCGCACATATGGAGGCCATGGCGAGCAAATGGCTGTGTATGCCTCGACGGCTACTGTAGATGGCCGCGCGTTGACCGACCTTATAGGAACGGAAGAGCTTCCGCTTGAGGATTGGGAAGCTTTGAAATTGCGTGTGGTTCAGGGCGGTAAGAATATTATCGACTTGCGAGGCCGTTCGTCGTTCCAGAGCCCCGCATATGTTTCTATAGAAATGATAGCCGCTGCCATGGGTGGCAAGCCTTTCACATGGCCTGTAGGTACATATGTGAACGACGCTCATTTCCAGCATGTGATGATGGCAATGGAGACAACGATAGATGCGACAGGTACTCACTACCACGAGGTTGAAGGGACGGCAGAAGAACGCCAGGCTCTTGAGCAGAGCTACCACCACCTTTGCACTTTGCGCGACGAGGTTATTGCCATGGGTGTTTTGCCCCCTATCTCAGAGTGGCATGCCCTCAACAGTAATATCGACTAAAATGTGTTTCTGAACGAAAAAACGCGGCGCCGGGTGTTTCGGCGTCGCGTTTTTTCGTTTGGTGCTATGGTCTGAGCTTTATACGAGCATTTCGGAAAGTTCTTTGGCGCGGGGCCAGTCGGAGCTTTCAAGCCGTTCTCTCAGGCGGATTCGCCGCTGGTAGACGCTGTTGGTACGGAGACCTAATATCAAACCGACAGAAGCACTGTCAAAACCGGCTAAGAACAAGACGATGAATGGGATGTCTTTTTCTGCAAAACGGGGGAAATTTTCTTCAAATCCTTCTAACAGCCCTGGGAATCGCTTGCGGGTCTTTGCTGTGATTTCATCTAATAAATTGTCGGAAAAAATGTCTTTGATTTCTTTTTTGAGGGATTCTTTTTCTTTTTCAGAGCAGTTGTGAGCCAAGGTAAATGCCATTGATTTGAGCGCTTTTTTGAGTTTTTGCTCATATATCTTTGTCTTGCTTCCGTTTTCTATTTCGTCTTCAAGGTCATCTATCTTTGTTGAAAGGTTTTTGATTGTGGATTTGAGTTCTTCGGTCTCGAGGCGTTGCTGTTTTCTGCGGCGGGAATATATCAATGAGAGTGCAAGCAAAGCGATGAGCAGCAGTGCTATTCCGGCTAAAAGATAATTTTTGGTAGTTCGGGCTTTAGCCTCGGCTTCTTGCTTTTCTTTTTCTAAAAACTCGTTCTCGTAGCGCAAACCGCTGTCGGCTAAGGTTTCTTGTAGGATGTTGTTGGTTACATCAAAATATCTTTGGAAGTATTCGAGAGCCTTTTTATAATTTTCTCTCTCTTTATATATATCGCTACTTGTAGAAAGATACATGGGATTATCCTTTAACAAGGAATCAGGATAGTCTACATGGAGGCTGTCTAATATTTGATCTACTCTGTTGTGTTGACCCAATCCATTGTAGACACCAAGCTGATCCATAGCTTTGTCATAATAATTAATCCAACTGTCTTGAGGAATAGAATCTAAATATGATTTTGCTTTATTGAAATCTTTTCTTTCGGTATAAAGAAAGCTGTATGTTTTTAATTTAAAAATATTTATCTGAGGTGTTGTTTTTGGGTTATTCGCCCAAACCGAATCCATGACATTCAAAGCTCTATCAAAATAACCAAAGTTAATAAAATCGAAAGCCGCAGCTGTGGCATGGTATTGGTAGTGTAATTGAGCATCTGCTTTCTTAAACAATTCTGAGGCTTCAATTAGTAATTCGGCTGATTTTCTGAAATTATATACTTTTAATAAAATATCTGATTTTAAGACTTTAGCACGACCTTCCCACATCAAGTCTTTTTGTTGTTGTGCTATTTTTTCACTTTTCATAGCGCAGAACATAGCACTGTCTTGATTTTGACCTTCGTTGTAGGTGCTGCCAAGCCAAAACCATGCTTTCATTTCAAAATCTTTGTTTTTATATCCATGGTTTTCAAGCCATTTATATAATTCATGAAGATTTGATCCATTTTCTAACGGGTTCTCTAAAGCATAATCTACAAGCCCATTCAATATTGTATATCTTGTTTTTTCTGATTTAGACAGTTTTTGGGTATCTATTTTTCTAAGAATACTAAGAGCAGAATCTGGCTCATCAATAAATATCTTTTGGACTGTTGTTAAAGGGTCTGGATTTTGATTGCAGCTTAGAATTATTATAAAGAAGCAAATTAGAATTGAAATTTTTGTTTTCATATTTTATTTCTTTTGCTGCAAATTTATGAATTTATTTGGACGAACATATTAAAAATTCAGTGCAGTTTTTGTCTTTAGATTAAAGAACAGCCTTCTTTAACGTTGTTTAACTAAAATGACATTATGTATTAATTTGCTGTATTTCAATTATATAATCTAATGTCATATGTGACATTAGATTATATAATTGAAATACATTTGGTTGTAATTGACTGTAT
>CAJTUG010000060.1:0-2368 GCA_910579605.1 uncultured Muribaculaceae bacterium | reverse complement strand
TGTATGGAATAGTTTTTATATTTAGCGCTTTGGTTGTAATGGATATTTAGATTTACTTTGCAATTAAAATTTACAAACATGAAACGTGTACATTTGATAATAACTTTGATCTTAATTTGCATAGGTATAATTGATGCCAATGCAATTGCGCAAAGATTTAAAGTTAGGAATAAGACTTCATCATCAAAGCCAATGATACCGGGAAGTGATTATGATTCTATCTCAGCCGATTTGGATGATAACGGGGTTTTGACAATAGTTTTCAGCGAACCGGAGGGGATGGCTACAATTCGGGTCAAGGATTCTAACAATATTATAATAGAAGAGTTTTCTGCGACCACATTTTTGCCTATAGCAATTTATCTCGATCAGAGTTCTCATTACCAGATTATTGAAATAACAACAAATCAAGGGAGCTACGAAGCTTCAATTATCAATCCTTAAACACGTACACCAATCATGAAGAAAAAACTATTCTATCTTGCATCAATCTGCTTGATGGCAGTTTCTTGCAACGACGGCTTGAAGGAAGAATCCTTGGAATTACCAAACCAAGGCGATGAAGCGCGCATTGAAATACGCAGCCTTGACGAGGCTATAGAATTGGCCGAAAAAGCAGCTAACAGTCTTGACAAACCGATGTCGAGAAGCGGTGCCCGACGTGCCGACCGCCAAAGTATCCGAGTTATAGGCGGCGCCGGTTCTCGCTCTGCCGCTCCGGATACTCTCATCTATGCCATAAACTATGAAGACAACAACGGCTTTGCCCTTATTGCAGCTCCATATATAAGCGACCCCATTCTTGCTGTTGTAGATGAGGGTGAATATGAAGAAGGGACGAATAATGCTAATTACGAGCTTTTCCTTGGTTTGGCAAACAACTATGTGAGCACGGCAAGCATGACAACTCCGAGCATTAAGGATACAGTACCCGAAGATCCTCGTAAGCCTTATATTCCAGAGCCCCAAATTGTGGTTGAATACGATACTGTTCATAACTACGGCGATTTCCACAGGCTCCAACAGCTATGGGGACAGGACTGGATTGAGGGCAAATTGTGTCCTAATGGATTGTCGGGGTGCACACCCTTGGCAATGGCTATGGTAATAAGCCACTTTATGCCAGAAGGACAAGTGACTTGGACTTATCCCGGTGCAGATATCAAGACGCAGAATGTAGATTGGATTAAGGTGCGCCAACATCGTACTACTAAATTGGATATATATGGTCACCGCGAATGCGATGTTTGTTGGAGCAATGACGAGGGGCATATGACGATTTCGCGCCTTTGCCGCGAGTTGGGCCACAGAGCACAAAGTGTTTATGAAATAGGCGGTACATATACATATCCGCAATATATCAAGCCAACCTTGCAATCTTTTTTGCCCAATTATACTATTACAAATTTAGCAGACCTAAAATTTGCTGATGTAATGAAATATCTTGATTATGGTTTAATGGTTGTGCGGGCAGATGGGAACGCCATAGATCCAGATGGGAATGCATCATTATATAACCATTCATGGGTGGCAGAAGGTTATAAATATGTGGCAGTAGACGAGAAAACATACAGTGTACAAAAGTATCCTTCCGTGATATTGAAACCAACGGAAAAGACATTGATATCAACACGTAGATTATACACCGCACTGTTGTATTTTAATTATGGTTTTTATGGAGACAAAAACGGCTACTATAATTGTTCGGTATTTGAAACAGACAATGAATTTGATGTGAATATTGGATATTACACCTATCACTTTGAAGGTGTGCAATATGTTGCTGCATATAAGAAATAATACACTTGTAAGTGTTAAAATTACAGATTTTCTTGTATAATAAGTAATTAAGGATTATATTTGTGGACTTGCACATATAAATCTAAAAAATCAAGAATATGAAAGCTAAAAACTTAATCCTTATTGCATCTTTGGGTCTTTTTGCTGCTTGCTCGAGCAACGACGAACCCGGGGCACAGACGCCCGAGACTATAGAGGTAGACAAGGTTTTGCAACTCACGGCAGCCGAAAGCGCCGCCCAAGCGGAGTTGCAGGATTTCAACATAGAGTTCTTCCAGGCCGTTAATGCGAGCCAAGGGAAGGGCAACGTGTTGACCTCTCCGATGAGCGCACAGATATTGCTGTCGTTCCTTGCCAACGCATCCCACGACGAGTTGACCGACGAGATAGTATCGGCCTTTGGCTGCAGCAGCCTTGCGGACGTGAACAGCCTGAGCAAGAAATACATGACCATGCTTCCCGGCATAGATCCGGCCAGCAAGTTCTCGCTCTGCAACGGAGCCTGGTACTCCGACATGTATACCCTTTCTCCGTCATTCCAATCAACGGCAAGCGATGTTTTCTCGGC
>CAJTUG010000059.1 GCA_910579605.1 uncultured Muribaculaceae bacterium | reverse complement strand
GTTAATGAATAGTTTGAAAATGTTGCAGTTTTTCTTGCTGATGGCATATATGAAATCGCGGTCGGAGCGGGCGACATCCATATACCAAGCGCGGCTACGGTCCCAGTCAAAGAAATCGACAGCGTCTTCGAACTCCTTTTGGGTTGCGGCGGCACATGTCTTGAGATCTCCTCCAAAATGCGCTATATCGAGCCACCAATCCCACTTGCAGCGAGTCGGGAGCGTGAAATGGAATCCGCCGTATTCAAACATCTGGCAACCGTTGACCATGAAACGCTGGGTTTCGGCTTGTTTGAGGACATTGCAAAGGAACGGGTCACGTTTTGCCTCGGCCCGTAGCGCACGGTGCATCTCTTTGGCATGACGAAATTCTTCCTCGGTGTACTGTTCGCTGTCTACGGTCTGCCGATAGTAGTTAACACGCGTCGGCTCTGTTATGAGAGCATCGACGAGGTTGCCGAACCGAAAGGCCTCCTCCCGGTTGCCGAATTGCAACCGGGGGTGTAGCAGCTCTTTTAACGCTGTTAGGTCGGAGTTGCTGACCTCGCTTCTTTGGTAATATGTATCGGGATTGGAGTTCATCTGTTATTTTGCCTTTACTTCGTCTTGATAAGCAATGTTTGCATCCTCAAGGAAAACGGGATTGTCTTTGTCGTTTGCGGCCTTGTCGCAGAAGGTAACCATCTTCTTGAATATCTTGCCTAGTTCCTCAACTGATAGATTCTGCCCTTCATGGCTCCACCAGAATCCTACGATCTGCAAGAAAGCTTCGGGAGCAAGGGCAACGATGCGCTTACGGACGGCGGTCTTGGGCTGATACCCGGTTTTTTGGAGTCGTGCCATGCCGAAAAGGCCGTCCATTTCCGCTTTTTTCGCTTCAAGTTCGGCCTGGGCCTTGTCTGCGGCTTCACGTGCCATGCGCTCTTGTTCTTTGCGTTGAGCCTCGGCACGTTCACGGGCCTCTATTTCCGCCTTTATACGGGCTGCTTCTTCGGCTCCTGCATCGGCTATGCGTCGGAGTTCTTTTTGCTTCGAGGGCAGACGATCAAGTATGTCGTCGCGGTTTGCTTCGATTTCAAACTGATACTGTTCGGCGAAACGGACTGCGAGCGATTTGCGGACACCATCGTCGACGAGGCGTGATTCCTCGGGCGCAAGCTCACAAGGCAGACGTACACCTGAACGAACCGACGCGAGCCATGCGGAAGCGTCAACAGTGGCGGGGTAAGCTTTGATTTTTGCCGACACCTCGTTGAAATTATCGAGCGCCAGAGAAGCGTCAAGGGCAACAAGGGCGTTGATGTGCTGAATCACATAAGCGTTGAACTGAGCCTTGTAGTCTTCCTCAAGTTCATTTGTGTATCGGGTACGGGCGAGTGCCGCCGCTTGGCGCCGTGCTTCCTCCATCCGTTTTGCCTCGGCTTCCGCTCGTTTCTTTGCGGCATATTTGTCGCGGTAATGTTGGAGCTGGCCGGGTATAGATGCGGATTTTTTTGGATCTACCTCGGCCTCGAGTGTTGTGAACACGGTTCGTATCTCGTCGAACAATTTTGTGACCGGCGAACGTTTTCCGTTCATTTTGTTCACGGTCGCTTTTGCCTTCTCAATGAATACGGCGACCTCCCGGTCTATTTCATCGTTCATGCCGTCGCGTCTGATCCTGTCAAGGAGTTGTTGCCCGGCATATAGGCAGCGGTCGTGCGAAAGTGTGTTTTGCTCGAAAGCAGATGGCCCTAAAGCAACTATTTGCTGTACGTTTTGTGGCCGGAAAATGGTTACAGCCATGTTATTGTTGTCGTTTGTCATTATTAAAGCGTCGTTTTTTCTGGCGTTTACACCGGGGATCTCGCCAATTGTCGGCATATCGTCCACGGCATTCACGGCAATTTCATTTGTATTAATGGTGCATGGGGGATATTGGCTGTGTTGGGTATATACCCCCAATTCCTGGCAACGGCGTCCGTTGATGCATATACGCATCTTAGGGCAGCCGTCGCAGGGATGGGGATCGCGATCCTTAGAAGCCATCTTCGTCTCCCGTATCTATCGTTATGCCGGCTGATTGTTCCGGGGGACAGAAAGATTCGGGTTGGGGGTTGGCCGGAGCTTCGGTTTGGGGTGTCTCCCCGATTCCGTAGTAGTCGGTATCTTCGACATCGTCGGGCTGCTCGCTCTGGAGTTCGGTGTTTTTGCCGATATTTACTTTAGGATATGTTTTGAAGGCATGTTTGATGCATTTTGCGCAGAGGAATCCTGGATCTATGGTATTGCCTTCGCCCGAGGTGTAGAGTGCGTTGGCGTTGCCGTAGACCTCGCCGCGGGCATTTCGGCGTTGGTTGTTTTTCAGGGAGTATTCCTGAAGGCGTTTCCAGTCTTCTTCAAAGAGTACGCCGTAGTCGCGCGAGCCGTCGGCACGAGTAAAGCCGAGGTAGCAAGCGACGATTTTTTTGCCGGCATGCGGTATGTGGGCGACGTACATGACCGATTTGCGTCCGTCGCGGTCAGCGAATGAAAATTCGTCGTTCTCGTAGACCAACACGGGGTTATCGGCGTGGCGTATCTGCCCGGCACGGATTCTGAGCATGAGTTCGCCGTATCCGGATACGGTGAGTACGCAACGGCCCTCCCACCTGGGCTGGTCTTTCGTGCCGATATTGACGTTGCGCCCTAACAGGTAGCACTGGGCACGGCTGCCGGGTGCGAGCGACAACCCGCAGACCGCAAGGTCTATGAAGGCCGTGAAAATCGAAAAGCGGGTGGCCTTTTGGAGTTTGCCGTTCTCGTAATCGCGGAGGAGCTGGTTGAAATAAACGCTTTCGCGCTCATAGGCTGCCTCTCCGTCGCCGTGAAGAGTGTTATAGATCTGAATGAATTTCTCGCGTACGGCAGGATCGCCTACGATGTCGAGAGGCTGCAGGGCGTTGAGCCGGTCTACGGTCAATTGGATGTTGCTCATGGATATATGATGTTAAGTTGGTGGATATTCAGTGTTGCAGGACCGACTTGATTACCATTCCTTCCAAGCGGTCGCCGATGTCGCTATGCTCTAAAATGCGGCGCAATGACGCGTTGACACTGTCTCCACGGCCACAGCATGCCGCCTGTCCGTAGTTGCTTTCAGCTCCGTGGGCGAATGTTACGCCAAGCACGATCGAGCAGCCATATTTCGGCTTGTTTGTCGAGATTAGTTCGATGAGTTCGTTGGCCTTGGAGGCAACCTCATTGTGGAATTCCAGAAATTCCTCGGTCTCTGACATTTTTTTCATTTCATCGCGGTTGAATTTGTCGGCCTCGATGACAGTGTCGTCCACATTGCTGTTTTCTTCGGCGACGGCGGCGGCAACGGCTTCTCCGACCTGTTTTGCGATGTCGCCTTGTTTGTCGATTTTTACTTCGATGATTTTCATGATTGAAAAATTTTATTGTTAGACATTGGCAGGGTGTAGCCGTTTGACTGAAAAGGTGACCGGGCATACTGCCCGGCCACCGGGCTTCAATCATGAGCAGGCTGACACTTGCTGCATTTCTTTGTGGGAACGGCAGGAATCGAACCTGCACCAATACGATTGCTCTGCCGTTGAGCTACGTTCCCCGGAATCGCACAATGGCCGTCGTCGCGACGCTTCATGCGCTTGCTGTCTTTATAGGAATCTTTGATAAAATCATTGCGCTTTATCCGTCGCCGCGACGTTTCCGGCGCCTAACCAATTATAAATATGACAAAACATTGTTTACCTTAGAAATAATCTTGTTCTGTTCGCTGTAACAGTCGCAATTCTGCCGTGCAGTATTCAACTACGCCCGGACGTTTGCAAGGTTTTACCTTACCTTGCTTGCGCCAGCGGTCAACATTGCCGCGTCCGAACATCTTGTAGGCCGTGCGTTGCGAGATAAACTCCGCGTCGCGTTTGTCTTCGCGCAATGCTTTTGCCAATCGCGCCGTAAGGTCGCCGAGAAATGTTTCGTAGCTTACCGCTTTGTCGGAGAAATGAAGAGTCATGGGGAGATTTTTGTCCTTAAGGCATTAAGATTAATCTATATCGTCTTGACACAATTTCTTGTAGGCTATGAACCATGCGTCTATGGTGGCCCAATGTTTATAGAGCACAGCGGCCAGGGCGAACATCCCGACGGCAAAGGTTTTGTCTAAAATGACGTGCAACATGAATGCTGCCGTGTCTTTTTCTTGTTCTACGGAAAACAGGAATATCATGCCGATTATTGAAAGCGCGGCAACTACCGCTATGCGTAATATCGATTTAATCATGTCCGTGTGGTATTTAGGGTGTCAGAGTGTTCCTTGGAGCAAATCGCAGAGAAGCCACCTGATGTCTAACAGGCGCAGGCGGGCCTCTTCGGTGTCGGCATACTTGATCAAGGTATCTATGTCGCGGTAGTCGCGGCGCGTTATACGGTTTGCTTTTTCAATAAGGGCTTTGTCGAAATCTGTCATAAACTTTTATCTTTAATATGGTTCTACACCCGCGGCGGTAAATGCCGCTTCTTCGTCTACAGAGCCGCACCAGGTATCGAGATACTCGTTGGTTACGTCAAAGGTATTGTCGTTGATACTATAGCCGCGGTTGGCGCAGAAAGCAATCCAACTGATGTATGCTCGCCGCTCATCGAGGTTGCGTTTGGTTGTGCTGCATCCGGGCATCAGTATTGCAGCAAGCGCAAGCGATATTATTGTCTTTTTCATGATTGAAGCTGTTGTTTTATGATTATTTCAATCTCGTTACCGTCTGCACTCCTGACTTTGTGGTGGTCGTAAAAAGATAGCCGTCGCCTTTGAGTTCCGTGCAAGTCTTAATCACTGTCTTAGGCGTACATTCATCCGGAGCGACGCAAGTTTCTCCTACGCTCATGGCTTTCAGCGCATCCGGCAAAGATTGGGTTTTAAGTTTTTTCAGTTCCATATTGCGGTAATTTGATTACTTTTTAGTAACTTTGAGTGCAAAGATACGACCACGAAACGAAAAGGCGAAATGTTTCGTGAATTATTTCGTGTTAAAAAATCCTAACCACATCTATATGACTGATATTGAAAAACTTAGAGGACTACTTAATTTGACGCAAGAAACATTCGCGTCAAAGCTCGGTGTTTCGGCTCGCACGATACAGAACTGGGAGGCTGGCAAAGTTGTGCCAAAATCGAAACTAACCATTCTTCGCGAAATGGCAGCAAAATTTCCGCACGAAACATTCTCGCTTTTTGAAGCCACTGATAGCCCCGGAGCAGGTTATGGCAATGACGTTGGTATTTCATCAGAAGACCTGAAACGTGTGCTTGATGAAATTTCAAGCCAACGCAAAGACTATATGGCAGAACTCGAACGCAAAGATTCTCAAATAGACCGACTTCTGAATTTATTAGAGAATAAGCAGTAACAATGAAAGAGAAAGACAAATGAAAAATATACTTGTCATATTCTTTGCTTTGCTATTGGCCTCATGTTCCGAAAAGAAGCACACCGAGACCAAAGAAATTTTAGGTTTGGGTAAATATGTATATCTTGATGATAATGCAGTATACCATAGTCGTTCTTCTTGCATTAAACTGAGGAATGGACACGATGACAACGGCCATGAAATCTACGCAAAGCAACCTATTGACACAGCAGATTTTTATATTGAAGACAAGCGTTATTTCCGTGTTTGTTCTCGTTGCGTAACCGACCGCATCTATGAGCAAATGCTGGATATAACTGAAAGAAACTCAACCGCCCCGGTTGAAAAAATTTACATTGGGTGGGATGACTGATATGGCGAACTCTAAAATAAAACTGACGATAAAGAGTTTTAGAGCGATTACAATGACTTTCCCAATAGCTTAAATAAAGTATTAACGACATAGAAAAAAACTAAGAAATGAAGCCGACGTCACCTGACCAGGGAAAACGACTTGTCACTGACGAACAGTATATTGAATACCTTAATAGGTTCAAGAGAAAACTTGAAGAGATGCAAAAGGTTGAAGACAGAGACGAAAAAGGGCAAAACGACATTTTACCGAATCCCGCTGACAAAAGCTGCGATACGCAGGTCCGCTTTATGACTGAGCCGTTTCCGGCGCTCTGGGCTGTCGTTGGCGATTCAGACGATAAAATATCCCAATTCCTATCCCGAAGAGCTAAAAGTAGCCCCAAAACCGCAAAATTTAGGCATTTTAATATACTCATGGAAGAAGAACTGAATAAATCCGATGAATATGACATGGAAGATGACGATGAAAGCACGGATGAGAATTTCCGCGAAATTTTGAAAGAGGCAGCTTGGCAAGTTGTCAAGGAGAACCCCGGCATAGACTGCGCCGAATGGATACAGACCCTCATTCGCCAGTTTCCTGCCGAGGTTGTCGACGCTCTCGGCACTGATCCATACGACGTGCATCACATCCTGACAGATTGGTGGGATAGCGAGGATTACACCGACCCGGACGGAATTAACGAAACATATCAAGGATTTTCCGAATATTACTACAACGACCTTGACTACCTGCATGAGCAGATTGACAAGGCAGCGCACGAGCTATATGAGCTGAGGCAGGCGCTACGAAGCCGCGACAAAGAAATTCAGCGGTTCAAAAACGCACTTAAAGAACTGCTAAATGGCATATGACGTTTACAACAATCTTGTAACTTGCGGAGTGTCCGCAAGTTTCCGGTGTCGTGAGACAGCCAATTTTTTTTGCCTATTCCTAAAGTATCTATCTCTATTGGAGACTGCACAAAATAGCATTTCTGTTGCAAATAATCGATGCCATGCGGAACGGTTATATATATTATAGCGTTCAGAATTTCAAGAGTTTAAAACAATTAAACAATGCTTTTTTTATTTAAGAGCCACTATTCTAATTACTATTTTTTGTAATTTTACAATATTAATATGAGAATAATCTCACAATATGTCTATAATGAAAAAATATATAGCTTTATTATTAATTATATTTGCTACTGCTATTGTATCTAATGCTCAATCTGCATATAATATAACTGATAGCCCAACAAAAATTTCCATAAATAAAGAAATTGGCCTACCTGTTTATGAAAGTAATTTGACACAGAATTACAAATCCTCTCCTGAATGGGGCAAATATATCGTTCTACGAAGTATCGGCTGGGCTGCTTTTGGGATAGGCGCCGCTTCTTTAAGCGCCGGAGTCATCACTATTTTATGGGAACATGTATTAACCGGGAAGCATAGCCCGACGGCTATAGCACTGCTGAGTGCCGGCAGTGTGCTGACAGTCTCAAGCATTCCTATCCTTATCTCTGCCTATCATTATAGGAACAAAGCTAAAAAGATGACTTTAAATGTAGGCCTCACCTCGCTCAAAACTCCTTTGTCTTATCCACGAACAGACTTTTCCCCTGCATTGAATTTCTCAATAACATTTTAAGGTTTTCTCCTTAGCCAAGCACCACATCAAGCACCATCATAAGAGCAAAGCCGGCAGCGAAACCTATTGTTCCGATATTGGAATGCTTTCCATTCTGTGTTTCCGGGATAAGTTCTTCTACCACGACATACATCATTGCCCCGGCGGCAAATGCCAACAAGTAAGGCAATATCGGCAAAACAAGCGAAGTCAAGATAATAGTGAGGCAAGCACCTAAAGGTTCAACAATACCACTAAGACTTCCTATTACGAATGACTTCCAACGCGAATTACCAGCAGTATGAAGCGGCATTGATACTATAGCTCCTTCAGGGAAATTTTGTATTGCAATGCCAGCCGATAAAGCCAAAGCACCTGCCATAGACATGAATGCACTTTCTTCCATAGCCGCTGCAATGGCAACTCCTACGGCCATGCCTTCTGGTATATTATGAAGCGTTACCGCAAATACCAGTTTTGAAGTCCTCGACAAGTGCGATTTCGGACCTTCGCTTTCTGTACTCTCTATATGTTGGTGAGGTATTACTTTGTCTAATATCAACAAGAAGAAAATACCGGCCAAAAAGCCGACAACCGGAGGAACTACACTTGCAAAACCTTCTTTACCCGTCATCTCAATGGCCGGGATGAGCAAAGACCACACGGAAGCTGCAACCATAACTCCGGCAGCAAAACCTGTCAAAGATTTTTGAAGTTGATTGCCCATATTTTTCTTAATCAGAAAAACACATGCAGCACCCAAAACCGTCCCTAAAAACGGCAAAGCTATACCTGTTATTATTCCATTCATACCATATAAACATCTATAATTAAATTTTTGATTACTCAAATTTAATAAAAATATTTTATAGAATCTTCTGCCCATGCATATTTCACAGAGCAATCAAAATACATAAAACAATATTTCTTTTTAATACACAGTTATGGTTGCGAAATCAACACAATAAATCAGTACCAACCACGTAATATACATATGAAAACTATTATACAAATACTAATTTTAGCACTTGCTATATCCATATTGTCGTCTTGCGA
>CAJTUG010000058.1:5645-8692 GCA_910579605.1 uncultured Muribaculaceae bacterium | reverse complement strand
GCCAAAATTAAAGATGCGAAAAAACGCAAATATGTAAAATATACCATTTATACAGCCTTATTCTTCTGCATGGGTTGCATTTCCACCGAAGTCGTTGCTTTTTGCAAATAAATATCCCTGACGAGCTGATAATTGAGATTCAGAAAATAATAAACCGCAGACCACACAAAACACAATTAACAATCCCCAAAAGATATATTTTAATAATAAAACACTATTTTTGCAGCTACCAGTTGATAGTAAGTGCCCGTCTGCACTGCATACAATAGCTATAGTCTCAAAAAAATTCCGTAACTTTGCATTATAATGCATGCAGATAAAAGACCATTTCAACTCAAAATAGCTTTGCCTCGGCAAAAGAATATTTATAAGCTAAACATATTAAGGGATTTCCCTGTAGCCACGAAAGGGCTTGGTCGCCAGTCTGCCTACCAGGGAGCTTACTTTTCACAATATGACCGCTGAACCAACCATAAAAGAATTTCACCTATTTGCCGGAATAGGTGGAGGTATATATGGAGGAATACTACTTAACCATACGTGTATTGGAGGCGTAGAAATTGACAAATTCTGCCAATCTGTCCTTCGCCAAAGACAAAGTGACGGTTGGATGGATGAATTCCCTATTTATGATGATGTCACATCTATTGATGGCACAGAATTCGAAGGTATGTTTGATGTATTGTGCGGGGGATTCCCGTGCCAAGCATTCAGCCATGCTGCACATGGTAAGAACATTGCAGAAAAGAACCTTTGGGACTATATGTTTAAATTTTCAAAAGACAGTAAAGCGCCAATAGTGTTTGGGGAAAATGTCACAGAAAAAGCTCTTATCCAGGCAAAAAAAGACCTTGAATCAATTGGTTACAAGGTTCATATGTGTAGGCTTTCTTGCGGCGATATAGGTGCAGACCACCGTCGCGATCGTTTCTGGCTTTTGGCTGTAAACGATGATGCCGCACTAAAAAAGCTTTTAGCAAAACACAATTCAGATGAAATTATGGAAGCAAAATGTTGGGCTAAAGACCCTTCAGATATTCCTACAATTGAATCTGTTGCACGTAGACGAGAGCTTAAAGCCATTGGGAATGCTCAATCTCCTTTTGCAGCGGCTGTTGCATTTAAGATCCTTCTCAATAGACATCGCAACAATAGTGAATACAAGGTTGTACCATCGAAAGACGAAATTGCAAAAGTATTTCGTATCGCGCCAACATGGATAAAAAAAACTTATGGCGAAAATTTTGGTTATGTTCACACACCAACAACAATGGCAAACTACAGCTGTCCATCAATGATGAAACATAATGGATGTAAGAATTATAACTATATATTTGGCCGTCCAATCTCCAAAGATGCAGAATATCTGATGGGGTTTCCTCCTGGTGCGTCCTCTTTATTATCCCAACCAAAGGATTTATTAACTAACTGGCTAATTGATTCCAAGCAATGACTATCCAAGAAATAGAGCGTACTCTCAGACGCATTGGAGCTGAAGCAATAGACAATTCAACTCAAAAAGGAACTTTCGCAATTGTTAAAGAAGATCAGTTCACAACAAAAGGCATCTCGAATCGAGATAACGCTCGATGGAAAAGAGCTCAATATATAGTTGTTGGTCACTGCAATCCATCTAATGTTCAGACCTGCATTAGAGGCTTTTTACAATTCTCCGAGAGTTGCCAATTTCTCATTATTACCAATACAAACCAAGTTTTTAATGGTAATGGACAGGAGATAGACATATCCCAATTAACAACTCTCAAATAATACACAGATGAATACCATTGAATTTGAAAGATTTCTCCACAATAACTCTGTAAACCTCATTGAAGGTGGAAAAACAGATTTCAATTCTTATGTTTTCATTCCCTTAAACAGGCTTGCTTCTTCTGCTAATAGGCTAAATTCTACATGGATTAGAGCTCAGTATATTATTTTAAATGAAATGCGGTCTTCCGAGGAAATTTGTATAGATATTGAGAAATGGAAAAATCTTTCAATTCATTCAGATCAATTCTTCATAGTTCAGACCACTTTTGACGAATGGCAGATATATGACTATAAAGGAAATCTGTTAGGAGATGAGGGCTTCATCAAAAAGATGATAGGTGGGAAAGAAAAAATTACAAATCTTGAAGTGCCTCTTCAAGTAATATTTTACGGGGCTCCAGGAACCGGTAAATCTCACAAAATAGATAACGAACCACATGTGACGAGTGATAATACAATCCGAATCACATTCCATCCCGACACCGACTACTCAACTTTCGTCGGGGCATATAAACCTACAATGGCGTCAATGCCAATAAATGCTTTTGTCGGCACAACTGTTCATCATGCAAATAACGCAAACAACGAAAAAGCATACGAAAAGAAGATTGTATACAAGTATGTTCCACAGGCATTTTTGAAAGCGTATGTATCAGCGTGGAGCGATTTGAAAAATCCTCATTTTCTCGTCATAGAAGAAATAAACCGCGGTAACTGCGCCCAGATTTTCGGAGACCTCTTCCAATTGCTTGACCGCAACAATTCTGGCAGTTCATCTTATGCAATCCATGCCGACGAAGATATTGCTCAATTCCTCGCCGAAGACAAAAAAGGTTTCGCAAATCTCTCCGAAGAACAAAAGGAAGCCATACGCTCGTTTATACTCGTCAAAGACACTGGTAAAACCGAAGATATCGGCGAAGCAATTCTTTCTGGCCAAAAATTGCTCCTGCCGCCAAACCTCTATATCTGGGCAACAATGAACACCTCAGATCAATCGCTTTTCCCCATAGACTCTGCATTCAAGCGTCGTTGGAACTGGGAATTCATCCCTATAGACTACGACGCAAAAGACTGGCAGTTTGAAGTCGGTGGTAAGCGTTATTTATGGTCGGATTTCCTGAAGAAAATGAATCCGCTCATCTATACTATGACTCAATCGTCGGATAAGCAGATGGGATATTTCTTCGCAAAAGCAGACAAGAAAACAGATGACTCACTGACAGAGAACAACCTCATATCAGAAAAGACATTTCTTAACAAGGTGCTGTTCT
>CAJTUG010000058.1:4378-5554 GCA_910579605.1 uncultured Muribaculaceae bacterium | reverse complement strand
TTCTTCCCGACAACAAACGGCAAACTTGCCGAATTTGTCGGCAAACTCGAATTGCCCGTAATTGGAGACTCTGTTTCCGACAACTCTTCAGTTGATGATGAAGATGATACATCAGGCAACAACACCAAATCTTCAAAAGACCAATCAAGGTACTCGGTTAACGGTGTAGGCTCATTGAATAAAGGCCAGGCAGCGGTTGAAGCGATGAGATTATATGTGCAAAACAATCCTGATGCCACTGCTGCGGATATTGTATCCGCTTGGAAAATACCGGGATTCCCTCTCGTAGAGTCTGAGGAATCATTTGCATCACGTCTTGCCAAATCCAATGATGATAGATTGGAAAAACGCACTGAACTTATAAATCTTGCCAATGGTGAAAGTATTCGTATATTCAAAGGGTTTATCCCTCAAAGTATGCAAGATTTTATAAATGCTCTTGACAAGCAAGATTGGAATATTATAATCCAGAAGGTATAAAATGAAACTCCTGATTGAAGAATACCAATATAACGTAGCCGATGTCTTTGATATTTTAGACGGGCTTTTCACGCTCCAAAATATTGAAGGGAAAATTTCTGTGAGCTATGTTGGGTATTACTACAATCCAAAAATAAAAGACATAGTTTTCATTCTCCCCAAAGTATTAGTCAGCGAGAGTGAAGACGGAACGCACGATAAAGTATTCGGCAAATATCTGCCAAGCGATATCATAAATCTTGACAAAGCGAAACTGGCGCCACACGAAGCCAAATTCATATATGAGTTTTCCGTGTGGATCCACCGTGCTATTGTGGTATATAACAATACTCATGCCAACAACGGCATCATCTTGCGCGAGCAGATTGAGAGCGAAGGTCATGGCTTCAAAAAGCAAACCAATACCTGGCTTGATATCATACTTTCTCTCATACGTTTTGCAAAAGAGAATAACTCATTCTTCACTTTCATACTCAAGAACATACACTCCGGAAACAACAAAATAAACTGGACGCGTACTGTTAGCCGAACCTCCACTATCGTAGAACAAGACTCGCCAATATATCTGAATCCGGTAAACAAGAAAAGACAAATAAATTTCGACGAAGAACTAATCATTATTTTCTTTTCCATACTCCACTATATAGGAGAACGTTTTGGCTTCAAGACAGAAATCCCATTCGGATTTCCTCTCAT
>CAJTUG010000058.1:0-4241 GCA_910579605.1 uncultured Muribaculaceae bacterium | reverse complement strand
AAGACCGCAACCAACAACCGCGAATATCTTCTCGCCAAAAGTTTCCACATCGTATTTGAGGCAATGATTGAAGAACTTATAGGCGACAACGACGTGCCCAAAGGATTGAAAGAACAAGCCGACGGCAAGCTTGTAGACCATTTCTACACCTACGACGGCCTACTCATCAACCGAAAAGAAGACAACGATATATATTATATAGGCGACTCCAAATACTATAAAATCGGAAGCAAACCTGGCAAAGAATCAGTATATAAGCAATACACCTACGCACGCAATGTAATCCAATGGAATCTTAATCTCTTCCTCAATCCGGAGGATAAAGAAGATGAAAAAGACCGCTACCGCAAGATTCAATTACGCGACGACGCGACAGAAGGATACAATATTATCCCCAACTTTTTCATCTCTGCAAACATCGACCCGGTCACACTATCATATAAAGACCGTACAATTCGCCGAGAAGGGCAAGAAAATATATGCCGACAATTCGATAATCGCCTTTACGACCGCGATACGCTCATAGTATCTCACTATGATGTCAATTTCCTCTTTGTTCTCTCATTGTATGCACGCGATAACGCAGGAGCAAAAGCCAAATGGAAGACTGATATCAGACGTAAATTCCGCGACGAGATTCAAGGGATGCTAAAAGACCGCTTTGAGTTCTACGCTATGACAGCCCATCCCGACGTTGATGGCGAGAAATGGCTTAAAGAGAACTTTCAAAAAGTTCTTGGCAAGACATACAGCCCATTCCTCAACAAAGAAATTTTTTCTCTGGCACTTGACAAAGACGATAAATATAAGGCAGATAACGACGCCCTCATCGCCTCGCTCAAAGAGAATTTCTACGTAGTAAAGTGTCCCTTAGGTACCGATCCAACAGCTAATATCGCCAAAGAACGACAAGCAGTAGGTGAAACCAGCAGTCCTGCAGCCGACAAGGGTAAATACCTCACTTGCCTTGTCCGTAAAAGCGAAATAGGCGAAGACGATAACGATTCAGCCATAAAACTATACGAAATCTTCCACAGCCATGCAGCAGAAGGAGCAACCTACATAATGCTCAATATGCCAAGTGGCGATATCAGCCAAGTAAAATACCTCCTACCAATAATCGACAACGAAATAGACGGCTATTATACCATCAAGTCGATATCTTTCGGAACAAGAACCAAAATAATCTGCTACAACGACACCCAGCTTCCGGTCAAATTGCCAATTCTACGAATCAAAATAGGGAATTACCATCCATTAGACCAGCTCTATACACAAGGAATAGTTCCGCGTATGGCAAATCAGATTTGGGATTCCTCGCAACTCAACAAACTAAAGGCTAACGATTCCGGCTACTGCACAGACGAGATAGAAACCATTTCGGCAAATGAGTCCTTTAGCCCATACGACAGCCCAAGTATCTTATTTGAGTCAGACTATATAGAAACTGCCCTATAGTGATACATTAGTTTCACTTTGCCCCACCCTCTTTGTCCGATATTTTTTGGGCAACCATTTTTTCAGCCTGCTGCCGCATAGACTTGAGCTGTGAATAGTCTCCATTTATATAACGGAATTTCACAAGAACATTCAAATCTTTGTCAACCATAGCATAGACAGGAATCTCTTCGTCCGACGTCATACCATAGCCGTCATCGTCCATCCAGAACCGGCCGTCGGGTATTAATTGCCAAGAAACCTCAGCAACCCCATTCTCAAACCTTCGTATGAACGACGGATAAAAAGCCGACAACGCCTCCGCTCTTTCCTTAGCCTCATCCGGGAGCTTTTTCAACGAAGACCAATCTATATCATCCTTGGTAAAGCGCAACCATGTCTGGTTGGAGTCCATTATTTCAAACGCTATTTTGCGTTTATGGTCAAGAAGATATCTCTGCTTCCAATAACCGCAAACCACCGTAGAAATACTTTCCATATTTTCCCCCAGCCGTTGCCTTTCATACCTATCTTTCCTATACGTATCTCCAATGAGTACTTTATACAACTTTTCCTCATGGCTCTCAGTTCCGGTAAAACGCATTATCTTCTTATATACACTCATAAGCTATATTTCATCATATTAAAGATTATAGCAAATATACGGATCAATAATGTTTTTTACTCAATCGCAGCAGAAAATATCGCGGGTATATACTTTATCTTCAACATCGTCCAGACACGTATCGTATCGGTTTGCCACTATTATCTTAGAAAGCCTCTTGAATTCAGCAAGATCATTAACAACCAAACTCCCGAAAAAAGTAGAACCGTTCTCCAACGTAGGCTCATAGACTATAACCTTAGCACCCTTGGCCTTAATGCGCTTCATAACACCCTGAATAGACGATTGACGAAAATTATCGCTGTTGCTTTTCATCGTAAGACGGAAAATACCGATGATGCACGACCCGTTTTCCCCACCCCCATAATCATTATTCCTGCTATAACCATACCAACCGGCCTGCTGCAGAATCTGATCGGCTATAAAATCCTTGCGTGTACGGTTAGATTCAACAATAGCCGACATCATATTCTGAGGCACCTCCGCATAATTGGCAAGAAGCTGCTTCGTATCCTTTGGGAGACAATAACCACCATATCCAAACGATGGATTGTTATAGTGCAACCCTATCCTGGGGTCAAGACCGACTCCCTCTATAATAGCTCGCGAATCCAAACCCTTAACGGCAGCATAAGTATCAAGCTCGTTAAAATAGCTCACCCTCAACGCAAGATAGGTATTGGCAAAAAGTTTTACTGCTTCGGCCTCCTGCATCCCCATATATAAAACCGGGATATCATCTTTCAGAGAACCTTTAAGCAATAATCCTACAAATTCCCGTGCCGCACTTTCCATACAGCTTATATCAGTCACACCCATAATTGCACCATTTCCCTCAGAAAATTCCGGGCTATCTATAATTTGTGGTACACCGGCTATGATACGCGACGGATAAAGATTATCATATAGAGCCTTACTCTCCCTCAAAAATTCAGGGAAAAACAACAAATTAAACTCATGTGCTCCCTGCTTGGCATATTTTACATACAGATTCCGGCAGTAACCCACAGGAATAGTAGATTTTATCACCATAACGGCGCCGGGATTAACTCTCTGAACAAGATCTATAACCTCTTCGATACAATGTGTATCAAAGAAATTTTTCACCGGGTCATAGTTAGTTGGAGCGGCTATTACTACAAAATCTGCATTTCTATACGCCTCTGCGCCATCCAGTGTCGCCTTCAAATCCAATTCTTTCTCTGCAAACTCGTCCTGAATAGGCGAAACACGACTGTTTATCTTATCAACCTTTTCCGCAACGACATCTACTGCCGTCACATGATTATGCTGCGCAAGAAGTATGGCTATGCTCAATCCAACATATCCCGTACCTGCAACTGCTATGTTATATCGTTTCATAAAGAAATACAATTTATGCATACACTCAATGCAAAGATAACAAAAGTATCCGAAACTACATCCGTCTAATAAAACTTTTAGCCCTGGAAGATTGGGCTTATTTTTGCTGTATATTTATAAAAAATGACTTGAAACGATTGGCAAACATCACAAAAGACCAACTCAAAAACAGATATATCGTATATAGAAGACGAAAAAACGGCCACCCCCTCTCCTTTGAGTGGATCGCCGAAATACAAAATACTCTGTTCAAGTACCCTCCAAACCGTAAAATGCCTTAACCATTAGGCCTCAAGCACTCCCTTGAGGTCTAATCTATAAGCTTGGCTCTCAACACCATCATATTCATAGTCCGAGACAAATTTAAAACCACACTTCTCTGCCACTCTACACGAAGCTACATTCCGCTTGTCTACAGTTATAAGCAAAGATTCCAAGCCCAAACATTCTCTGCTATAAACAATAAATGCTTCTACGGCCTCAGTTACAATACCCTTATTCCAATAATCAAACCCCAACCAATAGCCAAGTTCACACTCATGCTCACCAACTGCATAGTGTTCGTCTCCACAAGGCACAAAACCAATACAGCCTATTGCCTCTCCGGTATCCTTCAGAGTTATAGCAAAACAATAATCATTAGGCAAGAAATAATCTTCTATCACCTTTCTGCTCATCTCAACAGTCGTATGCCTTGGCCACAATGCAAGCTCGCTAACTCTCCCATCAGAAGCATATTTATATAAAGACTCCGCATCATCAATACGCCACCTTCGCAATAATAGCCGGCCTGTTTCTATCTTCATCCCAAAATCAT
>CAJTUG010000057.1 GCA_910579605.1 uncultured Muribaculaceae bacterium | reverse complement strand
TACCACAGCAGTTCAAAAAGCAATGGTAGAAGCTGGTATTCCCGTTTCAGAACCCACGGTGGAGCCATCCTATATTCCTATTTCCACTCCATTTGGTATTGAAGATGTGTTTAATGGGAATAAAATAAAATGTGATTTTAAAATTATGCCAAGTTCCGCTTTTAATGGATTCTATTTCCTATTTAATTCTGCATCTGTAGTACGCTTATCTCCTATTCCATTGAAACGTAATGTGAAGCAGAAGAAAACATCAACTTTTACGATAGTGATAAGAGCCGTGAATAAATCATCTATGAATTTGGATTCTCAAAAAAATTATTGAGTTTTATCGGACAGCAATATATTCCATAGGAATATACCTAAGCATATCTTATATTTTCAGGGGCCTAAAGCAATATATAACTACACATAAAAAACGAGCGATTCCGATGGAATCACCCGTTTTTTAATATAGATTCTGATTGTTAAGAACCAAAAGTCACGTTAAAACCGAAATTGATGTTTGCCGTTGCTTTACCAACAGGAACATATTGGGGAGTCACTTTAAAGAATTGATGATCGCTTCCGATAAAGAAATTAAAGCCTTTGGGATGGAAATTAATCATCCAACCAAAAGAAGAACCATATGTAGAAGCCCCATAGTTGATTGTTGCGTCAAACCACTTGGTCGGTTTCACATTAGCATAGAAACGCCCTTCTGTCCATGAAGAAACCCCAGCGAAATGCGAAGAGAAAAGGAATGCACCGGTAAGATTTTTGTAGAACGGCATTTTGTATTCAGCGCCCAAGTGTAGGGTTGCGTGGAGGGCACGAGTGTAGGAACCGTCTTGAGATTCGCGATGGAAATTTACAACATCCTGCAAATCATCCCACAAACGGTCTAATTGCTCATCAAGCTTGTTCTCCTCATAGTTAGGTGCATCGCTGTCTACAGCTATATTCTGAAAACCTTGGAATTTCCAAGATGTTTCCGATGTAGCTCCAGTAACCGCATGATTCCAATTCACAAAACCAAGATCATTCAGGGCAGCAGATAGCTGAAGATCTGGAAGAAGCTGGTATGTTGCACCCAAATCTACACCTAAACCAAACCCGCTCAAGCCAAATGAATTATACTCCAAGTCTCCCCATTCAATAAGGTCGGCTTCCGACGGCTTGTCATAAGAGGCTCCTGCCTCGGCCTTGGTGGGCAAATAAAGACCTTTTCCTGCAGCCATCTTCATAGAGCCTTTTGCATTGATAGTCCATTCATTCTCGGTCATGCGAACATCCATATTATCTATAGATGCAGTTGCATTTGCCACTCCAAGAAGCACTTTAAACTTTGCTCCAACTTGCAATTTATCGGTAATTTTATGGGAGTGGCCCAACGCGATTTCAGCCATTGCATTCGCATCTAAGCGAATATCGCTGAAATTATAGTGAGTATCCATCCCTGTCTAGCCCAATTTCATAAATGAGAAAAGATCCTTTGGCAAACCGATTCCGGCTTCTACACGAGCTCCTATAGAAATGGTATTATAGCCTTTAAACGCTTTAAAACCTGCCGAGAGAATAGTAACAGTGTTCGATGTATTAATATGGTTGAAACTTTTGAGCTTACCCAAAAACTCGTCGGCACTCACAGTTGGGCTCATAAACGTTGTGAGCTTGTACTGATTATTGTCAATTGGAAAAAGAAATGTATTAACACCTACATTAGAAAACAAACCGATGTTCATATTGCCCAAAGCAGGAATAGATACATAGTTGCGTTCGCCGCTGAAAGCAGGGTTTAGTTCATGACGGAACGAATATCCATCCAAGAAATATGCAGATCGTGGTGCTTCTTGTGCAAATGCAGAGGCGGCAGAAACAGCAGCCAAAGCGAGTATTGTTTTTTTGAGAGCTTTCATACTGTTAGTCGTTAAGGTCGATGATTACACCGCCGAGGATTGTCAATTTGATTTCGTTAAATTTAAGTTTTTGATCCTTGTTAAGATTTACGCCAACAAATTGAGGGTTAGCCTCACCTTTAAAGAAAAGACGGACTCCGTCGAGCTGGCCGAGATTATCGGCACTTGAACGCAAAACTATTTTGAGTTCAGATGAAGAAGGCTGTTCTATAGAACCTGCAGCTACCATACCTTCAATTTCGGCTGTTACATTTGCAATATCATTGCCTTGATGATCTAACGCAACAACTTCGGGTGTCAGATCAAGAGGCACCGTATTGTCAACCTTTGTAGTAATCTGTATCTGATTGAAATTATATTTGTCCAAATTTTCATCCCAATCTTTTTCTTCTTTAGTATACTCAAGATGCATTTCCGAACCAAATGCCAAGGGAATAACGGCCTCATAGTCCGATTTATATTCATACGACTGTCCAAGAACAAATGAATGTGTCTGTCTGATGGCTTTAAGGTCTACATCGTGGAAGACTATTTCGTTGGGAACAGAACTGATAATCTCACCCAACTCTTCTACAACAATATTTGTGACACCACTAATGGCAGTTGGACGGCGGGAAATAAGAATGCGGGTAGTCGCATTACCTGCTGCTAATATTTCTGCAGTTCCGTGCAAATCACCTATTCCGATAGTCTTATCAGGTTTATTTTTAAAAGATGCTGTAAGCAAACCATTAATCTTGAGAGACAAAGAAGAATTATTACGAACCGTAACATATATTTGAGGATTCTCAACATCAAGGTTATTTCCAGGTTCTGAAAGGAAATCCGGAATATCATTGATTGCAAAGTTCGTAGGCTTTACATTAATCACAGGATCCACAATACCGGTAACAGCGACTATTTTGGCTTGGCTTAGTGTTGTTGTCGTAACAAGGTCAAGATGAGCGACTCCAGCCAAATCCGAAGTTTTAATGGATATATCACCATTAGATTCCATGTGGCTGTTGAGTTTGAAATGGCCAGGTGCATAAAGACCTTGCCCTGCAGGTAAGTTCTTGCAGTCTACATTCACGAGTTTAAGCTTAGCCTCCATTGGGCTATTTGGAGATATAGCATAGTCTTTTTTGAACCTCACAACATTGTGCGAAACCATTTCAAGATATTCTGCAGATGCGGCATCCTCTACCCTCAAAGTCCATGTGTTGTCAAACTCTGCCGTATAACCTTGCTTAATATATGCAACCCCATAATAATCGGATGACATGTAGGATATATTGAAATTGAGATCCACATCAAGCTCCACTTCATCTAATGAAACAAGTTCGGTAGTCACATCGTCATCTTGCAAAGAAACAATATTAAACGATGGATCAGCTTTCACTATAATTTCATCACCTTGAGCGCTAATAAATGGCGGCAAAACCGTCTTCGTTGTATTTCCTTCAATATCTTTGATGACAACCTTCTGTATTGTGACAGTTGCAGGCTTAGAATCGCCCTCTTGCAGCAGGACATAATCTCCGGCTTTCAACCCATACTCGCCTTCTTCAACAGTTTTGATAGAACTGGTAGACTCAAGATCAAGAATCTGGTTTAAAGTAATGTCGTCGGTGCTGCTTGCCGGGATGTTTAAAGTTTCTCCCACTTTCACCGTCATGTCAATGTCCTGCGTCAAATCGTAATCATGATCAACACAAGAATTAGCCATAGGAATCAGCGCTCCGCCAAGTAGCCAAAGCGCAGTGCTTTTAAATGGTATTTCCATGCAGATAAATAAGATTAATTATGGTTTGGATTATTTTTGCAAAGTTAACAATTTTTTTATTAAGGTGCAAAACTTAAAAACTTGCTTAACGGCTTTTTTAATCTTTTTATTTTGCTCATGAACTTATAATTAGAGAAACTTGTTGCTACATTCACAACTTTTCGCTAATTTTGCGTTATAAAACTCATGGACATAAAACCCTATTTTCACATGGAAAAAATTCAAGTTTTGACCGACGGAGTTCTTGATACCGTCGCACAAAGCACTATCGATTCTTATGCAGCAGCGGCTGCCAATGGTCTTGCCAAACTAACCGACGGCACAGGTGCCGGAAACGATTTTTTGGGTTGGGTTAAACTTCCCGAAGAAATCACTCTTTCTCTACTCGACGATATAAACGCTACTGCAGCCTCTCTGCGCGAAAACTGCGAGGTTGTCGTTGCGATAGGCATAGGTGGATCATATTTAGGAGCAAAGGCTGTCATAGAAGCTTTGGGCAATAGCTTTGCAGCCTACAAGCACCAAGGCACTCAAGTACTCTTTGCCGGCCAGAACATCGGCGAGGATTATCTCGCTGAACTTCAAGAATACCTTGCCGACAAAAAATTCGGCATAATCGTTATTTCAAAATCCGGTACTACAACTGAACCTGCCATAGCTTTCAGAATTCTCAAAGAACAACTTGAAAAGCAACTCGGCACCGAAGAAGCCCGCAAACGCATCGTAGCAATAACAGACGAACACCGCGGGGCACTCCGCACTTTAGCTAATACTGAAGGATACAAAACTTATGTCATTCCAGACAACGTAGGCGGACGTTTCTCCGTCCTCACCCCGGTAGGTCTATTACCTATTGCCGTAGCAGGCTACGACATCCAAGCTTTGGTTAACGGTGCCGTCGAAATGGAAAAAGCAACTCTCAACGGCAGCGACAAATCGGCTCTCACATATGCGATGACACGCAACGCGCTCTACAACAACGGCAAAAAGATAGAAATACTTGTAAACTACAACCCTAAACTCCATTTCTTGGCCGAATGGTGGAAACAGCTCTACGGCGAAAGCGAAGGCAAAGACAACAAAGGCATTTTCCCTGCAGCAGTAGACAACACCACCGACCTCCACTCTATGGGCCAATGGATTCAAGAAGGCGAACGCACAATCTTTGAAACTGTCATATCAGTAGAAAACAGCCAACGAGAACTCCGAATCCCGTTTGACGAAGCAAACCTCGACGGCCTCAACTATATAGCCGGAAAACGAATAGACGAAGTAAACAAAATGGCTGAGTTGGGCACTCGCCTCGCACACATAGACGGCGGAGTCCCCAATATCCGCATTGTCATTCCGGCTATTGAAGCTTCCGTATTAGGACAGCTCATCTATTTCTTCGAAGCAGCTTGCGGCATAAGCGGCTACATCCTTGACGTGAACCCATTCAACCAACCCGGTGTGGAAGCATACAAACGTAATATGTTTGCCCTCCTCAAAAAGCCAGGCTACGAGAAGGAAACTGAAGCAATCCAGAAGAAACTCGGAAAATAAGAAAATCAATTACCATAATTCAAGCCGGGAAACAAACCTTCCCGGCTTGTTTTTAACAACTGAACATATGCAAATTTCCGGCCCGATCGGTGTCTTTGACTCTGGCTACGGAGGACTTTCTATTCTAAGGGAAATACATAAACACCTACCACAAGCCGATTATATTTATCTCGGCGATAATGCGCGTGCTCCATACGGCACACGGTCTTTTGACCTTGTGTATGAATTCACCCTACAAGCAGTCAAAGAATTATTTTCCCGTGGCTGCAATCTGGTTATATTGGCATGCAACACAGCGTCTGCAAAAGCTCTGCGCAGCATTCAGCAACGCGACTTACCGGCAATAGATCCAGACCGCCGCGTTTTAGGAGTTATACGCCCTACGGCAGAAGCAATCGGCCAAGCTACAAAAAGCCGTTCGGTAGGTCTTTTTGCCACTCCCGGTACAGTTGCCTCCCAATCCTACGATATGGAGATTGGCAAACTCTATCCAGATGTAGAAGTCCATTCCCATGCTTGCCCTATGTGGGTGCCGCTGGTAGAAAATCTTGAAACTAACAATCCCGGAGCCGATTATTTCATAAAAAAAGACATAGACTCACTTTTCGGATCTCACAAAGATATAGATACCCTCATTTTAGGCTGCACACACTACCCTCTGCTCCTTTCGTCTATAGAACGACATGTTCCCAAAGGAACAAAAATATTAAACCAAGGAGAGATAACAGCAATATCACTGAAAGATTATTTAAAACGGCATCCCGAAATAAACCGTCGGATAACACGCAACGGAACCATACAATATTTTACGACAGAGCATCCCGACAAATTCAATACCTTGGCTTCTGTATTCATGGGCAGACCTGTAGAAGCCAACAAAATCGTTCTCTAATGTCCTACTAAAAAACGTAGCCCAAACTAACAGCCACAGTATTGCGATGAACTCGTATAACTTTGTCTTTTACGCCAAACCGCGCAAGAGGAGTAAACGCAACGCCACCGCTAACACCAACATAGTAGTGACCGCTGAATTTCATGCTCAGACTGAAACCCCACAATGCGTCAACCCGTTTCCATCCATGTTTAAATAGATTTATAGTTTGATCCGGCACCGGTACTGGAGCACCGAAATTGGGTAATATATTCTGCCGGGCAGACAAATTGAAATTCACCCACGGGCCGGTCGCAAATCCTATAACCATCCCATCTTGAAGCGGTAATTCATACCCGACAGACAGCGGTATCCTCAAGCCAAAAGTCGATGCCGAACCTTCATAATAATATCCGTTGATTTCTATATCCTCATTTGCACTCATAGTATTGTAGAATCCAACCAAGCCAGGTTCAAAAAAGAAATTACGGGCGAAATGGAAAGTTCCAAACGCACCCACCTCGGCTCCTGCCCCGACTTTATAAATATCATGTCGTGAAGGAGCACTCAAATCCATACCTACCCTCACCCCAAAATCCGGACGAACGGCAAAAGCCACAACTCCAGAAGCGGCCATTAGTAAAAACACAATTATAGCTTTAGCTCTCATATCTGATTGAATGTTCTTTTTATATTTATAAAAGACACCCAAACAAACCAAATAGTTCTATTGATTGCTAAAGTTTAACTATTTGTCGGTATTTCTTTCGCTTTTGTCTAAAGATATTTGGACAAGTCTCTACCCTATTATTATCTTTGCAACCGATGAACACAAGCAATACCACACCGCGACAAAGGATATTGACCTTTTTATCGCATTTCATTTTCATTGTCATAATCTTTATCCTTCCGGAGCTGGTTATGACTATTGCCATGCCCGAATGGCTTTCGGGCAATTGGCGCTTCATGTCGGGATTCTATGTAAAAGCTATTCTTTATGTCGGAGCATTCTACATAAACTATTATTATATTGTAGACCACACACTCGGCTCATACACTGAACGACATAAATTATTGAAATTCGTACTTATCAATTTAGCTGTAATAGCAGTCTGCCTCTTGCTTGGGTATCTATATTCCCATTATTTCACAGATATAGACCTCAAACCTCGCCGCAGGCATCGCCACTACAGTACCTCAATGAGATGGGTATCGTTCCTTCGCGACGCAGCAATGGTAGTATTATCAATCGGCTTGGCGGTTGCCATGAGATTATCTGCAAAATGGCACATATTAGAACGCCAGAAACAAGAACTCATTGCCGCTCAACACTCCACCGAGCTCGACAACCTTAAAAGCCAACTTAATCCGCATTTCCTTTTCAACACCCTCAACACAATATATGCTCTCATAGACATAAACCCCGATGCAGCAAAAGACTCTGTCCACCAACTCTCAGGGCTATTACGTTATACTCTCTACGAAGACAGTCCACGAGTGGAACTGAAACGCGAAATAGATTTCATCAAAAGCTATAGCGATCTCATGCGTCACCGTCTCGGCAAAAGACCGGTTGAGATCAAAATAGAAATAGATGGTATTGAGAATGTGGCAGTACCACCGCTTCTGTTCATACCTCTCATTGAAAACGCATTCAAATATGGAAACACCCCGGATATTTCCGAGCCGATTACAATAAGCATACGATTGGACGACCAAAAGATAGTATGCTCAACAGAGAATTCTTTTTTCGTAACAGAAGAAAACAAAAACAAACAGCGTTCGTCGGGCATAGGGCTACAGAACCTACGCCGAAGACTGGTGCTAATATATGGTTCAGACGCAGCCCTGCGGACATCTATCACCAACGGACACTATAAAGCTACCCTTTCAATACCAATACAAAGCCCCGATCAACAATGAACAACGGAAATCCGCTCAAATGTCTTGTCGTAGACGACGAACCTCTTGCCGCAGCTTTAATCGCCGGTTATGTGAACCGCACACCATTCCTCCAGCTGAAAGGCGAGTGCAACTCTGCCGACGAAGCTTTGGAATTCCTACACAATAACAGCATAGACCTATTGTTTTTAGATATCCGTATGCCCAGGCTTTCCGGTCTGGATTTAGCGAAACTGGTTTCTGACAGCACAAAAATAATTTTCACAACAGCATATGCCGACCATGCTTTAGACGGCTTTAGAGTCCATGCATTCGACTATCTTCTTAAACCGGTGAGCTACGATGAATTTTATAAATCTTCTGAACGAGCTTATAAGATTTCCGAAACCACAACAATGCAACCGGCAATACCCGTGCCCGGCCATTTGGTTGTGAAAAGTGAATACAGGATTTTACGCATTCCGTTTAGCAGCATAGACTACATAGAAGGACTCAAGGATTACGTGAAAGTATACACCGACGGGAGCAACAAACCGGTGCTGACACTCATGAGCATGAAAAATTTAGAAGATTTACTCCCTGAGCCCGCTTTCATGCGCATACATAGGTCTTTTATAGTGAATTTAGACAAAGTAAGAGTCGTAGAAAGGAATTGCATAATCATGAACGACCAATGCATACCAGTGAGCGACAGCAACCGACGCAAATTTTTCGCGGCGATAGGTATGTCGGAATGAGCAAATAGCACAAAAAATGTTAAATAAAACTCTATTACTTGCCAAATCCAAATGTTAGACGTAACTTTGCAACGCTTTAGCAAAATGGCGATTTAGTGTAGTGGCCTAGCACGCCACCCTCTCACGGTGGAGACC
>CAJTUG010000056.1 GCA_910579605.1 uncultured Muribaculaceae bacterium | reverse complement strand
AATGTTACCGTCGGGCCTGAAGATTTGTCTCAGTTGCAGACAAACCTTGTGATGTCGCATGCATGTGGCGTAGGGCAACGTGTAGCTCCGGAAATCGTTAAACTCATGCTTTTGCTTAAAATCAAGTCTTTGTGTTTCGGTAATTCCGGTGTGCAGCTTGCCACAGTAGAGCGTCTTGTAGACTTTTTCAACAATGATATATTACCGGTAGTCTATGAACAGGGTTCGCTTGGAGCGTCTGGCGACTTGGCTCCGTTGGCTCATCTATCCCTTCCACTTCTGGGCTTGGGCGAGGTGTACTACGACGGTAATGTCGTGCCGGCTGCAAAGGTGCTTGAGAAGAAAAAATGGGAACCCATCAAATTGCAATCTAAGGAGGGTCTGGCACTTCTCAATGGCACTCAGTTTATGAGCGCTTATGGTGTGTATTCAATACTAATGGCCAAAAAACTTGTGGCACGTGCCGATTTGATTGCGGCAATGAGTCTGGATGCTTTCGATGGACGTATAGAACCGTTTGGCCCGCAAGTGAATGAAGTGCGCCGCCATCCCGGCCAGATAGAAACAGCACGGGTATTTCGTGTGATTCTTGATGGCAGCCAACTCATCTCACGTCCAAAAGAACATGTTCAAGACCCGTATTCATTTCGCTGCATACCGCAGGTGCATGGGGCTGTGAAAGATGCTCTTTCCTTTGTGACAGAGGTCTTTGAGCGTGAAATCAATGCTCCCACAGACAATCCTACTATTTTCCCTGATGACGATATAATTGTTTCTGCCGGGAATTTCCACGGAGAACCCATTGCCATGCCCATGGATTATCTGGCGTTGGCTTTGACGGAACTGTCAAGTATTTCGGAAAGGCGTATCTATAAGCTCATTGCCGGGGTGCGCGGATTGCCATCGTTCCTTGTGGCACGTCCTGGCTTGAACAGCGGATTTATGATTACACAATATACGGCGGCTTCTATTGTGAACCAGTCTAAGGGTCTTTGTTGGCCGACAAGTTGCGATACTATCCCCTCGTCGCAGGGGCAGGAAGACCATGTATCCATGGGGGCTAATTCTGCTACGAAACTTCTGCGGGTTGCCGCTAATACTGGTCGTGTTTTGGCTATAGAGCTCATGACAGCTGCTCAGGCATTGGAGTTCCGCCGTCCGCTTCGTTCGTCGGAAACTGTAGAAAAACTTCATTCGCTATATCGTCGCGAAGTTCCTTTTGTGGATAAAGACACTTTTATGTCTCCGTTGATAGATAAGTCTATACAATTCTTGCTCTCATGCTCATTGTAAACATAAAACAGATAGCAGGTATTACCGACGGCGGCACGGGCTGTCTTTCCGGTGGCGAGATGCTCACAGGCATGGGGACTATGGATGATGCTTGGATTCTGCTGCGTGATGGATTGATTCATTCCTTCGGGTCTATGAGTGAAATGCCACAAGTAGGTTCAGACGATGTTGTCGATGCCCGTGGAGGTATGGTTTTGCCGGCATTCTGCGATTCGCATACTCATATAGTGTATGCCGGTAGCCGGCACGGTGAATTTATAGACAAAATCAACGGGCTTTCTTATGAAGATATAGCTCGCCGAGGCGGAGGTATCTTGAATTCTGCCGATCTTCTGGCCCGGACATCTGAGGATGAATTGTATGCCCAAGCACGCCTTAGGGCAGAGGAGATGATGGCCAAAGGGACGGGCGCAATGGAAATCAAGAGCGGCTATGGCCTTTCTACCTCTGCCGAGCTTAAAATGCTTCGTGTTATTGCCCGACTTAAAGAAGATTTGCCTGCAAAAGTATGCGCCACTTTTTTGGGTGCTCATGCGGTGGGACGCTCATATGCAGGAAGGCAATCGGAGTATGTGGAAATGTTGGTTTCTGAAATGTTACCGGCAGTAGCTTCGGAAGGCCTTGCGGATTTTGTGGATGTTTTCTGCGACCAAGGATTCTTTACCGTAAACGAAACTGCACGTATCCTTGAAGCTGCTGCCAAATATGGTATGAGACCTAAGATACATGCTAATGAATTAGCGGTATCCGGCGGGGTCCAGGTAGGCGTAAGGTATGGAGCGGTGTCGGTGGATCATCTTGAGCGTATGGGGGCTGAAGAGATTTCGATACTTAAGGATTCAACTACAATTCCCACCATGCTCCCGGGTGCGTCCTTTTTTCTTGGCATGCCTTATGCCCCCGCGCGAGAGGCAATCGCAGCCGGTTTACCTGTGGCGTTGGCTTCGGATTATAATCCGGGTTCTTCTCCGTCGGGCGATATGCGTATGGTCATGGCTCTTGGTTGCATAAAGATGCGTTTGCTGCCCACAGAAGCGCTTGCAGCTATTACTGTCAACGGTGCTGCTGCAATGGATTTGCGGCCTCGATATGGTTCGATTTTCCCGGGTGCCGTGGCAAACTTATTGCTTACAGTAGCTGTTCCTTCGCTTGATTTTATACCCTATGCATATACAAGTCCATTTATTCGGCGAGTGATTCTCCAGGGTAAGTATATTTGATTTGTTTTTGCATTTGAATTTTATAGGGGCTGTGTAACTTTCATAGTTATACAGTCTCTATATTTGTACTCGTATGCTTCTGTTTTAGCTTAAAATGGTAAGACCCACTTATTGGGATTGTTGAGGTGGTAGAAATGGTGTGGCGGTTTGCATTTGTAAACACGCCTACGAGTACTCCTGAGGCTGCTTTTTATAATTGTTGATAACTTTTTGTAGAAGAGTTGAAAAAATATTAGTTTAAACTTGTAAATTATGGAGGAAAATTACTAATTTTGAGCCTTGAAAAATCTGGATTTCCCGGGCGGTCGGTAATTTTAGCTAAAATATTATGACAGAAGATGTTTACCATATTCCGGCACTGTTTACCCAGTCGTTGGACGCTTTGTGCATAAATCCCGGTGGTGTTTATGTTGATGCCACTTTGGGAGGGGGCGGCCATTCTCGCGGCATTGTTGAACGGCTCGGAAACGATGGACATCTTTATTCTATAGACCAAGACAGTGATGCGATAAACAGGGCTTTTGAACATCCTCTATTCACCGCTATCCATGGGAATTTCCGGTATTTGGCCAACTATATGCGATACTATGGCACATTGGGCTGCGTAGATGGCATATTGGCCGACCTTGGCGTGTCGTCGCACCATTTTGATGATGCTTCGCGAGGTTTTTCTTTCCGTGCCGATGCACCTTTGGACATGCGCATGAACCGTGCGTCTTCGCTTACTGCCGCATCTCTTATCGCTGATGCGAGTGCCGAAAAATTAGCCGATATTTTTTATCTCTACGGCGAGTTGCGGCAATCTCGTAAAATTGCGTCAGCAATAGTGTCGGCCCGCCAGAAATCGCCGGTAGATACCACCGGAAGGCTTGTAGAGGTTGTGTCGCCATTTGTTTCGCCGAGCAAAGAGAAAAAAGAACTTGCACAGATTTTTCAGGCTTTACGCATAGAGGTCAACGGTGAAATGGACGCCCTAAGGCAATTTCTCAACGCTACTCTCGAGGCTCTAAAGCCCGGAGGCAGGCTTGCTGTGATTACATATCACTCGCTTGAAGATCGTCTGGTGAAAAATTTTATGCGTTCAGGAAATTTCGAGGGCATAATGGAGAAAGATATATTTGGCAGAGCTGAGGTCCCTCTAAAATTACTTACATCCAAACCTATTGTTCCCGACCAGGAAGAGATAGACCGCAATCCGCGTAGCAGAAGTGCAAAACTACGTGTGGCGCAGAAACTTTAAACTTTTATTTTACTATGAATATAGTTCTCAGAGGTATATCGGCATTGTTCAACGGCATACGAGCTTTGCTCCAGGGCGAGGTTGTGTCGAGTAAATTTTTCAAAAGGCATTTTTTTGCCACAGCATTCATTGTGCTGTGTTGTCTCGGTTTTATTGCCACGCGTTTCCAGCATGCAACAAACGAGAATGTCATATCCTCTCTTGAACAGCAGATAAAAGTGATAAACACAGAGAAACAGCGAGAGCGTTCGCGCTATATGACCTTGACGCGTGAGTCGGCAATGATTCATCTTGTAGACTCCCTTCGTCTTGGCCTCACTATTCCCGACAAACGCCCAGAGAATCTCCACTACGACTATTAACCTTTTAAATATCAAATCTAAAAAAGCGTTATGTCAAACCGCTCCTCAAATTCATCTAATACTAACCGTAGCAGTCGCCATGCTATTGTAATGGGACGCTTCGGAATTATTTTCACGCTTGTAATCTTGTTGTTTTTCGGGATTGTATACAAGCTTATAGACACTACGGTGGTTCATGCAGAAGCATGGTCTGCCAAGGGTGATTCAACTTTGCTGCGCACAAGAATCATAACTCCAAACCGTGGCGACATCCTTGCTTCCGACGGAACAATTCTTGCCACGAACTTGAGTTACTATAACATTCGTATAGATTTCCGTGCCAACAGCTTCAAGATTGTTGAATTTTGTAACGAAGACACAATGCGTTCGCTTTGTGACTCGCTTGCAGTACTGTTGCCAAACCGTTCTTCAAAAGAATGGCGTAAATATATTGCCACGCAACTGGATAAACCTCGGTCTAAACGTAGCCGATCTTTCTTGATGGCAAGAAAGGTAGACCGTGCTACAGTTAACCGTTTCAAGAAATTACCGTTCTTCCGTGCGTGGAAAAATTCAAGTAAAACTGGTTTGACAGCCGAGCCTGTCATTGTGCGGTCTTATCCTTTCGGAGAGATGGCCAAACTGAGTATAGGCCGAGTGGGCATGACGGAAGAAGATCCCAGAGTAATAGGACGCAGCGGACTTGAACATGCTTTGGATTCTCTTCTCTATGGTACCGACGGTCTGAGCCGATTGAACGTTGGGACTCGTGGAACGAGAATGACTGTAGAGGTGCCTCCTGTAGACGGTTATAATGTATTGACAACCATCGATATTACCATGCAGGATATTCTTGAAAGCGAGCTTGGTGAAATCCTGCGCCAGTCTGGTGCGGAGTGGGGTACGGCCATGATAATGGAGGTTGCAACAGGCGACATAAAGGCCATGAGCAACTTGGAGAAAGATACTGTACACCACAAGGGAAAATATATAGAAGGCATGAATAGGCTTGTGATGGGTTATGAGCCGGGATCGGTAATGAAAGTAATGTCGATGGCATTGGCTTTGGAGCACGGTTACGGGTTGCCGGTTACAAAAACTTATGCAATAGGCTCGTCTTATCCTTATCTAAACCGCAACCCTATTCGCGACACTCATTCGCCAGGTACTCTGCCGGTGAGCCGTTTCTTGGAATATTCGTCAAATATAGGCATGGTAAAGATGTCTATGCCTCAATATGAGCATAATCCCGGACTTTTCCGCCAACGTTTGGCCGACATGGGATTTTTTGACCTTTTTAAGACCGGATTGGCTCGTGAACGCCGCCCCAAAGTTCCTGAAGTGGCCAATAATGTCGGTGGCCGTCTCACTCTTTCTCGCCAAATTTTCGGCTATAGTACTCAGATTCCGCCAATTTCTACTTGCGCATTCTACAATGCTATTGCCAACGACGGCCGGTTCGTACGTCCCAGATTGGTGAAAGGGATAATAGGACCGGATGGCCGTGATTCTACCATAGAAGTGAGCTATGTGCGCGATCGTATTCTTAGCAGCCAAAATGCGGCTCTGCTCCGCAAGATGATGCTTGATGTGGTTTGGGAACAAGGAGGCACAGCCAAGGCTCTCCGCAACGACATAGTGAAAATTGCCGGCAAGACCGGTACTTGCAAGATAGCGCTTGAAGACAAACGTCCACGTGTGGATGCAAACGGCGATTCCATTAAGCTTCCGCCTTTTAAAGGCGGGTATTTAGATGGTCGTTACAGGGTAACGTTCTGTGGCTTTTTCCCATATGAAAATCCCAAATACACATGTATTGTGGTCATAAACGACCCTCGCGGTGCTCTCCGTGGCCCGGCTGTGAGTGCGGGCATGGTGCTTAAAAATGTTGCTCTTAAACTTTTTGCCAGAGGTAAACTCTCCGACGACCCCGATTTTACTCCTTCGGAACAAAAAGATACCCCCACAGTTTATGCGTCGTTTAATAACGACCGCAATTCTACCCTACATACAAGTTTACGTTTGGGCAATACTCGTAAAATCAGCAGCCCATCAAAGGATACTGAAGAAAATCAGGTGCCTGATGTCCGCGGCGTGAGCATACGCGAAGCCCTTACTACCTTGGAAGAACACGGGTATGCCGTGAAATTCAGCGGTGTGGGCTATGTGGAACATCAAGAACCTTTGGCCGGTGCTGTTGTGCCCAGAGGTTCTACAGTGAGATTAACCTTACGAAATTGAGTTTATGACAGAAAAAAAGTCTCGCACCACCGGCGTTTATCTTGAAACGCTTGTAGATGCATTGAAAATAGAGGAGCTCAGAGGTAACTATAACCCAGAAGCACTCATTGCTGAGGTCACTGCCGATAGCCGCCGCTGTGCCCCCGGAACGCTTTTTGTGGCTACAAGGGGGGTAAATGTCGATAGCCATCGTTTTGTGCCTTCGGCTATAGCTGCAGGTGCCGAGGTGATTGTTGTTGAAGAAATTCCTGTCGACACACCCGAAAATATATTGTTTATCCGTGTGTCCGATAGCCGTGAGGCATTGGGCTTGTTGGCTTCTCGCTTTTATGGCGACCCATCCGAAAGCCTAATTCTTGTGGGCGTTACCGGAACGAATGGTAAAACCACTATTGCAACGTTGCTTTACGAAATGGCCCGCATGAGAGGTTTGAAGGCCGGATTGCTGTCTACGGTTGTAAATATTGTTGACACAGAAGCTGTAGCCGCAGAGCATACCACTCCCGATGCGGTTCAGCTCAACGCGTTGTTGAGACGTATGGTAGATGCGGGGTGTACTTTTGCAGCCATGGAGGTGAGCAGCCATGCTGCAGACCAACACCGTATAGCCGGCTTGGATTTCGACGGGGCAATCTTTACTAATCTCACACGAGACCATCTTGACTACCATAAGACATTTGCGGACTACCTCAAGGCAAAGCAGAGCTTTTTTGATATGCTTAAGCCACATGCTTTTGCTCTCACCAATATAGACGACCGCAATGGCGATATTATTGTGCAGAACACAACTGCAAAGAGGTATACCTATTCATGCCGTAGTTTGGCGGATTTCATGGCTAAGCCTGTAGAGGAACGTTTGGACGGAACTTTAGTGGACTTTAATGGTAAAGAAGTTGAAACTATGTTTGTAGGGCGTTTTAATGTTGCCAACTTAGCTGCTGTATATGGGGCTTCTGTGCTTTTGGGATACCCGGCAGACGAGGTGCTTGTAGACATGAGCCGTCTTGTCCCTGTAGCCGGGCGTTTCCAACCGTTCCGTTCTGCCAGCGGTATTACTGCAATTGTCGACTATGCCCATACACCCGACGCTCTTATCAACGTCTTAGATACCATATCGGAACTTGTTCCCGACGGTACTCGGGTTATCACTGTTTGTGGTGCGGGGGGCAACCGAGACCATGGCAAACGCCCGCTCATGGCAAAAGCGGCAGCCGAAAGGAGCGATCTTGTTATACTCACTTCCGATAATCCCCGGCATGAAGATCCCGAGGCTATTATAGCCGATATGCTTGCCGGGCTTAAAGATGACGAGAAGGAAAAAACATTGTCGATTGTGGACCGTAGCGAAGCAATAGGCAGAGCTGCTGCCGAGGCACGTACAGGCGATGTTATCCTTATAGCAGGGAAGGGCCATGAGACCGAGCAGGTTATAGGAGACGTTGCATATCATTTTGACGATAGAGAGGAAATCTGCCGATTCCTTGGTATAACTAACCGATAGAAAATGCTTTACTATCTTTTTAATATTCTTCAAGAATGGGGAGTGCCTGGGGCACGACTCATGAATTACATCACATTTAGGTCTGGTGCGGCTTTCGTGCTCAGTCTTCTTTTTGCAATATTTGTTGGCCGTGCAATTATAAATCGGCTCCAGCGGATGCAGATAGGCGAGATTATCCGCAACCTTGACCTTGAAGGGCAGACTAAGAAAACCGGTGTTCCCACTATGGGTGGCATAATAATTACCATTGCTATAGTGGTGCCTTGCCTGCTGATGGCTAACCTGGGCAATATCTATATGCTTGTTATGATTCTGGCTACGGTGTGGCTTGCAACGATTGGGTTCCTTGATGATTATATGAAATTCAAGAAACGCAACAAAGACGGAATTAAAGGCAAATATAAAATCATAGGACAGGTTGGAATAGCCCTTGTAGTGGCTGTGACTATGTACCTGAGTCCTCAGATGGGAGTTGTAGAAAATCACGAAATCATAAGTTACGAAACAAACCGGGTTGAAAATGTAGTATATGGCGACACGACAGAAAAAACACCTCAGACAACCATTCCTTTTGTAAAGAACAACAATTTCAATTATTCGTGGCTCACAGCTTGGATGGGTGATAATGCAGAAACCGGCGGTTGGATAGTTTTCTTTATCATAACCATCTTTCTTGTAGCGGCAACCAGCAACGGAGCCAATCTTAACGATGGTCTCGACGGCATGTGCGCGGGGCTTTCGGCAATTGCAGGAGTGGCGCTGATGGCAATGGCCTACTTAGGCGGAAACGTTATCTACTCCTCGTATTTGAATATCATGTATCTGCCTGGCAGCGAGGAAATGGTTGTGTATATGGCCGCATTTATAGGTGCGCTCATAGGCTTTCTCTGGTATAACGCATATCCTGCGCAAGTATTTATGGGAGATACCGGAAGTCTCATGCTTGGTGGTGTGATTGCTGTATTCGCTATATTGATACACAAAGAACTGCTTTTACCAATTCTCTGCGCCTTGTTCTATATCGAGGACCTGTCGGTTATCTTGCAGGTTGCATATTTCAAACGTACCGGAGGCAAGAGGATATTTAAGATGACAC
>CAJTUG010000055.1 GCA_910579605.1 uncultured Muribaculaceae bacterium | reverse complement strand
ATGTGAGACCATAGAAATTGAAATTTCCAATCTGGGAAAAGGAATCCCAACGGCGACACGATTTCGGAAAAATAGTGTCGCCGTCAAGAACTGTGATATTGAATTCAGACATTAATAAAAAATAGATGTATCTTTCTTTACGAATATCACTTAATTAGATATTGCGAAGAGATACTTTGGTTTGAGTGTACACGACGAATCGTGTCGGCAAATAAACGGGCTACAGAAATGATAGTGCATTTTGAACAGCCTTTAGAATAGGGAATAGAATTTGTGAAAATCATTTCTGAAAGAGCAGATTCTTCAACTCGTTCAGTTGCCGGATCGCTCATTATAGCATGAGAACAAAGAGCTCTTACTGATTTAGCTCCGTTTTCTATCATTAGATTAGCAGCTTTTGTAATGGTACCGGCGGTATCTACCATGTCGTCTACGAGTATGACGTTTTTGTCTTTTACATCTCCGATAACAGTCATTTTTGCAACTACATTTGCTTTAGCACGTTGTTTGTGGCAAAGCACAAGAGGCAAGTCAAGATACTTAGCGTAACTATTGGCACGTTTAGCTCCACCTACGTCGGGAGTGGCAATAACCATATCTTCAAGTTTCAAGCTCTGGATATATGGAATGAAAACAGAAGATGCGTAAAGGTGGTCAAGTGGAACATTAAAGAAACCTTGTATTTGATCGGCATGCAAATCCATGGTAATTACTCTATCGACACCTGCGGCAGTGAGCATATCTGCTACAAGTTTGGCTGCAATAGACACGCGCGGTTTGTCTTTACGATCTTGACGAGCCCAACCGAAATAAGGCATTACCGCTACTACAGACTTTGCCGAAGCACGTTTTGCGGCATCAATCATGAGGAGAAGTTCCATAAGGTTGTCGCAGTTAGGGAAGGTAGATTGTACCAGATAAACTTCGCAACCTCTTACGGATTCTTCGAAGCACACTTCAAATTCACCGTCGGCAAAATGTTCAATTTTCATTTTGCCAAGTTCAACACCAAGTTCTTTGCAAATTTCTTCGGCCATGTAACGTGATTTTGTGCCGGAGAAAATTTTGAAAGGGGAAAGGGACGTGTCCATTTTGGAGATTAACAATTAATTGTTTTCTGAGATATTTTGGGATTTGTTGTTTCTTAACCTTTTTGCCGATAATTTCCAAACTACGGCGGAGTGAGCCGGAACTTGCGTTTTAAATTGTTCTGTTGCCGACAATGTTTTAGGCTCTATTTTATCGGAGAGTAGTTCTATTGCAGATATATCTGTTCCTTGTGGTATTACAAGGGTTTCAAATGCATGGATTGGCACATTGAGCGCAACATTATCGTCGGATTCACCAAAATTAGCAATAATCACTAAAATACTATCGCCGGTTTGACGAATAAATGCATAATGACGATGTGGGTTAAGTCCAGGATTTGTATAATTTACATACATCAAGTCAAAGAAACGTCCTGAGCGTATAGCATCTTCTGAGTTTGCCAACCTAAGTATTTTACGGTAACTCTGGCGGAGCTTCTGTTCTTGAGGTGTAAGTACGCCATTACATTTTCCATTGTTAAGCCAACGACGTACTGAAGCTACACTCCAATAGTCAAATATAGTTGTTCGGCCATCAAAACCACTGAATCCTTCTGCATCTGTACCCGGTTCACCTAATTCCTGACCAAAATATATCATCATAGGTCCGGTACTCATCATAGTGCTTACTACAAGCGACGGTATAACGCGTGTAGCTTGACCGGCATAAAAAGGTGACGCAAATCGTTGCTCATCGTGGTTTTCAAGGAAATTGAGCATATTTCTGTTTATACCTTCTATGCTTTGCCAACAATTGGTGAGTGTTGCCGCAGAATGATTTTGTGTTTCAATATCGCGTAGAGTATCGTAGAGATTCACTTTATCATAGAGATAATCAAAGCCACCATACTCTATGAATGGTCTGTAGAGTGCCACATCGTAGATTTCCGCAATAAATACTATAGAAGGATAATGTTGCTTTACTTGAGGTATTGCCCAATGCCAAAATTCCAAAGGCACCATATGTACCATATCGCAGCGGAAACCATCAATACCTTTTGAAGCCCAAAATCTTAGTATATTCAGCATCTTAAGCCATGTATCTGGAATCGGGTCAAAATGTTTGGAGCCATCGGCAGGATCAATTCCGTAGTTAAGTTTTACGGTATCATACCAATCGTTAGGACCTGGAAACGCATTAAAACAATCATTGCCAGAAGCTTTAGCTGGAAATTCCACATACGCGTCTTGTCCATACCCCATATCTACATGAGGTGCAAACTGTTGGCGTGTAATGTAATAAAAATTGTTTTGTTGACTAAAAAACATCCCATCATTATCTCCTTCGCCCAAATCACGAACACCAAATGGTTTGGCATCGGAATAGTATTGGCGAGCAACATGATTGGGAACGAAATCAATTATTACTTTAAGCCCTGCTTTGTGGGTACGGTCTACAAGAGATTCAAATTCTGCCATTCTTGCAGGAACTTCTTCGGCCAAATCAGGATCTATATCATAGTAGTCTGTTATTGCATACGGACTGCCTGCATGTCCTTTTACAACGTGTGGGTTGTCTCGTTTAATTCCAAATTTGGTATAATCTGCGTCGTGGGCATGTTCGATCACTCCGGTATACCACACATGGGTCGCGCCTAAATCTTTAATAGACTTGAGAATAGTGGAATTTATTGCGTTAAGTTTGCCCGAACCGTTGGTCTCCAATGTTCCGTTGACGACGGGAGTTTCACAATAGTTAGTAAACAACCGTGGCAGTAATTGATAAATAATCGGTTTTTCGGGAGAACTCAAACGTGGCATATGTATTTATCTTATTCTTTTTGAGGTAACGAAGAAAGAAGGGGTGTCTCTCCCGACGGATTCCAATACCCGGCATTTTTCAATGCTTTGCGCGTATGGATATAGCCGCTGAGGAACACCTGTTTTATATGTTTTAAATCGAAAACGGCATAATTTGCTATTTCTGGAGTCTGTACAGAAACGTCACAAAGATCCATATCTACCGACTGGTTTGCTTTTGCCATTAGATTATATGTTCTTAGTGCGACGTCTACAATTGATTTATAGCCTCTGGCTTTTCTAAGAGGACTTACATTGACGCCTATTAATCTCTCGCATTTATCGCGTATAATCCACGCTGGATGATTGCGCAAGACTCCTCCATCAACATAATGTACACCTCCTATTTCTATAGGTTTGAATACTATGGGGATTGAACACGAAGCAATGAGGCGCGGACCAATTTCGCCGTGGCTGAAAACAGCCGGACAGCCATGATCTAAATCTGTAGCACCTAAAAAGACCGGAATTTCAAGGTCTTCCAAATTTTTCTTGTCGCCAAGAATTCCTTGTATGAAATTTCTGAATTTATCTATTTTCAGCAATCCGCCGCCACCCAAATTAATATCCAAGAATCCACGAATAGACATTTTGGCAAATAAATTTGCCATTTCAAGTGGTTTTACACCGGCTGCATATAGAACTGAAACTACCGAACCTGCACTAACTCCAGCTATGACATCTATTTTGAGACCGGCTTCTTCTATAGCCAAGAGGGCGCCGGCATGCGCAAAACCTCGCGCACCTCCGCCACTCAACGCTATGCCAAGTTTATAAGGCTTTGAGCCTGTTGTTGTTTGTGGAGTCTCTGCCATAAGCAATGCCTGTTTCCGTCTGCAAAGGTAGCAAAAATAACTCAAATAATAGCTTTCTCTTCCAAAAAGCATAATCCTCAAATGTTATTTTAATTTCATTAACACCAACGGGCAAATATCCATCCCACTCTCGTATTTAACTTTGCATAGTCAACAGAAAACTCCTCATAAATGCAAACAATCAATTATTCCGACTCCATCCTTGCTACTGCAACGCTACGAGGACAAACGATAGCGAGTTTCCGTTCAAGCGGTTTTTCATGTGTCAGCGATGTGCTGAAAGCAATCAGATTTGCTGCAGGGTCCGCAATAGGCCTTGTAAATATCAATATATTCAATGCTACCCGATGCTGGACCCAGCGTACAGCTCTTTTTATAGCCCCACAGAAGCCTGGTGTGCAATTGTCGTTGTTCTGAATATTGAAAATTGGGATTATTCGCATTTTATGGCTAATTTTGCATCATGAACAGCGAAAACCTTTTACATGACCAGTGGGACAAGGATCACCTCTGGCATCCATATACTTCAACGATTAACCCTTTGCCGACCTATAAAGTTATGTCGGCAAAAGGTGCGTTAATACGCCTTTCCGACGGTACTGAATTGATTGACGGCATGTCGTCGTGGTGGTGTCAAATCCATGGATATAATAATGAGCGCCTCAACAATGCTGCAAAAAAGCAATTAGACCAAGTTAGCCATATAATGTTTGGAGGGTTTACTCATGAACCGGCAATAAACCTTGGTAAAAAACTGCTTGAGATTGTACCTCCATCAATGAATAACATATTTTATGCCGATTCTGGGTCTGTTGCAGTGGAGGTTGCCATGAAAATGGCAGTCCAAGCTGCTGTTTCATCTTCCGGAAGCCATAAAAAAACTAATTTCGCGACCATATTGCATGGTTATCATGGTGATACGTGGAATGCAATGAGTGTCTGTGATCCAACTACCGGCATGCACTCGGCTTTTGGATCGGCACTACCCGTACGCTTTTTTGCTCCTCAACCAAAATGCCGTTTTGGAGGTGAATGGGATAAGACAGATTTTGAGCCAATGCGCAAAATCATCACAGAGAATGCAGATGAATTGGCTGCAGTAATCCTTGAACCGATCGTGCAAGGTGCTGGAGGAATGTGGTTCTACCATCCGCAATACCTTAGAGAACTACGCCAAACTTGTAATGAAGCGGGTGTTCTACTTATATTTGATGAAATAGCTACCGGGTTTTGGCGCACGGGGAAAGCATTTGCATGGGAACACTCGGGAGTTGAACCGGATATTATGTGCATCGGCAAAGGGTTAACCGGTGGTTATCTTACAATGGCTGCTGTACTTACAACCAAATATGTAGCAGATACAATCTCTAAAGGCGAGGCAGGGGTACTTATGCATGGGCCTACCTTCATGGGCAATCCTTTAAGCTGTGCCATTGCCGCAGAATCTATAGATATCTTGAATGAGAATGATATGGGTGCTATCGTAGGCCATATCGAGAAAATAATGACAGAGGAATTCATCGCAGCCCAAAATTTTGAAAATATTGCAGATATCCGCGTACTTGGCTCTATAGGAGTTATAGAGATGAAACGCCCGGTAGATGTGGGCGTTTTTCAAAAAAAATGCGTTGAAAACGGTGTTTGGATTCGTCCTTTTGGAACTAATGTCTACATTATGCCTCCATATGTTATAAGTGATGACCAATTACGAACTTTATGTCGCAAAATGCTCAAAATAATATCAGATGAAAAAAATTATTGATGATGAGCTTAACAAATTGGCTGAGTCGGGAAATCTAAGGGCACTTCCTTGCGATATCTCCGGAGATGCAGATTTGGTAGATTTGAGTTCTAATGACTATTTGGGATTATCATCAAGACAAGACCTCAAAGAAGAATTTTTCGCTAAATTCAATATGAATGATTTCTGCATGAGCGCTTGTTCTTCTCGTCTGTTGGCTTCTCGCCAAAAATCATTTTATAATCTTGAATCAAGCATTGAAGAGGCTTTTGGATCATCAAAGAAAGCACTGATTTTTAATAGTGGATATCATGCAAATGTTGGTATAGTATCTGCAATAGGAACTACCGACGTTCATATCCTTGCAGACAAGCTTGTACATGCAAGTATTATAGATGGAATAAGACTTTCCAAAGCAAGTTTTGAGCGCTTCCGACACAATGACATCTCGCATCTTGCGGACTTGGCACATAAAGCATTTTTGACCGGGAAAAAAATATTGATTATTGCAGAAAGCGTCTATAGTATGGACGGCGACAGTGCCCCGATAAAAAGTCTTGTCGAAATTAAAAATAGCATTCCTGGAGCAATGCTTTATATAGACGAAGCCCATGCTCTTGGTGTTGAGGGTCCAGGGGGACTTGGACTTGTTGCCAAAGCGGGTTTGACCGAAGATGTAGACATCTTGGTAGGTACTTTCGGAAAAGCTTTATCCTCAGTAGGAGCTTTTGCTCTATGTTCAAAAGAATTAAAAGATTATTTCATAAACCGTGCACGAAGCTTTATCTTTTCAACTGCTCTTCCTCCTATAAATATAGATTGGACACAATTCGTTTTCTTGAAATCACTTGAAATGGATACAGAACGAGCAAAATTGAAGGTGCTATGCTCTACCCTATCTTCTATTCTCCACCCATTCGGTGGCTCAGGTGCGCCGCAGCATATAGCACCATTGATTATTGGGAATCCACTAAAAGCAGTAGAAATATCAGCTCGGTTGCGACAAGATGGTTTTTTGGCTTTGCCTATACGCAGACCTACAGTCCCTCCTGGTACCGACAGAATCCGATTCAGCCTTTCCGCTGCAATCGACAAAGAACATTTATATAAACTCCAACAATCTTTGTCTCGTATTTTAAATGCTTGATTATGACCGCCTATAAAACCTATAATCAAAGACGGGCTCGCAGGGCAAAAAAGAAACATAGGCTTAGTTCTCTTGCAACAGCAATTGCACTATTCTTTGCTGTGGCTTATGCGCTTTCTTTATATGCTACAGATAAAGAACCACAGAAAAAAAACACGGAAAATCTGCAAGCACAAACCTTATGCCAAGTAATAATTCCTGGAGACTTAAAAGAAAACATAATTGAATATACTGGTTTTACAGTTTCTTTTAATCCCGAATTCCATCAACCAAATTATGTCGCATGGGAACTCACAGCTACTGAAACGAGCGGACAAACCAAAAGAGATTCAAAATTTAAAACTGACTTTTCTGTGCCAGGATGTGCCACATTAGAAGACTATAGAAAATCTGGATATGATCGCGGCCATATGGCTCCTGCCGCAGATATGAAATGGAGCCAAGAAGCTATGTCGGATTGCCACTACCTAACAAACATCTGCCCACAGGACCATGAGCTTAACGGAGGGCGATGGAGTACACTTGAAAACAAATGTAGAGAATGGGCACTACGCGATAGCGCATTGATAATAATCTGCGGTCCAGTACTCTCAGATTATATGCCCCGTATTATAGGCAATGGGGTATCTGTACCAGAGAGGTTCTTCAAAGTGATACTTTCACCCTACACTGAGCCGATGAAAGCTATCGGATTTATAATGCCAAACAGCAGCTCAGTACCACAGCTTGAAGCTCTCGCAACAAGCGTAGACCAAATTGAAGAAATTACCGGTTACGATTTTTTTTCGGAACTTCCCGATGAAATAGAAACTAAAATAGAATCAGAGTGCAATCTCAACAGATGGATGATTCGCAACAGCAAAAAGAAAAAATGACAGACGAAATCTTTACATTAAATAACGATACAATTTGCGCAATTTCTACCCCCCACGGTACCGGAGGTATTGCTATTGTTCGCATAAGTGGCAATAATGCTATTGATATAGTCGATACAATATGGAAAGGCAAAAAACTTGCCGATGTAAAAAGCCACACAGCTCACTTGGGTACTTTGACTGATAATCATGGTAACCCAATAGACCAAGCTCTTGCTACTATTTTTAGAGCACCAAATTCATTTACAGGTGAAGACGTAGTAGAATTAGGAATACACGGAAGCCGTTGGCTTCAAAAGGAAATACTCAATATCTTAATAAATGCCGGAGCAAGAATTGCTGAACATGGAGAGTTTAGCCAAAGGGCTTTCAAAGCAGGGAAATTAGACTTGTCGCAGGTAGAAGCCGTTGCCGACCTTATTGCATCAACTTCGCGAGCCTCACATCGAGCAGCAATCAATCAACTTAGAGGGAGCGTGTCCGAACGAATAGAAACAATGCGCCAAGACCTTCTAAAACTTGCGGCACTCATTGAACTGGAACTTGATTTCAGCGAAGAAGATGTAGAATTCGCGTCCAGAAAAGAACTCATAGAAACAGCGCAAACTGTTGAAAACAATATTAGTGATCTTTTGCAATCGTTCACTGCCGGAAATGCAATAAAAAACGGCGTCCCCATCGCAATAATAGGCCCTACAAATGCAGGAAAATCATCACTTTTAAACGCACTCCTTGGAGATGACAAAGCTATAGTAAGCGACATACATGGGACAACTCGCGATGTTATTGAAGACACTCTTGAAATAGGCGATTATCTCGTTAGATTTAAAGATACGGCGGGGCTTAGGGAAACCGATAACCAAATTGAACAACTCGGCATAAAAAAAACTACAAAAGAAGCACAGAATGCAGACATTGTTCTTTATGTAATTGACCCGACAAATCCCGTATCTGCCACACAGAAAGCAAAAGACATCCAAAACATAGAAAAACACCGTATAATCGAAATATTAAATAAAACAGATCTTACAGATACTATTCCACCAGTAAGTCAAAACGCGATCCGTATTTCAGCAAAAACAGGAGAAGGGATAGAAAATCTTCGCAAAGAAATAACCAGTAAAATTGAAACTTTGGATGGAAATCCAACCGGTCAAACAATAATAACATCAGTACGCCATGCACAGGCTTTGCGTAACGCGCTTACATCAATTAAAGCCACACGTCAAGCCCTAAGCCAAAATGTTTCAGGAGATTTTGTAGCCCAGGACCTACGCGAAACCATCCACCATCTCTCGACAATCACCGGCCACATCACCACCCCAGAAATCCTCCAAACCCTATTTTCAGCATTCTGCATCGGTAAATAGATAAACGACTGCAAATCAAATAATTAGTTAACAAATAACACGAAACGCCTCTTTTCAGGGGCGTTTTTTATTGGTCAAAATAGCCGATTTTTGCGCATTTTGGTCGATTTTAGCGATTTCCTGTACCGCGATTGTA
>CAJTUG010000054.1:5907-9801 GCA_910579605.1 uncultured Muribaculaceae bacterium | reverse complement strand
AAAAAGTTATGCGAGCCGTTACCGACGAAGGTCCACAAGAGCCAAACTCGCCAATGTCGGAACCGGTCGCAAATCTCTTTACTCTTCTTGAATTAACTTCTACTCCCGACGTAGTTGAACATTTCCGCAAAGCATATGCAGATTGCTCAATCCGCTACGGCGACCTGAAAAAGCAATTGGCAGAAGATATATTGAATATCACAACCCCAATTCGTGAACGCGTGAGCGACATACTCGCCGATGAGGCTTATCTTGCACGCGTAGTCCGCGACGGGGCAGAACGTGCACGTGCCCGTGCTTCGCAAACCCTATCGGAAATGCGTCATATCATGGGTATACGTAAATTCTGAATTTGAAATCATATATTTATGGCCGGTAAAGAACGGTTAGAACAAATACAGGCTACCCGCCTACTACAAAAACTTAATCCCCAGCAGCTTGCATTAGGCAGGTTGCTGGAGATGACCGGCCTTGAGTTTGAAGACGAGATAAAACACGAACTCGACGACAATCCCGCTCTTGAAATCGCAGACCAAACTCAAGATAACACCGATGATTTCAACGAAAGTTCCGAGCAATTGCAATTGGCCGATTACGCCGATGAAGACGAACTACCTTCCTGGCGACTAAACGCCAACAACCACTCCTCCGACGATCCTTATTATGACGCAGCTGTTTTAGCTGCCGACGATAGTATGTCGACGTTCAATATTCTCACGCGGCGACTTGACGACGAGCACCAATTAGACCTGGCAACCCGGCACATAGCCCATGAAATTATTGGCAACTTAGACGACAACGGCTACCTCACTCGCTCACTTGATGAAATATCCGACGACATTGCGATTTCAGAAGGATTCTACCCTACCAATCACCAAATAAACATTGCATATGAAGCGGTGCGAGCACTTGACCCTGCAGGTATCGGTGCAAGAGACCTGCGCGATTGCCTTTTGTTGCAGCTTAACAGAATTAAACCAAGTATTCCAGTACTTACAGCCAAAGAGATTGTAGATAAATATTTTGACCTCTTCTCTAAGAAACATTACGACCGACTACAAGGACAATTGGAAATATCGCGCGAAAATCTTTCAGATGCACTGGATGTTATAAAATCTCTTAACCCCAAACCTGCATCATCTATAGAAGGAGCAAATTCAGCCGATAGAGTCCGCCACATTACTCCCGATTTTGTCGTTGACTACGACGAGGAATCCGATAAATTTTCTGTTTCTATGGCAAACAAGATTCCTGAACTTGCCATAGAAGAAAGTTTTAGCGTAGAACCGGTAATACAAACAAAAGCTGTTGCCGATGCTATAACTTTCATTCGCAAAAAACGAGAAGAAGCAAATTCGTTCATAAAGCTTGTAGAGCTGCGCAGTCTCACACTCCTTGCCATTATGCGGGCTATAGTGGAAATCCAAAAAGATTTTTTCATCACTGGCGACAGCGCCGACCTCAGGCCGATGATTCTCAAAGACATTTCATCAAGAACAGGTCTTGATATCTCCGTCGTTTCCAGAGCCACAGCCGGAAAATATGTTGTCACGGCACATGGAACTTTTCCTTTGAAATTGTTATTCAATGAAAAGCCGTCTACAGAAAGCGACGCCTCTACACCAGAAATTCTTGCCGCGCTGTCAAAAATCATCTTGGCAGAAGACAAAAACTCCCCATTGAGCGACCGTGAGCTTCAACTTGCCCTGAAAGACATGGGCTACGACATTGCCCGCCGTACAGTCGCCAAATACAGAGAACGCCTTGGCATGCCGGTTGCAAGGCTCAGAAAAACAATATAAAAACATGGAAGAAACTTTCTCCAATCAAAATCAACCAAAGTCCAAGGAGCCTTCAAAGCCATTTGGCGCAAAAATAGCACAAGTATCAAGCGATGTTTTTTCACCGTTATTGATACCGACATATGCCATGATTTTTGTAATGTGGCTTACGCCTCTATTGATATTACCATTCGGCACCAAAGCTTGGGCTGCCGGAGGAGTCTTCGTCATCACCTGCGTCATACCATTGCTTATCATTTTTTGCCTTATAAAACTTGGGAAAGTAAGCGACACAGCTATTAGTAACCGTTCAGAGCGCACACTGCCTTTTGCGGCATCGGTGGCATGCTATGTAGGGGCAGCGTGGTTTATGTCGTCGCTCAACGCGCCCAGATGGCTCACTGTATTTTTCCTTGGGGCTGCATTAGTTTCATTATTGGCTATGATTATAACACGTTGGTGGAAGATCAGCGCCCATACCGGAGCTGTAGGAGGATTGGCAGGTATCATTTTTTGGCTCGGGCAAAAGAACCTCATCCTTGAAGACCCTTTGATTTGTCTGTCTGTAACAATTGCCTTAGTTGCCCTTATAGCATGGGCACGATTATATCTTAAACGCCACACCCCTTTACAGGTGCTTTGTGGCGCTACATTAGGATTCTCTGTAGAACTCGTGCTACTCAACATTGCTTAGCTAATAATTAAAATAAACCGATAAAACAAGATGACACCTATAGTGAGTATCATAATGGGCAGTACCTCCGATTTGCCTGTAATGCGTAAAGCAGCCGATTTCCTTGAACAAATGGAAATACCTTTTGAACTCCATGCCCTCAGCGCTCATCGCACACCCAAAGCTGTTGAAAATTTTGCCAGTGCAGCCGCCTCCCGTGGCATAAAAGTAATAATCGCTGCTGCTGGAATGGCTGCTGCACTACCTGGAGTCATCTCGGCTCTCACGCCATTACCGGTAATAGGAGTTCCTATTGCCTCTACATTAGATGGTATTGACGCGCTCCTATCTATTGTCCAAATGCCTCCAGGTATACCTACGGCAACTGTAGGAATTAATGCCGGTCTCAATGCAGCTGTCACTGCAGTGAGAATCCTCGCATTGTCCGACGAAAAATTAGCTGCCCGCTATGCAGAATATTGCAACACTCTGAGCCGAAAAGTAGAGAATGCCGATGCGGAACTTGCCGCCATAAACGACTACAAATTCAAAGTATGAACAACCTTTCTCACAGACGCAAAACCGCAGAAGTTTCCGTCGGAAACGTTAAAATAGGCAGCGACCAGCCAGTAAGAGTCCAGTCGATGACCACGACAGCAACCCTCGACACAGAAGCAAGCGTACGACAAGCGGCTGCAATCGCACTCGCTGGTGGCGAACTTGTAAGACTTACTGCACAAGGTGTAAATCATGCAAAAAATCTGGCAAACATACATTCATGCCTCCGTCAAGCAGGAATAGACGTACCTTTGGTAGCTGATATCCATTTCAATCCGGCAGCAGCTTTTGAGGCCGCTCTACATGTCGAAAAAGTGCGCATAAACCCTGGCAATTTCTGTGATCCTGGCCGCACATTCGTTAAAATGGATTTCACAGACAGCGAATATCAAGCAGAACTGGAACGTATACGCCAAAAATTTGTGCCTTTTCTTAATCTGTGCAAACAAAATGGCACAGCTATACGCATAGGCGTGAACCACGGGTCGCTAAGCGACAGAATCATGAGCCGCTATGGAGCTGATGCCGAAGGAATGGTAGAATCGGCCATGGAATTTCTCCGCATATGCAAGAGTGTGGAATTCAATAATGTAGTTGTTTCCATAAAAGCATCGTCGGTGCCTGTCATGGCCGATACCGTTCGTCTTTTAGCCCAAACCATGGAACGCGAGGGCTTGAATTATCCACTCCATTTAGGCGTTACCGAGGCTGGAAATGAACTTGAAGGGCGCATCAAATCGGCAGTAGGAATAGGTTCTCTTTTAGCCGACGGAATAGGTGACACAATCAGAGTCTCACTTAGCGAAGCCCCTGAAGCCGAGATACCCGTTGCTCAAAAAATAATAGCACATATTGCTGAGGCAGAAACACATGAAATTTGCC
>CAJTUG010000054.1:0-5866 GCA_910579605.1 uncultured Muribaculaceae bacterium | reverse complement strand
CCAAGCCGTCAGACCCCGACGGCGAAATCATAGTTGTAGGCGGTGGAAACCGCATTGCCCGTGCTCGCCGTATATTATCACAGAAAGAAGATGGAGCAAAGACATTAGTGCTTGAATATCCGGAAATTAACGATAAAGAAGAACTGATAGTCTCTGCTGCAATAGATTTCGGCACACTGCTCCTTGATGGATTCCGCATGAAAATGCGCATCTCAAGCCCGATTCTTTCCAAAGATGAAAACACAGAAATAGTCAACACCATAATACAAGCGGCAGGCATAATGCGATTCAAAGCAGACATTGTAGCATGCCCGGGATGCGGTAGGACTCTTTTTGACCTTCCAACAGCATTGGCTGCTGTGAAAAATGCATGTGGGCATTTAAAACAGCTCAAAATTGCTGTTATGGGATGTATTGTAAATGGACCAGGCGAAATGGCCGATGCAGATTACGGCTATGTAGGCGGTGCTGCCGGCAGCGTCAGCCTTTACCGAGGTAAGGAATGTGTAGAAAAGAATCTACCTCAGGAAAAAGCCGCATCGAGACTTGTAGAGCTTATCAAATCCGACGGTAAATGGGAGGAGCCCAACGAATGATAAACAGCGAACCTACCGTGTCGATACTGCCTTCTGGCCTAAAGCTTGTACATATACCGGCAATATTCTCGCAAAGTGCTATTTTCGGTATAATGATAAAAGCAGGAAGCGCCTCTGAAACCCAAGCTGATTTCGGACTCGCACACTTTGTGGAACATACCATTTTCAAAGGTACAAGCCGCCGCAAAGCTTCCTATATAATAAATCGCATGGAAGCCGTCGGAGGTGAACTCAACGCATTCACAACAAAAGAAGAAACTTCTGTCTACTCCATTTTCCCAAGTGGATATACTGCGAGAGCTATAGCACTTATTGCCGAATTGATAAGTGAATCTGTTTTTCCCGATTCAGAGTTGGAAAAAGAGCGAGATGTGGTGATTGAAGAAATCAATTCCTATCTCGACACGCCAATTGACGCTGCATACGACACATTCGAAGACATCATATTCCAGGGCACACCTCTTGGCCATAACATCTTAGGCACAAAAGAAAGCGTCCAGAATCTCACATCAGCTCACTGCCGTGCATTCTTAGACAAGTTCTATGTTGCAAACAATATGGTGGCTTTTTATTCCGGGCCTGAAACAGCTGATAAAATTTACCGTTTGTTGGAAAAAAATTTTGCCTCATTACCTGTGGGAGAAGCAAACGACAGTATTATCCCATCATCCTCAAAAGAATATGGCAAAACAGTGGAACACGCCGAAATACATCAGGCTCACGCAGTTTATGGTATTCGCACAGCAAACATGTTCAGTCCAGACAGGTATGCTGTTTCTCTATTCACCAACATTATAGGAGGCCCAGGAATGAACTCTCTCCTCAATGTAGGTTTGCGTGAACGACGTGGTCTTGTATATACAGTTGAAGCGACGTCTGCCTTCTTCTCATCCCAAGGTCTGATAACAATATATTATGGTTGCGATGCCGACGAATACATTCACTGCATCAACTACATAAAACAACTGATGGAGCGTCTGGCCGGAAGCAAAAGCCCATTAACAGACAGAAGGCTTGAAGCTGCTAAACGCCAGTACCTTGGCCAAACGGCCATAGCCTCAGAAAACCGTGAGAATCGCATTATGGCGGCTGCCAAAGCAACACTATTCAGGGGCACTCCAACTACAGGAGCGCAATTTATAGATGCAATAAATGCAGTAACTCCACAACAGATCAAATATATAGCCCAAGATTTTACAAATGGTAATTTCTTTGCCTATGTCCCCATGTAAATATCTTTATCAAATGAAAAACTCCAAAGTATATTTTTTTGCGCTTATAGCATTAATAGCTACTGCTTGCGGCAACCATAAAGCCGATAAGCAGGAAACAAGCAATGCCCGGTGAGTTTAGGTTCGTTGGGCTGGATGGTTTCTATGGAATACGACAGCAATGAAAACGCGGCAGTATTGACATATATACTTGACGAAAAACAAACAGACATAGAAAACCTGCGCAATGCCACAGAGGAACAAAAAATTTTGATGGCCAACTACTTAGACAGCGACGATGGCAAGGACATCCGCAAATACCTTGCAGAAGCTAATGCATTGTTGAAACTAAAGTTTATAGGAGACAAAAGTAACAGCCAATACACAATATCGCTCACAGACACTGAGATCAAAGAAATTATTGGCAAGAGCAAACAAGAGGATAACTATCAACGCCAATTGGAATCCCTGGTTTCTTTGACAAATAAACAATGTCCGCAACAAATTGCCGAAGGCTTTGTAATGACCGGAACTTTTATTGAAGGGAAATATGTAGTAAACGAGTATGAATTGGACTCTCAAACATACGATTTCTCTACAAACAGTATTGATTCTCTCAGAGCAAACGTTTGGAGAGGGCTATCTGAACAATTCTCACTGCCGGCAAATCAAAATGAACATTCTTTGCTTGCCAAATTGGGATTTGGAGTAAAATACGAATACAAATTCTCTGCTTCAGACGATATTATACTCACTTTTTCCCCAGAAGAAATACGCTCTATCGGGCAATAAAATCTCCAACACATTGATAGCAATATAATTATAGCACAAGTGCGCAATGGCATTGCGCACTTCAAAATATAGATCGCTAATAACTAAAGGCTGATGACCATAGATGGTCATCAGCCTTTAGTTATTGACTTTTAGCTATATTAAAGCTGTGTAGCAGGGTCAAGATTAAGCTGCTCAATATCTTTGAAATATCGATATGTGCCAACTTTGAGTTCTTCGCAAGCAGCATCGTCTGCTACAATGATAGCTTTCGGATGCATCTGAAGAGCAGATATTGTCCACATTTGAGATATACCACCCTCTACACCGTGTTTGAGCGCACGAGCTTTATTGTGGCCATTTACAATGAGGAGAACAGATTTAGCGTCCATAATTGTTCCTACACCAACCGTGAGTGCGGTTTTTGGAACTAAATCAACATTACCTTCAAAGAATCGTGAATTTGCAATTATAGTATCACGAGTCAAAGTCTTCATACGTGTACGCGAAGTGAGCGACGAACCAGGTTCGTTGAAAGCAATATGGCCGTCGGGGCCAACACCTCCGAGAAAGAGGTCTATACCGCCGTAGCTTTGGATTTTAGCTTCAAAACGGGCACATTCTGCAATAGGATCTTCGGCATTTCCATTGAGGATGTTTACATTGTCGGGCTGAATATCAATGTGGCCGAAGAAATTATTCCACATAAAAGAATAGTAGCTTTCTTTGTGTTCACGCGGTAAACCTACATATTCGTCCATGTTGAATGTAACAACATTTTTAAACGACACTTTTCCTTCTTTATTTAGCTTTATAAGCTCAGTATACATGCCAAGAGGAGAGCTTCCTGTCGGGCAGCCGAGAACAAAAGGATGTTCAGCTGTGGGGTTTGCTTCATTGATACGAGCTGCCACATAGTTTGCTACCCATTTAGAAACCGTCGTATAGTCTGGTTCAATTATAAGTCTCATACTTAAAATAGTTAGTTATAAACAAACATCATGGGGGGAAAAGCCAAGATGCGCTATATTAATGTTTTATATAAAGTGTATTCTATCAGAACAACCAAGCGGCAGTGACAGTCCAATATTTATTTTTACCGTCGATTTCGGTGCCTTGTGCTATGGTTGAGAGTTTTTTAATAGAATTGTTCAGTCCAAGACCATAGGATGCGCTCACTTGAAGATGGTTGATGAGCTGAAGACCAATACCGAAATTCCAAGCCACGTCAAAGGATTTGTTTTCAAAAGCTTGAGAAATTTCTTTTTTGGAAGTCAAGAAAGAGAAGCTTGGACCAGTGAAAACGTAGGGAGTAATAATTTTACCCACTACAGGCAACCCGATTTTATATTTGAGATTAAGAGGGATTTCAATATAATCGCGGTTTTTGAAGCGTGAGCTTTCAACCAATGTCTGATCATCGGGGTTTGTTCCGGTTGTAGAGGCGTTGTTTACTCTGTGAACATACATAACAGAGAGGTCGAAACCGAGGCCTATTACAGGGACATTTATTTCGGCCATAAGACCACCGGTAAAACCGGCACGGTTATTAGAGTCGAAAACATTGGAGTTGAAGCTCATTTTGTTTACTTCTACACCAAGACGGGGACCCCAACGGAAAATTTGGGCGTTGACAGAGATTGAGCACGCCATAACGGCAATTACTGCAATCAAGACTGATTTAAGAGATTTCATGATTGTTGTTGAATGTTTATTAATGCAGTTTGCACCACAAAATTACGATTTTTTAATGGAAAAGCACTAAAGAAGAGCAAAAAATTGATTAATTTTGCCGTATGACAGCAGAAGAACGACTAAAAATAGAAGAAAAAGTAGTAGAAATGCTCCACACGGTATATGACCCGGAGATACCGGTGGATATCTACAGCCTTGGGCTCGTTTATAAAATAGACTTGAGCGAAGATGGCGATTTGACAATAGATATGACTTTGACAGCTCCAAATTGCCCTATGGCAGATTTTATTATGGAAGACGTGAGGATGAAGCTCGAAAGCATAGAAGGTGTTAAAAGCGTCCAAGTCAATATTGTTTTTGAACCCGAATGGAACAAAGACATGATGAGCGAGGAAGCAAAATTGGAATTAGGCCTTTTATAATAAATCTTGACATGAATAATTATATACACGGCAAAGTTTACTTTATAAGCGACTTGCATCTTGGTGCCGGGTATATAAGCAATGCTCGTGAACACGAAAGAAAAGCCGTAGATTTTTTGGATTCCATAGCTTGCGATGCTCGTGAATTGTATCTTCTCGGCGATATTTTAGACTACTGGTTTGAATACAAGACCGTAGTCCCGAGAGGGTATGTCCGCTTTTTCGGTGCATTGGCGCGATTGGCCGACTCCGGTGTAAAAATCTATTGGTACACGGGCAACCACGATATTTGGCTTTTTGATTACCTGAGAGACGAAATCGGTATTGAAATCGTAGATCCGCAGGGCGGTGGAGATTTCCGCAATATTATGAACACATTGTTTTTCCTTGGCCATGGCGACGGCATGGGTAAACAACCTTTTTCATTCAAGATATTGCGTTATTTCTTCCGAAACAAGTTTTGCCAAAAGCTATATTCCGGCATACATCCACGCTGGACAGTAGGTTTTGCTCATGCATGGAGTTCGCGAAGCCGCAAAGGACACAAGACATCTCCTACAGGATTAGACGGTAAAAGCCGCGCCAATTTAGAAACATTCGCACGGAGACTGTCTAATGAAAATCCTGATTTGAAATACATCATATTAGGACATCATCATGTAGAACTCGCAGAACCTGTCGGCAATAATTGCTCAATGATAATTTTAGGCGACTGGATAGACAAGTTCACTTATGCTGTTTTTGATGGAGATGAAATTAAACTGATGCAATATAATTCACACGAATCAAAACTCAAACAATAGTTTAACTTTGCTTGTTGTATATAACGGTTCATCACAACACGGGTCTTTACCCGATTATTCAGATTAGTACAAAGCAATGAAGAAAATTAGAAATCCCCGCAGATTTGCTGTTTATTGCGGTATTGGAGGTGCTATAGCCATTATTATTTTAGTCCTTTGTCTTGTGTTCAGGCACAAAGAAGAGACACCGTTTATGCCCACTGTGGAAACAGAACCTGTGTGCACAAGAGATGTAGATGTGTATGGCGAATACGTAGGCCGTATACGAGCGCAGCAATTCGTTGAGATACGGGCACGAGTGGAGGGATATCTTGAAAGTATGTACTTCGAAGAAGGTTCGCATATATCCAAAGGACAAACACTCTTTG
>CAJTUG010000053.1:9240-10694 GCA_910579605.1 uncultured Muribaculaceae bacterium | reverse complement strand
CAACACGGAAGCCAGATTATTCGTATTCAAGATATGAGAGGATGTCGTTGGGCATCAATGATTTCAATTCGGAAGATGAGACGCGAATTCTCAAGCGGTTTCCGTTCTTGATAGAGCATGTGGATACATCAGAGCTTTCTGGCAAACCAGTACTGAGTCTTTCTGTAAAAGAAAAAGCTTCGGATGTTTATTATAAGAATGGGCAAAAGAAAGAATTGGTGAAAGGTGTTAGAAGCCAAGGGGTTGATGAAATATTGGGTGAGGAAAATACGAGAGAGGTTCTTGAAGATTTCTTAAGGGAGATAGATCTTTTTGATGGAGACATCTCATTGCTCCATAATAATTTTGTAGGGCCTTTTTCAAAAATCGCTCCTGATTTCTATAAATTTTATCTCACCGATACTGTTGAGATAAATAATAGACGGTGTATAGTTCTTGCTTTTTATCCGAGAAATGCAGCTGCACATGCTTTTTCGGGTCATGTTTTTGTTGAATATGGAGATTCTTCTATGTTTATCAGAAGGGCAGATATGAAAATACCACATGGGTCTACGATTAATCATATAGAAGAGCTTGCCATATCTCAAACGTTTGACAAAGCTCCCGATGGGTCAAGGTTGAAAACAACCGACGATGTTATAATGACTATGAAATTTTTACCAGGGACACCATCGGCTTATCTTGCACGTAAAATTACTTTTACGGATCATAGTTTTGAAGAACCGCAAAATAGTTTGGCTTTTAATTTTATTGGTGAGTCCCTTTTATGTGAAGATGCAGACGAACAAACAGATATATTTTGGACAAATGTTAGCTCCCGTCCAATACAACAAGGAGAGAGCAGAGTAGGGCAACTTATGCATAGGCTAAGGGATGTAAAACTTTTTTATTGGGGTGAGAAAATTTTAAAAATCCTTGTCAACGGATATATTCCTACCGCAAAAGATTCTAAATTCGACATAGGACCGGTAAATACGACTGCAAGTTATAATAGCCTTGAAGGCTTGCGATTACGAGCTGGAGGGATTACTACCGCTAATTTGAGCAAGAATATCTTTGCTCGAGGTTATGTTGCTTATGGATTCAAGGACAGAAAATTGAAATATTCGGCAGAAATTGAATATTCGTTCAATAAAAAGAAATACCATTCTCGTGAATTCCCTATACATTCATTAAAACTTATACATTCATATGATGTAGATCGCCTTGGTTCTCATTACCTGTTTACTAATGCCGATAATTTTGTGTTGTCGGTTGAGAGGCTTAAAAATAATAAGGACACATATAGGAGACTCACCTCGGTAGAGTATACGTTAGAACTGAACAATCATTTCTCGATAGCCGCAAACGTTAGAAATATCAGGCAAGCACAGGGCCCAAATGTGAGATTTGTGGATAACTATAATGTTAATTATGCACATTTTACACAAACCTTGCTGGAATTACAATTGCGT
>CAJTUG010000053.1:1591-9230 GCA_910579605.1 uncultured Muribaculaceae bacterium | reverse complement strand
GGAGAGAAATTTTATCAGGCAAAAAGTTATAGGATTCCTATTAACGATTATGCACCGGTATTTTCTCTTCAGCATGTCTTAGGTATTAAAGGGTTAGGTTCAAAGTTTAATGTAAATAAGACTGAATTCCATTTTAATAAAAAGTTTTCCATGTCCTTATTTGGAACCGCAGAGATTGCATTGGGTGCGGGGCATGTATGGTCTAAAGGAACTCCATTTACGGAACTACTTGTTCCAAATACCAATCTTTCTTATATTATTCAACCTCAGAGCTTTGAACTTATGAATCCTCTTGAATTCATAAATTCAACTTATGCTTCTTGGGATATCACATATAGGATGGAGGGTTTGATTCTCAACCAGATTCCGGGAATTAAAAAATTAGGTCTTAGAGAAATTGTAGGGTTCAGAGGCCTTTGGGGAAATTTAAACCGCTCCAATACTCCTGGTGAAAACGATCCTTCATTATTTATTTTTCCAGATGATGCAGGGATTGTTAAAATGGATAAAGGACCATATATGGAAATATCTGCTGGCTTAGACAATGTCTTCCGTATTCTTCGCCTTGAATATGTATGGAGATTGTCCTATTTAAATGTCCCTTATGAGATAGATCGCCATGGGCTTAGATTGGCGATGCATTTTTCGTTTTAGTTATAAAGACCAACGGAGGCGAGGATAATATTTAATCCTCGCCTCCGTGGCTATGGTTGTTGAATTTTATTGTAATTTTGAAAGAGCAGATGAAATTCTTTCCATTGCTCTGCGAATATTGTCGTCGGAAGTGGCATAGCTTAAACGGATGTATCCAGGAGCTCCAAATGCACCTCCATCTACAGTTGCCACATGAGCTTCATTGAGCAAATACATGGCAAGGTCTGATGAATTTTCAATCTTGGTTTTTCCATCTGTTTTCCCAAAATATGATGATACTTTTGGGAAAAGATAAAATGCTCCTTCTGGTTCATTGACTTCAAGTCCGGGTATTTGTCGAGCTAAAGAAACGACGAGATTTCTGCGGCGTAAAAAAGCTTTTCGCATTTCTTCTACACAGTTCTGTGATCCTGTGTAAGCGGCTTCAGCAGCTTTTTGAGCTATTGAAGATACTCCAGATGTCACTTGGCCTTGAAGTTTTGTTACCGCTTTAGCAATGGCAATGGGGGCTGCGCAGTATCCTATACGCCACCCAGTCATGGCATAGGCTTTAGATACACCATTTATTACCACTGTACGGTCGCTTATTTCAGGGAACGTGGCCATTGAAACATATTCTTGACCTGTGTAATTAATGTGTTCATAAATTTCATCTGAAATAATAAGCACATCAGGATATTTTGCCAAAACATTTACCAAAGCTTGAAGTTCTTCTTTGTTGTAAACGCTGCCTGTGGGGTTTGATGGAGAACAAAGGATTATAGCCTTTGTCTTAGGCGTTATTACTGCTTCAAGTTGTTGTGGGAGAATTTTAAAATCCTGCTCAATGCCAGCAGATACGAATATATTTTTCCCACCGGCAAGTTTTACCATCTCAGTGTAGCTCACCCACGATGGGCATGGGATAATAACTTCGTCGTCGGGATTGATAGTTGCTTGAAGTACGTTTGCAATAGCGTGCTTGGCTCCGTTGCCAACTACAATTTGTTCGGGAGTATAATTGAGGCCGTTCTCTGTTTTCAGCTTATTGCAAATAGCTTGCCTGAGACTGAGATAGCCGGGAACGGGGCTGTAGAAACTGAAATTATCATTAATGGCTTTTATTCCGGCTTCTTTAATATGAAGAGGAGTGGGAAAATCGGGTTCTCCTACAGAAAGATTAATTACATCGATTCCTTGAGCCTTCAACTCAGCACTTTTTTGCGACATGGCAAGTGTCTGTGATGGAGACAAAGCTTGCACTCGATTGGAAATTGTTATCATGGGATAAAAAATTTGCACATGCAGTTTTATACATGTGCAAATATAAGTATTTTTACTTAATTGAACAAAATCAGAGCATGATTTTAGCAGATGTAAGACCTCCTGGCAATTCAGCACAAACAATATAGATTCCTTTTTGCAACGGCGCTGATATTTCATTTCCAACGCTTGTGCTAATCAATTGACCTTGTGAAGAGTAAATATAAATCCGTTTGGATGATGCAGGTACTCTAATTAGTCCGTCGGCAACGATGGCAGCAAGTTTCTCAGGAGATTTTACTGATATTTCAGCTACAGATGAATTATATCTGTCGTATTTAAAACCAAGATTTGTTAACGATAATGAGCAATCCGCTGAATTTCCTTTCACCGGTTCAAAACTTATATTTGTGAAATATAAAGGGTAAGCCCCGGGAGTATCCATTTGGAAATAATCTGCAAGGACGAAATCTATTGAAGCATCAGTTTTTTCTACAGAATTGGTCAAGACTGTAACACGAGTTTGGTCTGCTGGCCTCAAAGTAACGTTAATGTTTTTAATGGTTGTACCAGGGGAGTTAAATGTTACTGTAAATGCATCGGGGTTGCCATAAGCAGTTATAGCTTTAGCCAATGTCAATTTGGTCCCTCGGGCATTTGAGATTTTATAAGAAATATCCAATCCGTTTTGTGAGTTATGAGCTATAACAGGATTTGCAGCAATACCGGTTCTTGAAATTTTCCACTCGTCTTGAACGAAATCAGTAAAAAGTGGTTTAAAAGGTGCTTCGGCTATCTCAACTGTTACTTTAATATTGAGTTCAATGTTATCGCGTTTGCCCGTCACTATAGTTGTCCCGTTGGAACATCCATGTAAAATACCTTGTGCATCAACATCCACAATAGATGGATTTGCGCTTGTCCATTCAAAAGCTTCTGGGGCAACCGGAAGAATATCGGCGCCAACTTTGGCATCAATGGGAATTTTAACTTCGCGTTCACCGTCTATAAGTAGGTTGTCGAAGCGAGGGGTTGCTGTAAAATCGCCAATTACATTGACGGCTATGCTTGCAGTCATGTTGCCAATTGTGGCTGTGAGAGCAAAGCACCCTGGTTTTGTTACAATAATTTGGCCATTATCTATGTCTGCGGTGCCCTCTGGAGAGGTAAAGATTGCTCCTGTAACGTTTGTGTCTACTAATTGACCGTATTTGTTGTAACCATAAATAACGGGTGAATAAGAACCGTATTGCGGAAGCAATTTAGCCGCATCGGCAAAGCGTATAGATGCAATGTCTTTATCTTCTGGAGCATCCATTGCAATGTAAAGAGCATTTCCGACTGCTCGTTCTTGACCATCTCGAGGCTTGTTGGCAATTCCTATATGAGACAGATAAAGGGCTGTAGAGCCGCCTCCGTCAAAATCGAGGGCATCATAGCAACCAAGAGCAGCCATGAGGTCGGCACCTTCAAAATAGCTTACGCCTGTTGATATTGTTGTTCCTCCATCTACAGCGGCAAATACGAGCTTATTGCGGTCTTGTGAATATCCTACGAGTGAACGTGGATATTGAGAGCCTGGAGTATTAATCCATCGTATGGCCTCTGTGGTAACAACGCCTTCTTTGAGTATCCTTACATCGCCACCAATTACGTCGGTAATGTCTGGTTTGATATTATCAAAAGCCGGGAGCGAGAGGATTATTTTAAGTTTGATTTCATCGCCTGCTTTTAAGCCGTCAATGAAATCGTTTTTATAATCTTTTCCGCAAGAAATAACGATTCCATCGGATGGGATTGTCTTATTGCCTGAAGTTTCCCATTGGCCTTCAACCACGAATTTAACGGTTTTATTTATTTTCCATGAAGCACCATCAGCAATACGCAAAGCAATTTCACGTCCGCCAGCAGCTGTTTGGGTGCTTTCGCCACCATAGGAGTTGTAGACTATCATTTCGTTGTCGCGCCGGGGGTAGTTTACCGCAGTTGCTTTTACTTGAATGCTGCCATCGTTGTTGAGCACCTTATAAGTGAGGTCTGTGGCATCAATCCACATGTTATCTTTACCTATAATCAAGGCGTTTTCACGGCTTGATATGTCTATCATATCTGGTGCAGCTAATTTGCCGTCAATAGCACAACTCATATTGGGATATCCCAATATGGCATTGCCAAATTCGTGTTGAGCCGCGAAAGAAGATGTTATAAAGAAATCTCCGTTGATTCCAGCAATGTATTGGCGTTTATCGGTAGTCTTCCTTTTGGCCATTGATGATATACTCTCTGCTGTTCGGCATTGGTCTTTGCCTATTTCAACCCTCGGAATGGCAATAGGGGAGTATGAAGGATCTGACTTGTCTAAAGTAACGGCATAGACATGTACAGATCTGTTTTTGTTTGTAAGTTGCAGATGGGTATGGGTAGTTCCTGGACCAATATAGTAGTGTGCTATAGTGTCGGACTTGAATTCTGTACCCTGCAGATTGATAATGCCTGAGGCCGATGCCAAAAATGGCATGCCTATTAGTAGTGGCAGAATGATTCGTTTCATCGGTATAGTCGTTTTAAGGTTGTATTTTTATATAAAAAGGCCGCAGATATGGTGACTGCGGCCTTTGAAATTATTATCTGCGTTTTTTTGCTTGTTGTCTTTGAGCTGCTTCGGCTTGCCGCTGTGCTTCTTCCAATTTAGCCATCCAACCACTCTTTTTCCTTGGCTTTTTAGCGTTGGCAAGGAGTTGTTGGCGAACTTTGTCTTCGTCTATAACTTTACGGAAAATCAAAGTTTGCAATATTGTTATGAGCAGTGAGAGGAAATAGTAATAACTCAAGCCCGATGCATAGTCATTGAAAATGAAAAGGAACATTATAGGCATGAAATATTGCATCATTTTCATGCCTGGCATGCTTGCACCGCCAGGTTGGCTTTGCATACTGAAATGCATGTAGACAATATTGACGGCTGTCATAAGCAAGCAGAAAAGGCTCACATGGTTGCCATAGAAAGGTATGGAAAATGGCAAAGTGAGAATTGAGTCGGGAGCAGACAGATCGTGTGCCCATAAGAAAGATTGTCCTCGTAGTTCTATCGCAGAGGGGAAGAAGGAGAACATGGCAATGAGAACCGGCATCTGCAAAAGCATAGGCAAGCATCCAGAGAATGGGCTTGCACCAGCACGGCTATAGAGTGCCATTGTCTCTTGTTGGCGTTTAAGAGCATCTTCTTGCTTCGGGTATTTTTCGTTGATTTCTTTGATTTCAGGAGCTAACACACGCATCTTTGCTTGGCTCTTGAAGCTTTTGAAAGTGAACGGGAAGATTATTATCTTGATAAAGATAGTCAAAAGAAGGATTATAATACCGTAGTTGCTTATAAAAGAGCTTAGGAATGTGAATACGGGTATTATTATCAATGTATTGATCCAACGGAAAAGTCCCCAGCCGAGGGGTATAAGGCGTGTTAGGTCTAAATCTTCTCCAAGGTCTAATCTGTCATCAAGTTTGGAGAGTATGGGATAGTCGTTTGGCCCGAAATAAAAGTCAAATGCAGCAGCAACCCCGTCGGCAGTAGTGTAGGGCAGAGAGGCTTCCATGTCCATATCTTTAAGATAATCGTTATCTTTGATATCAACAGATTTGAGGTTTGCCGATGAAAATTGGTTTCTTGCTATGATTATAGAGCTGAAGAACTGATTTTTAAAGGCAATCCAACGCAATCTTCCTGAAAGAGATTTGCTGTCGTCACCAGACTCTTTGAGATTGTCAGGTCCTTCTCCAATAAATTTGTAATAAATGGCAGAGTTGCGTTCTTCAAAAGTCCTGCCAAGTTCGTTGCGCCCTAATTTTTGATGCCAGTTAAAGTCCATTGTAGCAGTGCTTGCCGGGAGGATTCCGGAAAGCCCTTGTTGTATGACCTCCATGGTTACGACATAGTCGTTTGGAGAAAGCTTATACCTGATTCCCCATGTTGAATTTACGGTTGGGTGCATTGCGAAGAGAACAGCGCTGTCGCCTTCGGAAATTGTTTCAAAATTAAAATCGCGGGTGTTAATCCTTTGATCAAAAGTGTTGAAGGAGAAACTATAATTATCTGTTTCATGAGTGAAAATCCTTATATTTGTAGGATTTCCTCCGACTTCTGTCTTGTATTTCTTTAGTTCTACTTGGCTGACACGAGCTCCTTGGCTACTGAGTGTAACTTTTACAAGATCGTTTTCAAGTATGGTTTCTTTGTTTTCGCCTCCCAAATGTCTGGCAAAACCGCTGTATTTGTTTGCCTTGTCTATGATATCTCTTACCTCTGCTGCCGCTTTAGTTGCCAAAGGTGTGATGAGCGATTCGCGTCCGGAAATAAGCGCACGGATATCAACGCTTTCATTGTCCAAAGTTGCTGAACCGGAAAGTTGGCCAACACTATCGACAACAAGGTTAAGTGTTGATGTTTTAAAAATTCTGGAACCGTTTTCTTGAATAGTTCCCAAAATATTAATTGCCGACACCAAAGCGGCACTATCTCCTGAATTAAAAGTTGCGCTTTGAGATTGAGAAACAGGTGCAGTTGTTTGCTCCCATTCTGTCGATTCGGGCATTTGCCTTTCCGACGGTTTCATCAGGTATAGGAAGCCAAAAATAATGGCTCCCATGAGTATCATGCCTGTGAGTTGGTTTTTATCCATTGTAAGATTGGTCTTTTATAATCAATTTTGTGCTATTGATTCAAGATTTTTTTCGTCGTAAAAATCTATTGCTGCTTTAATGAATGAAGCGAAAATCGGGTTGGGGTTAAGTACGGTGCTGGAGTATTCCGGATGGTATTGTGTTCCGATAAACCAACGGTTTGCTGGAATTTCGACTACTTCAACAAGATTAGAAGATGGGTTTTCGCCTACGCATGCCATGCCTGCCGTTTCAAATCGCTCACGGTAGTCATTGTTGAACTCAAAACGGTGGCGATGCCGTTCTTTGATATCGGTTGAGCCATATGCTTGAGCTGCTTTTGAATCGGGTCTTAAACGGCAATCGTATATCCCAAGACGCATAGTCCCTCCCATATTGGAGATATTCTTTTGCTCTTCCATAAGATCTATGACGTTATCGGGTGTATGCGAATCCATTTCGGTTGAATTTGCTTCGGAAAGACCTAATACATTACGGGCAAATTCTATAACCATACATTGCATGCCAAGACAAATACCAAATGTCGGCACATCGTTTTCTCTGCACCATTTTATAGCAACGAACTTGCCATCTATCCCTCGTTGACCGAAGCCAGGAGCTATTATAACACCGTCCATACCAGACAGGCGTTCAGCTACATTTGCGTCTGTTAGCTTCTCGGAGTGGATATATACTAAATTAAGTTTGTGGTCTGCATAAGTTGCGGCGTGGAATAAAGATTCCGAAATGGATTTATATGCATCTTGAAGTTCAACATATTTACCCACCAAGCCTATTGTTACTGATTCTGTGGCATTATCAAGTTTGTCTATAAAACGCAGCCAAGGTTCCATATGGGGTTCTCCATCTGGAGTAATGCCCATCTTGCGGAGAACTATCTCGTCTAAGTGTTGGGCATGCATTTTTATGGGCACCTTGTAAATAGAGTTCACGTCGGTGGATTGCACAACCGAATCTGGAGCAACATTGCAGAAAAGTGCGATTTTACGACGCATGTCGGCCGGAATGTCTTTTTCTGCGCGTAAAACAAGAACATCAGGTTGGATTCCGAGCTCTTGAAGGGCTT
>CAJTUG010000053.1:0-1564 GCA_910579605.1 uncultured Muribaculaceae bacterium | reverse complement strand
GTAGGTTTTGTTTTAAGTTCTTTTGCTGCAGCAATATATGGGACATATGTGAGGTGTATGCACAAACTGTTTTGCCCCATTTCCCAGCGCAATTGGCGAACGGCTTCAAGGAATGGTAAAGATTCTATGTCACCAACCGTGCCGCCAATTTCAGTTATGATGAAATCGTATTTACCGGTGTTCCCGAGGAATTTGACATTGCGTTTTATCTCGTCGGTAATATGAGGTACAATCTGTACAGTCTTGCCAAGGTAATCACCACGGCGTTCCTTGTCTATTACACTTTGATAGATACGTCCGGTGGTAACGTTATTGGCACGGCTTGTTCGCGTATTGGTGAAACGTTCATAATGTCCAAGGTCCAAATCTGCTTCGTGTCCGTCTTCTGTAACATAACATTCCCCATGTTCATATGGGTTTAGTGTACCTGGATCAATATTTATATAGGGGTCAAATTTTTGAATTGTTACCCTGTATCCTCTTGCTTTGAGCAAGCAGGCAAGAGACGACGATATTATGCCTTTTCCTAAAGAAGACACTACGCCGCCTGTTACGAAAATGTATTTTGTATCCACGCTTTTGGCTGGTTTAGTTCAAATTTCTGCAAAATTACTAAAAAAACTCCAATACTCCTATTTTTTATCTCAAATTGCAGGCAAAATTGCAGGTAGGACTCTACAAAATGAAAGAGCTGTGGCTATGGTATTACAATATTAACTATGAGAGCATCATATATGGTGAAAAATTAATAACTTTGCATATTAAATCCCTAATGTAAGCAATTAAGGAAATGGCAATACAGAGCGAGGCTGCATTGGAAGCAGGGCTTATCGAGGCTCTTCAGAAGATGAATTATGAGTATGTTCAGATTGAAGAAGAGACCAACCTTAAATCTAATTTCAAGAAGCAGCTTGAAATACATAACAAAAAGGCTCTCGCCGAAATCGGCAGAGAGCATTTGACAGACGGTGAGTTCGAGAAGGTTCTGATTCACCTTGAAGGCGGTACGCGTTTCGAGAAAGCGAAGAAGCTCCGCGATTTTTTCCCTCTGGAAACAGAGGACGGGCAACGTGTGTGGCTACAGTTCCTCAATAAGAAGAATTGGTGCCAGAATGAATTTCAGGTTTCTAATCAGATTACAGTTGAGGGCAAACGGAAAAATCGTTATGACGTGACAATACTAATCAACGGCTTACCGTTGGTGCAGATTGAGTTGAAGCGTCGCGGCATTGAATTGAAACAGGCTTACAATCAGATTCAGCGTTATCATAAGACCTCATTCCACGGGCTGTTTGACTACATTCAGATATTTGTCATTTCCAACGGTGTCAACACCCGCTACTTTGCTAACACTCCAAATTTAGGATATAAGTTCACATTCAACTGGACTGATAGGTCAAACAATCCCTTTAACGAATTGAGTCTTTTCGCGGCTGACTTCTTTGACAAGTGTACGCTTGGCAAAATGATTAGCAAATATGTTGTAATGCACGAGGGTGACAAGTCGCTCATGGTGCTTCGCCCATATCAGTATTATGCCGTTGAGGAGATTATTGACAAGGTG
>CAJTUG010000052.1 GCA_910579605.1 uncultured Muribaculaceae bacterium | reverse complement strand
AGCGGCGAACATTTCGTTTTGCGGATTATAAATCCCACATTCACCGGGAAAAGCTGTGGAAGCCCCGACAACGAATATAAGCGCCGTATCCGAGACGCACCTTCTTCGCTCCCGTCAGAAAAACGATTGATTATTTCCGGTAGGCTCATATCGTGCAACTGACCTACAAGACTTATATCCATACCGCGTGGATCTTCAAAACGGTTCACAAAAAAATGACGGAGAGAAACATTATCAATCCACACGCCGCTACCATCCCACCTTCGCTCCTCCACAATTCGCTGGATAGCACTCCCTGATATAAGAAACTCCTCAAGCAACCGGGCATCAAGTTCTGAAAGCTGGTTACGTTCGGAGATCGCAGCCATTTCACCTCCATAAAACTCCGAATCATCTACCCCGTTACGAAAATGACCCACTATAGTTTTCACAAGCTGACGTATCAGATTATTTGTCAGCGGCTTCCGACCAGTAGATATTATCTTGTCCTCTTCCTTGACCAAATTTCCTTTTGAATCCCTCACAAGGTCGCCCCATTGGTCTCCATAAGTAAACCGTTTATATCGCTGCCTGCGATCGCGCAACTCTGCAAGTCCGCTATAAGCATTAAATGCCTGTTGAAGCAAATACAAATCTTTCATACCATTTCGTTTTTTAAATAAAATTGCAACATTAACCGGCAAACATCACATAATTCCCAATACTCAACACCGGGAAAGATACCCCATCAACATTTCCAAACCATCTCCGCTTAGATCATAATAATCCGGTGAATGATCCGACACTACATTTAGCTTAGTCAAAACAGAATCATTATCTCCGCCGTCGGGCCAACACATAATAGTGCCGTCTACACAACACACAGCCACCGGAGTATCTGCCGTAGCCCGACAATAAGGATTAAGCTGGCGCCTCACAACCTCCTCAAAATGTTCTGGCCCAATAATTTCAGCCACACAGTGCCAATGTTCAAAACAAACACCGCAAACCCTCACAACATTTTCGGGAACTGCCACAAAGACACCTCCACTCTGCCCCGCAGCTTTCGAAACCACACACTCCGACGCAACATCCTCCTGCCGCAAAATGCACAGAGCAGAGTTCCTTAGATAACCCCCGTACCACTCAAATATACGCTCTCCAAGAACCTTATTAACGTCAAAACCATCGCTTTCCTCTACAACATAATCAGTGCGCGGATGGTCATAACCAAGAATCAGACGAGCCCTCCTTACCAAATCTTCTTGCGTGTATCTCATAACATCAATTTCAAAAACTTTCGCGGGAAACCAACTTCCCGCGAAAGAATGATTCATCCTAAATCAAATACCTATAACCTTCAGATGGCTCTTCGGATACCTGAGCACAAGACACGAAGCCTCTGTCAAAACCACTGCATCTGTATTCCGCTGCCCCGATTTACGTAAATCCAATTTCTCTGCCTGAAACGGAACATGTACATACTTGGTCATATATTCAGGATCAAGAATAAAACCGTCACGCTTATGGCCGCATTGGTCAAAAACCTCCGAGTGGAGAACATAGAGTGAACCGAAATTAGAACAGATTTCCTTGAACTCAACACCCCATTTAACCATCGTTTCACCCGACGACAACATCTTGGTAAACGTTATTTTGCTCAAAGCCTCCATAAGCGCAGTCCCTGCTATCAGAATCTTTCGCTTAGACCCGTTATTGCCAGTAAAAGCCTTCGCACACAAACTTATCAAAGTAGACTCATTCAAAGTCGTCAGCTTAACCTCCATCTCCTCATCTGTCTGGTTCCAGATACCTCCCGTAAAATAGATATTCTCGTTTTTAGTACTGTCAAACAGACAATGACGTTTACCGAAAAGGAAATTCTTTTCCATCCCAAGACGCATATCTATTATTGCCGCCTCCTCTTGATCGGAAAAATTCCATCCAACCTCTTTTCGAGCAATCTTGGCAAGTGTACTCTGCTCTACCTGCATCTTGAAAATCTGACAGTTATTATTCGATTTCTTAGGCAAAGACGTAAACTGGGCTGTCTGAACATCAAGCTCCGTCGCAGCTCGCCCCATCCTTATTATTTTAGAACCAACCGCAATGTCAGGAAGCGTATAAACCTCCTCCATTTCGTCATATACCCCATTCACCGGAGATACATCCAAGCCGCCCTCTGCCGAACGCCCGGCTACATAAAGCACAAGAGGATTGCCGTCGCCACCCTTTACCGCCGGCAGTAAAAGAGTCTCAGTTGCCTCAAAAATCGTGTCATCAGCCGTATAGATACGATAGACGAACATCTCCTCGCTTCGGCGCACTCCGCCGCCGCCCTGTGCTCGCAAAAAAGTAGTCTCTGTACTCTTCGTATCCACTGAATAATATTCAACCTTCATCGCATCTGCCTTACGCGAGCCCGCACAACGCGACAGTTGATCTATTGGCGTAGACATAGGTCTTACCTTAACTATTCTTTGGTCAATACTATTCTGCAAAAGACCTGGTGCCAATTCGGCAATAACTTCTGTTGTCACTGGTGTAGACATAATAATCTTATTTTTTAAAATTACTAAATTATAAAAACTTATATTTCAATTAAATTCTCGTATCATCATCCCAAAACGACCGCCTTACATTTTCAAGAAACGCAGGCACCCCTTGAGACTTGCCTTGAACCCTTCCTCGCATCTGAGACTGAAACAACGCAGGCTCAACATTGCCATCCATCTCTGGCTCTTCTCCATCCTCATCTGGCGGAGAATCACCGTCATCTGTTGCCTCAAAAGCCTCTGGAAAATACTCTTGCAACAATTCGCTCAACGATTTGCCACTATCCATATTTTCCAATAAATCCGCAACACGAGAATGCTTTGCCAAGCTTCTGAGCAATTTAAGATCCCTTTCTCCGCTTTCATCTACCGGGGGCGGAGTCACATCCATGTTTTTTCTGTTTTCCATAGTTCTTTATGTGTTTTGTTGACATTGCAAAGTTACGGCATCCGAAACCCCCGATTATGTTATTTTCAGCACACTTGCAATTTCAGAAAGTGCATTTAGCAACACATTCCCACCCTAACAAGCAGCATACCAATAATTTAAATTTCATCACACAAATTCTCAAAAAAAACGACTATTTTACAAACCTGCTACGATTTTGACAAATTATGATTACCTTTTTCCCATCTATTGCATACTTTCTTCACATTTATTAAGTTTGCAATGTGAAAAAACCATTAGTCACAGTTGTCGTTCCCGTATTCAACAGAGAAACTGTCGTTTACAAAACTCTCGATTCTATCGCGAGGCAATCGGCACGCCCAATATCAGTCATACTTGTCGACAACAATTCAACCGACAATTCCCTCCAGATATTAAACCGTTGGAAAGAAGAAAATAACGCACCCGATTTCTCCGTCAAAATATTGTCGCAACCGATACCGGGAGCCGCCGCCGCACGCAACATGGGGCTGCAAGCCGTAGAAACAAAATGGGTAATGTTCTTCGACTCCGACGATTACATGCACCCAAACCACATCAGCCGAGCTTTGCAAACAGCCCAAGAAAACCCTCAGGCAGACATAATCGGTTGGGACAACTTGTACCACATCGGAAAAAAAACAATCCGATGCAAATTCCACACAAAGAAACCGCAATGGCACTCTCTATTCGGAGGATCAATGGCCACTCTAAGGTATTTCGCAAAAACCGAACTCATTAAAAAAGCCGGTGCGTGGAACAACGACGTCCGATTTTGGGACGACATTGAATTAGGAATCAGACTGCTCAAACTAAAACCCACTCTCGTACACGCCGGAAAAGAAATCACCGTCGATGTTTTCCTTTCGCCAGACTCTATATCCGTAGACTCCGACGGGGCAAACTTAGACCGCATGGAAATGCCTCTAAACCTAATGGCTGCAAACCTGCCGCCTCAAAATGCAATTTGGGCAGATTATGTCAGAATGGTAGAAGCCGGAAACGTCCTCGCTCATCAATCCAACGCAACTTCGCAAGCAAAAACAAAAGCTAAAAAGCTGGCAAAAAAAGTCCTCTCAAGAGCTTTAGGAAAACACAAATTCTTACTGTGGACAACATTCCTTTATCGAAAATTAGGATTTCGCGGACACGCCATATTTCTTCGTCCACTAATCTCTTAAATTTTAATCATCACAAAACCAAAACTCAATTTCCAAAGATTCATCAATTTACCAAATGCAAAAATATATATTCACAATACTGCTGACCCTAAGCCTTTTATGCTCTTGTTCTTCAAGCCAAAACGAAAGCAACGGAGCAATAAGCTGCAAAATGGATTCTATATTTTCCCAGATATTCCCAGAAAACCTCCCGGGCGCAATCGTAATGGTAACTATAGACGATTCGGTAGTATACAACCACGGATTCGGCCTCGCAAGGCTCGATAAGCCAAACACCGTATCCGATTCTACTATGTTCAACATCTGCTCATTGAGCAAACAATTCTCAGCCGTCGCTCTCCTGTTACTTCAAGAAAAAGGGCTCATATCATTAGACGATAAAGTAACAGACTATTTCCCCGAATTTAAAAACCCTATATTCAAAAACATCACACTCAGGCACTTGCTATCCCACACATCTGGCTTGCCCGACACACGCCCTCGCAACAAATCCCAGTGGATAAAATACACACAAAAGCATCCCTCAATCTATTCTTCAGGCACAGACTACCGCCGATACGGAAACGATGTAGAATCAATCCGTTTTTTCGAATCACTCGACTCCTTAGCTTTTGAGCCGGGCTCAGCATACGAATATCAAAATCCAACATATCAGCTCGTTTACTCTATCGTCGAAAAAGTAACCGGAATAGATTTCGACACCTGGATGAGAAACAACATATTCCTCCCGGCAGGAATGGACAACACCATCTATTTTTCCCCGGAAAAAACAATACCAAACATGGCGCATGCATATCGCGCCGTAAACGGGAAAACAATTCCGGGAAAATACATATCCCCCGACGGAAAATGGGAAGAATACGATTATGGAGAAGCCGACTTTTTCCCAACAAAAGCCGACGGCGGAATCTACACATCGGCAGCGGAATTCATGAAATGGCAAAAAGCTCTTTATGCCGACAAAGTAATATCCGCAGATTCCCGAAAATTAGCTATGTCCAAAATAATCCCGACCGACACCCCCGACACATACTATGGACTCGGGTTCTTCATAAACGATACTCCAGGGAAACCGCTCAAAATATACCATACCGGCGACAACGGCGGTTTCTACACATACCAAGCTGCATTCCCCGATAAAAACATATCATACCTCATATTCGCAACCCGTCAAGGTTGGGACAGGATGCAAGCAGCCGAAGAAATCGATAAAATCCTCAAAAACGAAGGATGGCTGAACTGAAACTCGACATACTCATCTGCACTTTTGCACAACGATTAGAGCAAATTCCAAGTTTGAACCTACCTCAAATCGATGGTGTCAGATATGTCATTTCTTGCCAAAATCCGCAAAACCTCAAACTAAACCCACAAAAAGACCTGGAGATAAGATCAGACGTCGAAATCCACTATTTCAACGACAAAGGACTGAGCATCAACAGAAACCACGCATTAGACCTCGCCAAGGCCGAATATTTGCTCATTGCAGACGACGATCTCCAATATTACGCTTCGGGAATCAAACAACTTATAGCCGAATTCGACGCCGACACTAATCTCCAGATAGTAACCTGCCGCACAAAAACACCGGTCGACAGAATCTTCCCCCAAAACCGACACGACCTCCACATTCCCGTAAAAGCATATTACGCCATTTCTTTTGAGATAGCATTCCGCCGCACGTTCATAAACCGATACAATCTGGCTTTCTCAACATTAGCAGGAATTGGAGCTCCATACTTAGGTTCAGGAGAAGAAGACCTGCTCCTCCACCACGCCCTTGCCACAAATGCAAAAGCAATACATATTTCGGCCTTGATAGCATCGCATCCACATCCCACGACCTCCGAAAATTTCGGTTCTCACGCCAGGGTTCTCAGAGCTAAAGGAGCAGTAATAAGGATTATGCGAGGAAACACAAACGCTTTAATCCGCTTTCCCATAGAAGCGTGGCGCTCTCAGGCCCCATTTGCTAAAGCATTATTTTGCTTCCTCCAAGGCTTCTGCTATTCAATAAAGCACCGACGTCAATTATGAAAATACTACTGCTCGGAGACGCAAGCAACTACCACCCAACATTGGCAATAGCCCTCAAAGACTTAGGGCACGAAGTCACTGTCGCATCCGACGGCTCAGGGTGGATAAACACTCCTCGCGATATAGACCTGAGCCGCAGAGACAACAAACTCGGCGGAGCATTGCTATACATGAAACTATTGGCCGGAACAGAAAAAAAACTCCGTGGATTCGACATAGTACAATTCTACAACCCCTTATTCCTCCCTCTACGCCCGGAAAGGCATTACCGTTTTTTAGACAGCATCAAGAAACACAACGGACGCCTGTTCCTCACCGCATTGGCAACAGACCCGTTTTATGTCCAGAACCTCACCGGACCCCAACCTGCCTTATCATACTCGGAGTGGCACACGCCCAAAGGCCCGTCGGCATGGAGCAAAACCACCGAAGCAAGAAAAGACGATTGGTTGGCTAAAGAAATATTCGACTACACAAAATATTTCTACCAAAATATAGAAGGAGCTGTTTCCGCCCTCTTCGAGTACCACAAAGTCTTCCAAGCCACGCATCCACACCTGCCGCTCGCATATGCCGGCATACCTATCCTCACACAAGGTATCCAACAAAAAATACGGAAAGACAACGACAAACTGACAATCTTAGCCGCCGCACCCAAAAAACGTGCCGGCGAGAAAGGGGCAAAAACACTATACGACTTAGCTGCAAAAATAGAAGCCAATTTCCCGAACACCAAGCTTATAAGCCCTCCAAACATGCCCTACTCCAATTTCGTGGATCTTTTGGGCAAAATAGACATCGATATAGACCAGCTATATTCTTTCACCCCGGCCACAACAGCCCTGCTCTCGATGGCTCGTGGCGCAATTACAGTAAGCGGTGCAGAAGAAGAATTCTACAATTTCATCGGCGAAAAAACTTTAAGGCCGATAATAAATGCAAATCCTTTTGATATAGACCACACATACAAGCAATTAGCCCGTGTCGTCTCAGATGCAGAATATCGTCGGGAACTAAGCAGGCAATCCATTGAATTCGTTGCCCGACACAACGAAGCACACATTGTAGCCCGGAGATTCATCAATTTCTGGGACTCGCTCTAAAACGTGCAAGTAAAACCCAATGCAAAAGTACCCTTGCCTATAGCAGGCATCAACGACGACGCGTAACGACGAGCCTTGTTGCCCCCGAAAAGCCCAACCACCTCGTTCACAGGATCTACGATAAAAGCTACTATATTGCCAAGCACAGGCGACCCGAAAAGACGGTAGCCATTTGATACTATATGCCTCTTGAGCTTATAGAAACATTCCCCTAAAACGCTCCCTACCAACGGCGTGACAAATATATCCTGGATAGACGGACGCTCCATGCAACCCTCTATACCGAATTCCCACCCTACAGTAGACACCAACGCAGAATAAAGCAACGAGCGATAAAAATTGAAACCGTTACTCCGGGCTGCCATAAAATACACAGCACCGGCATAAGGATGCAAAACATAATTGAATATTGCATTATCTCCATCCCATTCAGGACCGGCCTTAATCACATTGTCATACCATCGCCTGAACGGCCCTGCATACATGATATCTGCACGATTCCAATTTGTAGCACCCTCGGGCAAACACTCCAAAACCGCCAAAGTCCCCAGATAAGCCCCTGCAAGCACCCCGGTATTTATCCACAACCGTTTCCAATCCGGGACATTGAGCGTGAGCGAATAAGGCAATTCATAAATACTCGGTTTGCTATGGGTTTTCATCTCCGGAAGCATCGCCCTGAATTCCGACGAAACGGTATCCGGAGCCTCAATTGCATCAACTTCCACAAGCATTATATCTTTTTCCTCTCCAGCCTTGACAGGCAGCACTAAGAAGGAAAATATCAGAAAAATATAGATTGTACGAAGCATAATCAATGAATTTAAATACTTTTATTAGATAACAAGCACCCTGCCTTTTCAGTTTTGGTTAATTTGTAATATCATTGGTCCGGAAAGGAATGGCATAAGGCAATTTTTAGACCCTTGCAACGTTAATATAGGTATGAAACAACGGATTCTGATTATAATTGCTATCATATATGCCCTGGCTGCTTCTGCTGCCCCGGTAAAGATTTCCGGTCTTATAACCGACCAGGAAAACGAGCCCCTTGAATTTGTCACCGTTAAGATTGCCGGTACTGCTATCGGCACCACAAGCGGGCTCGACGGCAAATACACCCTGTCGGCAGCAGAAGCCGATACAATAAGGCTCGTTTTCTCGTGTATAGGATTCGAGGAAGCAAAGCGCAGGCTAATAGCACCAAAAGGAGAGGTTACTGTCAACGTAAAAATGTCGCCGGCCTCATACGCTCTCGGTGGCATAGAAGTAACCGACTACCAACGGCAAACCGGCGGAATGCAGAAAATAGACGGGTCAAACTATAAACTTGCTCCCGACGTGAGCGGCGGAAGCGTAGAAGCTATGCTCACAACCATGGCAGGGGTAAACTCAAACAACGAGATGAGCAGCCAATACTCCGTCAGAGGTGGCACATACGACGAAAACTCAGTATATATCAACGGTATAGAGGTATACCGCCCGCAGCTCATCAGCTCTGGCCAGCAAGAAGGCCTCAGTATAGTAAACCCCGACCTTGTCGGTGCAATTGGCTTCTCTACCGGTGGATTCCCGGCCCAATATTCCGACAAGATGAGCAGCGTTCTCGACATCACCTATCGCGAGCCCGAGGCATTCGAAGGTTCGGTATCAGCATCTCTCATGGGTGCGAACGCCGCAATAGGCACAAGCTCAAAACGTTTCAACCAGCTGCACGGCATAAGATACAAACAAAACTCATCTCTTTTGGGGTCTCTTGACGAAAAAGGAGAATACCAACCCAAGTTTTTCGACTACCAGACAAGCCTTAATTTTAAAATAAACCCAAAGTGGAAAGCCTCCTTCTTGGGCAATATTGCCCTGAACAACTACAAATTCGTGCCCCACAACCGAACGACTAAATTCGGCACAAGTACCGACGCAAAAGAATTCACGGTATATTTCGACGGGCAAGAACGCGACCGCTTTGAAACCTATTTCGGGGCCGCATCCCTGTCGTTCAAACCCAATAAAGCCAACGAATTCTCTTTTCTGGCTTCGGCCTACCTCACAAACGAATACGTATCCTACGACATCTCCGGGGAATATTGGCTCGACCAAGCCGGCACATCAGGAGGTTCCGGCGATGCAATAGGCGGCGAATTAGGCGTCGGACGCTACCGCGAACATGCACGAAACCGAATGAAAGCATCGGTTATATCATTGGCGCTCCGTGGCGCCACAGGGATAAACAAGCACAACATATCATATGGTCTTAGCTTTAACCACGAAAAAATCTACGACCGCTCCCGCGAATGGGAACTCCGCGACTCCGCCGGTTTTTCCCTGCCCTTTGATCCCGACGCCGTGAAAGTGATATACAATCTATCATCGCACAACGACCTAAGTTCCAACCGAATGGCATTCTATATCCAAGACACATACCGTCTGCAGGCTTCTGCCGGATATTTCAATTTCAACGGCGGAATACGCTTCTCCTATTGGGATTTCAACAAAGAATTCCTGGTAAGCCCGCGCCTTAGCGTAGGATTCGTGCCCGACGCTTGCCCAAGGCTTTCGCTCCGTTTTGCCACCGGACTCTACTACCAGTCTCCTTTCTTCAAGGAATACCGCCAACCAATCGAAGATGCCGACGGAAACATAACAGTCTCGCTCAACAACGACATCAAGAGCCAACGGTCGCTCCAGTTCATCCTCGGTGCAGACTACACTTTCCGCGCCATGAACAGACCTTTCAAACTCACAGCAGAAGCATACTACAAGAACCTTGGAAACCTCATACCATACGAAATAGACAACCTCAAGATAGTTTATTCCGGGCAGAACCTCACAAACGGGTTCACAGCCGGTATAGATTTCAAACTTTTCGGGCAATTCGTTCCCGGAAACGACTCTTGGGTGAGTTTCTCCCTTATGAAAACACAGGAAACGCTCAATGGAGTGAAAGTGCCTCGGCCGACAGACCAACGCTATAGTTTCGCCCTATTCTTCACCGACTATTTTCCCAAATTCCCGAAACTCAAATTCAACCTCCGAGGCATATTTTCCGACGGCTTACCCACTACCGCCCCACGCGGCAGCCGCGACAAAGGATATTTCCGTGCCCCGGCCTACAAACGTGTCGACATAGGTTTGGCCTACGCACTGATAAGCCCGAAAACAGACCAACCACGCTCGGGGATATCTAAAATCTTCAAAAGCGCATGGCTCGGAGTAGACGTTTTCAATCTCCTTGACATAAGCAACGTAAGCTCATACTACTGGGTCACCGACGTAAACGACATCCAATATGCCGTGCCCAACTACCTAACCCGCCGTCAGTTCAACGTTCGCTTATCGGTAGAATTTTAATCGCCGAAAAACGAAACGGCAGACGCAGGGAACTCATCGTATATAGTGCGGCATATCTTGGGGTATGACCATGGAAATTTCTACCATGCCGGCAATCTGTCCGTCTTGCCGCCAGGGTGTCTGGTAGATCATCTTCCGCTTGCCTTCCTTGCTTATGGTATAAGAATTATCTTGTCCAGTGGCAAGCATATGGAGGATTTTTGCCTTAGATTCATCGGAATGGCAATCAAAGAGATTTCGCCCTATCAAGTTGCCATATTTTCCAAAAGTAGCCCGTGATTTTTCATTCATATAGATGATAATGCCTTGTTTGTCACACACCGTAACGGCACAATTCATTTCTTCGGCCCATGTAAAATCTTTTCCCATCATATTTTTATTGATTTATTCAGCCGCAAATATACATTTTCTCATTTTCGGGAGCAAGTTTTTGGCGAT
>CAJTUG010000051.1:9907-11201 GCA_910579605.1 uncultured Muribaculaceae bacterium | reverse complement strand
ATGTATCCGCGCCTTTATCAACCATTCCGCCCCAATATTCAAGTAAATAGCTACGGGCTTCATTGTGCATGCCACATAGAATCATAGATTCAACCAGATAATGAGTTGCATAAGGCGTTCCGGGTTTATACGAATCTTCGCGATCCAATGAAATCTTCAACGCCTTTTGCGCTTGTTTTTCAGAAATTACACCTGCTTTAATCATCCAAGCTTGGCTCAAAACCGATAATTGTTTTTCTGGTCCACTAAGAAACACTCCTGAATTTTTATTAAAAAGGAATTTCTTGGCGGCATTTTGCATTTTCTTGGAAAAAGCAGGCCATTCTTTTATTTCTTGTTCACGACCAAGCATACATGCCAATTCATAAGTTTGGTTCAATGCGCAAATCACAGCACCCTGCATCGGGACTTCCATGTCAAGCCCTTCTCGCCAATCAAAAAACATCCACATATAAGAGTCTTTCAAAGACCTATTGAAAATACCACGGTTGTCTACATATTCCAAAGCCTCTTCTATTTGCTTTTTAGCCACCGGCCATAAGTCTGCTGCAGTTTTTTCATCGCCGGTATCTTTAAGATACTCAAGTAGTGTTGAATTCCACAATAGACTATAGGTCAAACAATGTGAAAAATATTGCGGATGTGGTTGCGGAGTTTCAAATATATTAGATAAAACCCGTCCATCATCATCGGCTAAAGCAGCAAAAAGATATAAACATCTCTTTGTCAAATTAAAATTTTTGAAGCTATGACTATTTGCCAACGACTCAAGATATAGATCTCCGGCCCAAAGGCGGCGATCGCGTTTAGGACCGTCTTCATATACAGTCTGCATGCATTCCCTCAAAGTTGCAAGGCCTACATCGTGGATGCGTCTTATTCTATCAGGGCAATCCGGCAAAAGACTCTCTCCATTATTGGCGGCCGATGTATAAGCTTTGGCATAAACATCGTTGATTGCAAAATCAAAATCAGGACTTGCTCCCAATAGCCGAATTTTTGCGTAGCGGAAAGCCATGCGGCGAGGAATAGTAATCTCTTGGTCTACTTGAGTTATGGTTACAGTTTCGTCTTGCATCCATGCACGGCTGAGAGTTCCTGGCCATGGCTCCAAAGGTGTGTTGAGTTCAGCAGGATTTTCTCCTAAGAAAATACATATTCTCACAGGTGCATCTTGGCAACGGCTCAAAGTTTTAGTGGAAAAAGTAAAATAACCTGTGTAATGATCTCCGAAATCAAGTGTTATTTCTTTAATATCCTTGAAATTCTGATTGTAGAGAAGCGAGTCGGGATT
>CAJTUG010000051.1:0-9889 GCA_910579605.1 uncultured Muribaculaceae bacterium | reverse complement strand
CAAGGAAATCAAAACGCCAATTCTGGTAGGCGGAATTATCAGCTACCGGGGCTACAACACCTTTTGGTCTTACGATAGTCTCTACGAGCTCGGGCTTGCAATTTTCTGCCATTTCAAGCCAACGCTCTCTTTGACCTTGATACACGTCGGCCAAAGCATTGGATGCTGCAACAAGTCCTACGGCAGAAAACAGTAGTTTGATTTTATTCATGTTTTATGGTATTGATTTTGGTTAGTGTGATTCTAAGGTTGCTCAGGGCCGAATTTCTCAAAGCGAGTTCTCATGCAAAAATATAAATAAAAAAAGAATTATACAAAAAACTGCACCACAATTATTTGCAGTGCAGGATATCAATGACTATAAATTAGATTTCCTTTGGCTGTTCCAATAGCGAGACCGCTATATTTTCCATGAGAGGAACAAGTTCAAGAGTATCTATAAATTTTGAAGGTATTGCTTCTACCCCTAAATATGCTCCGAGAATATTACCGGCAATTGCTGCAGTAGAGTCACTGTCTCCATCGTGGTTTGAAGCACAAATGAGCGCCTTTTCAATGCTGTCGCAGTGGCGCAATGCCGAAAAGACTGCAATGGCAAGTGATTCTTCGGCTACCCATCCCTGCCCCAATTCTGATATAGCCATGAAATCGGGCGTTGAACTCTCTGCCAGATTATAGGCACGCCCAAGATAGTTGAGGAGATTAGTTCCCATAGAACTCTGTATATCCAAAGAATTAACAGCTTCTTCGGCAGCACGTTGAATGAGCCTCTTTAAATCTCGTCTATTTGTCTCTTCCGATAGCATCGCCTCTCTCACGATAAGAGCCTGGATAGCTGTTGCCACACTGCTTACCTTATTGAGATGCGTAATTTCTCCAGAACCTGCCGCAATAAGAGCGGTTTCTTTTTCCGACATGAGCCAACGGTGAGACGCAGAAAATATACCAACCGGCGCTACCCTCATTATACTGCCGCATCCTTTTGAATTGTTGATAGGATCAAGTCCTTGTCCAACTGCATGAAGAGCCGACATGCAAGTATTACCTGGCGCTCTCATCTCCCAAAGCCTACGCTCTCCAAGCAAACCCTCTTCGGGCTTGAAAGGTTTTGTTTGCGTTTTATACCACCTCAAATAAGCTCTTGCAATGGAATTTATGTAATTTTCAACGGTTTGCTCCCCACTGTGAAAAGCTTCCATGATACCTTCTGCCGTGAAAAGTGTCATTTGGGTATCGTCGGAAAAAACAGCGAGGCCATCAGCTTCCGGCACATAATCCGTAATACCTGCATTGCCGAATTTACACATAATGGCGCTATACGACAAGAATTCTACCGCATAGCCTAACGCATCGCCTGCTGCACCGGCAAGAATGCAACCGATTGCTTTTGAACGGAATTGAGAATATTGCATAATCAGAAATGAGAAAGGCGTGTCCCGTATAATTCAAGACACGCCTTTCTAATTATTAATCCAAAAAATACTTACTTAGAAAGTTTTTCTTTGAGAGCTGCAAGAGCTTCAAGGTCGCCGAGGGTGGTCTTTTCAAGAGGAGTTGTAGCTGCGGGGGCTTCTACTTCTTTCTTGGGAGCTGCCTGACGTTTAGCTTTGCGTTCTGCAGTCTTTTCGGCACGGGTTTCGTCTTCAAAAATGCGGCTGTGCGAAAGGATTATGCGCTTGCTTTCTTTGTTGAATTCAATAACCTTGAAATTGAGTTTTTCGTCAACTTTAGCGGTTGTGCCGTCTTCTTTAACGAGATGCTTGGGAGTAGCGAAGCCTTCAACACCGTAGGGAAGAGCTACGACAGCACCTTTGTCAAGCATTTCAATGATAGTACCTTCGTGAACTGAACCAACAGTGAAGATTGTTTCAAATACATCCCAGGGGTTTTCTTCAAGCTGTTTGTGACCCAAAGAAAGACGACGGTTGTCTTTGTCGATTTGGAGAACTTCCACTTCGATATCGGCACCGATTTGTGTAAATTCGCTGGGGTGTTTGATTTTCTTAGTCCAAGAGAGGTCGGAGATGTGGATAAGACCGTCGACACCTTCTTCAATTTCAACGAAAACACCGAAATTGGTGAAATTGCGAACTTTTGCAGTGTGGCGGCTACCGATAGCATATTTAGTATCGATATTTTCCCAGGGATCTGCTTTGAGCTGCTTGATACCAAGGCTCATCTTGCGTTCTGCACGGTCGAGTGTGAGGATCACAGCTTCTATTTCGTCGCCTTCTTTGAGGAAATCTTGAGCGCTGCGGAGATGCTGGCTCCAAGACATTTCGCTAACGTGGATAAGACCTTCTACGCCGGGAGCGACTTCAAGGAATGCACCGTAATCGGCCATGACAACAACCTTGCCGTTAACTTTGTCGCCAACTTTGAGTTCAGGATCAAGTGCATCCCAGGGATGGGGATGAAGTTGCTTGAGACCAAGAGCGATACGTTTTTTGTCGTTGTCGAAATCGAGGATAACCACATTGAGTTTCTGGTCGAGTTCTACAACTTCGCTTGGATGTTTCACGCGGCCCCAAGATAGGTCGGTGATGTGGATGAGACCGTCTACGCCACCAAGATCGATGAATACGCCATAAGAAGTGATGTTCTTGACAGTTCCTTCCAAAACCTGGCCTTTTTCAAGTTTGGAGATGATTTCGCGTTTTTGAGCTTCAAGTTCGGCTTCAATAAGAGCCTTATGCGAAACAACGACGTTTTTGAATTCTTCGTTGATTTTAACAACACGGAATTCCATGGTTTTGCCCACGAACACATCGTAGTCGCGGATGGGCTTAACATCAATTTGCGAACCGGGAAGGAATGCTTCAATGCCAAAGACATCAACAATCATACCACCCTTGGTGCGGCATTTGATATAACCCTTGATGATTTCGTTGTTTTCAAGGGCAGCGTTAACGCGTTCCCAAGAACGGGAAGCACGAGCTTTCTTGTGAGAAAGAATAAGCTGACCTTTGCGGTCTTCCTGATTTTCAATGAAAACCTCTACTTTATCGCCCACTTTAATATCGGGGTTGTAGCGGAATTCGCTCATCGGGATGATACCGTCGGATTTGTAGTCGATGTTAACCACAGCTTCGCGTTTGTTCAAAGCGATGATGGTACCTTCGATTACTTCTTTGTCTTTAATAGAATTTAAGGATTCTTCGTAGGCGTGAGTAAGCTCTTCGCGAGAGTGTGCGCCGGTAGAGTCGCCATTTTCATAGGCTTCCCAATCAAAATCCTCTACGGGTGAATTTTTCAATTCGTTCATTTAATGTGTTAATAATAAAGTTGATTAAAAAATAGCCAAGGCATATGCCTTTTGCGCGGCAAAGATACGAATTATTTTTGAATCAACAAAATATGCAAGCGTCTTTTCAAAAAAATATGTATTTTTATATTTGCGATTTCGTTTCGCCTACAGAAAAGAGTGCAAAATCATAGATCGTCGGGTCTTGCGGGTTTAGAATTCTAAGAGACTCCGTGAGTTCTACGGCTGCACGGCGGTCGTTGGCTTTACGGTTCAACAAACCTAATTGACGCCCTGTGTTCCCGGAGTGGACATCAAGCGGTATAAACAGTTGAGCCGGTGTCAATACTTCCCAGCAGCCTATGTCTGCTTTTCCGTCGTTTCTCACAAGCCATCGGAGCATCATATTGAATCTCTTGAGAGCAGAACCCGACACGTTGTCGGGCAAGCAACGCGACGGACCTTCAAGAGGGTCAAGGACATTGGCATCGGCAATAAATTTCCCGAGTTTTTCTGCAAGCAACCAAGCCGGCGCCTCCGATGCGGCACAGCCTACGGAATGAGCGAAATCTTCAAGCGAGCCATAGCGAACATATAACTCGCGCAATCCTCTCAACAGATAGCGGAGATGACACCCGAAAAAAGTGCGATGTATATTTCCCTCGCCTATGGCATCTATATCACCTTCAAGAATGAATTTATAAGGTTGATTGTCCATGATATCATGTATCTTTTGGGCATTATTGAGAATCATTGCTCTTTTACCCCAAGAAATCGTAGAAGTGACCATGGCGGAAATCTCTATATCACGCTTGTCGGAGAATCGGCGAGGAAAGCCGAGAGGATCGTTATCGGCAAATGACGGGACGTTAAACCGCTCCACAAGGCTGTCTAACAGGTATTTCAATTCTTTATCGGTCGTTTTCATGCAAAAATAAAAAAAGCCGCAACCATAAAGAAAGGTTGCGGCGTAGATTTTTGGGTGCCCAGTGGGATTCGAACCCACGACCTTCGGAACCACAATCCGACGCTCTAACCAGCTGAACTATGGGCACCATTTTTAAAAGGCACTGCAAAGGTACGCACTTTTTTGAAACCTGCAAAATTTTTGAGCATTTTTTTTGCAGTAAAATTAAAGAAATTTTATATCATATTAGCTATCAGCAATTTGAAAAAACGAGTTTTTTTCACTTTTTCCAATGTCCGGAATCTGCAACCAAGTTGCGATAAAAGAATAGTATCTTTGCAAAAATTATCAATTTAAGAACTAATGGAAAAACGGACATACATTGAATTGTTTGCCATTGCGGCGAGTCTTAGCTTGAGCATATGCTCTTGCCATCAGCACAACGATGCAGAAGAAGGTCACCACCACAGCCATGAAATAGAAGAGCACGGACACTCCGACCATTCCAAGAGCGATGAATTTGAACTGCACGACGAATTGGCAGAGCGTTTCGGAGTAAAATTAGATACGGTGCGTGTCGGTAATTTCTCGGAAAGTTTCCGAGCCACAGGACAAATAATGCCTTCGGCAAACAATTATGCTGTAGTATCTTCTCCTCGCGCAGGGGTCGTTTCGTTTGCCGGTAATTTAAATTTAGGCAGCAGTGTTACCCGTGGAACCCGAATAGCCACAATAGATGCTTCACAAGTATCAGGAGGCGACAGCAACCGCCAAGCCAAAGCAGTTCTTGATGCGGCAGAAAAGGAATTGGCCCGCATTGAACCTTTGTATCGGCAGCGATTAGTTACTGCCACCGAATACAACGCAGCAGTTGCCGCTGTCGCATCGGCACGTGCTGCATATAGTCCCGGCGCTGCAAATGGCGCTGCCCTTTCACCTATATCAGGAGTTGTGACAAGCATAGATGTCGCCAACGGCCAATATGTCAATGCCGGAGATGCGATAGCCACTGTATCTTCGGATGTCAACCTTACGTTGAAGATAGATATTCCGCGCCGCTACGCAAACAAAGTTCCAGGCATCATAGACGCCATAATAGAAATTCCATATTCCGATACCACAATAGACGTGCGCGATGCGGGCGGTAAACGTATCTCAGCAAGCGCTATGCCGGCATATCAAGATAATTCGGGCTATATCCCTGTATATTTCTCGATACCAAGACAAGCCGAATTAATCCCGGGCGGTTCTTTCACTGCTTATCTTCAAGGCAGCCAAAGCCGCGAGGCAATATGTTTGCCTTTGACGGCATTGTCGGAACAACAGGGGGCTTACTACGTTTTTGAACAAGTGCACCCGGAAATATTCATAAAACGTAAAGTTACTATCGGGCAAAACAACGGCCGACAAGTAACCATCACCTCCGGTCTAAAGCCAGGAGCTGTGGTCGTTACAGATGGAGTGATAACATTGAGGCTTGCAGAAACAGGCACAGTAGTGCCCGAGGGTCACAGCCATAACCACTAAAAACAGTGAAGCCATGCTGAACAAGATAATTAAATTATCTCTGACCAACCGCCTTGCTGTTTTGATAATAACGGCACTCATATTTATCTCCGGACTAATCACACTTATGCGGATGGAGATTGATATATTTCCAGATTTGAACGCGCCCACTGTAGTAGTCATGACCGAAGCTCCCGGTCTTGCGCCCGAAGAAGTTGAAACTGTTGTTACATATCCCTTGGAAACGGCAGTGAATGGGGCAACCGGAGTGAGACGTGTGCGTTCTACCTCTACTACAGGTTTCTCCGTGGTTTGGGTTGAATTTGACTGGGGAACCGATATCTACCGTGCCCGACAGATAGTTGGAGAACGCCTTGATGCAGCGGCTCAGACACTACCGTCGGGAGTGGAAAAACCTGTTATGGGTCCACAGTCGTCGATTTTGGGCGAGATGTATATTATTGGGCTTACCTCCGACAGCACGTCTATGCTTGAACTCCGCCGAATAGCAGAGAAAGTTATGCGCCCACGCCTGTTGTCTATGGGAGGCGTATCGCAGGTGTCTGTAATTGGGGGCGACGCACCGGAATACCGCGTCCTCATTGATCCAGAACTCATGAGGGTGCGTGGCGTGAGTTTATCTGATATCATGGCTGCGACAGAAGATTTCAACCGCAACGCAGGAGGAGGAGTTGTCTACGATTATGGCAACGAGTATATAATCAAAGCCCAACTAAATACCACTCGGCCAGAAGAATTGGCTCAAGCTGTAGTCCGCTCCGACGAACGAGGCATAGTGACACTTGCCGATGTGGCTAAAGTCGATATAGGTCCACGCATGCCCAGAATAGGTACAGCCTCTGTAGAAGCGAAGCCCGCAGTAATCGTCACTGTTACAAAACAACCGGCAGAGGGAACTATAGGGTTGACCGAGCGTATAGACGAGGAATTAGCCAACCTTAAACATTCATTGCCACAAGATATCGAGATACATACCGATATATTCCGCCAAAGCGAGTTTATAGACGGATCTATTTCCAATCTTCAAGAATCACTCTTGGAAGGTGCATTGTTTGTAGTAATCGTGCTCTTCATTTTCTTGATGAATTTCCGCACAACCATAATATCTGTAATAGCATTGCCTTTATCTATCATTATCACGGTTTTGATTCTGAACGCTTTAGGTTTTACGATCAACACTATGAGCCTTGGAGGTATTGCCATAGCGATAGGATGTTTGGTAGACGATGCCATTGTTGATGTGGAAAATGTATACAAACGCTTGCGCCAGAACCGCAGCCTGCCACCAGAGCAACAATTATCCATAGAAGATACCGTATACCGCGCATCGGCAGAAGTGAGAATGCCAATTTTCAATTCCACCCTAATAATAGTAGCGGCATTCCTGCCATTATTTTTCCTTACAGGAATGGAAGGGCGTCTGCTCAAACCATTGGGTGTAGCATTCATAATTTCCTTGGCTGCTTCTACTATCGTTGCATTGACTTTAACGCCTGTGCTCTGCTCTTTCTTGCTCGGAAAACAAAAAAACGAATCCAAACTTGAGAAAGAGCCAAAGCTTACACTGGCGATGAAACGGATTTACAGCAAATCACTTACCGGTGTCCTCAAACATAAACGTGCACTCCTGATTAGTGTTGCAATTCTTTTTGTGGGTGCGATAGCTTTATTCTTCACACTCGGGCGAGGCTTCTTACCACCTTTTAACGAAGGATCTTTCACTATAAACGTATCTACCCTACCCGGTATTTCACTCGAAGAAAGCGATAAAATAGGTAGAGAGGCAGAACGAATAATAATGGAGACGCCAGAAATCCGAACTGTTGCACGCAAGACCGGCCGTGCCGAACTTGATGAGCATTCATTGGGTGTCAACGTATCGGAAATAGAAGCCCCATATGTTCTGACCAATCGTAGCCGTAGCGAGGTTAGCCGCGAGCTCCGCTCCAGACTGGGACAGATACCCGGAGCGATTGTTGAAATAGGCCAGCCTATCTCACACCGCATAGATGCAATGCTTTCGGGCGCACAATCACAAATTGCCATAAAAGTCTTCGGCAATGATCTTAACAGATTGTTTGCGATAGGACGGCAGATCAAAGACATTGCAGGCGAGGTGCCCGGATTAGTTGATATAGCCTTAGAACAGCAGGTTGAACGTCCGCAATTACTAATTAAACCACGCCGCGACATGTTGGCTCGCTATGGTATCCGCCCAGGAGATTTTTCTGCGATGATAGAAACCGCTTTTGGAGGAAAGACCGTTGCTCAAGTCTACGATGGAGGCGTATCCTATGACGTCGCTGTAATACTGGACGAAAAGTATCGCAATTCCCTTGAAGATATTCGCTTGATGCCCATAGACAGCAATCTAGGTCCTGTTTCATTGGAAACGGTTGCCGACATTATCTCCACTACCGGACCGAACACGATCAACCGCGAAAATGTGGCCCGTCGTCTGATAATATCGGCCAACGTAGATGGCCGAGATTTGCGAGGAGCAGTAGACGATCTCCGCTCCAGGATAGAAAAAGAGATTGAGCTTCCAGAGAATTATTATGTGAGCTACGGCGGCCAATTCGAGAGCGAAGCTGCTGCATCCCAAACACTTCTTTGGGCATCTTTGGGAGCTATATTGGTTATATTCCTTTTGCTGTACGGGGAATTTAAAAACGTGACTCAATCGCTTGTAATACTTGTGAATATGCCCTTGGCACTGATAGGCGGCATTGCAATTTTAGCAATTACCGGAAGCCATGTGAACATACCTGCTATTATTGGTTTTATATCACTCATGGGTATCAGCACACGCAACGGTATGCTTCTGATGAGTCGCTACAACCACCTTGCACAGGAAGGGGAAGGTCTCCGCGAGAGAATACTTCACGGGTCTGAAGACCGTTTGCTGCCCATAGTAATGACGGCTCTTACATCTGCTTTAGCCCTCATTCCCTTAGCGATAAATGCCGATAGCCCAGGAAATGAAATCCAAGCGCCTATGGCATTGGTAATCTTGGGGGGATTGGTTAGTTCGACCGCTCTCAATATCTATGTTGTACCGGCTTTATATCAGATTTTCCACAAAAAAGCAACTTTTAAAGCTCCAATACAATGAGAATAAAATTGTTTTTATCAGCTATCGCTATTTCAACTGCCATTAGCTACGGGCAGAATAGCATGTGCCAACTCATAGACACGATAGTTGCCAATAACCCTGATTATAGGGCTTTCAGGCTTGACTCCGATGCAGAAATAAACGGTTTGAAATCGGAAAATACTCTGCGCGGAATAGACGCTGATTTTGAATATAAATTTCATGAAAAAGGTAACCGTTGGGGCTTGGGGGTATCTCAAAGTTTTGATTGGCCTGGAGTTTACCGTCTCCGTAAAAATGCAATAAAGACTCGCCAGATGGCTGCTGAATTGCAAATACGGGCTCTACGCCGCCAGTTAGGCCTTGATGTAAAGAACCGTCTCATTAATTTGCATTACCTCCAGGAGGAAGCAGTATTGCTTGAAGCAGCCAGAAGCAATGTGAACCAAGCATTGGAACTGATTAACCGGGCCTATGAGAAATCGGAAGCTACTATTCTGGATTTAAGAAAAGCTCAGACATTAGCTTTCAGTATGGCTGCTCAAGTAGACCAATTGCAAAACAATATTGAAGAAGCAAAAAGCGGGATAGCCTTGCTCAACGGAGGTGTAATGCCTAAGATTCCAGTACTACGGTATGACGAAGATGTTCTATTACCCGAAAGCAGCTATCTTGAACTTTTGGATTCAAACGATCCTGAGATAGCAGCTAAACAAGCTCTGACAAATGCTGCTGTTTCCGATATAAAGGTAGCTTCTGCACAAGCACTACCCGGATTTTCACTCGGATATGTCCATGATTTTGAAGAAGAAGCACATTTCAACGGTTTTTCTGTTGGTATAGAGCTTCCGACATGGACCAATAAATACAAGAAAAACCAGATGGTTTCAATAGCAAATTCTGCTGACGTAGATTTTGAGAAATACAGAGAAAGTCGTATAAGCCAACTGAGGAACAACTATTTGAAAGCGACGCGTCTCCAGACTCTGCTACAGAATTCAGGTTCTATCTTTGACAACTCTTTTATAGATTTGCTCACTACCGCGTTTAACGCAGGGCAAATTAACGCATTGACTTATTTTGCTGAAGTAAATCAATTTATAGAGGCAAAAATAGA
>CAJTUG010000050.1:11342-11811 GCA_910579605.1 uncultured Muribaculaceae bacterium | reverse complement strand
TCAAGGGTATCGAAGGCAAGCTCGACGGCCGCGGCAACTACACCCTGGGCATCACAGAGCAGATTATCTTCCCGGAAATCAACATCGACAATATCAACAAACTTATGGGTATGAACATCACTTTCGTGACTTCGGCACCCACAGACGAAGAAGGCTACGCATTGTTGAAGCATTTCGGCCTCCCCTTCAAAAACACAAAAAAATAATCTTCCTCCCGTATGGCAAAAGAATCAATGAAAGCCCGCGAGGTAAAAAGAGCTCGCTTGGTAGAGAAGTATGCAAAGCGTCGCGCTGAACTCAAGAAAATCGTCAATGCCGGTGTAGCCGGTACCGACGAAGCTCTCGAGGCTGCCTACGAAGCTGCCCAGGCTCTTCAGACCCTCCCCAAGAATTCCTGCTATATCCGCAAGCACAACCGTTGCTCCATTACCGGTCGTCCAAAAGGTTATATGCGCGAATTCGGCATTTC
>CAJTUG010000050.1:2601-11234 GCA_910579605.1 uncultured Muribaculaceae bacterium | reverse complement strand
CGCCACAATCGGCTAAGGCTCGACATTTGGCGGTGTCCGGTAAAGAGAGTATTAAATATTGTTGGGCAATCGGGCCCAATCAATTTAAACAAAACAAACAAATGACAGATCCAATAGCAGATTATCTCACAAGATTGAGGAACGCCATTAAAGCCAACCACCGTGTGGTTGAAGTGCCTGCCTCAAACTTGAAGAAAGAAATCACAAAGATTCTTTTCGAGCAAGGCTATATTCTTAACTATAAGTTTATAGACGGCGAAAACAATCAGGGCACTATCAAGATTGCCCTTAAATATGACCCCGTTGACCGTGTCAACGCAATCAAGGGTCTCAAGAGAGTATCCCGCCCGGGTCTCCGCCAGTACACCGGCTACAAAGACATGCCCCGTGTGCTCAACGGCTTGGGTATAGCTATCCTCTCCACTTCTCGTGGTGTGATGACCAACAAGAAGGCTGCCGATTTGAAAATCGGCGGTGAAGTTTTATGCTACATTTATTAATCAACCTCAAGCAAATACTATCAGATTATGTCCAGAATAGGTAAAGCTCCCATCGCCATTCCCGCAGGCGTTACAGTGACGGTTGATGAAAAGAACAATGTAGTGACCGTCAAGGGTAAATACGGCGAGCTCCAGCAGGCCGTAAATCCCGACCTTACAGTAACAGTTGAAGACGGCCACATCCACGTGACCCGTCCGAGCGACGACCGCGAACACCGTGCACAGCATGGCTTGTACCGTGCTCTTTTGCACAACATGGTAGAAGGCGTCCACAACCGTTACCGCAAAGAAATGGAATTAGTTGGCGTTGGTTACCGTGCTGCCGCCACCGGCCAAGTGCTCGAATTGCAGCTCGGTTTCTCTCACGCTATATATATCAAGCTTCCACCCGAAATTTCGGTAGAAGCCAAGAGCGAACGTAACAAAAACCCGCTCATCATCCTTGAAAGCTCAGACAAGCAGCTTTTGGGCCAGGTGTGCGCAAAAATCCGCTCGCTCCGTAAGCCTGAACCTTATAAGGGTAAAGGTATTAAGTTCGTCGGTGAAATCATCCGCCGCAAGTCCGGTAAGAAGGCCGGTGCCAAATAACATTAACCGCAGACTATCATGATCTCTAAGATTCAAAGACGTAATAAAATCAAAACGCGCATCCGCGGCAAAATTTCCGGCACCGCAGAGCGTCCCCGCATGAGCGTTTTTCGTAGCAACAAGCAAATCTATGTGCAGCTTATCGACGATTTGTCGGGCCGCACACTTGCTTCGTCCTCTTCCAAGGGCATAGAGCAGCAAGCCACCAAAACCGAAATTGCAGCTATGGTGGGTTCTGCTATTGCAGCCAAGGCTCTTGAAGCAGGCATCACCGAGGTGGTTTTTGACCGCAACGGTTATCTTTTCCACGGACGTGTTAAATCCCTTGCTGATGCTGCCCGCGCAGCCGGCCTCAAATTCTAAGAAATATGGCTAAAAGAAACAATAGAGTAAAAACCACGAGCGACCTTGAACTCAAGGACCGCTTGGTAGCCATCAACCGTGTAACCAAAGTTACCAAGGGTGGCCGCACTTTCACTTTCGCAGCCATTGTCGTGGTAGGTAACGAAGACGGCGTTGTAGGCTGGGGCCTTGGAAAGGCCAATGAAGTTCAGGCAGCTATTGCCAAGGGCGTAGAAGCCGCTAAGAAGAACCTTATCCGCGTTCCTGTACACAAGGGTACCATTCCCCACGAACAGGTAGCCAAATTCGGTGGCAGCCGTATCATTTTGAAACCTGCCAGCCACGGTACCGGTGTAAAGGCCGGTGGTGCTATGCGTGCTGTGTTGGAAAGCGTTGGTATCACCGACGTGCTTGCCAAGTCTAAAGGTTCGTCTAACCCTCACAACCTTGTGAAGGCTACTATTGCAGCATTGGACGAAATGCGTTCGCCTGCAACAGTAGCTCAGAACCGTGGTATTTCTGTAGAACAGGTTTTCAAGGGCTAATTTCTAACAGGCTAACAAATTTCCAATAATGGCAAAGATTAAAATCAAACAGATAAAAAGCCGTATCAATTGCCCTGCAGTGCAAAAACGTACTCTGGATGCACTCGGCTTGAAGAAAATGAATCACACTGTGGAGAAAGAAGATACTCCCTCTGTGATGGGTATGGTAAACAAAGTTCGCCACTTAGTTGAAGTGACCAACGCATAAAATCACTTACGAATCATGGATTTAAGTAATTTGAAACCTGCCGTAGGCTCAGTAAAGCGGAGCACACGCATCGGCCGCGGCCCCGGTTCCGGCAAAGGCGGAACATCAACCCGTGGTCACAAGGGCGCAAAGTCGCGTTCGGGCTATAGCCGCAAGATCGGATTTGAGGGCGGCCAGATGCCTTTGCAGCGTCGTTTGCCCAAATTCGGCTTCAAGAATATCAACCGCGTAGAATATAAAGCAATTAACCTTCCTGCAGTTGCAGCTTTGGCAGAAAAGCTTGGCGGCAACAAGGTGGGAATCGAAGAATTCCGTAAGGCAGGTTTGATTCGCTCCAACCAACTTGTAAAAGTTTTGGCTAACGGTGCGATCAACACCGCTGTGAATGTTGAGGCAAACGCTTTCTCCGCAGCCGCTAAAGCAGCTATCGAAGCTGCAGGCGGAACAGCCCAAACCGTTTAATCATGAGATTTTTCGATACACTAAAAAATATCTGGACTATCCAGGAGCTGCGTCAGCGCATTCTCATAACACTCTTGCTGGTATTGATATACCGCTTGGGTTGTTATGTGGTGCTGCCGGGCATTTCGCCAGCAGATATCGACGCTCTTGCCAATTTCACCAACAAGAGCGGATTGATGCAGCTTCTTGATATGTTCTCTGGCGGAGCGTTCTCGCAGGCTTCGATTTTCGCCTTGGGTATCATGCCCTATATCACGGCGAGCATCGTTATCCAGCTCTGCGGTATGATTCTCCCTTCGTTCCAGAAAATGCAGCGCGAAGGTGAGAGCGGACGTCAGAAGATGAACCAGTATACTCGCTATCTCACTGTTCTGATCCTCATCCTCCAAGCTCCGGCCTACCTTATCAACCTTCAGGTTCAGGTAAACGGCGCTGCCAATGGTTCGGCCTTGCACTTAGGTTTATGGACCACTGCTTATTTGACTATTATCCTTGCTGCCGGCTCTATGTTTATCATGTGGCTCGGCGAGCGCATAACCGACCGCGGTATAGGCAATGGTATCTCATTCATCATTTTGGTTGGTATCATTGCCCGTCTCCCAGGAGCGCTCTATTATGAATTCATCAGCCGTCTTCCCGGAGCATCGGGCAACCAAGGCGGTCTTGTGATGTTTATTGTAGAGATTATCTTGCTATTTGCCGTTACGGTTGGCGCTGTTCTCCTTGTTCAGGGGACACGCAAGGTGCCCGTACAGTATGCCAAGCGTATTGTGGGTAATCGCCAGTATGGCGGTGCCCGTCAATACATACCCTTGAAGGTTAATGCAGCCGGTGTGATGCCTATCATTTTTGCACAGGCTATCATGTTTATCCCGATGACGCTTGCTGGTTTCCGCGGCGGAGAGACCGGGTTCCTGCATGCCTTCACCGATATCAATGGCTTCTGGTATAATTTTGTATTCTTTATTTTGATTGTTGCTTTCACTTATTTCTATACAGCTATCACGGTGCGTCCCACCCAAATGGCAGAAGATATGAAACGCAACAACGGCTTTATCCCGGGTGTTAAGCCCGGCAAGAAGACCGCCGAGTATCTTGACGCGATTATGTCGCGTATCACATTGCCCGGTTCGATTTTCTTGGGTATCGTGGCTATTTTGCCTGCATTTGCCCGTTTCTTCGGCATAAGCCAGAATTTTGCCCAGTTCTTCGGTGGCACGTCGCTCCTGATCATGGTCGGCGTTGTTCTGGATACTCTTCAGCAGGTGGAATCGCATCTTATGATGCACCACTACGATGGCCTTATGAAAGAAGGCAAAATCAAAGGCCGCACAACCGGCCAAGCTTACTAAGCAGCCATATCTAAAACAGAGTTATATTATTTAACAAGTTTAAATGATTTACCTTAAGACACCGGAAGAAATCGAGACAATGCGATCTGCCACTACGTTGGTGTCGCAGACACTTGGCGAGGTGGCGCGTTGGATCCAGCCGGGAGTAACCACACGTAAGCTCGACACCATTGCCCGTGAATTTATCATGGACAATGGTGGCAAGTCGGCGTGCTTGGGCTACGGCGGCTTTCCGGCCACATTGTGTATAGAGGTCAACGAGATTGTTGTACATGGTTTTCCTTCAGACCGTATTCTCATGGATGGCGACATCGTGGGTATAGATACGGTAGTGGAGAAAGACGGTTTCATGGGCGACAGTTGCTATACTTTTCCTGTGGGCGAGATAAGCCCTGAAAAAATGTCTCTTTTGCGTACCACCAAGGAGTCGCTTTATGTCGGCATCGAGGCTGCCAAGCCCGGAGCACGTATCGGCGATATAGCCAATGCTGTGCAGACCTACTGCGAGCGTCGCGGTTATAGTGTAGTGCGAGAGATGTGCGGTCATGGTATAGGACGGAAGATGCACGAGAGCCCCGAGGTGCCCAACTATGGACGCCGCGGTATTGGGGCAAAGCTCCAGAACGGCATGTGTATCTGTATAGAGCCAATGATAAACATGGGCAGCCGCAATATCGTGATCGAGAGTGACGGTTGGACCTGCCGTACCAAGGACAGGAAGCCATCGGCTCATTATGAGCACACTTTGGTAATTTTGAACGACCGCACCGAGATAATGACCACTTTTGATTACATAGAAGAGGTTCTTCAAGACAGATTCATTTAAACACCGACTAACATATGGCAAAACAATCAGCAATCGAACAAGACGGAACTATCGTAGAGGCACTGAGCAACGCGATGTTCAGAGTAGAACTCGAGAACGGGCATGAAATAACGGCTCACATTTCCGGGAAGATGCGTATGCATTATATCAAGATACTTCCCGGCGACAAGGTGCGTGTTGAGATGTCTCCATACGATCTTTCCAAAGGGCGTATTGCTTTCCGCTATAAATAATCAGACAAACTAAAAGATATGAAAGTAAGAGCATCCGTAAAGAAACGCACTCCCGACAGCAAGATCGTGCGCCGCAAAGGCCGTCTTTATGTCATCAACAAGAAAAACCCTAAGTACAAACAGCGTCAAGGATAATAAATTATGGCAGTAAGAATCGTGGGAGTTGACCTCCCCCAGAATAAAAGAGGTGAAATCGCCTTGACTTACATCTTCGGCATCGGCCGTAGCGCCGCCAAGACTATCTTGAACAAGGCCGGCATTGATGTGAATATCAAGGTAAAGGATTGGACCGACGATCAGGCCGCAAAGGTACGTGAAGTTATCGGTTCCGACTACAAGGTAGAAGGCGATCTCCGTAGCGAAATCCAGCTCAACATCAAGCGATTGATGGATATAGGCTGCTATCGTGGTATCCGCCACCGTAATGGTCTTCCCGTTCGTGGCCAGAGCACCAAGAACAATGCCCGCACACGCAAGGGCCGCAAGAAAACCGTTGCAAACAAGAAGAAAGCTACTAAATAATAAATAACATGGCAAAAAAAACAGTCGCAGCAAAGAAACGTAACGTAAAGGTAGGTGCCGAAGGGCAGCTTCACGTTCATTCGTCTTTCAATAATATCATTGTCTGCCTTGCCAACAGCGAAGGCCAAGTTATCTCTTGGTCGTCGGCCGGCAAAATGGGCTTCCGTGGTTCTAAGAAGAACACTCCCTACGCTGCCCAGATGGCAGCACAGGATTGCGCCAAGGTTGCCTACGACCTGGGATTGCGCAAGGTAAAAGCTTATCTCAAAGGTCCGGGTAACGGCCGCGAATCGGCAGTACGTACTATCCACGGAGCAGGCATCGCTGTAACAGACATTATCGACGTTACACCGCTTCCCCACAACGGTTGCCGTCCTCCCAAGAGAAGAAGAGTTTAAATCAGTTCAGCGCAGTGGCATCTGCCACGGCGAACTCTGCTTTCACTTTTAGTAACAACAAAAACATAACAACTCTCGGGAAGCTCCCCGGCCTGCCAGTGCCGGAATGGGAATTTTCTTCTAAGAGGAGCACGGGATTTTTCTGAAGGCGAATAGACCATATTTCAGTCACCTCTCTATGGTCGCGGCTGCGCCGGAAGAAAGATTAACCGGTTTCCGGAAAATACCCGGTGAGAACCCCGAATAAACTGATTGAACTACAATGGCAAGATATACAGGTCCTAAGACCAAAATAGCCCGCAAATTCGGCGAACCCATTTTCGGCGAAGACAAAGTTCTCGCCCGTCGTAATTTCCCCCCGGGCCAGCACGGACAGAACAAGCGCCGTAAAACGAGCGAGTATGGTGTTCAGCTCCGCGAGAAACAGAAGGCTAAATATACATATGGCCTTTTGGAACGTCAGTTCCGCAATCTTTTTGAGAAGGCATCGCGTCTCAAAGGTATTACCGGTGAAATTCTTCTTCAGCTTCTTGAAGGCCGCTTGGACAATGTCGTATACCGTCTTGGTATCGCGCCTACCCGTGCGGCAGCTCGCCAATTGGTATTGCACCGCCACATTACAGTAAACGGCCAGGTTGTGAATATACCTTCGTATGCAGTAAAGGCCGGTGATTTGGTTGGTGTTCGTGAACGCAGCAAATCGTTGGAAGTAATTGCCGATGCATTGGCAGGTTTCAACCACAGCAAATATCCTTGGATAGAATGGGACGAAGCTACCAAGACCGGTAAATTCCTCCATGTACCCGCTCGCGAAGATATCCCCGAAAACATCAAGGAGCAGCTGATCGTCGAGCTTTACTCCAAGCAATAATCTCTAAAGACCAAAGATCCATGGCTATATTAGCATTCCAAAAACCTGAAGACGTTGTAATGGTCGAGGCCGGCAACTTCTACGGTAAGTTCGAATTCAAACCCTTGGAACCCGGCTATGGCATCACTGTCGGCAACGCTTTGCGCCGTGTCCTCTTGTCATCGCTTGAGGGCTTTGCGATATCGTCTATCAAGATAGACGGCGTTAAGAACGAATTTGATGTCGTGCCCGGCGTTAAGGAGGATGTTACCAACATTATCCTTAACCTCAAGCAGGTAGACTTGAAACAACTTGTAGAAGATACTGAGTTTGAGCGAGTAACCATCAACGTATCGGGAAAAGAGGTGTTCACGGCCGGTGACATTTCCAAGGCCTTGAGCGGCTTCGAGGTAATGAACCCCGATTTGGTTATTTGTCATTTGGATCCTGAGGCAAGTTTCACTATCGTACTCACTATCAACAAGGGACGTAGCTGGGTTCCTGCAGAGGAAAACGTTACACCTCAGGATGATATCAATACAATTGCGATCGACTCTATCTATACGCCGATCAAGAATGTAAAGTACACTGTAGAAAACTACCGCGTAGACCAGAAAACCGACTACGACAAACTTACCCTGGAGATTACCACCAATGGTTCTATCCTGCCTAAGGATGCCGTGAAGGAAGCTGCCAAAATTTTGATCCAGCATTTCATGCTGTTCTCCGACGAAAAAATCACTTTGGAGACTTCGGAACCCGATCCGGGCGAAGAATTTGATGAAGAGGTTCTCCACATGCGTCAGCTTTTGAAATCTAAGCTTGTGGATATGTCGCTTTCGGTGCGTGCTTTGAATTGTTTGAAGAGCGCTGAAGTAGAGACCTTGGCAGAACTTGTTGTGTTCAACAAGACTGATTTGTTGAAATTCCGTAATTTCGGTAAAAAGTCGCTTGTTGAATTGGAAAGCCTCCTTAACAGCTTGAACTTATCGTTCGGCATGGATATTTCAAAGTATAAACTCGATAAAGACTAATCACCCCGATGAGACACAATAAAAAATTCAATCACCTTGGCCGCAAGAAAGCGCACCGCGACGCGCTCTTGGCCAATATGACCATATCGCTCATCATGCACAAGCGTATCCACACTACTTTGGCAAAAGCTAAGGCACTCCGTGTATATGCAGAGCCTCTGATCAACCGAGCTAAAGAAGACACGATGGTAAACCGTCGTTTGGTTTTCTCTTACCTTCAGAACAAGGAAGCAATCAAGGAATTGTTCCAGAACATTTCTCAGAAGATTGCAGACCGTCCCGGAGGTTACACCCGTATTTTGAAAACAGGCAATCGCCTTGGCGATAACGCAAAAACTTGCTTTATCGAGTTGGTAGACTACAATGAAGCTATGTTGAAGGATACCGCAGCCAAGACTAAGACAACTCGTCGTTCTCGCCGCAAATCTGCTGCTGCTCCTGAAAATCCTGTTGCTGCAGTCGAAAATGCTGAGCCCGAACTCCCCGCAGCTGAATAATCTTGTTTGCTTGAAATAAAAAACGTTGCCGGCATTGCCAGCAACGTTTTTTATTTTCGTGGACTTTTTAATATGTGTGATCTATATTTTTAGGTGGATGGGTTGAAATCTTTGTCTATTTTTTGCCGCGTGTGGCCGCTTTTATGATAAGATTTTTTTGTTGGGGTAGAGGCAGCATGTTTTTCTTTGTAAAATGATGCGGAAAAGAGATTCAGTTTTGTTATATTCTGCCTGTTGCGGTGAGAATATGAAACATGAGGTCGTGGAAGAGGTTTA
>CAJTUG010000050.1:0-2514 GCA_910579605.1 uncultured Muribaculaceae bacterium | reverse complement strand
GGTCCGTAGTTGCGCATTGCTTGTTTGAGTTTGTTTAGTTGGAACTGGTTGCGGATATTTAGGTTTTTTGTGAGTTCGGCGTCTGATGCCGGATCTGTGTAGTGTGCTACGAGGATGTCGGCGAAGAGATTGAATACAGATGCTGTGGCCATTACTAATGGCACAGCTTTGGGATTGCTTTTGAAATAGCTGATAATTCGGAATACTTTTTTTGCGTCTCGGTTTCGGATCGCATCTATGAGTTCGAAGGTGTTGTATTCTCGGCTTATACCTACGTTTAGTTCTACTACTGCAGGGGTAATAGATGCATTTGGAGGCAGGAGCGATGCAAGTTTGTTAATTTCGTTGTGGAGTCGGCTAAGGTCTGTACCGATGTATTCCTGGAGCATTTCTATAGCTTTTGGTTCTGCGGTGAGTCCTTTTTCTTTTATGCATCGTGCAATTTCTGCCGGGGCGTTGTAGTCTGCGATTTTTTTGCTTTCGAAGACTACACAGCCGTTTTTCTTGAGGGCGGCAAGTAGATCTTTGGCTTTTGCTATTTCTCCGCGGCAGCATATAACGAGGATTGTGGTTGCGACGGGGTTGTCGGCGTATTTGTGGAGCTTGTTGAGCTGATCGGCTCTTATGGCTTGTGCTTCTTTGAGAATTACTACTTGCCGTTGTGCCATCATTGGTATTTTATGGCATATGTCTATTACTTTTGCCGGGTCTGTTTCCGGGGCGTATAGGATGTATTGGTTGAAATCTTTTTCTTCTTCGGGAAGGATGTTTTCGAATTGCTTTGTAAGTATGTCGATGTAGTATCCTTCTTCGCCGTGGAGAAGGTATATTGGGGCGTATTGTTGTTGGCAGAGGGCTTTTTGGAGCGATTCGAATGTGGTTGCGGGTAATGCCATTTTCTTTGATATGGAAAATTTTCGTAAATTTACGGAGTTTTTTTGTAAATGGCAACGAGATGGAAAAAAATGGCGAATTGAATCTACCTGGTTTTGATATACGTCTGCGGCGCGATGAGGATTCGCGGCGTGGCGGCAGTGAGGTTTATGATGCATTGAGGCGCAAGTGGGTGGCGCTGACTCCTGAGGAGTGGGTTCGCCAACATTTTGTTAATTATCTTGTGAGCTATTGCGGCTATCCGGCAGGGTTGATGGGTAATGAGGTTTCTTTGCGTCTTAACGGAACGTTGCGCCGTTGCGATACGGTGGTTTTTTCAAAGTCGTTGCGCCCAGTTGTAGTAATAGAGTATAAGGCTCCCGACGTGGCGATTACTCAGGCGGTATTTGACCAGATTGCTCGTTATAATGTAGTTATGCAGTCTCGTTATCTTATGGTGAGCAATGGGATGCGGCATTATTGTTGCCGATATTCGGCTGATGGCGGATATGTTTTTTTGCGGTCTATCCCTTCTTATTCGGAACTTTGTGAATAAAAAACGGGAATCGGTTTGTTTTTCCGATTCCCGTGATGTTTTTATTGTTACTTTTTGTTAGAACATGTATGCGACCCTGATTGCCCATTGGCCGTTTTTTGCGCTGTAATTGTCGAGTTGGCGGGCTTTCATGAGGTAGGACATTCCCCATGTGTATTGGAATGATATCTGCCATCGTTTGAGGAGTTCCACGCCGCCCCCTGCTCCTATGCCGAAATCTCCGCCTGAATATTGGAAGGGGTCTTCGACGCCAGGATTACCCTTGGGGCCTGAGTGGCCGGCGAGTATTGCCATTTCCGGGCCTCCATATACGAAAGGTGCGATGTAGTCTTCAAGTCCGTTCATCCTTGTCCATTTAAAACGCAGGTGAATGGGTATTTGTATTGTGTGGAGATAGAAATTGTCGTTGCCGAAGCCCTGGGATTGCCAAAGATGCCGCGAGCCGAGGTCTAATTTAGCTCCCATCTGGTTGTAGAGGAGTCCGAAATCTATTCCGAATCCTATTCCCGGAAACATTAGTTCTGCCTGGATTCCTGCTTGGTATCCTACTTGAGAGGCAACGGGGAAAAGGTCGTTTTTAAATTTCATTGAGTTTATGGTAACTCCGGCTATTGGAGCATATCTGAATTGTGCTGCGGCCGGGATGGCTATGCAGAGTAATATTGCTGCAGAAAGGAGCGCTTTTATTTTTTTCATTGATGTAATGTGTCCGTGTTGTAATATTTGGCAAAGATAGCCCAAAAAATCGGAATAGACATTGAATTAACGGATTTTATGACATTAAAAGCGTATGTGGAAGGCTTCAAGAAATTGGGTTGAAGCATGAGCGTGTGTATCTATATCGGAAGACATTAAAAAAAGTAATCTTTAGCTTGTGTTGTAAAACCTGTATAATCAATGTGTTACGTAAAGCGGATAAAAATTATTGAAAAAAATAGCCGGAAAAATTTGTGGGAATGAAAAACAATGCTTAACTTTGCAACCGCAAACGGGAAACGGTTTAGGCGCTCCCGCTGCAGAGAAAATTGAAAAATGCCTCTTTAGCTCAGTTGGCCAGAGCACGTGATTTGTAATCTCGGGGTCGT
>CAJTUG010000049.1:9977-14098 GCA_910579605.1 uncultured Muribaculaceae bacterium | reverse complement strand
TACGAGGTGGAGGTTGACCATATCTAAGCCTGTACATAAGAGCCGACAAGTCTATGACCGGGAGCGGGCAGTGCTCTAAAGGTGTGAACTTAGTTCTCACAGCAATAATTCCCCTGAGTGCACCTACTGCTATACCAAGCATGGTCATCATGAGTTTACTGCCGACAATAATGTCTTCACCGTTCTGTTCTACATGCTTCTGCAGGTCTTGAACTTCGAAAGTAGCAACCGCTGAACAAACGAGCAGACGCTCTCTGATGAGATTTACTATGCCAATATATGAGGTGCTGACAATGAGAGTGATGAGATTGCTTTCTAATTTAGGCACCACTCTAACATTCATATCAACCTGCACCGGTTTTCGTCCAAGCCTCCGGGCGGCCCTGCGGTTGATTGCTGTAGCGCCATCTAATTCAGATACCGAGACTAAGCGCAAGTTGATATCAGTTGTAAGGTTTGTTTCCATAAAATGTCAACGTATGAACCTTTGATAAGGTTCATACGCTAAGGAAATTTATAATTGCTCAACGATTATTTGATCTATGAGCGCATGATTTGTATTAATATTCATGTTGTTGTTTTCCGGGCGGAAATCAATAGTGAGCGAATGCCGACCGGCCTTGAGAGGAACAAGTAACGAGTTGGAATTTCCCCAATCGGACCAATTACCAACGCCTCTATGTGGCATAACGACTATACCTGCACGGTTTCCGTCGACAGATATTGTGCGTATTGCGCATTTGTTTTCTGTATTTACCGGACCGTTGCCATTGGCATAGCGAATTTTTATTGAATATTTGCCATCGGAAGGAACATCAAAATCCACATTGAGAGGTTGAGTGCTACGATCTATTTCCACAAAACCATTTCCATTGTAACCTTTGATTTCTTTTTTAGGCATATAGGAAATCTCAGGAGAAAGGAAAGATGTAGATTCGTCGGGAATCTGAGTTATAATTTTCAAACGGTTGCTGCGAGGTTCAGATGCGAATGATTGTACACCATCGGCAGAAATTCCAATAACCTGATATTCGCCAGGCAAAGTTGTTGTGAAAGTTGTTTCGTTTGTATCGGCAACCGGGACTCCATTACGGAGAACGCGATAGAAACCAATATATTCTATAGGATTCCAATGCAAGATATCATCTTCAAACCATGTAATAGGTGTGAGAGGAGCTTTGACATTAGGGGTTCGGTTCACAGCCATTGGAGCCTGCTCGTTGTCTGCCATAGTAATGACAATTTTATTATTGCCTTTGATATCTGCAGGAATGAATGGTTTGTGTTCTTTACCGTTTAGAGTAAACGATTTAATTTCACTTCCGAATCCCTTGACGGTAATATCCAATGTAGCATTTCTATATTTAAAATTGTCTAATGTTCTTGTAGCAGCCAATGCTTTGGGAACAAAAGGAGCGAAAGCGAGTCCATCTTTCTCAAAATGTATACCGAAAAGTATTTTGTGAGTAATAGCCAAATTCCCGGCAAGACACCACAACATATTTGAGGAGTTCAGCTCTGTTGCGATATCCCCGTTATCGAGTACAAAATTTTCTTTATTTGTAGCAAACAGAGCAGCCGGACGAAATACTGCACCAATTGCTTCCAGAGTACCGGCTTCGTTTTTGGCCTTAGCATTAGCCATTGCCCAATATGCGCCAACCCAAGGCCAAAGGGAATTATTGTGATATGGCGGCATATCAGCTATTTGCGGGAAAAAAATAGCAGCTCCGAAAGGAGTAACGGGGTTCGACTCTGTTATTTTAGCAATTTTTTCCGGGGATGCCACATCGTATAGAATAGCGAGCGATTCGCCTAAGGTCTCGGCACGAGGATTCACAATCAAGTTGTCGCGTCCATATGTATACATGGCGTAATATCCTTTGTCGTCGAGCCATAGTTTGTCGTTAATGTCCTTGACGATTCTATCGGCTCTTTCCTCGTATGCCCGAGCTTCTTTCTTAGATCCGAACTCAGCTTCAAGTTCTGCAAGGATTCTCAATGCTTGAGCATGTACGATTGAGGTTCCGAGAGCTTCGGAATTATAGATATCGGCAGTCTGCATCCATTTTGGATAACTTTGTTCTCGCCAATCGATGAAAGATGTTTCTCCTTTTACGAGGCCGCTCTCTGTCTGTACTGTAAGGTTATCATCGTCAAGCGATTTTTTTACAATAGGATATATGTATTTGAGCCATTCTTTGTCGCCGGTAACTTTATAAAGTTCATAAGCAGCCAATGTCCAAATTTCACGGTCTGAACTGACTGGCCAAGCGCCACCCGAGCCTGTGTCTTGAACAATCACACCTGTAGGAGTGACTTTTTTCATGAGAGAAATCTTGGATGCTTCTGGCTGAAGATATGCCATCGACAGAAGAATTGAATAGCTCACATCACGAGTCCAGACACCAGCCCATTCCCTACCTGTACGCAGCGTTGTATCAGGTTCCACTGCATTCACCATTTCGTCGAGCCCCATATTGTATATAGCATTATGGAGGGTATTGGGAGTTGAAAGTTGGGGGTATGATGAAATATCATTTTTAAGTTTCCATGTTTTCTCTATAGGGAATCCATACCCAGGCTGCGCACTATATGTTGAAATAATTTCAAATTGGTTTGGCGCAGTGGCGAAAAAATCTGCCTGATATACTGTATCGCCGCTCCAACGGTATGCACCTGTATTGACAATTTCGGAACTTGCATGTGCTTCCATTGCTGAAGCTAATGCTACCATGCAAAGAGTGAAAATTTTGGTCATTGCTGTTTGCTTTGATTTATGTTATGTTTTATGTGTTATGAATATACGACATTTTGTAATATTTAGTAGTAGAAGGGCCTAAGGCACCTTCGGCGCTGTTTCTCAACCCCGGAATCCACACCGGGATGCCATTTCGCGTAAGAATCCATGCATTCCTTTTTTGTTCTTGAGAAAATTTTGCATTTGAGAAAATATCGCTAATAAGTTTTGATTTGGAGCTGCCGAAAGGAACTATACGGTCGCCTCGGCGATAATGTCTGATTTCCCATGTGGCAGGTTCAGACACAAAATCGGCGTCGAAACAAGCCTCCATGGCTCCATGCTGACTCGGGGAAAAGTTCTCTACCGCATGGAGGGTTATATCTATTCTTATAGGATCAAAAATTGATCTGCAAGGATTCACTTTTATGGCGAAATCGGGGTTTTTCTGGCGTGTTGCAGCATCTACAAGATGGATTATCCCATGACTGAGTTCTGCGACAGTTGAACCATCGGGAGAAAAAAATTCTGAACCCGATTGGCCGACAGAAGATATCATGTCGCAAATTTGCGGGAATTTGAAACCATGACCTTTCAACATTTCAAAAAGTATGGTTTGCGCCTGAGGCAAAGCGGATAAATCGGCAAGTTTAATACTATTGTCGGCTTCTGTATATTTTTGGGCAATATTATTTACAGCCTCCAAGTATATCTCCCTTGCTGCCTCAAGGTTTGATATAGATTTGAGGACAGCGTCTAATGCTCCGGGGAATGCCTGTTCAAGCATTGGGAATATCGAATTCCTTATCCTGTTGCGGCGATGAAGGTCTGAACTATTGGAGCTATCGTTGACAAATGACAGATTCTTTCTATCAAGATATTCTTCTATATCTTTGCGGCTTAGGCTTAGAAGAGGCCTTATAACATCGCCGGAACGGACGTTCATACTTGTGAGTCCAATAATTCCGGCACCACGCATGAGGTTGAGCATAAAGGTCTCGGCACGGTCTTCTTTGTGGTGTCCGACGGCAATGGCTTGGGCGCCATCTCTATCGGCCAGTTTACGAAACCAATCGTATCTTAGCCCTCTACATGCCATTTCTACTGATTCCCCGGTTTGCTCCATCCGCGCTTTTACATCAAAATCAATCACATACAGGTCATTGCCAATGGCCTTGCATAATTCTTGGCAATGAAGCATGTCACGATTGCTTTCATTTCCTCTAAGATGAAAATTGCAATGTGCGGCCCTGCAATCATATCCTAAAGCAACAAGAGCGGCAAGAAGAGCCACAGAATCGGCACCTCCACTCAAAGCTACAATAACCGGTGCATTAAAATGCAAGAGGTTATTGTCCTTGATATATGTGGCAACAGAATT
>CAJTUG010000049.1:0-9948 GCA_910579605.1 uncultured Muribaculaceae bacterium | reverse complement strand
AACATCAACTGGCTATTTTTGCGACAATAAGGGAAATTGCACCGTCGCCGGTGATGTTGCAAGCCGTTCCAAATGAATCCATTGCGATATACAAAGCAATCATCATAGCACAATCTTGCTGTGAAAAACCAAGCATAGAAGAAAGCAGGCCTAAAGAAGCCATAATAGCCCCTCCCGGGACACCAGGGGCAGCAATTATAGTAATAGCAAGCATTCCGATGAACCCTGCAAACATCAAGCCGTCGAAAGGTATCCCTTGAAGAATCATCAAAGCTATTGCACACGAAACAATTTTGAGAGTAGAACCCGACATGTGGATGGTTGCGCAAAGAGGAATTACAAAACCTGCAATATCCTCGTTAACTCCCATGGCTCTTGTACGCTCTAATGTTACCGGTATGGTTGCGGCAGATGATTGCGTACCCAGTGCTGTAAAATATGCCGGCAACATTATTTTCAAGGCTTTAAATGGATTGACTCCTGAGAACATCCAAGCTATTGTGTATTGAATTATAAGAACTGCTATGTGCAGAATGAAAATCACCGCAATAATTTTTATGAATGTAGCCAAAACCGGGGCAACCGTACCTGTAAGAGCCATATCAAAGAAGATACCGAAAATGTATATCGGCAACAAGGGTATAACAAGTCCCTTTATGAGGAGTGTTATGACTCTGCGGAAATCGTCCATACATGCTTTCAGAGTCTTTGTTTGAGGCATCATTGCACAACCAAACCCGATTACAAAAGCTAAGACGAGCGCACTCATGACACTCATTAACGGTTCTATGGTAATACTGAAGAACGGCAATGCCGATTGGGCTGCATCTTCGGCGACAACGCTGCCTGCACCTTGTTCTATAAGCAGGGGAAAGGTTTGCGAAGCAGTGATATATGCAAGGAATCCAGAACCGAATGTCATGAGATATGCAATGACCACTGTTGCCAACAACAATTTACCCGCTTTATTCCCTATATCTGCTATTGCCGGAGCAACGAACCCAACAATGAGCAACGGCACTGTAAAACCTAAAAGAGCGTTAAACAGAACATTAAAAGTTGCCGAAATTCGCGCACACCACATTGGCAGGTACAAACCTGCAATAATGCCAAGAATGATGGCTAATATGACCCTTGCGAGCAAACCAGGTTTTTTGATTTTAAATTTCATGCCAGATCAGGTTCTTCTTGAGCTGAAGGCACTAATAAAGCACCTGCCTCCCATAAAGCGTATATAGGTGTGAAAACTATGAATAGCGTGAAGGGGTCTCCCGTCGGAGTAATCAATGCAGCTATAATCATTAATACCACGATGGCATGGCGTCGATAGTTTTTAAAGAAATTACGCTTAAGCAAGCCTATTTTGCCTAATAACCATGCCAAAAGAGGAAGCTCAAAAACAGCTCCCATCATAAGGAGTAGCGTAAAGAAATTATCTATATAAGAATCAAGCGACACTATAGGGCTTATACTGTCGCTAAGGCGATATTCTGCTAAAAAGCGGACTGTTATCGGGAAAATCAAGAAATATCCCACGGCTACTCCCATATAGAACATAAAATTCCCGAAAAAGAAAGCCTTGCGTATGCCTTGGCGTTCGTTTTCATAAAGCCCCGGAGACACGAATCCCCAAAGCAGATAAAGAACTGCCGGGAAAGCGAAAGTAAAAGCAAGCCAACAAGATGCCGAAAGATGAATGAACAGTTGGCTTGCCAACTCAATGCTCACTATATTGATGCTGAAATCATTTCCTGTAGCCAATTCCCCCATTCCCGAAGCAACGGCAATTTCATTAAACCAACTGTATGTGATGAAATTGCCATGAGTGGGGGCCATTATGACATGATCGAAAATCCAAGGCATGGCCATAAAAGCCGCGACGGCAAAAAACGCCACAACGCCTGCAATCTTGAAGAGAACAACTCGCAAATCGTCGAGATGGTCCCAGAATGTCATCTCGGCTTGTGCCATTACGAGCGGTCCTTTCCTGAGGGTGTATTATCTGTTGAAGCCTTGTTAAGGCTATCTTCCGGCTTGTTGATTTCTTCTTTAGCTTCTTCAATGCCTTTTTTGAACGATTGGATACCCTTACCCACACCACGCATTAGTTCAGGAATCTTCTTTCCGCCAAACAAAAGGAGTATTATAAGTAAAATAATGAGCCACTCCCATCCACGGAGATTGCCCAAAAACAGAGGTATTGTCGATAAGTATGTCATAAATTTGGATATTGCGTTATTTTTCGAATGTAAAGTTACGAAAAATCCGCCGAAAAGTAGTAACTTTGCATCGTTTTTTATAGGAATTTAATAAACCCGTCATGAAGAAAGCTTATGTATTCCCCGGCCAGGGGGCCCAATTCGTAGGAATGGGCAAAGACCTTTACGACAATAACGCCGAAGCCCATGACCTTTTTGAAAAGGCCAACGATATTTTGGGATTCCGCATTACCGACCTTATGTTTGCCGGTACAGATGAAGATTTGCGTCAAACAGCAGTGACCCAACCAGCAATATTCCTTCACAGTGTGCTATTGGCTAAAAGCTTGGGCAAGGATTTCCAACCCGACATGGTTGCCGGACACTCATTGGGAGAATTTTCCGCACTTGTAGCAGCCGGCGCATTAAGTTTTGAGGATGGCCTCAAATTGGTATCGGCTCGAGCCAACGCCATGCAGAAAGCCTGCGAATTGACCGAAAGCACCATGGCTGCAGTTCTCGCCCTTCCAGATGAGAAGGTAGAGGAAATCTGCTCCGGAATTGACGGTGTAGTTGTATGCGCTAATTATAACTGCCCTGGACAGCTCGTAATATCTGGTGAAGTTGCCGCAATCGACGCAGCATGCGAAGCGCTAAAGGCAGCAGGAGCAAAACGAGCTCTCAAGCTCAAAGTTGGTGGAGCTTTCCATTCTCCTTGCATGGAGCCGGCTCGCGCAGAATTAGCCCGTGCAATAGAGTCAACTGAGTTCAAGACCCCCATCTGCCCTGTTTTCCAAAATGTAGATGCCCTCCCCCACACCGACCCGACAGAAATTAAAGCTAATCTTGTGGCCCAACTCACTGCACCTGTGAGATGGACACAAACGGTAAAGAACATGATTGCCGATGGAGCAACTGAATTTGTAGAACTCGGCCCCGGCAAAGTTCTCCAAGGTCTTGTAGCTAAGATTGATCCGTCTGTAACGGTATCCGGGATGCAATAAAGCAACCAAATAAATTTTTAAAGCAGGGTTTATAGATTTAGAGGCTTAAGGCTTGTAATTCTATTGAACCCTGTTTTCTTATAACGCTTCAAACACACTACTTATCCTCTCGAATCATGAATCAAGAACACAATTCAGCCAACATAATATCACCACGGCACGACAGTTCTCCATTGCCAAGGGCCGGGCGAAATTTTCTAAGGATAGCTTCTACGGTTGATGGAGAAGATTTAACTTGCGTGATTTGCGGACAACAAGTAGACCCTGCAGGTTTCCGCTGCGACAACTACAACAATGTAGCCTGTTTGCACCACAACATAACCTACTGCCGTTTTTGCCATAGGATTATTCATGGGGCCAAAGTCCTTGTGCCTCATTTTGGATTTTGCTGCTATGAATGCGCAAAACCTATTAATTTTGATGAATTGACAAAAATTGCTGTTTTCATAATAAAATTCTTCAAAGAAAGAGGAATATACATACCGGAATTTAAAATGAACCTCCTTCCGGCCGAACACATGCAGCAGCGCTATCAGAACGATTTTGAGACAGTGCCTCTCGGTGTGGCATGTAAAGGTAATCCACACCGGATTGACTTGATGAGCCAGCAATCTAAACTTGGGATTGCCGAGACTCTTTCTCACGAATTACTCCACCTTTGGCAATACCATTACAATATAAATGCGCCCTATGAGTACTCAGAAGGATTCTGCAACCTCGGTTCTTACGAGGTACTTCTCCAAATAGATCGTAGCGAGGCGCTTGTGCGTCTTAAAACGCTCATGGAAAATCCTGACCCAGCCTATGGTGTAGCATTCAGGGAATTAAAAGTAGTACATGATGTTTACGGATGGGATACTGTGGTTAAATCATTACTTAAATATAGCTGCTAATAATCACCAATTGAATTATGCCGCAAAAAACGAGAAATCCGCGATATTACAGGTTAGATTTCATAGCAGAGAACACATTCAACCGTGTATGGTCCATAAGGATGACCCGAGCGAGGGTTATCTTGGTGTCTATAGCCTCTATGAGTGCTGTTTGCGCGTTGATTTGGGTTATAATGGCCTTTACACCCTTAAGACAGCTTTTTCCCGGTGCATTGAAAGGCGACCTCAGAGCTGCATATCTTGAAACGGCCGTTAAGCTTGATTCCCTTGAACAAGCTTCAAAGAAGAACCAAGCTTATATAGCCAATCTTATTGCAGTTATGAAAGACGAAATTAACCCCGACAGCGTAACGTCGGTCGTATTACCTGCCGATACACTTTTGGGATCATCGGATACAGAACGGCTCTTTGTGGAAAAATACAGAGAAGAAGAGAGATTCAACCTTTCGGTTTTGGCCCCGATAGCTGCCGAAGGAATGGTTTTCTATACGCCTGTTAACGGTTCTGTGGATATCGTACCAAATACAGGCAAAGACGCATTATCAATAAGAACCGGGCGCATAATCCCCATATCTTCGGTTTGCCGTGGGAGTGTGGTAGCAGTAGATGCGCTGCCCGACGGATTATTTTCAGTTACTATCCAACATCCAAACGATTTCATAAGCATCTACTCGGGGCTCGGAGAAGTATTTGTAAACAAAGGTTCTAAGGTGCTTCCAGGACAAAGAATCGCTCATTCGTCGTCTACTTACGACGCAATTTTTGAACTTTGGCATAACGGTTCGGCGTTGGACGCACGAGAATATATTGCTTTTTAACAACTAAAATACCTTATATCGGAAATGATACAGTTCATTTCAAAATGGTGGCCTTCCGGTATTTGCATTGCCCTGATATTGTATGCGACTCTTGCATCTAATCCAACACCCGATGTTGACATGTCTTTTTTTCCTCACATTGACAAACTTATCCACGCGATAATGTTTGGTGGCGTAACAGGGGCTCTTGCCTTTGACTATGAGAGAGCCAACCGGGTAGCATTGCCTATGCTAAGGAAGAAGATACTTGTTTATGCCGCTTTCATTGCAATTTTTGCTGTAGCCGATGAAATAGCGCAAGCACTTTTCACAGAGACCCGTGCAGCAGAGGTCTGGGATGCGATAGCCGATTTCAGCGGCATTGCAATCGCGGTCGTCATGGCGCCACCTGTAATTATGAAAGTTCTGAGAATACGTTGACGTGATTATCGGCAATCCTCGTTGTCCCTAAAAAGACCGGTAGAGAGATATCTTTCTCCTGTATCCGGCAAAAGCGCAACAATGGTTTTACCTTCATTTTCCTTTTCTTTAGCTAAAGAAACAGCGGCATACAACGCGGCTCCCGACGAGTAACCGGCCAATAACCCTTCGTGTCTGGCCAAGATGCGAGAATATAGGGCTGCATCGGAATCGGATACAGCTACTATTCTATCGACAATTCCAGAATCATAATTAAGAGGTACAAAACCTGCTCCAATACCTTGAATTTTATGGCTTCTGGCTTTACCTCCTTCTAAGACGGGCGATGACGCGGGTTCTACGCCCACAATTTTTATATCGGGATTGTGTTGTTTAAGTCCTTTTCCTGTACCAGATATAGTACCTCCGGTACCCACTCCTGCAACAAATATATCCACTACTCCATCGGTATCTCGCCAAATTTCGTAGGCGGTGTTTAATTCGTGAGCCAAAGGATTGGCCGGATTCTCAAATTGTTGCATTATAATAGCCCCCGGAGTTTCTTTGTACAACCTTTCTGCTTCGGCAATAGCTCCTTTCATTCCATCTTTGCCAGAGGTAAGCACTAATTCCGCACCATAGGCACGAAGAATTTGTTTTCTTTCTTCACTCATAGTCTCGGGCATTGTGAGGATAAGCTTATATCCTTTTATTGCGGAAATCCATGCAAGTCCAATACCAGTATTTCCGCTCGTAGGTTCTATTATTGTTCCTCCAGGCTTCAGATGGCCAAATTTTTCGGCATTTTCTATCATTGACAGCGCCGCACGATCTTTGACACTTCCTCCGGGATTAAACGATTCTATCTTGACTAATACACGTGCTTTGAGTTTTAATAATTTTTCTATGGCAGATATTTCAAGCAAAGGTGTGTTGCCTATCAGTTGAAGTAGATTGGTAGAAACATTCATAATAGTTACTTATATATTTATTTGATTGAACGAATTAACTTTTCGGGTTCTGCCTGAACTATTTTCTCTCCCGGCAAAACATTGCGTGTGAGCCATACGTTGCCACCAATAACAGCACCTTTCCCGATAGTTACTCTACCCAAAATGGTTGCATTTGAATATATGACAACATTGTCTTCTACCAATGGATGCCTTGGAAGACCCTTGACAGGATTTCCGTTATCGTCTGTTTCGAAGCTTCGTGCCCCGAGAGTTACTCCTTGATATATTTTGACATGACGCCCAATGACACAGGTTGCGCCTATGACGACACCGGTTCCATGGTCTATCATAAACTCCGGTCCAATGTTGGCGGCAGGATGGATGTCTATTCCGGTGACGCTATGGGCTTGCTCGCTAATCATGCGAGGAATAAGAGGAACGTCCAAAGTATGCAGTGCATGGGCAATGCGATGGTTCGTTATTGCGTATATACCGGGATAGCAAAGAACGACCTCGCTGAATCCGGTGGCTGCCGGATCTCCATTGTATGTTGCTTCAACGTCGGTACACAGCATATCTTTCAAATCCGGCAGCATCGACATGAATTTATCGGCAGTTTCACGGCAACTTAATTCATTTTCTATTACTAAAGACATCTGATTGATTAGCAATGATTTTAAGCGGCTGAAATCATCGGGCGACGAACCATAATACCCTTTGAAGAAAAAACGACGGCAAATCTGGGCAATATCTTTCACGACACTGTGCGAGGGCAAAGGCGAATTGCAGTCGGTTATATCCTTATCGGCAATGTTAAAAGAAATACTATTTGATGTGTGGTTTACTATCAGACTCATAACATGATGCAATATTTGGTGAGATAAAATCAAAACAAGCAGGTAAATCCAATTGTTTACCTGCTTGCCGAGAAGAAATGTATTCTTTGTTGCTTTTACCAAAGGCCGAAGAAATGGAACACCGGTCCATGACCTTTGCCTATACTATATTCAGCACCAGCACTTATAGCACTATTGATGTATTTCTTTGCATTAGCGACAGCATTGTCTAAGTCCATACCTTTTGCCAATGAAGCCGCAATTGCAGAGGAGAGCGTACAGCCAGTGCCATGCGTATTGGGAGTATTGACTTTCTTAGATTCAAGACGGAGAATTTTTCCTGTTTCCGCATTATAGAAAATATCTATTATATTCTCATTTTCAAGATGTCCTGCTTTAAGCATTACCGAAACTTTCGAATCATGGCAAAGCTCTGACAGCGCTCTTGCAGCCTCTTCCAATTGGCTCTGAGCATTGAGTTGAGTGCCCAGAAGAATTGAAGCTTCCGGAAGATTAGGGGTTATAACACGGCAATATGGCATTAATTCATCGCGGAGAGTGGCAATAGCTTCTTGTTGGAGCAACGGGTCTCCTGAGGTTGCAACCATCACAGGATCAAGAACAATATTCTTTACAGATGGATATTCTTTGAGTGTTGACAAGACCGTCCTTATAAGCGATGAGCTATGAAGCATGCCTATCTTTACAGCGTCTGCTCCAATGTCGGACAAAACGGACCGTATTTGTCCGGCAACAATTTTATCGGGAACAGCATGAACATCGTAAACCCCGCATGTGTTTTCGTCTACTACAGCCACAACAGCCGATGTGCCATATACACCAAGAGCCGAAAACGTTTTTAGATCGGCTTGCAAGCCGGCACCGCCTGACGGGTCGGAACCGGCTATGGTCAAGGCTGTATTATATCTTTTCATATTTTGTTTCAGTTTAGTTATTTCATATAATTTCTTGCGGCCATTTTAAATCAATATAAGCACCATGCCAAAATAGCCACTCCATGCGTGTGCATTCCACAAATATTTCTGTCATCCGTTGTCTTACTCTTTCAGAAGCATTTTTTGCAAGTTTATCGCATATATTTTTTGCCAAATTTGTAGACTTTGCGAATGCTTCATCAGAATATGTCTCTATCCATTTTGAGTACGGGTTATCGGAATTACTTATTGACGCTATGTGCTTCCCTACTTCTTGATATATCCAAAAGCATGGCAGAACCGCCGCCGCTTCCACTTCAACCGGAGCCGTAGCCTGGGCATTTAGCAACGATGTATACAAAAGGCATGAAGGAGACATGTATGCAGTTTTTCCCGACAGAAAACGAGCATGTAAATCACGTTCTACAGCTACACCGTCGAGCGCAAAATGCATAAAAGCTTCCGACATGTCAGTGTCGTTCAAACGCGATGCTATATGAGACAAAACTTTAGAATAGGTATTAAGGTAAAGACTATCTTGAGCAATATAACGCTCAAAAATTTCCTTTGGCAAAGTTCCGTCGGCAAGGCTTTGCACAAATGGCTGCCCAAGTATAGCCTTATATATATGATAAGACTTTTCCCATGCTTGGTCGGTCCAAGAACTATTGTTTATTTCATTCATAATTTATAGGCGATTATTGCCACGTAATCTCCGGAACAGAACCCGGCTGTAGGCTCTTCGGCAACATCATTGGTATACATAGGATGAGCAGTGAGGGTTTGCATGAAATCAATATTTTTAAAACCATTTGCCTCCAACATTTCCACTTTTTCTGCCGTTGTGCGCCAATTGGCCACATTTACAAGTTCAATTGGATAGGGATTTGAAGGCTTTACTCCTTCCAGAAGTGGGTGTTCCCATGTTCCTAAAGCTTTGGCAAGGTTATAGAGCAAGCCATATGAACTTTCTTTGGGAATATCTACCAGTATTATGCGTCCGCCTTGCGGAAGAGCTTCGTATACTTTTTTAATTACCAGATTAAGGTCGTTGATGTATCCGGGGCAGCCGTTGAACAGCACTGTGTCGTATACTCCATTAAGATAATCAAAATCTTCTGCAGTAGATTCAATTACTGTCATCCCCCTTTTTCTTGCAATAGCAGCCATAGAAGCAGAAGGCTCTACGCCATTTCGGATATCAATTCCGTAATCTTCACGCAATATTTTTTCAAAAAGGCCGCTGCCGCATCCAACAGAGAGGATATTTCCTTCTTTTGGAAGAGTAGCCGCCACCAATTTCACCTCCGATTCCAAGACATTTTTATTTTCTAAGAACCAAGCATCGTATTCCGATGCGTATTCATCAAATCCTTTGCCCATTTTTGATATGTCGTTAAAAATCTATAACCATAGATCTAAGCGATTCTAAATCTATAGTAAACAGTTTATTTTCTAATAATTGGCCGAAACCGGCGATAAGTTTTATAGCCTCAGATGCTTGAATAGACCCGATGACACCAGGGACAGGTCCTATGACGCCTGCTGAGGACGGGGGAATTGCCGACAGGCTTTCACGGTCGGGATACAAGTGGCTGTAACGCCGGCCGCTTGTATGGCCAAACACGCTTACCTGGCCACAGAAACAACCTATAGATCCATAAATCCAAGGTTTGTTCAAAGCGGCGCAAGTATCGTCTATGAGAAATCGCACAGCAAAATTATCTGTGCAGTCCATAACCAGATCCACACTGCCTATAAGCTCTGTCGCATTATCGGCACAAAGTTGATCATAGACAGTTTCTATTCTCACGTTGCTATTTTGATCCATAAGCCTGCGGGCAGCACATTCTACTTTTGGCATTCCCACTTCTTTTTCTGTATAGAGAACTTGCCTCTGTAGATTTGAAAT
>CAJTUG010000048.1:13499-14308 GCA_910579605.1 uncultured Muribaculaceae bacterium | reverse complement strand
ACCCTCTCACGGTGGAGACCAGGGTTCGATTCCCTGATTCGCTACAGTATCAAGGCAATCGGAAACGGTTGCCTTTCGTTGTCTTTAGACTTGTGGAGCGTTTCAAGCATAATAAAGCAACTTAAATCTCCTTTTCTTCTTCCAATCAATGGCATCTAATCAATGGCATCTATACGAAAAATCATACACATAGACATGGACGCTTTCTACGCCTCTGTTGAACAACGCGACAACCCCGAACTTAAAGGTCGTCCTGTAGCTGTTGGGCAAGCCGACGGCAGAGGTGTTGTTGCCGCAGCAAGCTACGAAGCACGGCGCTACGGGGTGAGATCGGCAATGTCTTCTTCAAAAGCACGAAAACTTTGTCCCGATTTGGTATTTGTAGATTGTCGCTTTGACGTATACAAACAAGTGTCGGCCCAAATACATGAAATTTTTCACGAATATACCGATATTATAGAACCAATCTCTTTAGACGAGGCATTTCTTGATGTCACGGTAAACCACAAAGGCATTGAAATGGCCGTGGATATAGCCAAAGAGATCAAGAAAAAAATACGCGAAAACCTTGGTCTTGTTGCGTCTGCAGGCATATCCTACAATAAATTTTTAGCGAAAATCGCTTCAGATTATCGGAAGCCCGATGGTTTGTGCATAATTCATCCAGATGTAGCAGTAGAATTTATTGCCAAAATGCCAGTAGAAAGCTTTTGGGGCGTCGGGCCTGTCACTGCCTCTAAAATGCACGCTATGGGCATATATACCGGAAACGACCTACGCAACTACTCCGTACCCGAACTACGGCTCTA
>CAJTUG010000048.1:10154-13489 GCA_910579605.1 uncultured Muribaculaceae bacterium | reverse complement strand
TTTCGGCAAAGCCGCGCTGCAATACTACAACTTTGCCAGAGGCATAGACGAACGCCAGGTAGAACCATTCCGAGTCCGTAAGTCATTGGGATGCGAAAGAACTTTTGATACCGACATATATGAAGACAGCCAGATACAAAGCTATCTCGCCCTTTTGACCGAAGAACTCCTTGAACGTATAGGGCGAAAAGATTTCAACGGCAACAGTCTTACCCTTAAAGTAAAATTCAACGACTTTTCCACAATAACACGTACTACAAGCGAGTTCTCTTCATCTTTCAACCAAACTGAGATATACCAAAAAGCCCTTGAGCTTTGGGAAAAGTCGGGATTTAAAGGGAAACCGGTAAGGTTATTAGGGCTTACAGTAAATGCGGCATCAAAAAAAACCAAAGACAACTCCGCTCAACTCACGCTCGATTTTGAAGACGAACATTGATTTATCGTATAAAAAACACATAAAATTAGAATAAAAGGCATAAATATGGCACATTTTATACCAAAAATTTGCCCAATGGAAAATGATTTATTAAATTTGCGTGTTTTATAACACTATTCCACAGCATAAAATGGGCCTAAGCAAGCCCTATCTTTGGCTAAATTATGATAAAAGCAGCTCTTGAGAAAGTAATAAATGAAGACATGGCGGAATTATGGTCGCTCCTCTCTCCCGAGGAGAAACGCATAGTAACCGATAACCTACAGATTCAATCGTTCAAGAAGAACCAGCTCATATATGCCGAAGGAGAGCAACCCGAATATTTGTGGTGCCTCTTCAAAGGCAAAGTAAAAAAAATAAAAGAAGGCATTGGCGGACGAGTACAAATCCTGAGGCTAATACGCCCGGTTCAATATTTTGGCTACAGGGCTTATTTTGCAGAAGAACCGTATGTTTCGAGCGCAGCAGCTTTTGAACCCTCTACCCTTGGTGCCATCCCTTTGACAGTTGTCCGCAACCTAATTCACAACAACATCAATTTGGCATGGTTTTTCATAAAAGAACTTAGCCACAATTTGGGCGGCTCAGACACTAAAATAGTCAATCTCACGCAAAAACACATAAGAGGACGCCTGGCCGACGCTTTGATAGTGCTATTGGACAGCTACGGATATGAAGAAGATGGCTCAACCCTCAAAATCTATATGGCCCGCGAAGATTTGGCAAGCCTCTCAAATATGACAACCTCCAACGCGATCCGCACATTATCGACTTTCGTCAACGAGAAAATACTTATTGTAGACGGTCGCCGCATAAGAGTAATCAACGAACCGCTTCTTCGCAAAATAAGCAAATTCGGATAATGCCAATTTGGCAGACAAACTACAACAGACAACTGACGGTGAACGTTATTTGTCTGTTTTTTGTTATATTTTCAGCACCAAGGAAAGATTTAACACTTTTTGGCCGCAAATTTGCTTTATTGAAAACACGAAATATAGAATAAACATCATGAGTAAATCAGACAAAAACAAAGATAAAGAATCTAAAAAAACGCAAGCCCACGAATCCCAAGCCGAAGAAAGCGAGATTTTTGATGTGCTCAACGAAGACGACACCGACGACAATATTGCAGAAGCAGAATTGGTAGAGAATGCCAATCTACAAGAAGACCTCGATGCTGCCCGCGCTGAAATAGAGAAAGAAAAAAAAGAATATATGTTTCTCATGGCCGAATTCGACAATTTCCGCAAACGTTCTGTGCGAGAAAAAGCCGATTTGCTCAAAAATGCGGCCGAACGTGTTTTATTGGGGCTTCTACCTATTGTCGATGATTTTGAACGAGGCCTTGCTGCAAGCCAACAAGAAGACGCACAAGCCGTGCGCCAAGGCATGGAACTCATATATAATAAGCTTATAAAGTATCTTGAATCCAACGGCGTAAAAGCAATGGACTCCACCGGAGCTGATTTTGACCCCGAAATCCATGAGGCCATAGCAACTATTCCGGCACCATCAGAAGATATGAAAGGCAAAGTCATAGACACCACCCAAAAAGGGTATATGATTAACGATAAAGTATTACGCCACGCCAAAGTTGCCGTTGGAGAATAAGATATTTTTACACTCATGGACAACAAAAGAGATTATTACGAAATATTGGGAGTGAGCAAAACCGCCACGGCCGACGAAATAAAGAAAGCCTACCGAAAAAAAGCTCTCCAGTACCATCCCGACCGCAATCCCGGCGATAAGGAGGCGGAGGAAAAATTCAAAGAAGCCGCCGAAGCCTACGACGTTCTAAGCAATGAAGAACAGCGCAAGCTTTACGATCAATACGGACATGCCATGGGCCAGCAAGGGTTTCCAGGCGGCGGAGGAGGCTTCCACTACTCCGGAGGTGTCCACGGCATGGACATCAACGATATATTACGCGGTTTCGGCATAGATATCGAAGACCTCATGGGAGGCGGTTTTGGAAGTGCCATGGGCGGGGGCTTCGGAGGTTCGCGCCGCCGCCAACAGCAACGTCGAGGCTCAGACCTTAGGATAAGAGTAAAACTCACCCTTGATGAAATTGCCAAAGGAGTGAGCAAGACAATACGCGTCCCAACTTTCGTTGAGTGCCAGCACTGCCATGGTACAGGAGCAAAAGACGGCGTAGCTTTCGCAACATGCCCTACTTGCCACGGACAAGGGCAAGTAATAACAAACATGTATGGCATGCAGGCAGCAACAACCTGTCCAACTTGCCACGGCTCGGGTAAAACAATTACCGAGCAGTGCTCATATTGCCGTGGAGAAGGAGTAGAAAAGAAAAACGTAGAGGTTTCTTTCTCTATCCCGGCAGGAGCAGCAGAAGGACAAACTTTCGCACTTCGCGGAAAAGGCAATTATCCGAAAGGAGGCGGCCAACCAGGCGATTTGCTTGTTGTAGTAGAGGAAATAAAACACCCCGAATTGATTCGCGACGGTGCCGACCTTATCTACAACCTCATGCTTGACATCCCAACAGCAGTTTTGGGTGGGGCTGTAGAAGTTCCTACCATCACAGGCAGGGCCCGCCTTAACATCCCGGCAGGTACCCAACCAGGCAAGGTTCTACGTCTCAGAGGCAAAGGCTTGCCCGACAACGAAAACGGAGGTACTGGCGACGAGCTTATTAATGTGATGGTTTACATACCCGAAAAGCTCAATGATACCCAGAAACAAGCTTTCGAAAGTCTAAAAGACACTCCAAACATCAAACCTACAGAAGAAGACCGCAACAGGATTTTCTCAAAATTCAAACATTTGTTTGAATAACTATATCTTTGAAAGCGCCACGAAGCCCCGGCTATACCTATAGGACAGCCGGGGCTTCGTGGCGTGTGATAACATAAAAACGATGTTACAA
>CAJTUG010000048.1:5046-10139 GCA_910579605.1 uncultured Muribaculaceae bacterium | reverse complement strand
ACTCAGAGCAGCTCCGATTACAAATTTTAACACCGGGCAACGCCTCTGCTAAAGCTTAATGTTTTGATTTTTGGGCAAAAATATGTAATTTTGTGGCCGAAAACTGCCCAAAGTTTTCGCAAAAACCCTTCAACGAATACTAATAATTATTAAAATACATTATTATGAGTCTCAACATCATTGTGCTTGCAAAGCAGGTTCCAGACACCCGCAACGTAGGCAAAGATGCCATGAAGGAAGACGGTACGATTAATCGTGCCGCACTACCTGCAATCTTTAACCCTGAAGACCTTAATGCACTCGAGCAAGCTCTCCGCCTCAAGGAAGCCAACCCCGGAAGCACCGTCACTTTGTTGACCATGGGTCTTCCCCGTGCAGCCGAAATTGTCCGCGAAGCTATTTATCGCGGTGCCGACGGCGGCATTGTTCTCACAGACCGTCCATTTGGCGGCGCAGACACCCTTGCCACTTCCTACTCACTCGCTCAAGCCGTAAAGAAATTTGGCAACTATGATATCATCCTTGGTGGTCGTCAAGCTATCGACGGCGATACAGCTCAGGTTGGTCCCCAAATTGCAGAAAAGCTCGGCATACCTCAAGTAACATATGCCGAAGAGATACTCGGTCTTTCCGACGGCAAAGTAACTGTGAAAAGACGCCTTGAACATGGTGTAGAAACAGTTGTAGCCCCGCTTCCATGCGTAGTAACCGTAAACGGTTCGGCGGCTCCCTGCCGTCCGCGCAACGCCAAGAGATTAATGAAATACAAAAATGCCGCATCTCCTTCGGAAATGAGCAAACTCCCCCAAGTTGTAGCAGATCTGGTGGCAGCTCATCCAGAACTTCAAATCAAAGAATGGGGTGCAGCATATGTTGAAGCCGATCCCGAGCAAATCGGGCTGCCCGGTTCTCCCACAAAGGTAAAAACCGTTGAAAACGTGGTATTCACGGCCAAAGAAAGCCGTCGCCTTGACAACGACGATGCCCAGATAGAAGAACTTGTCAAAGAACTTATCGCCAACCACACAATTGGCTGACACATCCCAATCCATTCAAAAATTTCCAACTATGGCAGAACAAAACAACCTCATAGTATACTGCGAATACGAAGACGGACGAGTGGCCGATGTGAGCCTCGAACTCCTTACTAAAGGCCGTGTGCTTGCCGACCGTTTAGGTGTTAAACTTGAAGCTCTCGTAATTGGCGACAAACTCGAAGGTATAGAGAAACAGGTATTCCCCTATGGCGTAGATACCGTTTACAAAGTTGAAGACGCTCGTCTTTATCCTTACACATCTAACCCCCATTCAGCTGTACTCATCAACCTTTTCCGCGAGCTCAAACCTCAGGTTTGCCTTATGGGCGCAACCTGCATTGGCCGCGACTTGGGTCCACGTGTGAGCTCTTGCCTCCACAGCGGTTTGACAGCAGACTGCACCGCTCTTGAAATCGGAGACCACACCGATCCAAAAACCGGCAAAGAATACCACGACTTGCTGTATCAAATCCGACCGGCATTTGGCGGCAACATCGTTGCTACTATCGTGAACCCGGAATGCCGCCCGCAGATGGCCACCGTGCGCGAAGGTGTGATGAAAAAAGAAATCCGCGACGAAAACTATAATGGCACCGTCGTGAATTTGGATCCCAAGAAATATGTTGCCGATACCGATTTCGTTGTAGAAATCATTGATCGCCACATAGAGAAATCCAAAGTAAACATTAAGAACAGTCCTATTATTGTAGCTGGCGGCTATGGTGTGGGCTCAAAAGAAAATTTCCAGCTTCTTTTTGACCTTGCCAACACATTAGGAGCTGAGGTAGGTGCTTCTCGCGCTGCTGTAGATGCCGGATTTATTGAACACGAACGTCAAATCGGCCAGACCGGTGTAACGGTGCGACCCAAGCTTTATATAGCATGCGGCATTTCGGGTCAAATCCAGCATATCGCCGGCATGCAGGAAAGCTCCATCATCATTTCTATCAACAACGACCCCAACGCTCCCATTAATACTATTGCCGACTATGTAATAACCGGCGATATGGAAGAGGTTGTACCCAAGCTCATCAAATACTACAAAAAGAACTCTAAGTAATCAGCACCATGGCTAATTTCTATACAGATAATCCTGCACTCAAGCACCACTTAAACCACCCCTTGATGCAGAAAATCGTAGCCCTCAAAGAGCGCGATTATACCGATGCCGAAAAATTTGACTATGCACCTCGTGATTTTGAGGATGCGATGGATAATTTCGACAAAGTGTTGGAAATCGTAGGCGAAATCTGCGGAACCACAATTGCCGACAACGCAGAATCCGTAGACCACCAGGGTGCTTCTTGCGCCGATGGCCGCGCCATTTATGCCGACGGCACCGTAGAAAACCTTGATGTGTGCCGCAAAGCAGGCCTCATGGGAATGTCTATGCCTCGTCGCTTTGGAGGTTTGAATTTCCCCATCACTCCTTACATCATGGCTGCAGACATTGTGAGCCGCGCAGATACCGGTTTTGAAAACCTCTGGGGCTTACAAGACTGCGCAGAAACCCTTTATGAATTCGGCTCGGAAGAACAACGTGCCAAATACATACCCCGTGTTTGCGAAGGCGAAACCATGAGCATGGACTTGACAGAACCAGATGCCGGTTCCGACCTCCAGAGTGTAATGCTCAAAGCCACTCAAAAAGAAGATGGCACTTGGGTACTCAACGGCGTTAAGCGCTTCATCACCAACGGGGACTCCGATATCCACTTGGTTCTCGCTCGTTCTGAAGAAGGAACTAAAGACGGTCGTGGCCTATCTATGTTTATCTACGACAAACGCAACGGTGGCGTTACCGTCCGCCGCATTGAGAACAAAATGGGTATCAAGGGTTCTCCTACATGCGAACTTGTGTATAAAAATGCGCCTGCCGAACTTTGCGGTTCTCGCCGTATGGGTCTTATTAAATATGTCATGGCTCTTATGAATGGTGCCCGTCTCGGTATTGCAGCCCAAAGCGTAGGTGTGAGCGAGCTTGCCTATCGCGAAGCAAAACAATATGCAGAAGAACGTCGCCAATTTGGCAAAGCCATTATAGAATTCCCTGCTGTAAGCGAGATGTTGGCTATCATGAAAGCAAAACTTGATGCTTCTCGCAGCCTTCTCTACGAGTGCGCCCGTGCAGTAGACATGTATAAAGTTTATGAAGACATAGCACGCGAACGCAAACTTACCGATGAGGAACGTGCAGAAATGAAGAAATACAGCCGTAAAGCAGATGCTCTCACTCCTATGGCCAAGGGCATGGGAAGTGAATACTGCAACCAAAATGCTTACGACTGTATCCAAATCCATGGCGGTTCCGGCTTTATGAAAGATTATGCCTGCGAACGTATTTACCGCGACGCCCGTATCACATCTATCTACGAAGGTACTACTCAGCTTCAGGTTGTTGCAGCTATCCGCCACGTGACCACCGGCACTTATGCAAACCTTATCGAAGAATATGCTGCCGAAGGTTTCTCGGGAAATCTCGCACCTCTTGCTGAAAAACTCAAAAGCATGACAGAAGATTACCTGAAAGCTGTTGAAAAAGTCACCGCAGCCAATAATCAAGCTTATCTTGATTTCATGGCCCGCAGACTCGTAGAAATGGCTGGCGGTATAATTATGAGCTACCTAATGCTTATGGACGCAAAAACCACCGAAAGCTTCACCGCTTCGGCAACAGTATATACCAACCTTGTTCAAGCCGAAGTTGCTAAACATTGTGATTTCATCAATAATTTTAACGTTGAGGAATTGGCAGCTTATGGCGTGAAATAAGCTGTATTTCACCACATCAAAAAACGGATTGTTCCTTGCGGGACAATCCGTTTTTTTGATGTGGTGATTTCTATTTTTGCTTTAAAGCAACGCTCTTAGTAACAAGATAAACACCGGAGAAAATTAGAACTATCGCTATTGCTTTAGGGAAATTAAAGTTGTCGAGACCGATTGCGATACCGAGCATAGAAGCAACGATGGGCTGTACATAATTGTACATGCCAACAACCGAGGGACTCAGGACTTTTTGTCCGGCAGTGCTGAGAATATATGCTAAAAATGTACCTCCTACAACTACATATGCAACAGCGCACCATTGCAATGTATCTATTTGCGACCACATTGTTTCCGGGATGGAATGGAAAAGAGCCGGAGACATAGCTATAGAAGCAAAAAGGAACATCCATTTCATGAGCGTAATAAGACTATATTTGCGTATAAAGTTCTTGAAGATTGTCAGATATAAAGCGTAGCTCAACTGAGCAGTAAGAACAAGGATATCACCGAGGGTAGGATTATCACCTTCCACACCGCTCCCCTTTGCATTCAAAACGAGAATCAACGCGCCTGAAGCTCCGAGAAGCAATCCTGCAAACTTTTTACCCGTTATTGAATCGCCGAGAAAAAGCCATGACAATAATATTACCCACATAGGCATAGTGGTGGTAATTATAGATGCTTCAGAAGGAGATGTGAGACCTACGCCAAAAATAAAACTTCCCTGGTTGAACACAATAGCAAGACACGCAGCTCCAGCCATACGCAAAATGTCTGGAAAAGGGACTTTGTCTTTTGGGGTGAATAAACCTGCAACCCAGAAGAGTAATGCCGCACCGACAACCCTGAATTGCGTCAACAATAGAGGGCTTACCAAGCCTGCCGCAAGTACGAACTTGGATATCGGCGACATCATGCCCCACATAATATTAGCTCCGGCCATCGCTGCATGACCTTTTAGAACTTTATTCATAAACAAAAAGAAAAAACCGCCGGAAAGGGATATCTCCGGCGGCTTTATAGAGATAATTAATTATTTAGCATAGAGAATATAGGTTCCGTTGGGGGCAGCTTCGCCGGTTATTCTGCCGTCGGCAACTTTGAAAGTTTTGCCATATACAGCATCTTTATATTCACCATTGGGCAACGAAGCTGGCAAATCCACGCTGTGGGTCTGTGCGGAGAAATTGATTATTGCCGCGCCTTTATCTCCACGAGCAATTTCAATAACTGCACCATCTGATGGATCGCTGTAGATAAGCTCATTTTCAGTAACCATGTTGTGGC
>CAJTUG010000048.1:0-5036 GCA_910579605.1 uncultured Muribaculaceae bacterium | reverse complement strand
ACTTATTTGCAGCGACTACCTCAGGATGGAAGAATTCGTCGTTGCCACGAGCGCCTATCCGGTTGTTACCCCAATAGTTCTGGCGAGTACTTCCAGCAGGACGGCTGAAGAACAGAGGAGTGCCATGCTGACGAGCAGCAAGGAAAACCCAACCTGTACGGATCTGGTCGTCGGTCAAGCCAGCAGATTCATGAGCATTTGCATATGTATCGTGGCTTTCTACCCAAGTGACCAATTTTGAGGGGTCTGCCGGATGATGCCAGTTTTGGAGGGAGTCTGCATTGAAATCTCCGGCTTCGAGCACTTTGCGTAGTACATGACCGTAACTGCTTGCTGTAAGCCCCATATATTCGGCATATTCAGTTTCTTTTGTATTTCTACTTTGGAGCACCTCTCCGTATATGAACAGGCTGTCGGGATATAACAGAGTCACACCGTTAACCGCTTCACGACCTGTGGCCACATCCCAAAAATTATTTTTTTCGGCTTTTGGATCAAGTGGATCGGAAGGCAAACCTATATGTTTTGCAGTATCATAGCGGAAACCTCTCGCACCCAATGCAATGAGATCGTTTACATAATTCATATAATATTCCTGGAATGCCGGATTTTCTGTGTTGACGTCGGGAAGTCCACCCATCTCACCTGTCGTACATTCCATCCGGTCGTCATAGTTGCGTATAGGCGTGAAACCATTTGCATGATAAAGGTTTTCGTGTCCGCCTACTGCATTATCAAGTCCCGGAAGAACTGCCGTGTGGTCTATTGCAGTATGGTTTGGGAGAACATCTACGATAACCTTAACGCCATATTTGGCAGCGCTGTCGCACATTGCTTTGAAATCGTCGCGAGAACCGAGCATGTAGTTTCCGATTGTCCAATCTGTAGGTTGATAGTAATAATACCATTTGCCCTGAATAGAGTCTCCCGGCTGACTGAATAGAGCCATACCTCCGTTTTCTCCAACATAGCATGCTTGCACGGGAGATGTCTGCACGTAATCATAGCCTGATTCGGCAATAAGTTTCATGTTCTGAGCAATAGTGTCAAGACTCCAGGACCAAGCATGGAGAATTACATCGTGCTCTGCAACAGGTTCTTGAGAAACTGGAGCTGTTTTATTGCATGCCATAGCAGCAAAGCCTAAGCCCACAAGGAAGATGGAATTTTTAAGAGTCATAAAAAGATAGTAAGATTTAAGTTAGCGCAATCGGGAGTGTGGAATCTCTCCAAGAGCGGCATACAAAGTTAGCTAAAAAGCTTGAGAAAAAAATGAGGTTGCCAGAAAAGCGCTCCTCTGTAAACTTAAAAAAAGTTAAGAGTTATGTAAAACCAAAATAAAATGGCTATCTTTGCACCCGAAAACGGGCAAACCGTTTAGATAAACATAATTATTAACCACAAAATTTCTGAGAATGCATTTAAGTTCTGAAGAAAAAGTTGAGATCTTCGAGAAATACGGTAAGGGCAAGACTGACACTGGCTCACCTGAAGCGCAGATAGCATTATTCTCCATCCGTATCGCTCATTTGACTAAACACTTGAAGTCAAATCACAAAGATCATACCACAGAACGCGCTCTTAAGATGTTGGTAGGTAAGCGTCGTCGTCTTCTCGACTACTTGATGCGTAAAGACATCAACCGTTACCGCGCAATCATCGCACAAAAAGAGCTCGGTATCCGCAAATAAGCCATACCGCCGTTCAAAAAAAAGACACTGCCGCACCTTTTATAAGGTTGCGGCAGTTTTCGTATATACAAGCCAAAAGAATTTGTTAAAAAATTTGCGACAGCAACAAAAGTTATTTATCTTTGTGAAATAAAGGAAACAACGGCCTTAAACTTATCCAGTACTCACCGTATAAAAATCAATAATCCTATATGGCTCTCCCCGGCACCTTTCAAGATTATACACGTTATACCGATCGTAAAACCGCATATATTGAAGACTTGCGGGTAGACGAACACAAGCCATCACCATTGGCAATTATTTACCGCAGCGAGATGGACTATATATCGCGGTGCATATTAGACTGCCCCAATATAGAAACCGGAGGGCAATTGTTTGGTTTTTGGACAGGTAATGGCATTCCCGTAGTATTATATGCTATAGGGCCAGGGCCACACGCAAACCATGAGAAAACGTTTTTCAATCAAGACATAGACTATCTTACACAAATAGGCCGTCTGCTAACAGATAAATTTGAACTTCAACATATAGGCGAATGGCACTCCCATCATAGATTAGGCCTTGCACATCCAAGTGGCCATGATGCCAATACGATGATAACGTGTATAGACAAACTTGGATTGCGCCGTTTCCTTCTTTGCATAGGCAATACCGACGGTCATTCCACCACTCTCAATGCCTTTAATTTCCATGAGGAAGACCTTGGCAACTATGTACATGCCGCATGGATTCTCAAAGATATGGAAAGCCCTTTCCGACCTATAGTAGACCGGGAATTGTCCCAGCTTCTCAGACATCCTTATTGCGAATACGGACGCTTAGGTACAAATTATATGGCCGTAAACCGGCCGGTTCAGCAAAAGGCGTCATTTTCAGGAGATTATTGGCTTTCTAATAAGGCCAATAATGCGGAATTGAAAAAGATAATGGACTTATACACCACACTCTTTGGGTGTGTGCCTCAGCTGTCTGTAGACGACCAAGGTTATGTGACCTTAAATGCGTCTACCATAGCCGGGCAAGCGGCAGTCTATTTCCCTAAGGGATTCCCTATAGAAAAACCCAAGTTGCATTTCCCTTCGGCTTTACGCCCTCAACCACAAGAAATCGAAATTACTCTCCCCGACGGAAGCACGATGAGGGAAAAGACCGACATTCAGATTCCTGAGTGGGAATTCAACGGGAATATATATGAATCTTTCAGCACCTACGTTCTACGACTTTTAGGCAAGATGCCCCCAAAAATGACTCTTGAATATAGCGAAGGTGAAATCTATTCACCAGCTAATACAGATACCGGAGAAATAGATAAGGTAGAATCTGCAGAAAGCCCTGCAGAAGAAATGGCATTAGAAGATTCTAAAGCGGCCGAGGAGATGAGCAAATTAGACTCCGATAGTTTTGAGGAAATGGCAAAAATGGACTCAGAATATGCCGAAAAGTCTGATTCGGCGTTGCTTAGTGAAGATCAAGAAATTCCGACAGACGAGAATAAACCGGAAAATATAACATCCGACGAAGAAAATAAACAATAATCTACGTATATTCAATAAATCGATAACCATAAAAAACAGAAAGCAATGATAGACGCACAACGCCAACAACTTGAGACCGAGGTCCTCAATTATTATTTGCCACAAAATTCATATCGTTTCATGGATATGGATACAGCCAATCCTTATCTGCTCATGGCCGCATGGACCAACGGGGGAAATGTATACACTTTAAGAATAGACTTAAAGAACTATCCTGAGAATAAACCCGAGGCTTATGTAACCAAAATGCTCCGTACAAAAACGGGCGCACTCATGGATGGACCTTCGGCGACAATGCATACTTTGAGTTCCCATTATGGGTTTACGCAAATATGCCATTATGGTCCTGCAGCATGGAATTTCAAGGTATCTCTTTATAAGGTGTTTATAAAGTGTCGTTTATGGCTTGAAATGTATGAACTGCACCTTAAGACCGGGAAACCGATGGATTATTACCTCAACCACGAATCATAATAAAAAATATACGAAGCAACCAATAAAAATTTCCAGAGATGAACAACGAAGTAAATGAAATTTTTGGAGAAGAAATCCGTAAACAAGGCAGGCCAGAAGAAGCTGGCCGAAGCACCCAGAACTTGGTATATAACCCCATAACCGGCGAATTTGAACTGTTGCCAGTTGGCGAACAACCTACGTCGGGAGGCCAGATTGCCACCGAAATGACTCGCCACGGCTTCGCATAATACACTAAAAAGTGACTATGGCTACCATGACCCCCAAATATTGTGCTCCCGACAGCGACCGTCTGCCCATTGTATATATTGACAATGAGGAGTTACTCTCTTTTAAAGAATCTGAGGCCGGCCGTATCGTAGGTACGGCCTATGAGTGGGAAGATGAAGGAGTTGTGCATCTCCATACCAGGAATTTGCACCATTCTTTCGGCAAAACATCGGAAGTGGTGTTTTTCAAGGGCGAAAGGCCTGTTGACTGCAATTGTCGTTATCTTGTCGAGGTTTCGGCCGACGGGACACCAACACTTTATATAGACGGCCATGAGCACGAACTAAATCTTATTCCTGCACGCAAGGAACTTTTCTCGCGCAGCAAGGGTATTTTGGAGGTAGGCGCGTTGCAGTCTAAACGTGTCATTGTAGTAGGTTTGGGTAGTTTCGGTTCACAGATATGCATTGAGCTTGCCAAGGCTGGAATAGGCCATTTTTCTATCATGGACTTTGACAGAGTGGAGATACATAATCTTGCTCGTCATACTTGTGGCCTTAATGAGCTTGGCCGCCTCAAGACTGATGCAATACACGATGCCATTTTAGGGAAAAATCCATATGCCATAGTAGACAGATATCCAATCAATATCAACAAGCATCTTGATTTAATGGCCGAAGAGGTTGCAAAATCGGATATTGTTATTTGCGCTACAGACAACAATGAAAGCCGCTTTAATTTGAGCCGGGTATTGGAAGAGCAAAAGAAAACGGGTATATTCGGCCGAGCCGTGACCAGGGCTGAGGGCGGCGATGTTTTTATAGCAAGGCCCGACGAAGCTTGTTATTGCTGCTTGATCGGGAACGATTGGTTTGGCGCTGTCGGCGAAGAGATAAGCGACGAAGCATCCGCACGTCGTAACGGGCAGATAGCGTCCTATATGTCGGCAGAAGAAGCAGATGCGTTTGTTCAGGTAGGACTTTCCAGCGATATAGAGCCAATCACTAACCTCATGGTAAAACTCACATTAATGGAACTGTCTCGCGGGTTGGAAACGGGTATATCTTGCCTTGAAAACGAATTGGTGTATAACTACTATATGTGGGCCAACCGCCGTGAACGCCGC
>CAJTUG010000047.1:7609-14699 GCA_910579605.1 uncultured Muribaculaceae bacterium | reverse complement strand
TTTATCATGAATTAAAGACTTATATTATCGCTTAAAAAGAATTTATTCGTTTACAAAGACTGTCTCCTTGCTCACGTCGATATTATTAGCGCGATAGGTTCTCATTTCGGTAAAACTCATTTTCGTGCCCATGTAATTCACATTGTAGGTAAGGGTGAGTTTCACTGCAGTGGTATAATTCTCAGGGAAAGCCCAATGGAAATAATATTTACCTTCTGTAGGCCACGAAGCCGGTATTTTAATATCGGCATGATCGTAGTCATTGGCCAGATGGTAGTATTTGCGATCGGGGTCGGAACCGATATAAGCTCCGGCAGTAATACCTGCCACATTATACGCCTCGTCTTTCAACTCTCCCTCTACAATATTCACAACCTTGTAGTCTACTTTATAGTCGGTAATATACTCTTCAATCTCAGGGTTGAAAACAACGTCGGCTTCAACCTTTTCAAACGTTGGATAATACACTCGCAAAGCACGCGTTTCGGCATCAGAAGCCTCTTTGTTTTCGTTGTAGAGAGTAGACATGTTCCAATATACCTTGGGATTTTCTTTTATGGTCCATACACCAAAATATTTGGCGCCCGGAAGATCCTTCAAATTAACCTTAACCGGCATTATGCAATCGTTGGATGTATCGGCTATCAAATCCTTGGGCACATCTGTCGTCTTTTGCAGATAGTTCTTATAACCCAAAAATCCACTCGGGTAGATTAGGTCTTTGTCTTGCGGGCGATCTTTGTTTACAGTGATGACATCCTTCATATCCCATTTTAGCTCCCTATGCCAAGAATAAAGACATGGATTTTTAATTCTGCTGCCTGTGCCCGGAATATAGTTGATGCAATAATTATATTGCCTCTTGTTAAAAGTCCAATTGCTTATTACCAGATAATCAGGGTATACACGGCGATCGGGGGTATAGCGCCCTACTCTCATACTCGTTTCGTTCCAAGTGTCGGAATATCCGTTGCCAGAAATTCTGATATAAAAGTCGGTTTTCACATTCTCGCAAACTTCATTGCCGGTCATGCTGTAGTACGACGGAAGATCTGCAAGCGCGTTGTCGTTGCTCGAGAATTCATAGCGCCAAGTCGGTGAAGACGAGTAATATCGTGTATAATCAATTGGAATCCAAGGATAGAAGCATAAATAGCCGCTGAATATATTATAGAAGCAAACCATTTGGATATTCCCGCTCAAACTTCCGTTTAAAGTATGAAACAACATTATCCAACCTTTTTTTGCTTCCGGACGATTATGTGTCGTGCCAAAACAATCGAGATCCCATGGGGCGGGTACTGCCCAAGTCTTTGGCTCTTTTCTCTCAAACGTTCTATCCCAGATATCAACCTCCTTATACTTGCTCCAGTTCTCTGCTATGTCTTGGTTTATCTTAGGTTGGGCTTCTCCTCCGGCATAGAACTGCAGAGGCTCAAGTGGCCACGCTACAGATTCTGGCATATCCACAACCGTCGGCTCTGCCGGCTCTTCAGAAGCCGGAGGAACTATTTGCTCTTCCTCGGAACAGGCTGCAAGTAATAGTCCAGAAAAAAACAATAGCTTTAGTTTTTTGTCCATAATCAAATTAGATTTAATAGTTTGCCAGGTTTTCAATCCCAAAATTATGTCTTTTTGCTCTATTTTGCAAATAATTCCAAAACTTTTTCTCTCTTTAGCCCATTTTTTCCAACTTTAAGGCAAAATTACTGAACAGCCTATTATTCAATCGTTCAGCCCTATCGTGATTTAACTATAAATTAGACTATACGCCAATCAATAATACTATTGAAAAAGGGGAGGGATTTGATGAAAACCTGATTAATTCAAACCCCTCCCCGAGCGGTACCCAATAGGATCATCCTCCAGCCTACCGCTCTAAGGCCAAAGTTGCTCTTTCTGTATTTATGATTCCGGCTGTTTTTGTTTTTATTTCATCATATACATAAACCCAAGCTCGGCCATTATTATTAACCAAAACATCAAGCGGTGGTTTATGAACATTTGATGCTTGCTGCCGTGGTTTTGTACTCGTCAAATCTTTGGCTTTGTATGCTCTCGTCTCCTGAACAGTAAACGAATTGCCTTCATATTCTATATTCATTGTCAAGGTTACGAACACAACCGAATGATATAGAGCAGGGAGCTGCCATTCAAAATAGCAATTAGTAATGTCTTCTTTAAACCAATCACGTTGGCAACCTGTAACCATTGATACATGCCGGGGACGGTGATATTGCCATGCCAAAGTCATTGTAGTATCACAATAAATGTAATCCCCAAATGGAATAGTAGAAAGAGACGCCTGTTCCAACTTTGGCAATCCGAGAAATACAACATCTGTTGAAATATCATACGATTTTATATATTTTTTTATGTCAGGATTAATTTCCACTTCCAATTCAATATTATCTACCGTCGGAGGCTCTATATCACCTTCCATATCAAAATCACTTTCTTGATATGGACCTATAATTTTCCAATTTTTTAGTTCAACAATCCTGTTCCAATAGACCTTAGGGGCACTTTTCACCGTCCAAACGCCAAGATGCATCGTTTCCTTTGCTATTACACTGATATCCGACATTGGCACAAGCCCTGGATAAACAGGAAAACCTGGATTAGGATTATATTTAACCGGCTTAGTCAAAATTTGGTGCATATCAAATGAAAATTTTGGGATTCCTGGCTCGGTTAAGCTCATTGAACCGCCATCAAATTCTATAGTTCCATTATTTTGCAATTGAACGTCGGATTCTGTAGTTGCTGTCTTAACCACACTTGAACGGCCAAAAATCAAACTAAGTCCGCTCTTGAGAATCGACGAAACAGAACCTGTAATTACGCCCTTTGCCAATTCTATTAAAGACGGATTAATAAATGTTTTATCAGTAGGGTTCCCCTCCTCATCTTTTTTTACATTTAGATCTTTCAACCATGAGTAGGCTTTATCGCCTGCAACTTTTGCGATACCATCGTATTTACCGGTACTTGCATTAAATTTTGTTTCAGAAGTTATTAAACCGGTAATATTTGAATTCGTTTTCCCTAAAAATGAGTATTTTGTTATCAGTTCATTGTATTGAGAGATATTAAAGTCTGCCGATACCAAATCATTGCTATAACGAGGCACTTGATATTCAAAACCATGCCATCCAATAAACAATGAACTCAACTTTCCTGATGTGAAATTTGAAAACTCAAGGCCGTTATCACCCGTTGTCGGTTCATCATCGGGCAAAGTAAAAAAGTTGGGCGAATCAAAAAATTTTAAATTATCTATTGTTTCGCCTTCTTTAGCCTCACAATATAGTTTCCATATCGTATGTGTTCCTGTAGCTGGTATTTGATCACAATAGAAAAATACTTTAATAACGCCAGTAAACAGATTATAAAAGCACATATAGTTCTGTGAATTAGTACCAGTTTTCAATTTAAATGTATGAAATAGCATAATCCATCCATCTTTTTTCTTGATATTTCGCCTAAATTCACCTGGCATGGATGTTGAAGCACCTTGATCTACCCATGGAGCATCTACAATCACCTTATCCTTAGCAGTATCCATTATGGTTATTGTTTCTTGATTCTCCCAATCAGAAATCAAATCAGGATTTGTTTCAGATTCGTTATTTGTGACAATAAAGCGAGACATGGGCTTGTCTACTACCGCAGGTGGAGATTCCAACGGGTCGTCCATACATGAGGCAAACAAAATTCCTGCCAACATGCAAAAAATTAGTCTTCTTTTCATGATATTAACATTTAAGGTTAATTAATGGTCACTGAATATATATGAGATGAATTGGTTATTTCTATAATTATAGGAGTTTCTTCGTATCCTAAATATATAGAGAACGGGTATTGTGTGTCTACTGCAAATTGATCTAATATTATCCCATTTTCTTCTTTCACATAAACCGAACATATCCCGACAGGTTTCTCAAACAAAACATATAAATCATCACCATCCAAATCTGCTACGATAAAGGGACAGACTTTTCCTGGCCCTTTTGATTTTCCATCTATATTCAATGAACTACCTTTAAAGTATAACCCCTTAGCATTGATTCCAATCGAAATTGAAATCACAAAAAGGGGTATAAACATTAACTTGAAAAACAATTTTTTCATAAAACTAATTTTTGAGATTATTATGCAAAGGTCTGGAAAGATTTTACTTTTCCAACAATAAAATACCAAAAATCGGACTCACAAATTCCTCGCTAATCCATTACTAATCATAGACTTATAAATCAGTGATATAACACATTTTTATAACACACTGAAATCAAGGCACTTACAAAGCTGAACAGTGAGTTCTTTTTTTGACTTTTTATAAGATGTTTTTTAACTAAATAATCCATCCACCTTTGATGTAATTATATTATCTTTGCAAGAACAAAGTACATCCAATGCGAAAACTATTATACATAATTTCTTTCTTATTCCTTCTATCTTGCTCTATCAACTGGCAAGAACAAGAGAAAATAGAACTTGCTGAAGCAACCGCAGTCAGTGACCCTTTTTTCTCCGATTCTATAATCTCCACTATCGATACAGCCAATCTCTCATCACAAGATCTGGCTAAAGTAAATGTTATCCGAAGCGTTGCCAGATATTTTGGTGATATCCCGGTTGATTCCTCCATATCCATTCTGGCGAATGTTGAAAAACTGAAATTCAACTTGACTGAAAACAAATCTTTAGCCATGAAAGGACTTATGGTACAGGGAGATATCTTCCTTAAAACCGGGAAAATAAAAAAAGCGACTGAATGCGCCCTACGCGCAAAAGAACTGGCAACCAAGCTTAAAGACACTATGTGGATAGGAAGAACCGTAGTTCAGTTGGCTGAAATCAGTAATGCAACATATAATTATTTCCAATCGGGTAAAAGATACTACGATGCTGCCAAAATCTTCAAAAGTATTGGTGCTCAGGAGCATTTCCAAGATAATATATTGCTCTGTGCCCACAATCTTTGCGAAGCTCAATACCCTGAATTGGCCAAAAGAATCGCTGATTCAGTTTTTGAAGCCGAACGTCCATGCACACGAAGAGTCCTTCAAACCTATTATTCCTCCTATAGCTTTATCTATGAATTAATTGGCGATTACGATAAAGCTTTGGCATACTTTGACTCTCTAAACCAAATAATCTACCAAGGCAACTACCGTTATAATATAAACGTAGCATCTTTACTTACTGGGCTTGGGAAAGCCAATGAAGCTGTAAATCGTATTGAAGCTCTTGAAAAAGAATTTGGTCACGATTATGTAGACAAACAGCCTTATTTTCAACACGTAAGATACAACGCATATAAACAAATAGGCGATTACAAAAATGCCTTGGACGCATACGAATTATATATGGAAAGTGCCACTAATTACATTAGTGGCGCATCAGAATCCAACGGTATTGCCTATGAGAGCGAATTTTATCGCGACGAAAGCGATACAGCAACCAAGCAAGCCATTGAAGCAAAGAAAAGGATGTGGTTTGCCTTTGGATTTGCCATTATATTCGCTTTGTTGGTCTTAATGGCATTCGTCTTATACAAAAAACGCAAAGACCAGACCTTAGAAACCATGGCAAGCGGCGCCCAATCGTTGCGCGAAGAACTCATTGCTGCTCACCACAAGGCAGCAACCCAGGCAATTATATCCAAGACCATACAAAACGAGCTGCTGTCCAAGCTCCAAACGCTGTGTAGAGAATATTCTGCATCGGTAAACTCAAAGGAAAAACAGGTAGCATCCCAAGAAATGACCAAAGCTGTGAGAGAAGTGTTCGGCGCTAAGGAAATGGGGGAAATCCGCAATAATTTCGAGGCTATTCATCCTGGCCTGTTAAGTTCTTTCTGCTCGGAATTCCCACGCACGAAAGAACACGATATCAACCTTATAATTCTCCTGTCGGCAGGATTCGGTCTCTCATCGATTTCTCTGATAATGGAAAAGAAATACAACGCCCTCTGCATGCAGCGAGCAAGGATACGCGATAAAGTCGCAATATCAACGTGGCCGCGCAAACAAGAGTTGCTCAACATAATTTCGCAGCAGTAGATCAATGTTGTGAGGCTGAATTTGCCTTTTTATCGGCAGTTTTGCTGCCGTCGTCGCGTTTATCGGCAATCTCCACAGCATGGTTTGTGGCCTGTGTCACATAGTTTGTGAGATAAACTGTAAACAAGGGAAATATTATCATGCCGAAAATAGGAAGGACAACCGCAATGAGTTTACCTGTCACCGTCATGGGGTTGATATAGCACCCCACCGTGCTCATGTTCATGAAAGCCCACCACAAAGCCGTCCAATAGGTATCTACCTCGTGGTTGATGCCGTGCTCTCGCTGATAGAAGATTAGGCTGCAGAAATATGTGACCAACAGCATTATTGTGATATAGGATATGAAAAGCGATGTTATGGCATTTGTAGACAAATAGCCTATAACAATTCCCATGGCCAAGGCCCCACGCATCAAAGGGATGAACCGGAGGAAAAACATAGCCTCCTGCCCCACACTGATGTCCAGATAATTTACAATATTAAGATATGGTATCGACAGCAACAAGAAAGCCCAGTTACGGGCAAGGTAACGCAGGCGGTTGGCGGAAAAAACGAGCCTCACTATGAAATCGCATAAAAAGAATATACACACCCAAAATTGGAATGTCATATATTGGTGATTCGCAAGGAGCTGTTCGTTTCTAAATGTCAAAATAGAGATATACACTATCAGCAAAATAGACAATACGAGCACACCTGTACTCATAAAATCCATTAAAATCTTTCTGAGAGTAAATCTGCGGTCGTTTGCCGCCGCCATATTATTTTCCGACATAGAAGCTTATTTTAGTTTGGTGATGAATCTATATCTTTAACATCCGTACAAATAGTTTTGTTTGTTCATGCAATGTCATAAAAACTAATCTGTACTGCATCATTTCAAGATTTTTCCGTATCTTTGCAAAGGCAGAATTTGCAGCGAGTATGCGATATCTGCATTAGAGCGATTGTCTACATCACCGCTCATTCTCATAGTAAAACGTCTTCATCATGGAAATTCCACAAGACCCTTTCATACT
>CAJTUG010000047.1:0-7599 GCA_910579605.1 uncultured Muribaculaceae bacterium | reverse complement strand
AAGCTTCATAAATACTAAACTACGCGATCAATACCCCTCGCTCGACCAACTTTGCTCCGATATGGATATAGACAAACAAACATTGGCCGAAAAACTTAAAGAGGCCGGGTTTGAATACATGCCACAAATAAACCAATTCCGCTGATGATGCCGGAAAACAGTTATCTCGATCAACTCAGCGCAGCACAACGCAAAGCCGTCGAATACCTCGAAGGGCCAGAGCTTGTCATTGCCGGCGCCGGCTCGGGAAAAACAAGAGTCCTCACATACAAAATCGTACACCTTTTAGACAAAGGTCACAATCCGCGCAGAATACTCGCCCTCACTTTCACAAATAAAGCGGCCCGCGAAATGCAGGAACGAATAGCTGCACTCGTGGGCCAAGAAACAGCAGGTAAGCTATGGATGGGGACTTTTCACTCCATTTTTTCAAAGTTTCTGAGAATGCATGCAAGCAGGATTGGTTTTCCGTCTAATTTCACCATCTACGATGCGTCCGACTCCAAATCGTTGGTTAAAACAATTATACGGGAACTCAACCTCGACGATAAGACCTATCAACCCTCAAAAGTGGCCAACGAGATATCAATGGCCAAAAACAACCTTATCGGTCCTGCCGAATATAACTCCGACAAAGACATTGCAGCAGCAAACAAAGCAGCCAAAAAGCCGGAACTTGGCCGCATATACTCTGTCTATTTCAACCGATGTAAAATCTCGGGTGCCATGGATTTCGACGACCTGCTGTTCTACATGAACATACTGCTACGCGATAATCCCGACGTTCTCAACCATTTTCAAGAATATTTCTCATATATCCTCGTAGACGAATACCAAGACACAAATTTCGCCCAACATGCTATAGTGCGACAACTTTGCCTCAAAGACCCGCATGTCTGCGTTGTAGGCGATGATGCCCAGAGCATATATTCTTTCCGTGGGGCAAATATTCAAAATATACTCCAACTCAAACAGACATTTCCCAATCTCGCCACTTTCAAACTTGAGGAAAACTACCGAAGCACTCAAAACATAATAGGCGCAGCAAACACACTCATTGCGGCCAACACACAACAAATTCCCAAAGAGGTGTTCTCGCGCAACGATAAAGGCGAACAGATAGAAGTTATCCAAGCCTACAACGACTACGAGGAAGGATATATCGTAGCAAACAGGATTAACCAAATCCGAATGCGCGACAGGATTTCCTACGGAGATATTGCTGTTCTATACCGAACAAATGCCCAAAGCCGGGCATTGGAGCAGGCTTTGCGAGGTAGAAACATCCCATACCGCATCTATGGTGGCCTGGCTTTCTACCAACGCAAAGAAATAAAAGATGCGGTATGCTACATGCGTTTGGCCGTTAATCCCGACGACGACGAGGCTTTCAAACGGGTAGTCAACTATCCAAAACGAGGAATCGGAGATACAACAGTTGCCAAAATAGTAAACATGGCAATACAAGAAAACGTGAGCATGTTTGAAGTAGCAGCAAACCCTCAGAAATATTCCTTGCAAGTGAGCAAAGCTACAGCAGGGAAACTCACTGCTTTCACACAGCTTGTAGGCGTTTTCAACATGTTCGACTCAGAGGGAATGGATGCGGCCGAACTAACGAAAAAAATAGTAGAAGACACCCAGATCCTCAAAGAATATATTTCAGACTCTACTCCAGAAAACGTTTCAAAGCTCGAGAACCTGCAGGAACTCATAAAAGCTGCTCAAGATTTCTCCCAAAGGCAATTGGAAACAGCCGACAACACAGCCAATAAACTTGGAGATTTCCTTGCCGAAGTATCGCTGATGACAGACCAAGACACCGATAATTCGGCCGACGATTGCGTCACGCTAATGACAATCCATGCAGCCAAAGGGTTGGAGTTCAGCACAATCTTCATAATAGGGACAGAAGAAGGTATAATACCAAACGAGCGTTCAAAAAACCCGTGGGAAATAGAAGAGGAACGCCGCCTCATGTATGTGGCCATAACAAGAGCTATGCGCAACTGTATAATAACATACACCCGCACCCGCACAAAAAACGGGATTACCCAAAATGCAATTCCTTCGCGCTTCCTGACAGACATTAGAAAGACTTATCTCCGCCTGATGACCGGTTCAAGAATAGATTCTGTAGACATCCCCGACTCTTTCAGTTCTCAAAGGCCGTCATACTCCGAATCATATCGGCAAGGCACATCAAATCGGCCGTGGGACAGCATAAACCGTCAAGCCAAGAAAACAATAGAGAAACCTGTTGCAAAAACCGATGCAGCAGGATTCAACCTCCATGTGGCAACAGAACTAAAAACAGGACAACGGATAGAACATCCCATTTTCGGCTCAGGAATTATAAGAGGCATAGACGACCAAACACCCGACACAAAAATCACAGTTAAATTCACCGACGGCACAGAGCGTAAACTCCTGCTTAAATTCGCTAAATTCAAACTCTTATGACTATAGATCAGCTACCTACTCCATTCTACATCGTATATGAAGAAAAACTCCGCAAAAATCTCAGCTTAATTTCAAAAGTAGCAGAACAAAGCGGAGCATCCATTATAATGGCATTCAAAGCCAACGCATTGTGGAAATCATTCCCTATAGTCAAAGAATACTGCCGCAATTTCACCGCAAGCTCCCTCAATGAGCTACGCCTCGGAAGCGAAGAATTAGGCGGCGAAGCACATTCATACACACCGGCTTATACCGATGAAAATATCGATGAGTTCATTGCCAAATCAACCCACATCACATTCAACTCATTAAGTCAATTCAACCGCTTTGGCAAAAAAGCAATTGCCGCAGGTGTGAGTTGCGGGCTTAGAGTTAATCCTAAATGTTCGGTAATAGATACCGACATCTACAATCCAGCCCTGCCCGGCTCAAGATTTGGAGTCGCGGCCGAAGATCTCAAAGACGGTGTACCGCAAGGCATAGATGGGCTACATTTCCACGCCCTTTGCGAATCTTCTTCTTATGATTTGGAAAAAGTTTTAACCGCTTTTGAAAATCAATTCGCTCATATCCTTCCCCATATCAAATGGGTAAACATGGGTGGAGGCCACTTGATGACCCGTGAAGGCTACGATTGCAACCATCTCGTTTCTGTCATCAAGAGTTTCAGGCAACGTCATCCCAATCTTCGTGTCATACTTGAACCCGGCAGCGCTTTCACATGGAGGACAGGCGATCTGGTTGCATCTGTAGTAGACATAGTAGAAAACGACGGTATAAAAACTGCGATCCTCGATGTGTCTTTTGCATGTCACATGCCCGACACTCTTGAAATGCCATATATGCCTATAGTAACAGAAAGCTCTGCCAACGGGATTGCATACAGACTCGGTGGCAACAGTTGTCTAAGCGGTGATTTTAAAGACCACTGGTATTTCCAGAAACCACTTGATATTGGTTCTAAAATCACACTTGAAGACATGAACCACTACACCACCGTTAAAACAACAATGTTCAACGGCATCCAACACCCCGATATTGTGCTTTGCCATTCCGATGGAGAATGCGAATATCTTCGCAAATTCAATTATCAAGACTATAAAAACCGTATGAGCTGATGCATCCACGTTTTTCTGTCATAGTACCGGTCTATAATCGAGAAGCCGAAGTCAAAGATTTGGCCGACAGCCTGCTTAGACAATCCTCCAAAGACTTTGAACTCATAATCGTGGAAGACGGTTCTACATTGCCATGCAAAAAGGTAGTCGACGAAGCCGCCACAAAAGGTCTGAATGTCAAATATTTCATGAAGCCAAACGAAGGTCGTTCCATAGCACGCAACTACGGATTGGAAAGAGCGCAAGGGCAGTATTTCGTATTCTTTGACTCAGACTGCATGATTCCCGATGATTATTTTGACAAACTTGCCGCTGAGCTCGACAAAAACTATGTAGATTGTTTTGGCGGACCAGATGCTGCACATAACTCATTCTCGGAAACACAAAAAGCGATAAATTATTCCATGACCTCTTTCCTCACCACAGGCGGCATACGTGGCGGCGCTGTGCAACTGGAAAAATTCGTGCCAAGAACATTTAACATGGGCTTCTCAAGAGAAGTATACAACAAAGTCGGAGGTTTCAGAGAAATGTTTTCCGAAGACATAGATATGAGCACTCGCATAAGACTTGCTAATTTTAAAACCGGGCTAATACGCCAAGCATATGTATGGCACAAACGGCGCATTGATTTCAGAAAATTCCTAAGGCAAGTATACGTATTCGGGATGTCCAGAATCACTCTGAAAATATTATATCCCGACTCCCTCAAAGCTGTCCATATGCTACCGGCTTTGTTCTTAATAGGCACTTTAGCGCTCATTCTTCTCTCTATCTTTATAAGCCCGTGGTTTCTTTTGCCATTAGGCATATATTTCGCCGCAGTTTTCATCGGTGCATTATACTCCACAAAATCACTTAAAATAGCCTTTCTTGCAGTGCCGGCAGCTTTAATACAACTTTGCGGATACGGAGCCGGCTTCATAAAAGCGTGGACAACCAAAATCCTTTTCGCCAAAGGGAGAAACATCAACGAAGAACTCGAAATCAGAAAAGGAGCAAATGAAAAACTCTGAACCGGCTCAGGCTAATAGAATAACCGATATGGCACAGGATGCCAGGCCTCGAGAAAAAGCCCTCAAAACCGGCATAAAATCCCTTTCAGATATTGAATTGATGGCAATCCTTTTCTCTACTGGCATCAAAGGCAAAAACGTTTTGCAGCTATGCGAGGAAATACTGAGAGACAACGGGTTCCACCTCTCCAAAGTAGCTCGGTTCTCCGCCACAGAATTCAAAACAAAATATAGCGGAATTGGAATAGCCAAAGCATTGACACTACTTGCCGCTCTTGAACTCGGCGCCCGCGCCGCAGCAGATGCAATACGTGTAGACGATCCACAAATGAGCTCTTCGGAACTCGTTTACAATTATACCCGAGACATTTTTTCAAATCTTGTACACGAAGAGTTCTGGATTCTGCTACTACGCCAAGACAACAGAGTAATAAAACCCGTTAAAATCGGTCAAGGAGGATTGGCAAGTACCGCTGTAGATATCCGTGTAATCATGCGGGAAGCACTCGCTGCAAACGCTTCTGCCATCATACTTCTCCACAACCACCCATCTGGAAATCTCAAACCGAGCCAACAAGACATAAACTTGACCAAAAAAATTTCCGACGGTGCCAAACTGCTTGATTTACGCGTCCTTGACCACGTCGTCGTTTCACCAAAAGGCTTTTATTCCTTTAACGACCATGGCATGATGCCTTGACTCCTTTTGCTACTCTAAAAAAAATTCTGTATTTTTGTACCGTTACTCTAAACTAAAGTCTAATGGACGTTAAAGAATCTATGCGCAGGATTCTCCGCGCAGAAAGCCAAGCAATAGAAAACATACCTATTACAGACGATTACCAGTCGGCAATAGATGCTATAATAAAACGTGTACACAATAATGGCGGCAAATTGATTACCTCTGGAATGGGGAAAGCCGGTCAAATTGCAATGAACATTGCAACAACATTCTCGTCTACCGGAACACCGGCTGTTTATCTCCACCCAAGCGAAGCCCAACACGGGGATCTTGGGGTTGTACAACCAAACGACATCCTCATCGCTATTTCAAACAGCGGTAAAACCAGAGAAATAATAGAACTTGTAGACCTTCTCCACGGACTCTATGCAGACATTCCTGTAATAGTAATCACCGGCTCGCAAAACAGCCCCCTTGCCGCTATTGCAGACCACACCCTTTTCACCGGTGGAGCACCTGAAGTTTGCCCATTAGGACTTACGCCTACAACAAGCACAACGGTGATGACTGTTATTGGAGATGTCCTTGTTGTTAACGTAATGGAACAAATTGGGTTCACACGTCAGCAATATGCAAAACGGCACCACGGCGGATACCTCGGTAAAGCTGCCCGGGAACCAAAAGCCTGAAAAATGAAAAAAATAATTTGTATCGGCGAATGCGCCATAGATTTGGTTTTAGACAATGCAGGAAACACGCTGGGAGCAGCCCCGGCTGGACGAATAGTCAACGCCGCAGCCGCATTAGCATGCAAAGGTCATAATGTAATAATGGCCTCGGAAACAGCGGCAGATCCAATTGGCCAATCCATTGTCGATATGCTCCAAAAATCAGGAGTAGACACAAAATCCATAGACAGATTTACAGAAGGACGCACCCCGATAAATGCTTATATCAATAATATCGGATCTTCGCAGATGATTCGTTACGAAAACTACCCTCCGGAAGCTTTCGACATCATTTGGCCAAGAATTGACGAAAACGACATCATCCTTTTCGGCGGCTTCTACACAATAGATGCGAGGATGAGACAACGCATGTACAAACTCCTCATTCATGCTTCCGAAAGAAAAGCGATATTAGTTTATTTGCCAGGATTCCCACCTCAAAGAGAACCTCGCATCACAAGAGTTATGCCACAAATACTCGAGAACCTTGAGATTTCCAACATCGTAATAACAAGAAACGACGACCTGAAAATCATATTTGGCACCTCCAACGAAAACGACGCATTCTCCAATCATATTTCATTTTATTGCCCTGCATTAATCAACATAAATCCTGAAGATAACTCCATTTCATTTTTAAGCCGTAAAAATTCAGAAAGAATAAAAATCAACGGAGACAACTCTAAATCAATAACATGGCAAGCAGCCGCCGTTGCAGGAATCGTAGATTTCATAGCCAACAACGACTTTTCGCCCAAAGACTGCGATTCAATAAGCAGCCAAAATGCAAATGAAATATTGCAGAACGCTCTTACTTTTGCAGCAAACTCAGAAAAACAAAATATTCAATCCTGGAAATTAAATCCATAACCACATGTCTACATACACACCTCAGAAACCGATGCCAAAAGAACGCGATATGCGAATTGCAATTGTAAAAACACTTTGGAACGGACACATAACCTCTGCACTCATGGAGGGTGCTCTCAAAACATTGAAAGAACAAGGAATTCCATCCGATATGATAGAAACCTTTGATGTTCCGGGTGCTGTAGAACTAACTTTTGCTGCATCTTCAATTATTGAAAGCGGCCTATTTGACTCCGTAATTGTTCTCGGATGCGTTATAAAAGGTGGAACTCCGCATTTCGACTACGTTTGTCAAAGCGTTACACAAGGAATAACCCATCTTAACAGCGACTGCGACATTCCTGTTATTTTCGGCGTATTAACTGTCGACAACGAGCAAGATGCTCTCGACAGAGCCGGTGGAAAACTTGGTAATAAAGGGGCTGAAGCTGCAGAAGCTGCAATAATGATGTACGATTTCAAACAAAAATTAAATCAGATTTAACAAATTTATCCAAAGCCGAAAACCAATATCATACCCAAAATGTTTTTTAATAAAACACTATTCAACATCTGTGTTTTATGATAATAAAAACATTTTAATTCCAAGATATTATGACTCGCAACAGCAGAAAATCCTATTCTTTTTGGGTATGGATAGTTATTGGCTTGATTGTAGCTACATTAGCCCTCGGGACTCTTTACTATATTGGATGGTTTGACAACAACACGCATGTCGACAC
>CAJTUG010000046.1 GCA_910579605.1 uncultured Muribaculaceae bacterium | reverse complement strand
GCTCATGCATGCTATGGGTCCGAATGTTGCCGGTGTGATCGGTTCTGCTGTTGCAGCCGGTGTATTGCTCGGTTTCCTTGCATAAATTAAATTTTCAGATATTAAACGGCTTGCAGGAATTCTGCAAGCCGTTTTTTGTTTTTGGGATTAAATCTTATGTTTAAAATTTTTTAAATGATAAGTGAGTGACTGAGGTGTTATTTTGGTGAAAAAATAGTGGTATATTTTATGAGAATGTTATGTATGGGTGGAGTTTTTTTTGTAATTTTGCAATTAAACAGCAAAAAAAAACATAATGATAGATTTATTGTTGCCCTTATCGATTTTTGATTATTTGGACGCAGCATGGTTTTTCGATTGGTTCGTTAACAATGCGTCTTATATTTTTGTATTCATATTCATGATGGTAGAGAGTTCTTTTATTCCTTTTCCATCGGAAGTTGTGGTTCCACCGGCAGCATATCTTGCGGTACAGCGCGGCGATATGAATATTATTATTGTTGTCTTGGTGGCAACAGCTGGAGCTATGGCCGGAGCTTTGGTTAACTATGTACTTTCTCTACTAATTGGCCGCCCAATAGTTTATGCTTTTGCAGATTCACGGATAGGGCATGCCTGCCTGATTACGCGAGAGAAAGTTGAAAAAGCTGAGGCATATTTTGATAAACACGGAGCAGTTTCAACTTTTATAGGCCGTCTAATTCCAGCGGTACGCCAACTTATTTCTATACCAGCAGGTATTTCCAAGATGAACATCTGGGTTTTCCTTATTTTTACGGCACTTGGCGCTATGGTATGGAATATTATTTTAGCGTTTTTGGGATGGTGGCTTGCACAGCATGTTTCTCTTGATATGCTTTATACATCTGTAGAGAAATATAACAGTTATTTGACGATGGGCGGCTTAGCCTTGTTGGTACTTTGTGTTGCATATTTGGTTTACAATGCCTTTAAGGGCGGTAAGAAAGAGAAAGCACAATGATAGTAGCACCATCTATCTTATCTGCAGATTTTGGCCGGTTGTCAGAATCCATAAGCATGGTTGAAGAGGCCGGTGCGGATTGGATTCATTGCGATATTATGGACGGAGTTTTCGTTCCTAATATATCTTTCGGTTTTCCGGTTCTTGATGCGGTAGGCCGCACGGCTACAAAACCTATTGATGTGCATTTGATGATTGTAGACCCGGGACGATATGTAGAAAGAGTGCGTGATTCCGGAGCTTATTTAATGAATGTGCATTATGAAGCTTGTACACATCTACACCGAGTTGTGGAGCATATAAAATCTACCGGAATGAAGGCTGGCGTAACCCTTAATCCTGCAACACCGGTTGAATTGCTAAGAGATATTATGGCGGAATTAGATCTTGTACTTCTAATGAGCGTCAATCCCGGTTTCGGAGGCCAAAAATTTATCGGGAATACTCTTAATAAAATTACCAGGCTACGCAAACTGATTGAAGAAAGCGGTTCACAAGCTCTTATAGAGGTTGATGGCGGAATTAATGAAGAGACAGGCCGTGCATGCGCGCTTGCCAGTGCCGATGTAGCGGTTGCCGGTAATGCCATTTTTAAGAGTTCAAACCCTCAAGCAGTGATAGCATCTTTGCATCAAAGGTGAAAGACACATATCTTACAAGTAAACAACAAATCCTCATCCTCAACATTAATGCGAAGTTCCAATATTGATCCAGAAATGGAAGACTATGATGTAGATGCAGCTTTTGGCGGTATGCCAGCACGTGCTCAAAACCGCCGTCGTGTATCTACGACAGAAAGGGCTCAACGTCCTGTGAGGCGTCCGACTCCCGATGCAGACGGACCAGCAAATTCACGACGTCCTCGGCGACAACAAACACAGAACCATAAGCAAAAGAAAGAAAGTTATAATATAATAAGTTTCTTTACAGATGAACGGACTCATTTTGCTGCCGGGATCATATTGTGTATTGTTGCTATAGTAATGACGATATGCAGTATCTCATTTCTTTTTAACCATGCGACGGATCAAAGTGCGCTTTATGGCCGCACTATGGCTGAAGCGGGTGGCGCGGAGATTGAAAACGCAGGCAATGTATTTGGAGCTACTTTAGCCCATTGGCTTATGGTGGACTCTTTTGGTTTGGGTTCCTTTATCTTAGCTTTATATCTTTTTGTAATTGGTATATCATGTTTGGGCTTGAAAAGGGTTTCGTTTTGGCCATTGTCGTTCCGTTGCCTTTTCTCGGCTACATCATTGTCAATAATTATAGGACTGATCACTTTTGATCAGGAAAATATATTTCCGCTCGGAGGTAACCATGGTTATTATATAAACAAGTTCCTCATAGGTTTTTCAGGATATTTGGGAGCTTATGCAGTTTCGGCGATTCTTGTTGGATTGCTTGTTGCCGTTTTCCTATATCCAATAAAGCGGCTGTTGTTCCATGTGCGCCAGCTATTGCCGCAACGCAAGGTTGTAGAAGAGGTCGTTTCGGAGTTTGACCAGCCAGATGGAGATGGAGTATCTGTTGAAAATGCTTTTAATGTCTCAAATGAAAACGATCCGGAAGAAGGAATAGACGCTGATAGCAATGCTATTCCGCAAGAACATCTTCGTTTTACTCCTCAGGAAGCATTGGATACCCTTGGAGGTGAAAATGAGATTGGTGATGATGTTGATATTGCTCAACAAGAAATTACAGAAGCAACAGGCCAGGTTCCTGCGGTAGCTTTCGGTATCCCGCAAGAACGAAATATAACAGAAAAGGCACTTTCTGCCAATGGGTCAGATTCCGGTTCTGGCGTTCCTGCTGATCCTGAACTTATAATTGTGAATCACACACAGGAAGAAGCGGAGGAAGAACCAGAGGTACAATCAATTCGTCATGGGGATCGCATTACCGCAGACCAGCCATATGATCATAGGGCTTCTCATTCGCAATATGTTTTTCCGTCGACAGAGTTGCTTATCGATAGGGGTAACAATTGCGAAATTAACCCGGAAGAACAAGCTCACAACAAGACATTGATCGTAAATGCATTGCGGAGTTTCAATATAGAAATAATGCGAATAGAGGCAACTATCGGTCCGACAGTTACACTCTATGAAATCGTTCCGGCCGAGGGTACGCGTATAGCAAAAATCAAGAGTCTTGAGGATGATATTGCAATGAGTCTTGCTGCTCCCGGTATACGTATTATAGCACCTATGCCAGGAAAAGGGACTATAGGAATAGAGGTTCCGAACAGGAAACCACAGATGGTTTCAATGAAGACTGTTTTAGAGTCCAAGACCTTTAAAAACAACAAATACAATTTGCCGATGGCTCTTGGGTCGACAATTTCCAATGATATCTTCATAGCGGATTTGACAAAGATGCCGCACCTTCTTGTTGCCGGTGCTACGGGTCAAGGTAAGTCTGTCGGGCTTAATTGTATAATAACATCACTGTTGTATTCCAAGCATCCAGACGAGCTTAAATTTGTGCTTATAGACCCTAAGATGGTGGAATTTACACTCTACCGTAGGATAACGAATGCTTTCCTTGCAAAGTTGCCTGAGGAAGACAAGGCCATAATCACAGATCCCGATAAGGTAATAGCAACTCTTAATTCGTTGTGCGTGGAAATGGATAAAAGATATGAGTTGTTGAGCGATGCCGGGGTTAGAAGTCTTGAGCAGTATAATGAACGCTTTGAACAACGGAGGCTCAATCCGGCCAACGGACATCGTTATCTACCTTATATAGTTATGATAGTTGACGAGTTCGCCGATCTTATAATGACAGCAGGCAAGGATATCTCGGCTCCTATTGGGCGTATTGCTCAAAAGGCTCGAGCTGTGGGTATGCATATGATTCTTGCTACCCAACGCCCAAGTACGGATATCATAACCGGTATGATCAAAGCGAATTTCCCTGCACGAATTGCGTTTAGGGTCTTGTCGTCGATAGACAGCAAGACCATCTTGGACCGTCCGGGGGCCCACCGTCTTATTGGCCGAGGAGATATGCTTACTCTCATCAATGGTGCAACGGAGCGTGTTCAGTGTGCGTTTGTAGATACAGAAGAGATAGAAGCTATTTGTGAACATATTGATAATCAACCCGGTTTTGTAGAGCCATACTCGTTGCCAGAACCTATGGTGGAAGAAAGTGGAAGCGGAGTTTCTGTAGACAGTTCAATAAGCAAGAATAAAGAGTTTACAGAGTGTGCCCTTTTTATTGCTTCTCAAAACCAGGCTTCTATAACTATGCTTCAACGCAAATTTGAAATAGGCTTTAACAAGGCCGGTAGGTATATGGACCAGATGGAAGCTCTTGGTATTGTAGGGCATGCCAACGGTCAAAAACCGCGAGAGGTTCTAATGACACCCGAAGAGGTTAGGCGGTTGTTGATGGAACAATGAACAAGGATGTCGGATTATGCGTTTAGCTAAATGCAAGGATAGCACGTTAACCTATTTTAGATGAAAAAAGTTCTGTTCTTTATATTTGTATTAGTGAGTACTTGTTGTTATGGAGCAACAAAGAGCGCAACGGGTATTCTTGAGGCTATGTGTGCGAAAATCACGTCCTCGGCCAGTTTGGATGTTGATTTCACAATAAACGGAGGTCAAGGAGCTGTTTCCGGACATTTGACAATGTCGGGACCGGCGTATGTAATGACGACGCCTCAGCTTAAGGTTTGGTATAATGGGACAACCCAATGGACTATGATAGAGAGTACCAGAGAGGTGAGCATAACCGAACCTGAATTGGCCGAGATAATGGAGAGTAATCCATTTACTATACTAAACCATTACCAGGGGTTCTATAAGGCTCTTCGTCTACCTGATTCCGGGGGGCGCTACCAAATAGAGCTTACGCCGTTGAAGCCTCGAGGTACTAATATAAAAAGCGTTAAAGTGAGCATTAATCCCAACAACTATCCTGCAAAAGTTTTAGTGACTTTTACAAATGGGGATATGATAGATGCTGCTATAGGCAAAATCATAGCATCTGGAAGAAAAGACCCGAAGATTTTCGAGTATGACGGAGATAAGTATCCGGCAATAGAAATTATTGATTTAAGATAAAACATAAGACACATGAATACAATCAGCACCAAATGCCTTATCATAGGTTCCGGACCGGCGGGTTATACAGCCGGCATTTACGCATCCAGAGCTAATCTTAACCCCGTAATGATAGAGGGTTATCAGCCGGGGGGCCAGCTAATCACCACTACTGATGTGGAAAATTTCCCTGGATATCCTGAGGGAGTTAAAGGTCCAAAAATGATGGACGATTTCCGCGCACAAGCTGAACGTTTTGGCTTAACGATACATTCGGGGGAGGTTACGAAAGTAGATTTTACTAACCGTCCTTTTAAGGTTGAGGTGAATGACGGTGCATTTGAGGTTGAGGCAGAGACTGTAATTATTGCGACCGGAGCTTCAGCACGTTATCTTGGCCTTGACGATGAGCAGAAATATCTTGGAATGGGCGTGAGTGCATGTGCGACATGCGACGGTTTCTTTTTCAGGAATAAAACGGTTGCAGTAGTAGGCGGAGGCGATACGGCTTGCGAGGAAGCTACTTATCTTGCCGGATTAGCAGAAAAGGTTTTCATGATAGTACGAAAGGATTATCTCCGTGCGTCTAAAGCTATGCAACAAAGGGTATTTGACAATCCTAAAATCGTGGTGCTATTTAACACGAATACCGTTGGGCTTTTTGGAGATCCAGTACTTGAAGGAGCGCATGTAGTGACTAAAGTTGGCGAGAATGAAGATAAATATGATATTGCGATAGACGGTTTCTTCCTTGCGATAGGCCATTCACCTAATACATCGGTTTTCAAAAATGCTATTGAGCTTGATGATCAAGGATACATTGTTACTAAAGCAGGTACATGTAGAACGAGTGTAGACGGAGTCTTCGCTGCCGGCGATGTTGCAGATCCTGTTTATCAGCAAGCTATAGTAGCTGCAGGTAACGGTTGTCGTGCGGCTCTTGATGCAGAGAGATTTTTGCTTATGAATAGCTGATATGGCAAAACAAAACAAGACAAATGCCGTGAGGCTCTTGGAGGCATCTAAGATAGTTTTTGAAACGGTTGAATATCCTGTTGATCCTGAAAATTTGGATGCCCGTCATGTGGCTGATTCGGTAGGCGAAGATATAAGGCAAGTTTTCAAGACTCTCGTATTGCGAGGCGAACGGAATGGCTTGTTTGTATGTGTTGTGCCCGGAAATATGGAGGTTGATTTGAAAAAAGCAGCATCTGCTTTTGGCGACAAGAAGGTAGAGATGATAGCGATGAAGGAGCTTCTACCGATGACCGGTTATATACGTGGAGGTTGTTCTCCTATAGGTATGAAGAAGCCCTACCCTACTTTTTTCCATGTAACGGCTTTAGATTATGATTATATTTTTGTGAGTGCCGGAGTTCGGGGCATGCAAATAAAGATAAATCCATCCAGTCTTATTTCTTTTACCGGTGCAGATGTGGCTGATATTGCAAAATAAGGATGAACACGATAGGTAACATCTATAGGCTCACGTGTTTTGGCGAGAGTCATGGGCCTGCTATAGGCGGCGTCATCGATGGAATCCCTTCGGGGATTTCCATTGATATCTGTCGTGTGCAGGAGGAGCTGGATCGTAGAGCGCCGGGTAATTCAAAGTTTGGTACAGCCAGAAAAGAGCCTGACCGAGTTAAATTTCTGTCGGGCATTTGATGGTAAGAGTACCGGCACTCCGATTGGTTTTGCGATAGAGAACACGAATGCCCGAAGCGGCGACTATGATAACTTAAAAGAAGTATACCGCCCTTGCCATGCCGATTTTAGCTATGACGCCAAATATAGTATCAGAGACTTTCGAGGCGGTGGACGCTCGTCGGCGAGAGCGACTGCACCTTGGGTTGTGGCCGGAGCTATAGCGCGTCAGGCTCTTGAAAGTATGGGTATTTCTATATTTGCTTTCCCTTCGCAAATTGGGAATGCAAAAAGTAGTTTCGTCCCAGATCGTGAATCTGTAGGAGAATATGTTTCTTCGGGCTTATTAAGCAGTGAAATGGTTGATGAAATTGAAGAGGCGCGTAAAAGTTGCGATACCGTAGGCGGAATTATTTCATGTTATGTATGGGGTATGCCCGCAGGAATAGGAGAGCCTTTATTTGGGAAACTTCAAGCACAATTGGCACATGCTATGCTTAATATCAATGCGGCTAAAGGTTTCGAATATGGCGACGGTTTTGCTTCCGCTTGTATGAAAGGCTCTGAGTCTGTTGACACGTTTTATAGTGAAGGAGGACGGGTTAAGACACATTCAAACCATTCAGGGGGTATCCAGGGTGGTATTTCTAATGGTGAGACAATAAGATTCAGAGTGGCTTTTAAACCTATAGCGACACTACCCGGCAGGACTTTAGAAACGGTAGACCGTAGCGGCCAGCCTGCTTTAGTTACAGTTAGCGGCAGGCATGATCCATGTCCTGTCCCACGGGCAGTTCCCATTGTAGAGGCATTGACGGCTATCGTGGTTTTTGATTCTATACTTCAGAATCGCTCATCTAAATTATGATGGGAAAGTACTATACAGATTATTCAGAATTCCTTGCAGGATATTTTCCGGGTAAGGTACAGAAATTATCTATAGATGCTAACTTAGGCTGTCCTAACCGAGATGGCACTATAGGGCGAGGTGGTTGTATCTATTGTAATAATCAAGCTTTTAGCCCGCAATGGGAGAAAAAAGGCTTGAGTGTGGCAGCACAAATTCAAAAGGGGAAAAATTTCTTTGCGAGGAAGTATCCTACAATGAAATATCTTGCTTATTTCCAATCGTATACAGGTACTCATGGCAATCTCTCTTACTTGATGTCGCTATATGAGGAGGCTATGAGACAAGAAGATGTAGTTGGCTTAATAATAGGTACTCGCCCAGACTGCTGTCCTGATTCTTTATTGGAGGAATTAAATTCTCTAAAGACACGATTTAAGCGAGAGATTTTTTTGGAATTCGGTGCTGAGAGTTCGCATAATATAACGTTAACGGCTATAAATCGTTGTCATACATGGGAATCGACTGTCGACGCTACTCTACGCGCTTCAGAAGCGGGTTTTCCTGTAGGCCACCATTATATTTTAGGTTTGCCTGGAGAGAATACGGCTATGATGTTGCAAACCGTAGAGAGGGCATCTATTCTGCCGATTTCTACTATTAAGTTCCATCAGCTTCAGGTGCTGAGGGGTACTACATTGGAAAGGCTTGTTGCTGAGAATAAGATTGTATTACCTGAGTTTACTCCTGAGAGCTACGCAAATCTTTGTGCACGAATTGTGAAATTATTGCCAAGAGCTATCGCGATAGAACGGTTTGTTGCCCAAGCTCCAAAAGAAATGCTGATATCGCCTTGTTGGGGGCTTAAGAATTACCAGTTTATTTCAATATTGGAAAAAATTCTTGCCACCTCTTAGTCTATCGTTGTTTTTGGTAATAATCAAAGTGATTTGTGTTATGCTATTTGACGCAAAGAGTTTAACTTTGCAATTAATTATTGCCAAGAACTAATTTGGCAATAATGTTGTTGGACTATTACTAATTAACTACAACAGTTGTTATATGGAACTAAAAGACATTCATTCACCTGAAGATATCAAACATTTAACGGTAGATGAACTTAGTAATCTTTCGGATAGATTGCGAGATGCTTTACTAAGCAAGTTGAGCGCTAAAGGGGGACATATAGGTCCTAATTTGGGTATGGTAGAAGCTACTGTTGCCCTCCACTATGTCTTCAATGCCCCTGAAGACAAAATAGTATTTGACGTTTCTCATCAAAGTTACGTACACAAAATGCTTACCGGACGTATTGAAGCTTTTATCGATCCGGCTCATTATGGCGATGTTACCGGTTATACATGTCCCCGAGAGAGTGATTATGACTTATTTGAAATAGGCCATACGTCTACCTCTGTAGGTTTGGCTGGAGGTCTTGCCAAGGCAAGAGATCTCCGCGGAGGAAAAGAAAATGTGGTTGCAGTTATAGGTGACGGCTCATTGAGTGGCGGAGAAGCTTTTGAAGGGCTTGACTATGCGGCTGAATTAGGGAGCAATTTCATTGTTGTAGTAAATGACAATGATATGTCTATTGCAGAAAACCACGGTGGAATGTATGCAAACTTAAGGGAATTGAGAGAGACCGATGGCCAATGTGCGACAAACTTGTTTAAGTCTCTTGGTTATGATTATCGCTATGTGGCATATGGCAACAATATTGGGGCTTTAGTGAAAGCTTTCCAAGAAGTAAAAGATATAGATCATCCGGTTGTAGTGCACATATGTACTCAGAAAGGCAAAGGTTTTGGACCTGCCGAAGCTCACCGGGAGGAATTTCACTATGGAGGTCCATTTGATAAATCTTCGGGGTTGCCTTTAATTATCGATGAGCAAGCAGACTATGGCACTATAACTGCAGAACATCTTCTTGACAAAATGAAATCGGATCCAGAAATTGCGGTTATTACAGCAGGGACGCCAGGGGTTATAGGTTTTACTCCCGAACTTAGAAATGCAGCAGGCCGACAATTTATTGATGTTGGTATTGCTGAGCAGGAGGCTGTTGCACTTTCCTCAGGTTTGGCAAAAGGAGGCGCAAAGCCATTCTTTGGCGTTGTAAGTTCATTTATCCAGAGAGCTTACGACCAGTTGTCGCAGGATGTGGCTATAAACAATACTCCCGTTACTATAGGTGTATTTTATGGAAGCATGTATGGCATGAATGATACTACACATTTGGGCTGGTTTGATATTGCTCTCCTAAGTAATATACCAGGATTTGTATATCTTGCCCCTACATGTAAGGAAGAATATCTTTCTATGGTTGATTGGGCTTTGGAGCAGACAGAATATCCAGTTGCTATACGAGTCCCAGGCGTTATGGTATCGGAGAGCGGCAAAACATATGCGGCAGACTATTCCAACCTCAATAAATTCTGTGTCGAACATTGTGGAAGCGATGTCGCAATTATAGGTGCGGGTTCTTTCTTTGGACTTGGGGAAAATGTTGCCAGGGAATTGCAGAAGAAAGGTGTTGATGCAACGGTAATCAATCCACGTTATCTTAGCGGTATTGACGATAATTTGCTTGATGAACTAAAGACAAATCATAGGTTGGTAGTAACACTTGAAGACGGCATTCTGGACGGAGGTTTCGGTGAGAAAATAGCGAGATTTTACGGTACGAGCAATATGAAGGTGAAATGCTATGGATTGAAAAAGGAATTTGCAGACCGTTATGATGCCAATGAATTGGCAAAAGAATGTCGACTGACAGCTCCTCAGATTGAAGAAGATATTTTGAGTATTCTGAAATCGGAATAGTTTCTTTTGATTATATAGCGCATAAGAAGAGCTCGGTAGACCCGGGCTCTTCTTATGAATTTTATAAGAAATTTTATTCTATACTTTTACGGTTTGCCGCGATTGCTTTCCAACAGAGAACTGCTATTATCGCACCTATAGCAGGACCAACCACCATAATCCAGAAATCTCCCCAAGCTTCGGGACAGAATACAGCAGGGCCAAAGCTGCGTGCAGGATTTACGGAGCAATTGTCTACGGGTATACCGACTATATTTACTAAGCCAAGAGCCAAACCTATTGCCAAACCGGAGAATTTGCCAAATCCTTTTGCAGGGTCGGTAGCGCCGAGAATGACTAAGACGAAGAAAAATGTGAGAAGTCCTTCGGCTAATAATGCCATGCCTGATGTAGCTCCAGGTTGAAGGACATTTGTTGCCAAATATTTATCGGGTGATGTAATGCCACCAAACGAGAATTCCGGGGCCATATTCATGAACCAATAGAGGAATCCAGCACCAATAGTTGCGCCAAGCAATTGGAATACTATATAACCGATGCATTCTTTTCCGCTCATTTTCCCGGCCAAAAGCATGGCAAATGAAACAGCAGGGTTAACATGACATCCGGAGATGTTACCTATACAATAACATAGGCAGACGAGCACAAGGCCAAAGCAAAGGCCGATTCCCAATCCTCCGATAGAAGGACCGGCGAGCACTGCGCTACCGCAGGCGAGAAGGACAAGGAACATGGTGCCTATGCCTTCGGCGAGAAATTTTTTCAGCATGATGAAAAGTTTTAGTTTAACATTCATTTATATTAACAACTGATTTGTGAAAAAAGTTGGTTAAATTTTTGCTGAAATATATTATGTTTGAATAATAAAAAGTGACATATCGAAAGATATATCACTTTTTCCTTATTATTCAATTATTCAGTGGTTATTTCGGTTCCTTCTACGTCCTCAATTGGCGGTGGTGTAGGCTCAGTTTTCTTAGCCCCGAAAATTTCGTCGGTTCGGGATGTCCATTGACGAGGGCCGAAAATCAATTCAACGTCTTCAGTGAAAATCACTTCGCGGCTTAAAAGGGTTTCGGCGAGTTTCTGGTGTCCTTCGGCGTGGCTGCGGAGAATTGTTTTAGCCCGCTCATATTGTTCTTCTATTAACCTCGAAACTTCTTCGTCGATAATTTTGGCACGTGCGTCGCCAAATGGCTTTGTGAACATAGAATCTTGTCCTGAAGAATCATAGTATGATAAATTAGGCAGGCGTTCGCTCATGCCGTAATAAACGACCATTGCATATGCCATTTTTGTGACGCGTTCAAGGTCGTTGAGAGCTCCTGTGGAGGTGCGTCCCAATGTGAGGTCTTCTGCGGCTCTGCCAGCGAGCAACGAACACATTTGGTCAAGTAAAGCTTGAGCCGGTGTTATTTGCCTTTCTTCGGGCAAGTACCATGCGGCACCCAAGGCTTTTCCGCGAGGCACTATCGTGACTTTAACCAATGGATTTGCATATTCAAGGAACCACGACACAGTTGCATGTCCGGCTTCGTGGATTGCGATAGAACGTTTTTCGGCATCGGTGATAATTTTTGAACGTTTTTCCAAGCCACCAATAATTCGGTCTACCGCAGCATTGAAATCTTCTTTTGTCACCATAGTTTTGTTATGGCGGGCTGCGATAAGGGCTGCTTCGTTGCAAACGTTTGCAATGTCTGCTCCAGAGAAACCCGGAGTTTGACGGGCGAGAAGGTCTATGTCCAAATCCGGAGCGGTTTTAACTTTGCGGAGGTGTACTTTGAAAATTTCGACGCGATCTGGAAGATCGGGTAGATCTACGTATATTTGTCTGTCAAATCGTCCTGCTCGCATAAGTGCCTTATCGAGAATATCTGCACGGTTAGTAGCAGCCAATATAATGACTCCGCTGTTGCTTCCAAAACCATCCATTTCGGTGAGTAGTTGGTTGAGGGTGTTTTCGCGTTCGTCGTTTGCTCCCATTCCTGCATTTTTGCCACGAGCACGACCTACGGCATCTATTTCATCAATAAATACTATGCATGGGGCTTTCTCTTTAGCTTGACGGAAAAGATCACGAACACGGGAAGCACCGACTCCTACAAACATTTCAACGAAATCAGAACCAGACATAGAGAAGAAAGGTACGTCGGCCTCACCTGCTACTGCTTTTGCCAATAATGTCTTACCAGTTCCCGGAGGTCCTACAAGCAAAGCTCCTTTTGGTATTTTACCTCCAAGGTTGGTATATCTTTTAGGGTTCTTTAAAAATTCGACTATTTCTTCAATTTCGGTTTTTGCTTCGCTCAAACCGGCAACATCGCGGAAAGTTATCTTGTCGGAATTTTTATTGTCGTATAGCATGGCTTTAGATTTCCCGACGCTGAAAATACCGCCCCCGGCGCCTCCGTTTCCGCCAGCGCCTCCGGACATTCTGCGCATGAGGAATATCCATACTCCAATTATAAGGATGAACGGGAAGAATGACCAGAATAAAGAAGAGAGAGGGCTGCTCTGCTCATATTCAACATTTCCGGTGAATGCTCCGCTTTGTCTCCATTGTTCTATTTTGTCGGCTAATTTATCGGCCGACGGTATATTTGCTTCAACTTTTGCTAAAGTCCCTTTGCCGGGAGCATAACTGCTGTTTTGAAAAAGAGCTGAAGCGAGAGAATCGGTCAAAAAACCTTCTACGATTTTTTTATCTGTATTAACAACGATTTTGTTGATTCCGTGATCGGCTTCAACATATTTTTCAAAATCGGAATAACTTACTTTTTTAGTAACCGAGTTTGTATCAAAAATAAAAATGCCTGCTAAAAAAAGGAATATGATTCCATACATCCACCAAAGGCTGAAACGGAACGGTCCTTTTCCTGAGTTTTTGTTAGGGTTGCTGTTTGGAGAAAATGCCATATTATAAAATGGTTAATCGAGATCTTTAATTTGAGTGATTACGGCATCTGCCCACAAGTCTTCTAAATTGTAGCGTTGCCGTGTCTGTGGCAAGAAAATATGTATCCATATGTCGCCGTAGTCTATAATTACCCAATCAGAGGTGTCAAGCCCGTCGATATTATATGGTTTCACACCGCTGTTTTCTCTCACATGTTCTTCAATGCTTTTGGAAATTGCACCAACTTGTGTATTGGATGTGCCTTCTGCTATAATAAAGCAACTCGCTGCGGCGCTTTCTATTGCAGACAAGTCTACAACGGTTATAGATTTTCCTTTTCGGTTTTGTATACCTTCTATGATGAGATTTTTAATATCTGGTATTTGGGTCATGTATAAAAAATTTTGAGCAAATATAATGAATTAAATTGTTTTTGGCATCATGCAAGACTTTTCCAACATGAAATCTATATTTCTTTAACAATTGAGATAGCAAAAAGTGCGCCAAACTTTTTCGTGTCAGTCATAATTGACAGTTTTTGCAGGATCAATTGCGGAAGCGAGATGCGAAGGCAAGACTAAAATAAGCCAAGCAGAAGCAACAACACCTATATTTAGAGCTACCAGATACCAAATATTAATTTCTACCGGTACTGTATCAAGATAATACATTTCTGGATTTAGAGGCACTATGTGGTAATGGAGTTGGAGAAGGAGTAATGGTATACCTATTAAGTTTCCTATTATCAAACCTATAATTACAACTCTCATTGCCATATATATGAATATACGACGTACCATGCTTTTTTTCGCACCAAACGAGCGTAGTATGCCTATTGTCTTGACCCTTTCAAGGATTAAGATAAACAAGCAAGAGATGAGAGTAAAGCCAGATACACAAAGCATCAAGATGAAAATTACCACTACATTAGTGTCAAGGAGAGCAAGCCAATTAAAGTACATTGCGCCTGTCTGCTCTACGGATGAAACGGGATAATAATTGTTTAAATCTCCAGTAGCAACAGCTCGAATCAGAGCATCTTGCAATGATTGTGCATCTATGCTGAGATCGTTGAAATCAAGACCTCGTATTTCCAGTGTTTTAGATTCAAGCGAATCTAATCCGAGGATTCCTCTCAACTCTATTGGAGATGCATATACGGCAGTCATGTCATATTCACCAAAATTAGATTGGTACAGGGCTGCAATTTTATGGCGTCTCAGTCTTACGCTCTCGTCTATGATAAAAGTAGAATATAATTTGTCACCAATTCCAAGGTTTAAGGCTTGTGCCATTGGTTTAGATATCACAATTTGGGAGCGACATGTGTCGGAACTGAAATCTGGCCAAGCACCTTCTACAATATTTGATTTTTCAAACTTGAAATTATCGTGTCCTTCTTGTGCGATAAAAATCACTCCTTGAAAGTCGTTGTTGGTTTTTAAAATTCCAGGTTGGCGAATAACTTGTCTCTGAGTATAATCCCCTGTCAAATTTTCTGCTATAATTCTTTCAAGTTTTGGTGAAAGTGTTATGGAAGCATCTTGTAAACCATTTTCCAAGTATGGGGCTGAAATGGTAATTTGTGCTTCAAATCCCGCCAATCTGTTCCTTATTCCATTTTTAAAACCCAAAACAATGGCGAGTGTAAATTCCATGACAATAACAGCCAAGGCTATGCCTGTAATAGCAACAATAATACCGGCCGAAGGTTTACGAAAATCTCCAGCCAAACGGAGTCGTTTGGATATCCAATAACTTACGTTCATATTTCTAATGTGCAAAGATACGAAAAATAATCGGAAGAATAAGTACGTATTTACCAAGAATGGATAATTTGCCAACCATAATAAAATTCAT
>CAJTUG010000045.1:6337-15131 GCA_910579605.1 uncultured Muribaculaceae bacterium | reverse complement strand
CCAAACTTGCAATAGAAGACTCCAAACTTATTTCTTTAATCTCCTGAGCCCGGATTGTTTCGGTTTTCTCAATGAATTGGTCGTTGATGTAGAATCTTACTTTTGCATCTACATCTACAATCCCGATGTTGCGTGCGGTGAAAACTACATTTGTAGAGTTCGGTTCTCTCCAGTAGTCAAAAGGCTGGGTAAACGAAAGGATTTCAAGGTCTGCGGCATTAGGATCTATTTGCTCAAGCGAGATATCGTCTATCAACAGCCAGTTTTCGTTAGCGTCGCTAAAGGCATAAAAGCCTATGTAGTATTTGCCGTCGGAAGGTATTTGGAAGATATTGATAGATTCTTCGTAGTTGCTGTTGTTGATCGGATTATACTCCACAAGCACATTTGTCATGGCATCGGGAGTTGGAGCCGTGCCATAGCAAACACGTAGTTTCTCCGGGTGGTTTTCCAATGCCGAATACCAGAATTTGAGAGCGTAGTATCCCTTTTTCAATGCAAACGGGTCGAGGAAGAACCAATCGTCGGCAGCGTTATTTGAATCGTAGTTATATGCCATGCAAGCCGAGCCGGTGTGGGCGAAATGTGTAAACCATGAATCCACGTTGATATTCCAGTCTCCGCCGTCGTTGTTGCAATTTATAGTAGAGATGTTACCGGTATCTTCGTCGGCTTCAAATCCCATGAAATAAGGAAGTTCGGCCGGTGCAAGGTGTCTTATTTCAGATTGGACGCTATTGTTTGATGCATTTATGTCGCCGTCTACATTAGCGCTGACAGAAAGGGAGTAGATTCCTCTTGGAGTAGAAAAATCGGCCTTTTGGCTGAAAGAATACTCCATAGTGGCGCCAGGCTCAAGAGATGTATTGACCGTTTCTGTAATTGTTTCGGCTTCTTGTCCTGCAAGGGAAACTGTATATGACATTTGCCAAGAGGTGATAGTCTCTGGACCTTCGTTGGCTACTAATGCTTTAACGGTTTCCAATCCCAGGTTCTCGCCAGAGAAAGGTGCGGAAATGTTTTTTACCGCTATGTCGGCTGGATGCTCTATATATGAGAGCGAGAAATTGTTGAGGTATAGACGGTATTTGTCGGGCTCTGAAATTGCGTGGAATGCAACGACAACAGGCTTGCCGGCTTCTAATTCCACTAATATGTTTTTGAGCAATGCATCAGCTCCAATGGAGTTATATGTGGCAACTTTATTTTCCATTGCATATCCTTGGTCGGTTTTCTTGCCGGTCCATATTTCAAGGTCTTCGCCGTAGGAACTGCCTTTTACTTGAAATGATATGAGATGTTGCCCTGATGTCTCGGGGGTGATTACTGGCGAATAGAACCAGTCGTCGGCCTTGTTCGTTCCGTGGTAATTGTAGAAAACTTTGAAATCTTGGTTAGTGCCGTCGAAAGTCCATGTTCTATCGTCGTTGTTTGCATCAACGACTGTCCACGCTGCGAAATCGTCGTCTGTGGCGAAATCGGTTGAGTACAGCGACCCTGATTGTGCGTTTGCCGTCAAACCCATGAGGGCAAGAGCACAAATACTTACGTAGAATTTCTTCATTGTGATAAAATTTTGGTTTAATGCACAAAGATACATAAAAGTGCCACGACTGCCAAAATGTAATTGTTTTTAACCATTTATTAACATCATGGATGCTTTAGTGCTTTTCTTGCTGATATTTTGAAAAAATAAGAAAAATGACATTTTTAGTGTAACAAAAAGCTTGCTTCCGTGTCTTAAGAATGTAAGCAACTCATCATGACTATAAATGAGTTTGAAATATTAAGCCGAAGCTTGAGACCACGGCTATTGCGAAAAGCAAACTCCATCCTGGGCAATTCCGACGATGCCGAGGATGTGGTTCAAGACGCTATGCTCAAATTGTGGAGTATGCGCAGCAGTTTGCATCAGTTACGGTCTGTAGAGGCATTCGCTTTGTTGGTGACTCGTAATCTGTCTATAAATGTGCTCAGGAGCAAGCATATAGGCGCTTTTGCAGAGCTGGAAGAAGCTGATTCCATGGGAGAGATAGACTCTCCGGAGCAGATTTATATTCGTCGTGAAGAGGCCGATTACGTTGATTCGGTGTTGCAGAGTTTGCCCGATTCGCAACAAGCCTTAATAAGATTGAGGCATATAGATGGCTACGATAATGCCGCTATAGCCGCTCTCCTCGGTAGTTCCGAAGGATCTGTGAGGACGGCGTTGTCCAGGGCGCGCAAACATGTGGCAGAAATTATTTCAGCTCAATTCTCTCCAAAAATATAACTATGATTAAAAAGAATCCAAAACTAACTCAAGAACAAGCCCGAGAACTTGTGGCGCTTTTCTTTGCCGGCGATACGACTCCGGCCGAAGAGAACCGGCTCTACGAGTTCTACAGCTCTGCCTCTTTTTTGCCTGGCGACCTGGAGCAGTATCGGCATATGTTTAGCTGGTATTCTTCTCTTCCCAAGACTGCAGAACCGCACCATGGAAAGCGTAGGTGGGCTTATGTTGGAGGTATGGCGGCAGCTCTTGCTGCACTTGTGGCTGTTGGCGCAGTACTCATTGCAAATTCAAGTAAATTTGAAAACCGTTTGTATTCCGCCTATGCCGGCAGCTATGTTGTTCACAAAGGCAAAAGGATATCAGATCTGTCAAAGATCTATGGAAATATAATTCGTGCCGAACGGGTTGCGGACAGTATTTCGGTACTTGCTGCCCAAGATTCGTTTTTCAATGAAAATATCGACAGTCTTATGATGGAAGATGCTTTCTCCCACATTTCCGACGTGAAACTGGCGGCACAGATAAGAGACGATTTTTTCGGTAATTAACCACGATAGAAACAATAAAAATTCATTCTCATGGATAAAAGAACGTTGCATATCATTCTCCTCTCTCTCATAATGATATTTATTGGCATACCATGCTTTGCCCAAGGGCGTATAGACAAGGTTATAGAAGACCTTGAAAAGAAAGGTGATGTAGAAACAACCTATGCAGAGCGCCGAAACCGCACCAAACACAAGCTTACACGCATTACCCGTGTCCTTGAGTTTTCCAATCCGAAATATTACCAGCAACTGGTCAAAGCCTTTGAAATGGAACGTCAAAAAGCTCTCAGGGCATCTAAGACGCGTAAGCTCTATGTCTATACTTTTGAAGACAACCGGGGCATAAGCACCTATAGCCTCTCGAGTGCAGATGGCAATGCTCCTTATACATTGGTGATGAAATGGAACGCTCCCGGGCAAAACGACGATGAATCGTCGTTTCATTACGACGGCGACCGCAACAGGGAAATGGAATTGCTTCGTAGGGAGTTTGCCTCATGCCGCCGCCAAATGGCTCAAACGAAGCGTGAACTTGTGATGTGCAGGAAATCAATGGCAGTGAATTTCTAAGTGGCTACTAAAACGTGCGGCTCAACATTTGTTGAGCCGCACGTTTTATATGGTTTTATTTCAGGGTATTCAATCTTCTACGAATTCATCGCGGTAGTAATATACATGAGTGCCCTCTGTTTTCCAATTGCCAACAATGTCGGATGTCAAAATACATTTGGTAGTTGTCATCTTGTAGCTTTTAGAAAAATATACTCGTCCTTGTTTTTCTCCATAAATAGAGAAATAGTAATCTGGAGCGGGATATGGCGTTACGATAGCATATTCTCCGGGGAGGAGATTGAGAGTTTGTTTGTGTGGCCCATCATCGGTGTCCATGTGCATCTGTAATCCAGATAGATTATACTTGGAACCGTTGAAAACAAGGACTTGCCCTTCTTCTATTTCGGGCAAATCAAAATCATCATCATCGTCGTCATCGCCGCAAGAAGCAAACGCAACTGCTCCAAAGACTATGAAGAATACAAAGAAAAATTTGTGAATTAATTTATTCATTATTTTGGATTTAGATTATATTGTCGCCAGAATAAACCGTTATAAAAACGGAAAATAACCGTCGTCGGCTTTAAAGCCATGGCACAAAAGTAAGGATTTTTTTATATTGGTTGTATATTTATTCCAAAAGATGACATATTGTCACAGTCAATCGTTCGCTATTTTTTACCTCAAAACGGGGTTCCGTCTGAACTTTGTTTGGGAAGAGGAGTGGCGCCAATGCCCAGAGCTGCCATGTCGGCAGCCGCTTGGACGCTATTTTGTACCGGAACCTCGGTCTCCAGATTGTCGCTCGACGGACGCAGGTCGCCGTCGAAACCGTCGTTCCAGTTTTCAAATCTCACGTATTCTTTGCGGAAGCGCATATCTACCGTATCTACAGAACCGCTACGGTGTTTAGCCACAATAAATTCGGCAAGGCCACGGATGTCGCGGTTATCGCTGTCGGTGGCAGTATGCGAATAATATTCCGGCCTGTGGATGAAACATACTATGTCGGCATCTTGCTCTATGGCGCCGGATTCGCGCAAGTCGGAAAGCTGAGGCCGTTTATCCTTGTTTCCTCGGTCTTCTACCTTTCGGTTTAGCTGCGACAGGGCAATGACAGGGATATTAAGTTCTTTGGCCAATTGCTTGAGAGAACGCGATATTGTACTTACCTCCTGTTCTCGCGATCCGAGATTCAGGCCTCCGGCGGTCATGAGCTGGAGGTAGTCTATGATAATCATTTTCACATCGTGTTCGCGCACAAGCCTTCGTGCTTTAGTATATAGCTCTGTTATGGTGAGACCTGAGGTATCGTCTACAAAAAGCTCAAGTTTTTCCAGCGTTTGGATTCTGTTTAGGAGCATGCTCCATTCGCCAGGGGTAAGTTGTCCGCTTTTAATCTTGTCGCCCGGGAGTTCGCAGATATTTGAAATGAGACGGTTTACCAACTGTATGTTGCTCATTTCAAGCGAAAATACAGCTACAGGATTGCCTTGCATGGCAATATTCAAGGCCATTGAAAGGACAAAAGCCGTTTTGCCCATAGCCGGACGGGCTGCAATGATTATGAGGTCGGAGTTCTGCCAGCCAGATGTGAGCTTGTCCAAGTCTGTAAAGCCGCTTGGGAGGCCGCTCAGTCCCGATTCTCGTTTAGAAGCCACCTCTATCTGTTTGACTGCTTGCTCCACTATGGCGCTCACTGGGAGGACTTCCCGTTTTATGTTGCGCTGCGATATTTCAAAGAGCCGCCTTTCGGCATCTTGTAGCAGGTCGTCTACATCGTTGCTTTCGTCAAATGCACCGCTTTCTACTGCGGTTGCGAATGTTATGAGTTCGCGTGCCAATTGTTTCTGTGCAACGATACGGGCGTGGAAATCTATATGCGCTGCCGAGGTTACGTTGGCCGTGAGGTTGACGATAAAAGCTGGGCCGCCAACCTCTTGGAGTGTGCCTTGCTCTCGGAGACGGTTTGTAACCGTCATGAGGTCTATGGGCATTTGTTCTAAGCCCAAAGACAGGATTGCCTCGTATACCAATCTGTGCTTTGGCTCATAGAAACTCTCTGGCTTAAGAATTTCGCAAACTTCAGTGAAAGCGTCTTTTTCAAGCATCAGGCCGCCTAAGACCGCTGCCTCTATTTCAACTGCACGTGGTACCAACCTGCCGATAACGTCGGTGGGCTGTGCTTTTTTGTCAAATGGGCTTTTGGACTTAAACTGACGCTGGGAGGCGGGAGTGTTGGGCATTGTTTATTATTTTCTTTTTTTTGCTGAGTCTATAAACTCTTGAGTGGGGACAAAATAAATTTCCACACGGCGGTTCTTGTCTCTGTTTTTGAGGCTTGTGTTTGGGGCTAACGGTTCGTCGTCGCCTAACCCGTATGGAATAATTCCTGTATCGGCACCGCCGTTAAGGTTAAAAAACAACTCGTCTATCGCGTTGGCTCTGTCGGCAGTGAGCTCTTCTCGGTACATGTCGTCGCCGGTATCTGCGCAGTGTACAGCTACAATAACTTTGTATTTGTTGTGTAGCCTTATATAGGGAAAAAGCAATTTCAACGAGCTTTTTGCCGTTTCGCCGAGTTGTCGTTGGTTTGGCGCAAAAAGCTCGGCTGCCGGGATAGATGCCATTATAACTTCGCCGCTTCTCACTGTCTGAGCATTGAATCCGTGGTTGCGGATAGCTTTGAGGAGTGGTGTCATTGCCGACGCGACAGCTGTGTTGTGTTTTGGCTGAACGGCCGGAGTGGCAATGTTCTCTTCTATAGAGGCCGAAAGAGGATCAAACGCAGTCTTTTGCGCTACAGTGCTTAGGGAGCAGAGCAAAAGACCGACCGCAAATGTTTTTTTGAGTACGGAGAGATATTTAAGCATAAGAAAGAACACTTAGATTAAAGATTCTTCGTATTGTATTTCTGCTTTGACCATTGCATACAATTGCGTGTGCGAAAATTCGGTGTCCGGGCCGTTTTTTGCCAACTGCTTTGCAATAAACGATACAGCGTCGTTTATGTCGGTCTCGTCTTCGTCGCTGTCGGGATCAAGTTCTCCCATTTCGTCGTAGTAGTCATAGAGGAGATCGAGAACTTCTAAGGCCGCATCGTTGTTTGTGTTATTATTTTGATAACCTATTGCTGCGAGCATGAGGCTCACTGCTTGGTTTTCGTCGAATTCTTTCATTTCAGGTATGTTTAGAGATTTATCAGTCCGTCGGGGAGTGTGAAAATAACCGACTTGTCTTGAGTGTCTATTGCTACTATGAAATCTTCGGTTGCCGGTATGTATAGTTGCCGGCCGTCGTTGTCTATTTGGAATAGGATATTTTGGGTAGAATCGTCGTAGTCTGTAATAGTGCCTAATAGTTGTTCGTCGGCAAAAGCTTGGAATCCAATGAGGTCGGATAGATAGAAACCATCGGAATCTTCCTCTTCAAAATCTACCTCGTCGTCTTTTACAAAGAGAGGCTTATTGGCAAACATTGCAGCGTCTTTTTCATTTTCAACGCCAATAAAGCGCATTAACCAAGATTCTTTGCCTCTTGGCCTTGATTCCGCCACGAAGAAAGGGACAAATAAGCCGTTCAGTTCTACGAAGAAGCAAGTGAAATCGTCGGGTTCGAGACCGTCGTCGAGTTCCACCGACAATTCTCCTTTTATGCCGTGGGGTTTGTTGATTTTGCCTATTTCTGCTAATTTGGACTCGTCGATCATTTTTTCTTTTTCTTTTTTGTGCTTGGCGCAGGCAAAACCCTGAAATCAGGCAAAATCATAGAGTCGGGATTTACCGAAATAGCCCCTTGCGACAGATGACGGAGGTCTTTGAAAATCTTGGAATCTTCAACGCTGTCTTTAGACGAAGAACTGAGCAATTTTTTCATTTGCGAAGCCACAAGGTATATCAAGGCTTGCCGTTCTTCTCCTTCGGGCATTTGGGAGGCGATATCGATGAGACGCGTAATGTGGAGGCCGTAGTGGCGGAAAGGGATATTGTTGGTGTATGCAATTGGGAGAGGTTCTGGATTCCCGCCGAATACTGCAGGGTCGACCGGTTGGAAAGGCAGGTCTACATCAAGTTTGAAATCGCTCATCACCAATAGATGATCCCATAATTTTGCTATATATTCCTGTTTGTCGCCGGTTGGAGGGAAAAGAGCCATCATAGCCTCTATGATGGCGTTGGCACATAGATTACGCTCCTCTCGGTTTTCAATTGTGAGCGCATGATCTACCATAGACTGGATGTTTCTGCCGTATTCCGGTAGGATAAGTTTGCGCAAGTGGTTTGTGTATGTGAGCATGGATGGGTGGTCTTAGATATTCTTCTCGCTTTCAAAGAGCGTGTCGAAAACTTTTGGCAGTAGTTGTTTCATCTGTTTTGCCAAGTCTTCTGCCGCTTGTGCAGCTGCTTGGGCAAAGTCTTCGCCAGATGAGGCATATATGATACCTCTGGAGGAATTGACGAGCAGGCCGCATTCGTCGATCATGCCGTATTTTGCTACTTCTTCAAGACTGCCGCCTTGTGCTCCCACTCCGGGAACGAGCAGGAAATGGCGCGGCACTATGGTGCGGATTTGTTCCAGAGCCTGAGCTTGTGTAGCTCCTACCACATACATGGTGTTGATAGGCGAACCCCAGTGGCGCGAGCGGCGTAGTACACGCTCATATAAAGGCGAACCCTTGGCGTCGGCTACGGTTTCAAAATCAGACGCACTGGGGTTTGAGGTCAACGCCAATATAATGCTCCATTTATCTTTGTAGTTCAAAAAAGGTTGCACGGAGTCTTGTCCCATATATGGGGCAAGTGTCACAGCATCAAAATCCATGTCTTCAAAGAATGCGCGGGCATACATTGCGGCAGTATTCCCTATGTCGCCGCGTTTGGCGTCGGCAATGATGAACTGGTCGGGATAGTTTTGTCGTATGTGTTCCACCGTTTTTTTCAAAACGTCTATTCCTTCGGCTCCGAGACACTCGTAAAAAGCCAGGTTAGGTTTGTATGCCACGCAGAAAGGAGCGGTGGCGTCTATTATGGCTTTGTTGAATGCAAGCACTGGATGTTCAGCCCCTCCTAAAAGATGTTGGGGGATCTTTTTTATGTCGGGGTCAAGGCCCACGCACAAGAAAGAGCCTTTTTTATAAATGTTTTCTACCAGTTCTGTCCGTTTCATGTAGGATTGTGTTGTTTTTGATTCAGATGCAAAAGTACGTTTTTTTTCCCGTTCAGCCAAAAAGAACGATATTTTGGATATGGCTATTTATATATATTTAGGAGAAAAACGTGAGGTGTGAAATTTTTTTGAAAAAAGTGGCTGAAAAATTTGGTGGGTTCAAAAATTGTGTGTAATTTTGCATCGCTTTCGGCGAGAAAGGGCGCTTAGCTCAGCTGGTTCAGAGCATCTGCCTTACAAGCAGAGGGTCGGG
>CAJTUG010000045.1:0-6308 GCA_910579605.1 uncultured Muribaculaceae bacterium | reverse complement strand
GCAGAGGGTCGGGGGTTCGAATCCCTCAGCGCCCACAAGGATACACTGGAAATATTTCGTTAGAAATTCCGGTGTTTTTTTGTGTTTGCCCTTCTTGTGTTAAAAAACGCTAACAAGATGCAAATTCCGAGATGGTATCTTTGAAAAAATTTTAAAATTATGGCTAACTTTGTAGCCTATTAATAATTACATAGAGCCATCCATATCACATGAATATAATTCTGAAAAAAGGTTTGGATTTACCTATTGCCGGAGGTATTCCCCCGGAGGCCGCAGTGCAATCGGTAAAACCTGGGCTTTGTGCCATTTACCCGGACGATTACCCGGGTCTTACCCCTAAAATGGCATTGAAAGAAGGCGACGCCGTTGGTGTAGGTACACCGGTCGTTTACGATAAGAACAATCCGGATTTGAAATTGGTCTCGCCTATAGAAGGCACAGTCAAGGCTGTCGTGAGAGGCGAGCGCCGTAAAATTATACGTGTAGAAATAGAAGCAGGCAAGGGTCTTGAGGATGTGACGTTCAAGTTTGATGCCGCTAATCCCGACTCCTTCCGTTCTGCATTGGCGCAATCTGGTTTAATGGCCTTGATACGCCGCCGTCCCTACGATATCGTGCCGGGTCTTCAAGACTATGTGCGCGATATTTTTGTTTCTGCTTTCGACAGCGCACCTCTGGCTGGCGGTCTTTTCCGTTTGCCTTCAAACGCCTATGAGCTTATGGAAAAAGCTGTAGAGGCACTTTCTCGTATTACCGACGGCAAGATTTATATATCTTATCCTGCCGGCCAAAATTTCAAGGCTGTGAAAGGCGCCCAAATGGTTGAGATTGCCGGCCCGCATCCTGCCGGCAATGTCGGGACTCAGATTGCAAATGTCAAGCCTATAAACAAAGGCGAAACGGTATGGACAATGTCGTCTGTCACCCTTTGCAAGATTGGTGCGTTGATATCTGCCGGTAAAGTCGATTCTGAATATACTGTTGCAATAACCGGCCCAGAACTCAAGACCCCGGGGCTTGTTCAGACAATTGCCGGAGCTTCGGTAGAGCCGTTGATCAAAGGCCGTATGGCCGACGATTCGCGCCATAAGCGTATAATAAGCGGAAATGTGCTCTCGGGAGTTTCTGTTGGCGCCGACGGATTCCTCCGCTTCCCGTTTAATCAAATTACCGTTATAGCCGAAGGCGACGATGTAGATGAATTCATGGGTTGGGCTTCTATGGCGACCGACAAGATGAGCACAAGCCGTTCTTTCCCCGGTCATTTCCTTAAACGTCTCTTCCGCCCCGATGCAAGGCTCAACGGGGGGCGTAGGGCTATGATTCTCTCTGGTATCTACGACAGCATGATGCCTATGGATATCATGCCGGAGTATCTTATTAAAGCAATATTGGCCAAAGATATCGAGCAGATGGAAGCTTTGGGCATATATGAAATAGCTCCCGAAGATTTTGCTCTTGCAGAATATGCCGACGCTTCTAAAATGCCGCTTCAGCAAATTGTGAGAGACGGCCTTGATTATATCCGTAAAGAACTCGAATAAAATATGGCAAGTTTACGTAATTATCTCGACAAGATAAAGCCCAATTTTGAGCCCGGGGGGAAATACAGCGCCTTCCGCTCGGTTTTTGATGGCTTTGAAACATTCCTCTATACGCCAAAGACCACCTCGGCGCCGGCAGGGGCCGTGCATATCCACGACGCTTTGGATTCAAAACGCGCCATGATTATCGTGGTATTGGCTTTGATGCCTTGTTTTTTCTTCGGTATGTATAATACCGGATATCAGCACCAATTGGCTTTGGGGCTGAATACTTTCCCATTTTGGGATATGATGATTTATGGGTTCCTCACTATCTTGCCACGTGTGCTGGTATCATACATTGTAGGTCTCGGCATAGAATTCGTAGTAGCGCAGTGGAAGAAAGAAGAAATACAAGAAGGTTTCCTTGTAACAGGTATTCTTGTACCCATGATTTGCCCAGCAGAAATTCCGCTGTGGATGCTTGCTCTTGCAGTGGCGTTTTCCGTGATTTTTGTCAAGGAGGTATTTGGCGGTACCGGCTACAATGTGCTCAACGTTGCTCTGGTAGCACGCGCGTTCCTGTTTTTTGCTTACCCGGCACAGATGTCGGGCGATAAAGTTTATGTGGCTTCAGGTGCACCTTTCGGTTTCGGACAGGTTCTGCCCGACGGTACCACTTGCGCAACTCCTTTAGGTCAGATAGCAACACAAGCAGGTCCCGATATAACCCTTACCGGTATAGACGGTCATATCATCTCATTGTGGGACGCTTTTGTAGGCCTTATACCCGGTTCTTTTGGAGAGACATCTACATTGTGTATACTAATAGGCATGGTTATTCTCCTTGCCGCAGGCATAGCCTCGTGGAGGATAATTGTCTCTATTGTTGCAGGTGGGCTGCTCGCAGGTTGGATTGCAAATCTCGCTGCATCGCCCCTTTATCCGGCCTCGTATATCCCGGCTGTAGACCAGCTCATGCTTGGCGGTTTTGCTTTTGCAGCCGTTTTCATGGCCACAGATCCGGTGACTGCCGCAAGGACAAATACAGGCAAATGGATCTATGGATTCCTCATTGGCGTCATCGCCATTGTTATCAGAACATATAATACCGGCTACCCCGAAGGTGCCATGCTTGCGGTACTCCTAATGAACTGCTTTGCTCCGCTTATCGACTGGTGTGTGGTGCAAGCTAACATCCGACGCCGTATGAAACGCCTTAAAACTTCCAAACAATGAACAAGCAAAGCAACGCATATACCATAATCTACATTATTGTGCTTGTGGTTGTGGTGGGAGCAGCTTTGGCTTTCACCTCCATTTCTCTCAAAGACCGACAGAACGCAAATGCCGATGCCGACAAGATGCGGCAGATTCTGGCAAGCGTCAATGTTAGCCCTCAAGCTGGCCAAATACAAGAAGAATATGCAAGAATCATCGTAGATTCTTATGTAGTAGACCAAAACGGCAAAAAAGTAGAAGGCGACGCGTTTACCGTAAACGTAGCTGCACAAAGTAAATTGCCGGCATCGGAACGCCTATTGCCTGTATATGAGTGCCGCCTCGACGACGGTGCCACAAAATACATTCTTCCTATGTATGGGGCAGGGCTTTGGGGTCCCATCTGGGGATATATCAGCGTAGATTCAAATGGTAGCGATGTCTACGGCGCATATTTCGCTCATCAAGGCGAAACTCCTGGATTGGGAGCGGAAATAGAAAAACCGGCTTTTTCTGGTCAGTTTGCCGGCAAGAAATTGATTAAAGACGGCACATTCCTCCCCGTAGCAGTTGTAAAAGCCGGGCAGCATCCGCAAGGAGACGAAGACTATGTCGACGGGATTTCCGGAGGCACTATAACAAGTAAAGGCGTAGGGGCTATGATCGACAACTGTATAGCGCCTTACGACGCATTTCTCCGTAATCTTAACAAATAAGAGCCATGGCAGAAAAAATAGATAACAAAGAGGTGTTTTTCAACCCCTTCTCGAAAAACAACCCGGTAGTAGTACAGATACTCGGTATTTGCTCGGTATTGGCCGTCACAGCCAAACTTGAACCGGCAATAGTGATGGGATTGTCGGTCATTGCTGTATTAGCATTCAGCAATGTTATAATCTCTCTCATCAGAAACACTATTCCTACCAATATACGTATAATCGTTCAGCTCGTTGTGGTTGCTGGATTGGTGGTAATAGTCTCGCAACTTCTTCAGGCATACGCATACGATGTCAGCAAGCAGTTGTCGGTATTCATCGGTTTGATTATCACCAACTGCATACTCATGGGCCGATTGGAAGCTTTTGCTATGGCAAACCGCCCGTGGCCGTCATTCCTTGATGGAGTGGGCAACGGAATAGGATATGCCATTATACTTGTAATAGTAGGCTTTTTCCGCGAGCTTCTCGGATCTGGAACTCTCTTAGGGTATCAGATAGTACCCCAAGCTTTCTATAATGCCGGATATGTGAACAACGGTCTCATGATTTTGCCTCCCATGGCTCTTATCTTGGTGGCTTGCATCATCTGGGTACATCGTTCAATCAACAAAGACCTTCAAGAGAAATAAATCGCCCATCATGGAAAATCTGAATCTGTTTATACGGTCGATCTTTATCGACAATATGATTTTTGCCTATTTCCTTGGCATGTGCTCATTTATTGCTGTGAGCAAAAATGTCAAGACGGCGTTTGGCTTGGGAATTGCAGTGACGTTCATGCTCACAATAACCTTGCCTATAAACTATCTTCTTGAGACTTATGTGCTTCGCCAAGGGGCACTGCAGTGGCTTAGCCCCGATTTTGCAGATGTTGATTTGAGCTTTCTGTCGCTCATAGTCTTCATTGCCGTCATTGCATCAATGACACAATTGGTGGAAATGGTCGTTGAAAAATATGCTCCGGCGCTGTACTCATCTCTTGGTATCTTCTTGCCGCTTATAGCCGTGAACTGTGCAATATTGGGCGGTTCCCTATTTATGCAGCAACGGGATTTCCCCAGCGTTTGGACGGCTGTCTGCGCCGGTGGAGGTTGGGGTATCGGATGGCTACTGGCAATCACAGCTGTAGCTGCCGTGAGAGAGCGCATCGCTCAGTACTCAAACATCCCGGCGCCGCTCCGTGGCGTGGGCATAACTTTTATAATTACAGCTCTCATGGGTATAGCCTTTATGAGCTTCCTCGGTATTAAGATTTAATAAGGCCATGATTTCAACCATATTACCTTGCGCTTTCTCGCACTCGGCCTGGCTCACCATTTTAGCCGGTGTGGGTTTCTTCCTCGGTGTTACAATTCTTTTGGTGGTAATTCTCCTTGTGGCTAAACGCTATTTGGTGCAATCGGGAGATGTTACCGTAACCATGAACAAAGACAGGCAACTCGTAGTGCCTTCTGGCAAACCGTTGCTCTCCACAATGGCCGACAACAACGTTTTTCTCCCATCTGCATGTGGAGGTAAAGGCAGCTGCGGCCAATGCCGTGTCCAAGTAATTGAAGGAGGAGGCGAGATCCTTCCTACCGAAACAGTGCATTTCTCACGAAAAGAAATAAAGAACCATTGGAGACTTGCTTGTCAAGTAAAAGTAAAATCCGACATGGAAATCGAGGTGCCGGCTTCGGCTCTCGATGTGAAAGAATGGGAATGCGAGGTTATCTCAAACCGAAACGTTGCCACATTCATCAAAGAATTTATTGTTGCTCTTCCCCCGGGACAACATATGGACTTTATCCCCGGATCGTATGCCCAGATTAAAATCCCTCCGTTTTCTATGGATTACGACAAGGACATAGATAAGGCGCTAATTGGCCCTGAATACTTGCCTGCGTGGGAAAAATTCGGGTTGTTCTCGTTAAAATGTAAAAATACCGAAACAACTGTACGCGCATATTCTATGGCAAATTATCCAGCCGAAGGCGACAGGATAATGCTTACAGTCCGCATCGCAACCCCTCCTTTCAAACCAAAACCTCAGGTCGGATTCCAAGATGTTATGCCAGGTATAGCCTCAAGCTACATTTTCTCTCTTAAACCAGGCGACAAAGTGATTATGAGCGGCCCATATGGTGATTTCCACCCGATTTTTGACTCCAAAAATGAAATGATGTGGATAGGTGGCGGCGCAGGAATGGCTCCTCTCCGTGCACAAATCATGCATATGACCAAAACGTTGAAAACCACAGACCGTGTGATGAACTATTTCTACGGCGCGCGTGCGCTAAACGAAGTATTCTATCTCGACGATTTCCTCCAATTGGAAAAAGAATTCCCCAATTTCAAATTCCATTTGGCGCTTGACCGACCCGATCCCGCTGCCGATGCGGCAGGTGTGAAATACACTCCCGGATTCGTTCATCAAGTAATTTACGACACATATCTCAAGAATCATGAGAATCCCGAAGACATAGAATATTACATGTGCGGTCCTGGTCCTATGAGCAGCGCTGTCAATAATATGCTTGATAGTTTGGGCGTTGAACCTTCTTCGATTCATTACGATAATTTCGGAGGTTAAAAAACAATTACATACACTTAAAAATTCTGCCTCTTGTGGGCAGAATTTTTTTATTACATTAAAGCAAACCCTACTCAAAAATATGTTTCTGTTTATCTGTTTGGTATGCTGATTGTTAGACTTGTTTTTATCTCTTTTGTGAAAAATAGTGCAAAAAAAGTTTCTGAAAAATTTGCATAATTGAAATTAATGGCGTAATTTTGCATCGCTTTTCCGATGACGGGGTGTAGCTCAGTTGGTTAGAGTACGCGTCTGGGGGGCGTGAGGTCGCTA
>CAJTUG010000044.1 GCA_910579605.1 uncultured Muribaculaceae bacterium | reverse complement strand
CCGTTATCTTTAGCTTGATTTACAGTTCCTACGAGTTGTTCCGACGCATCCATCTGTTCAGAATCCATACGATGTTTTGTCAAATCCTCCACATCTATTTCGCGGAAAGCTCCAAGACCATTGTGAATGGTTATGAAAGCTTTCTTCACGCCTTTAATCTGAAGCCTTGTCAAAAGTTCGCGAGAAAAATGAAGACCAGCCGCCGGAGCAACTACTGCGCCTTCTTTATCCGCAAATATACATTGATAATCTGTTGCATCCACCGGTTCCGGTTCACGCTTGATGTAGGGCGGCAGAGGTGTCATGCCCAAATCAAAAAGCGCCTTTTTAAATTCATCATGAGGTCCATCGTAGAGAAAACGTAAAGTGCGGCCTCTTGACGTCGTGTTATCTATAACTTCGGCAACCATGGATTCATCGTCACCGAAATAAAGTTTATTTCCTATCCTTATTTTTCTGGCCGGTTCTACCAAAACATCCCAAAGCTTGTTTTCGGCATTTAATTCACGAAGAAGGAAAACCTCAATTCTTGCTCCTGTTTTTTCCTTGTTACCATAAAGAAGAGCTGGGAAAACCTTGGTATCGTTGAATACCATAACATCGCCGTCGTTAAAATCACTTAGGATTTCTTTGAAAATATGGTGAGATATTTCGCCAGTTTTTTTATTTACTACCATGAGGCGGCAATCGTCACGTTGCGCAACTGGGTGTTCGGCAATTAATTCGTCGGGAAGTTTAAATTGCGATAATTTCATGATTGGAACTTATAGATATTATAGATTAATGTTTTACGTTATTAGTGTCTTCGGGCATTTCAATGTCTACCGTCCTGATAAGCTCAGCGCATTGGTCTACTGACAAGCAGTCGTCTATCCGAATTTCGCCCACCTTAGTACGCCTAAGTGCCGACAAATGCGCACCGGTGTTCAGAGCAATACCCAAATCGCGAGCAAGAGCGCGAATATAAGTACCTTTACTGCATACAACTTTAATAGTTATTTGATTTTGGGCGTAGTCCAAAAGTTCAATACTGTCTATTACTAAAATCTTTGGCTTGAGATCTACATCTTTACCCTTTCGGGCAAGATCGTAAGCTCTCTTGCCATCTATTTTACATGCAGAAAAAGCCGGAGGGACTTGTTCTATAGTGCCAACAAATTTTTTGAGAGCTTCTTCAACCAATAATTTGGATATATGCTCAGTAGGATAAGTGGCGTCTATTTCAGTTTCAAGGTCAAAAGAAGGAGTGGTGGCTCCGAGAGTCACAGTAGCTATGTACTCCTTTACCCCTGCCTGCAACTCGTCAATCCGTTTGGTTGCTTTTCCGGTACAAATTATCATAACACCGCTTGCCAAAGGATCAAGAGTCCCCGCATGGCCAACTTTTATCTTCTTTACCTTCAACCGACGGGTAAGTGCCCCCCTGATGCGTTTAACTGCATCAAAAGAAGTCCAGCCGAGAGGTTTGTCAATATATAAAATTTCTCCGTCTAAGAAATTCATTGTTAAAACAAATTATAACCTTTGGCAATGCAAATCGCACCTACTATCAAGCAATACACAGCAAACCATACAAGTTTACCCTTGTTCACTATATTGAGCATCCATTTACAAGCAAGACATCCCACAATAAATGAAGCCACGAACCCTACTAACATCGGTATAACACCTATTGCAGTTTGAGAAAGCGCCTCGGCATCTACAGGCTCAAGCATATGCTTAATATCAAGAAGTGCTTCGCCAAGAATAGGTATTATTACCATGAAGAATGAGAACTTTGCTACTTTTTCTCGTTTATCGCCTATTATTATACCTGTAGCTATAGTAGTACCAGAACGTGATAGCCCGGGAAGTACTGCTATTGCTTGCGAACATCCTATTATGAAAGCGTCAAGGAATGTAATATCACGAGGACGGTATACTTTACCCGTAAGTTTATTTTTCTCAAGAGGACGCGTACGGAAGAAATACGAAAACGAGAGCAACAAAGCTGTAACAAGAAGACAAAAGCCCACCAACGTGAGATCTTGGCCAAAGAAACCTTCTATTGTTTCTTTGAATAATAATCCAACGATTGCTACCGGTATGCACGACACTAAAATCTTGCACACATAATAAAAATTATCATCCCGCTTAAATGTGAAGAACGATGTACAAAGAGGCAAAAATTCTCGCCACAAAACTACTATCGTACTTAAAACCGTTGCTACGTGGAGCATAACATCAAACTCAAGAGATTCTGCTCCTGTTAAATCCAAGCCCAATATCTCACGAAAAATCTCCAAATGACCGGAAGAACTGATCGGCAAATATTCTGCTAAGCCTTGTACTATACCAAGGATAAGGGCGTCAAGTGTATCCATTATCTAAATATTATTTTACATAGAAAAACATATTACCCGTAAAAGTGCACAATACAGGTGGTTTAAATACGCTTCTTATATCATTTATTTTTCCTGATAAATTTTTGAGGGTCAATGATTATGGCAACAGCCATAAGAACAAAACCAATAAAAGTAATTGCGGGGCCTAAAACGATTCTTCTAAAACTGAAAATATCCGGATTGAACCCCTCTGACGTTGTGCTTGAACCCAACATCAATAAAAAGCCTAAAACAATCAGGACTCCAGCAATCGCCATGCCGATAAAATTACCTTTTTGCAAAGGCATATTATGTGTTGGTGATTCCGCCAAAGATTGTTGAACTATTTTGCTGTCGTTTTTTTCCATATTTAATGAAAAATATCTTTTATCTTTTTACTTGAGAAACATTTCGTCGTATGTAGCTCTAAGGTGCCGACTTGCCGCAAATGCTGCCGTAAAAGCACATAGAGCTACCCCCAATATAATTATAATTATAAATAACACTGCCATATGTACCCATGGGAGATATATGGCAAAAACCGGATCCACAGACGGAAGATACAATCTTATCCCTGATAGTACTAAAATGGCTATTGTAGCCGAAATGAATCCGTTTATACAACCGGCTTTAACAAAGGGCCACCTGATAAAATTAGCAGTAGCTCCTACAAGACGCATAGTATGAATGATGAAGCGCCTGCTGTAGATAGACAAACTCACAGTATTATTTATCAAGACTACTGAAATGAGGAATAGAACAAAAACCACAATTAAAAGAACATTCCGAATTCGCTCAAGAGCCATGTCAACATCTTTAATAATATCTGACTCTACTATAATTTCCGACACTTCAGGAGACAATTCCACAAATTGAGTAAAGACGGCAATGCTGTCTGCATTAGAATATGCCGGCTTAACTTTTACATTAAACTCCGATGCATAAGGATTAATTTCAATGAGCGAAGATATATCCTGTCCCATTTCTTGGCTTTCCTGTTCCAATATGTCATCTTTAGACGTGAATGTAAACCTTTCCACATAATCCGAACGCAACAGCAAGGTTTTCATTGCCATTACGCTTTCTTGAGAGCAATCACGATCCATTATCACTACAAATCCGAAATCAGAACGAATGCCATCGGAAATGTTTCTTGCCGTCGCAGCCGTAATAGCAGCAACACCAAGGAGCAAAAGCATGAGACCCACGCTTATTAGGGCTGTCATCCGCGACCCGAAAGTAGATATATGTTTTATGTGACGCTTTATCATAAAAGGTATAGGCGGCCGCTACACACGACACCTAAATTCGTGCAAATTTAACATTTTCACGCAAGATATCCAAATATTTTTTACAAAAAATCACAAACATGCACGTTAAAATATTATTCAAAACTTAATACTCACATAGCGACCTCAAAAATTTGGCAACTTATAAAAAAGATAGTAACTTTGCACGCAACTCATCAAAACAATTATTAACCCCAATTCTTACGGGCGATGAACAGCAATAGTTTCGTGTCGATTTCAGACATAACAAAAGAAGACATGCTTGAGCTTCTTAGTCGTGCAAAATATTTCGAGGAACACCCAAACAGCAAACTTTTAGACGGGCGGGTCGTGGCGACGCTCTTTTTTGAGCCGTCGACGCGAACCCGCCTAAGTTTTGAAACAGCAGTAAACAGACTCGGCGGAAGAGTTATTGGTTTTTCCGATGCGTCAACGTCCAGCACATCCAAGGGAGAGACCCTCAAAGACACCATTAAAATGGTGAGCAATTATGCCGATCTAATAGTAATGCGCCACCATCTCGAAGGAGCGGCTAAATATGCAACAGAAGTCACCGATGTCCCCATCGTTAATGCCGGCGACGGTGCAAACCAGCATCCTTCACAAACTATGCTTGACCTTTACTCTATATTAAAAACTCAAGGGACATTGGATAATCTAACCATTACTATGGTAGGAGATCTTAAATACGGCCGCACAGTCCATAGCCTTCTAATGGCAATGAGACATTTCCGACCTAAATTCCGTTTCGTCTCATGTCCTGAGTTGAGAATGCCCGAAGAATACAGGAAAATATGTGAAGCCGAAGGCATAGAATATAGCGAGCACACCGATTTCTCGCCTCAAGTAATAGCCCAAAGCGATATCATATATATGACAAGAGTTCAGCGCGAACGTTTCTCCGATGTAATGGAATATGAAAAGGTTAAAAACCTATATACTCTAAGAAACTCCATGCTCGACGTGTCAAAACCCTCTATGAGAATCCTTCACCCTCTACCAAGGGTAAATGAAATAAACCCAGATGTAGACGACAACCCCAAGGCATATTATTTTGAACAAGCCAGAAACGGCGTTTTTGCCCGCCAAGCAATAATCACAAAAGCCCTCCAAATAGATATCCCCAACCATGACAAGCGATAAAAAAGAACTTGCAGTTGCTGCTTTGCGAAACGGCACAGTTATAGACCACATCCCCACCGGAGCTTTGTACCGTGCTGTTAGAATTTTAGGGCTTGAATCCCTCGAAAGCGCAGTTACAATTGGCAATAATCTTGAAAGCCGTAGAATAGGCAAGAAAGGCATCATCAAAGTAGCCGACAAAGAGTTTACAAAAGAAGAACTCAATCGTATTGCCATAATAGCCCCGTCTGCTGTGGTAAACACCATACGCGATTATGAAGTTGTAGACAAACGACAAGTTGAACTCCCCGACATGATTTCAGGGATTGTGACTTGTTCTAACCCTAAGTGCATTACCAACAACGAACCAATGACCACCAGATTCATAGTCGTTAATAAAAATAATGTAGGGCTCCGTTGCGACTATTGTAATCATACTGTTAGCGGAAAGGATGCAGAAATCAAGTAAATTCAGATGAAACAGAATTGGAAACCCGGGACTCTCGTATATCCGCTCCCTGCAGTTTTAGTTAGTTGCGGCAACAGAGAAAACAATAATCTCATGACTGCTGCGTGGACTGGGACTATTTGCACTAACCCGGCCATGGTTTATGTTTCTATCCGTCCGGAACGATACTCCTACGACATTATCAAAACCAACATGCAGTTCACCATCAACCTCACAACCACAGACATGGCCAACGCCACAGATTTCTGTGGCGTGAAATCGGGCCGTGACACAGACAAGTGGGAAGCATGTAAATTGCACCGTCTAAATGGCGTTGCGGTAGAGTGCCCAGCTGTAGAAGAAGCGCCTATTTCTTTGGAGTGCAGAGTTAAAAGCATTCTTCCTTTAGGCAGTCATGACATGTTTATTGCTGAAGTCGTAAATGTTCTCGCCGACGAAAAGTATATGGATCATTCTACAGGCCGTTTTGACCTACAGGCTGCCGGCCTTTTAGCTTATAGCCATGGAGGCTACTACTCTTTAGGCAATTATATAGGGAAATTTGGGTTTTCTGTTCAAAAAAAGACTAAATAACTAATATTAGCTATCATATTTATGCTCAAAGACAACGCAATATTCGAGCTTATAGATGCCGAATACCGCCGTCAAAAAGACGGAATCGAACTTATCGCTTCAGAGAATTACGTCAGCGACGACGTTATGCGTGCCATGGGATCGTGCCTTACAAACAAGTATGCCGAAGGCTATCCTGGTAAAAGGTATTATGGGGGCTGCCAAGTTGTAGATCAAGTTGAGTCTCTTGCCATTGAAAGAGTTAAACGTCTTTTTGGCGCAGAATATGCTAATGTACAACCACACTCCGGCGCTCAAGCAAATATGGCTGTATTCATGGCATGCATGAAACCAGGAGATAAATTCATTGGCCTCAACTTGAGCCATGGTGGTCATCTCAGCCATGGAAGTCCTGTCAATTTCTCCGGTTTAGTTTTCCAAGCTTTAGAATACAATGTAGATGCACAAACAGGTCGAGTAGATTATGATGCATTTGAAGAAACATGTTTGCGCGAACGTCCAAAATTAATTATTGGCGGTGCGAGCGCTTATACACGTGAGTGGGACTATGCACGTATGCGAAAAGTTGCCGATGAAATTGGCGCAATCTTTATGGTTGATATGGCACATCCTGCAGGACTCATTGCTGCAGGTTTGTTGGAAAACCCATTGCCTTATGCCCATATCGTAACTTCTACGACTCACAAAACACTACGTGGTCCACGTGGAGGTGTAATACTCATGGGCAAAGATTTTGAAAACCCCTGGGGCAAAAAAAGCCCGAAAGGCGAAATCCGCATGATGTCGCAATTGCTTGACTCCGCTGTTTTCCCTGGTGTACAAGGAGGTCCTCTTGAACATGTGATCGCAGCTAAGGCCGTAGCGTTCCACGAAGCTCTTCAACCCGAATTCACAGACTATCAAAAGAAAGTGAAATCAAATGCCGCTGCCATGGCCAAGGCTTTAGTAGACATGGGGTACAACATTATATCTGGAGGAACAGATAACCATTGCATACTTGTTGATTTACGTTCTAAATTCCCTGAATTGACAGGAAAAGTGGCAGAACGAGTTCTTGTACAAGCACATATCACAGCAAATAAAAACATGGTGCCATTCGACAGCCGCTCTCCATTCCTCACTTCCGGTATACGCCTCGGAACACCAGCCATAACAACGCGCGGTATGAGCGAAGGAGAAATGGGCATGATCGTAGAACTAATCGACACCGTTCTAAAAGCACCCGAATCACCAGAAACAATAGAAAACGTAAGGAAAAAAGTAAACCAACTCATGTCCGACCGCCCCATCTTTGCATGGTAATGGAAAATAACAATAAGATAAGCGTCGTCGTAGTGGCTGCCGGAAGCGGCAGGCGCTACGGCGGCAATTTACCTAAACAATTTCTGCCGTTAGACAATAAAATTATACTTTGCAGAACTATCGACGCTTTTAGAGAAGCATTACCCGGGGCAAATATCCTCCTTGTCCTTTCAAGTAACGATTTAGATTTCTGGGAAAAACTTTGTAGCGACAACAACTACATATCTCCACAAATTGTAGTAGGAGGCGATACAAGAGGCGCATCTGTCAGAAATGCTCTTAGCAACATAGACAGCAACCAAACAGAATATATCCTCATTCACGATGGCGCACGCCCGTTGGTCAACAAAGAACTAATTCTTAGGGTCGTCGATAGACTCCGTAAGGGAGCCAAAGCAGTTGTACCGGTATTAGACTTAACCGACTCCATAATGGAAAAATTCGGCACAGCATTGCTGCCTCGTAACCGCAGCGATTATAAATTAGTACAGACGCCACAGGGTTTCAATTCTTTTATCATAAAATTCGCATATGCTAATTTCATCGGGAACCTCACAGCTACCGACGATGCCACCATGGCCGCGAAAATACCAAACCTCGACGTGATTGGAGTTGAAGGAGACAAACACAATATAAAAATCACCCATCCGGGCGACATTAAATTAGCTGAATTTTATTTAGAATGCTCTCACTGAGGTCGTTCGACATAAAATACGTAAAAGGCATTGGCCCTCAACGTGCTGAGTTATTAGGTGCGGAATTAGGCATACATACGGCCTATGACCTATTACGGCATTATCCCACAAGTTACTTAGACCGTTCAAAAATATACTCCATAAGCAGCCTTTACTCATCGGGCGACAGCGATTTCCCAGCGCTGCAACTCAAAGGTCGCTTCATATCCTTCAATACTTTAGGCGAAGGAGCAAAGATGCGCCTTGTTGGATTATTCACAGACGGAACAGCTACAATGGAATGCGTATGGTTTAAAGCTATAAAGGCCATGCGTAAACGTCTTCTTACCAACACCGAATATATCATATTCGGGAAGCCTACTCTTTTCAACCATACCATCAACATTGCTCACCCGGAGGTAGACAGCCCTCAAAAAATTGCAAATGATAGCGGTAGCCATGGAGTTTACCCCTTAACAGAAAAGTTGAGACAACGAGGAATAATTTCAAGGGTCATACACGATGCCGTAAGCAGTCTTTTCGCAACCTTGAAGCATCCCTTAGCCGAAACTTTACCATCATCGGTTTTGACATCATTAGACCTTTTAGGAATAAACGAATCGCTAAAAGAAGCGCATATGCCGAGCTCCCCTCAAAAACTTGAAAAAGCCCGTATGCGCCTCAAATTCGAGGAATTATTCTTAATTCAAGTAGACATTCTCATGCGTTCTCGTAAACGCAAAATGGACTGTGAAGGTTATTTTATGCCTAAAGTTGGCCGATGGTTTAATGATTTCTACTCCCTGTGCCTGCCATTTTCGCTTACCGAAGCTCAAAAAAGAGTAATCAAAGAAATTAGATCCGATATAATAGGACGAAAACAAATGAATCGCCTTGTTCAAGGAGATGTCGGCAGCGGAAAAACCTTAGTTGCATTGTTATGTATGCTTTTAGCAGTAGACAACGGATATCAAGCATGCCTCATGGCACCCACAGAAATCCTTGCTACCCAGCACTACGAAACAATACGAGGAATGACAGATCGTTTGGGCTTGAACGTAAAACTACTCACCGGCTCTACCCGCACTAAACAACGCAGGGTCATTTCAGAGCAACTTACAGACGGAAGCCTCCATATCCTCATCGGAACACATGCTGTTATAGAAGACAACGTAGAATTTGCAAAATTAGGCTTTGTTGTAATCGACGAGCAACACCGCTTCGGAGTGGCACAACGAGCTCGCTTATGGAAGAAAAGCCTTGTTCCTCCGCATGTCTTGGTTATGACCGCAACACCAATTCCAAGAACACTTGCAATGACTGTTTATGGAGACTTAGACGTTTCTGTGATAGACGAGCTTCCTCCAGGCAGAAAACCAGTGGAAACGGTTCTTAGATATGAAGAACAAAGAGAACAGGTCTACAAGGCAACTTTAGCGCAACTCAAAGCAGGTCACCAAGTATATATCGTTTACCCGTTAATTGACGAAAACGACAAGCTTGACCTCAAAAGCCTCTCAGAAGGATACGAAAATATCAAAGCGTCATTTCCGCAATACAAAGTGGCATTTGTTCATGGGCGTATGAAACCGGCGGAAAAAGATGCTCAAATGAATCTTTTTTCAAGTGGAGAGGCTGCAATTCTTGTGGCTACTACAGTTATAGAGGTAGGTGTTAACGTTCCAAATGCCACAACCATGATAATAGAAAATGCCGAAAGGTTCGGACTTTCTCAGCTCCACCAACTCCGGGGTCGCGTAGGGCGAGGTGCCGACAAAAGTTATTGTATACTCATGAGCAAACACCAAATTGCGAAAGAAACACGTAAAAGGCTGGAACTCATGACCTCAACAACCGACGGTTTTATCATTGCAGAAGCAGACATGCAAATGAGAGGGCCAGGCGATATTGAGGGGACCATGCAAAGTGGATTGCCTTTTGAGCTCAAAATCGCTAATCTTGCTCGCGACGGGCAAATAATACAATTGGCTCGTAAAGCCGCAGAAGATTTATTAGACTCCGATCCAGATCTTTCAGCACCTCAAAATGCGCTTTTCGTAAATTCTCTTAAACAAAACTTAAACCGCCAAATAGATTGGAGTCATATAAGTTAAGAATTTTAGTATAATTTGTTAATTAATAATAAGTTTGGTCTAAAACGGGAATAATTGTCTATCTTTGCAAAATGTTTATGCAAAACCCTCTAATCAAAATTTCCTATCTTTCTTAATCACGTTTTTTTGTAAGGTGACAAGAACAATTAAGACAGCGATATTTTTCTTAGCATTCATGGCGTTATTTGCCATAGATCGCCTTATATTTTCGGCAATATATCTCAATGATTTTGCGGAATCCGCTTTATGTCTTTACCATGGCCTTTCCATGGATGCCAGTGTTGCTGCATACCTCACTGTCATTCCGTTTCTAATTCTAATATGCTCTATTTGGGGCGAAAAGAAATGGATAAAAACCGGACTTTTGGTATATTCAGGCCTGATTTCAATTCTTTTGAGTGCTATTTTCGTTTGTGACACTGTACTATATGGGTTCTGGGGATTCCGACTTGACACAACTCCTCTCTTTTATTTTTCTACGTCGCCCTCTGCCGCTTTCGCAAGCGCAAGCTGGCCATTGATAGCCTTAGGTTCTATAACATTCCTAATTACAGCTGTAATAATCGGAGCTATACTCTTTTTTATAACAACTAAATTTAACTATAGCGTTAAAAATAAACCTAAAGAATGCTTGTCTATGGCATTGGTCTTAATCTTACTTTTTATCACCATACGCGGAGGAATCACTGTTTCTACAATGAACCTAAGCCGTGCATATTTCAGTTCAGATTATCGGCTCAACCATACAGCACTCAACCCGGCTTTCAACCTTCTCTATTCAGCAACACATCAAACAGATTTCTCTAAAAGCTACCGTTTTTTCTCAAAAGAAGATGCCGATAGATTATACCAAGATTTAAATAAGCCACTTTCACGAAACGACTCTATAGATAAACCATATCTGGATAAGCGTCCCGATATTTTTATCATAATCATGGAAAGTTTTTCGACCCATCTCATTCCAAATCTCGGCGGAGAAGACGTCGCATTAGGTTTGGACTCTCTGGCTCGTGAAGGTCTATCCATGCAAAAGTTCTATGCAAACAGTTTCAGAACAGACCGTGCAATACCAGCTATTCTTGCCGGCATTCCGGGGCAACCATCTACCTCTATCATGAAATTTGTTGATAAAATAGAACACCTACCTACCCTACCCAATAAACTCATTGATAACGGCTATAAAGCAAGTTATTTTTATGGAGGTGACGCTAATTTCACAAACATGCAAGCTTTTCTTGTTCATTGCGGTTTTTCAAAGATTATTTCCGATAAAGATTTTTCAGTAACAGAAAAAATGAGCAAATGGGGAGCTCCCGATCACCTTGTATTTAAAAAAGCATTAGAAGACATTAAAAATGACAAATCTGAGAAACCAAAACTACGAGTGATACAAACATCAAGCAGCCACGAACCTTTTGATGTGCCATACCATAATCCTCGTTTTTCTTCCAATGACAAACTTAATGCATTTGCTTATGCCGATAGTTGTCTTTTCGATTTCGTAGATTCTATAAGAACTTCTCCCGGCATAGACAATTCACTCATTGTCATTGTCCCGGATCACCAAGGAGTTTATCCGGAAAATCTGCCTCTCACAGACATCAAACACCACATTCCTTGCGTAATGCTTGGGTGTGGAATAGAAAACTTAAGAAATTTTGAAAATATACCAGCTTCGCAAATTGACCTTTCCGCAACCATACTCGGTCTATTAGGATTAGACAACACTGATTTTAAATACAGTAAAAACATCTTTGATATTTCTACACCTCACTATGGTGTTTTCGGAGGCACAACCTACATGGGCTTGGTTTTTCAGGATAAAACCACACTTATAAACACCGACAAACCCGAAGAAAACACCGACAGCATTTATTTAAGAACCCAAGCATATCTACAAAATTTATACGATTATATAGACCAGCTATGACAACAACAATATTAGAAGCCTTAAATACTTTGGATGCTGATATCCTCGTATTTTTCAATAGCTTCCACAATTCATTTTTCGACACTTTCATGATGCATGCAACAGGCCGCTTTACTTGGATACCAATGTATATTGCCATAATGTGCATGTTGGTGAAAGCATTCAAAACAAGAGAAATTATATTATATGCCATTGGCATAACCCTTACTATTTTATTTGCAGATCAAATCTGCGCTACATTTCTCCGACCCATGTTTGAACGACTTAGACCTTCCAATTTGGAAAATCCACTCTCTGCTGTGATACATGTGGTAGACGGTTATCGTGGAGGTTCTTACGGCTTCCCTTCTTGTCATGGAGCTAATTCTTTTGCTTTAGCAGTATTCCTCTCTCTGGTATTTTCCCGTAAACGATTCACAATCTTTATTTTCGCATGGGCTATTCTTAACTCTTACTCAAGAATATACTTGGGAGTCCACTATCCTGGTGATATTTTAGCGGGAGCAATTATAGGTTCTACCGTAGGATACGGAGTTTATCGCATTGTAGGACTATTTGTAAAAGAACGGCGAGAAATGGCATTCGCACGTATTAAGCGCCCGTTTTTCGCAATCCAATACAATCCAGTCGGCCTAATTCAACTAACAGCCAACGACTTAGTCCTTGTGATGACCGGAGCAATAATAGTAGTTATTTCTATAATATCCTTCAAAATTTTTGTCTGATAATTTTGAAGGATGATGTACGCGGTAGTTTATTATAACATATCACACGTTTAGGCAGATACTTAGATTCTATCCCGGCTTCTTCCAACACAGACAACAAATAACCACTATCTTCTTTCCCTTCAACGACCATAACAAGCTCTGAGCCCCATTTCAAACTTTTACCTGAAGTCAAGTAGAATACTATTCCAGGCAAATATTTACGGAATTGATTCTCAAGTTCCTCGGGATGTAGTTTTAATCCTCCAGAATTTATTACGTTATCCGCCCGACCTTTCCAAATAAACTTTTTTGGAGATAACAGTTCTACAATATCGTTTGTCTGTAGCCTTTTAAACGAAAATCCTGGTGCAATTATAAGCAGCCGATTTTGCTCATCGGTATCAAACGAAATCCCTGGCATGGCACAAAAAACACGTTTAGACCCAAAGCTATCGGCAAGCGCCACATGACTACATGTCTCTGTCATACCATAGCTTATAAACCAATTATATCCAGCATCCGAAAGCCCGGCACATTGGCATGGCGAAGGAGCAGCTCCTCCGATAAGTAAATTCTTAATTTTAGACGCGTATTTTTTGTTTTGTATCAAGCTATCTATTTGTGAAGGAACTACAGGCAAAAGATCTATTTTTTTTATTTCATCTGGAATAATAATATTGTTGGATACATTTAGCGGGATAAGTTCACATCCTGCTTCAATAGCCCTAACAACCATCATCTTACCTGCAATATAATCTATAGACAAAGGAAGTGCCAGGCAAGAATCAGCCTTAATATTGAAAAACTCGTTGGTTGCTTTGGCAGAAGCAAGCATATCTGACTTTGCTAAAAGGATCTCTTTCGGTTTTCCTGTAGAGCCAGATGTATGAGCCTTGATATAAGGCTTCCCATTATGCCATTCTTCAATAAAGTTTTCTATTGTCGCCATAGAAGTTTGTCCATAAATCGGGAATCAAAATCACCTTCACAAAAAAGGCGATCGCCTTTAACGCTTAGCGGCATTGGGACATTGTTTTTATACAATTGCCCTGTGCCCAAACCTTGTGGAATTTTCGGGTGCTTCGCAGCCACCCATTGGGCAATAGCATTTAGCCCTATATTAGATTCTAACGCAGAGGTCGCCCACCAGCCTATATTTCGTTGCGTCGCAAGTTCAATCCATTCATCTGCTTGACGCAACCCTCCTATAAGAGTGGGTTTTAATATTATATATTGAGGATTTATATAATCCAATATCTGCATCTTCTCTTCCGCAGTCTTCAAACCAATAAGTTCTTCGTCAAGAGCAATTTTTATAGGCGATTTCCGACAAATCTCAGACATAGCATCCGACATCCCGGCTTTTACAGGTTGTTCAATAGAATGGATTTGAAAACAAGACAATCGTTCAATATTATTCAACGCTTTTTCCGGTGCAAAACTACCGTTTGCATCAAGCCTTATCTCCAAACTATCGCAAGAGAACTTACTCCTTATATATGCTAAAAGGTCTATCTCATCTTCTAAATTAATTCCTCCTATTTTCAATTTGAGCACATGGAAACCTAAGGCGAGTTTTTCTTTGATGCGCTCAAACATAAGAGCCTTATCGCCCATCCATATAAGCCCGTTTATGGGAATGCCCATTTCCCCATAAGCCCAAGGGGATGGAATCTTTAAGAATACTGAATCATCTTTAAGAGCCCCAATAGCCATTTCAAAACCAAAACGTATCGACGCGAATGGCGAGGACAGCGACGCTGTAACATCGCCGCAAGCTGCGGCGAGACACTCCTCATAGAAAGGCCCGTCGTCATGAGACAAGCCTCGGAAAAGCGCACATTCGCCATATGCCTTCTTGCCGTTGGCAGAATCTGAAACCTCAACGAAATATGTTCGTTTAGATTTCATTCGCTCTCGCGAGGTTACGGCCTCAAAACAAAAATCAAGGTCGTATGAAGTCCATCTTGCAGTCAGCATCAACCAGGGAACTGAGGGTATTGGTCAAAATCAGGATCTCGTTTTTCAAGGAAAGCGTTCCTGCCCTCTTGTGCTTCGTCCATAAGATAATACATTAAAGTTGCATCACCGGCAAACTCCATGATTCCATGCTGACCATCAAGTTCGGCGTTTAGTGCACGTTTTATCATCCTTATTGCAAATGGGCTACGCTTCATAATCGTTTCACACCATTCCACGACCTCGTCTTCCAGATTTTCAAGAGGTACTACTTTGTTTACCATCCCCATTTCGAGAGCTTCAGCCGCAGTATATTGTCGGCATAGAAACCATATTTCTCTCGCTTTTTTCTGCCCAACACAACGTGCCAAATATGATGAACCAAAACCTGCATCAAAACTGCCAACTTTAGGCCCTGTCTGCCCAAAACGTGCATTCTCTGATGCAATAGTCAAGTCGCAAACTACCTGCAAAACATTGCCTCCTCCTATCGCATAGCCATTTACTGCTGCAATAACGGGCTTTACAAGACTGCGGATAGCTTTATGGATATCAAGGACATTGAGCCTTGGAGTACCGTCTGAATCGCGATAACCGCCATGAGTTTTATAGTTCTGATCTCCCCCCGAACAAAATGCCTTGTCGCCAGATCCTGTGAGAACGACGACTCTCACTTTTGGCGTATCGCGACAATACTCCAATGCATCAAGTATTTCATGATTGGTGACGGGGCGAAAGGCATTATAAACTTCAGGCCTGTTAATTGTTATACGGGCTATACCATTATAAAAATCAAAAAGAATATCGGTATATTCTTTAATGGTTTCCCATTTTCTTGTTATTTTATTGGTGTTCATATCTATTATTTTAAAATTCCTTTAGTGAAACAT
>CAJTUG010000043.1 GCA_910579605.1 uncultured Muribaculaceae bacterium | reverse complement strand
AGGACCCCAACATTAAAAGTGTTGTGCTCTACCAGCTGAGCTAGCGAATCTCCGAGTGACTTAGGAAGGTGTTATCCCTCAAAAGCGATGCAAAGTTAGACATTATTTTTTTACTGTGCAAATTTTTCAAGCATTTTTTTGCATATTTTTTTTAATTATTTCAATCTTCCTAATTAGACTTAAATTTTTCGCATTGATTTACAAAAACTTACACCACGCTCTGTCGCAATTATAAAAAATCAGATTTTTAATATACCCAAAAACACATATCTCCACTCCCCTACTCCAAGTCTGGAAATTAAATCTACAATTGAATAATTCCGCCCAAATACACTCAATAATATGGCAATTATTTTATTAATATTAATCTAATTATTCCGATATTTGCAATTGTATTCTAAGATTTAATTACTATGACTTATCCTAAATGGGAATCCGACATTCTTGGCAATTATTATGAATGCGCCACAATCAAGCATCCCGACGACTACGCAGGTAACGTTCGTTCTTCAATCATTCGAAGAAAAACAAATAAGTTCAGCAACAAAGCAATTCTTTATATCCATGGGTTCAGCGACTATTATCTTCAAGCTGAATTCGGTGAGATATGCAATGAACACGGATATAATTTTTATGCGGTAGACTTACGCAAATATGGGCGTTCATATATAAGCGGACAGCAATTTTTTCAAGTAAGAAATCTTGATGAATATTTCCCAGACATACAAGCTGCCGTAGACCTAATGAAATTAGACGGCATAAAAGAATGCGCTCTATTAGGTCACTCAACAGGAGGCTTGACGGCTTCTTTATATATGAGCAGACACCCCGATTCTTTAATTAGCGTCCTTTTGCTCAACAGTCCCTTTCTTGCATGGAATTTACCTTGGTATCTTCGTTTGTTAATTCCGGTAATAGCCCTCATTGGACGTTTTTTCCCAAATATCATCATACCTCAACCAAAAGACACAAGATATGCGCAAAGTCTCCGCAAAATATATGGAGGTGAATGGGAATACAACCCATCATGGAAACCAGACCAACTGCCAGATGTAGATGCAGCCTGGATCAGAGCTATTGAAACCGGTCAACGACAGATTCGTAAAGGCGCAAACATAAAAGTACCGATATTAGTCCTGACATCCTCTCGTTCAGCAAAAAACAACGATTCAATGGATGTTTTCCGGAATGCAGATGCTGTTTTAGATATAAAGAAAATATCTTCTGCAGCACATCACCTGGGCACGAACGTCACCATAAAGCATATAAAAAACGGATTGCACGATTTAGCATTGTCAAACAAGTCTGTTCGCAATGAATACTACCATTTGATATTTGATTTTTTAAAAAAGAATGAATAAGTCATCATCTTAATATATAGCTATTTCACTTCAATTACAAAGAATAAGATCATACCAACAACATTCGTCTAAAAACACTTATTTATAAGCATAGATTATAATATCTACATAAAATCCGCTCACTACTAAACATCAATTATTTATAACGGCATACATTATAATAGGCAAATAAGTTACTGCCGCGCCATACCTTTTTAATATACCCGTGTAATAGTTTCCCGATTTTTGTGTACTTTTGCAAAATAAAATAATCATTCGCAATGAATACTACCGACATCATTTTGTTCCTCATAGCCATTTTATCGTTGGTCTATGGCGCATATCGCGGTATCATCCGTCAGGCCGGGTCAATTGCAGGCTTAGTACTTGGCGTTATCGGCTGCCGCCTTTGGGGCGACAATATATCACGTCTTTTCATTGGTCAGGGGAGTGAACACGGTGCCATACTTACAGCTTTGGCATATATAATAGTATTCATTGGAATATATATCGTAGTGAATATCGCAGCAACTTTTATCGGGAAAACAGCCAAAGCCATAAAACTTGGTTTCATCGACCGCATAGGTGGGGCATTATTCAGTTTATGCCTTTGGATGTTAATCGCAAGCATTTGCCTGAACATATATTTCACAATTTATCCACCCGACAAAGAGACATTTTGCAGCGGCAAAGAATACCGAACAGAAATAGTATCTCTGGCGCCTAAAGTTTTAGGCTATTTCGTCAACCATAATTGAGTTTCAACGTTATATCCAATATGACAGACAACATAAATGCTAACGTACCCCAAGAGGACGACGATATAATTCGCGATGCAACCAGCGGCGAATATAAATATGGATTCACATCGGATATAGACACAGATGTTATCCCGGCAGGACTTTCCGAAGATGTAATCCGACTCATTTCCAAGAAAAAAGGAGAACCGCAGTGGCTTCTTGATTTCAGATTAGAAGCTTACAAATATTGGCTCACTCTTGAGCCGCCAACATGGGCGCATCTCAATATACCTGAAATAGATTTCCAAGCAATAAGCTATTACGCTGCTCCCAAGAAAAAAAACACACCAAAGAGCCTCGACGAGGTAGACCCGCAGCTGATAGATACGTTCAACCGACTGGGAATTCCATTGGAAGAACAGAAAATAATTTCGGGAATGGCTGTAGACGCCGTTATGGACTCCGTTTCCGTAAAAACAACACACAAAGAAAAACTTGCTGAACTTGGCATTATTTTTTGCTCTTTTAGCGAAGCTGTCAAAGACTATCCCGATTTAGTAAAAAAATATCTCGGTAAAGTTGTTGGTTACCGCGACAACTTTTATGCAGCCTTAAACTCCGCAGTTTTTTCCGACGGTTCATTCGTATATATACCAAAAGGGGTGAGATGCCCTATGGAACTTTCAACATATTTCCGAATTAATTCCTCTGGTACAGGCCAATTTGAACGAACACTTATAGTAGCCGACGACGACAGCTACGTTAGTTATCTTGAAGGCTGCACCGCACCGATGCGCGATGAAAACCAATTGCATGCAGCAATTGTCGAAATCATCGTAGAAGACCGCGCAGAAGTAAAATATTCCACTGTTCAGAATTGGTATGCCGGAGACGCTCAAGGGCGTGGGGGCATATACAATTTCGTTACCAAAAGAGGACTCTGCAGAGGCGATTTTTCCAAATTGTCATGGACACAAGTAGAAACAGGTTCAGCCATTACTTGGAAATACCCGTCATGTATACTTTCAGGCGAAGGTTCTACCGGAGAATTCTATTCCGTTGCCGTCACAAACAACTATCAGCAAGCCGATACAGGGACAAAGATGATCCACATAGGGTCAAATACAAAAAGTACAATCGTTTCCAAAGGCATTTCAGCAGGACATAGCGAGAATTCATATCGCGGACTCGTCAAAGTCGTCCCTTCGGCAAAAGGAGTCCGAAATTATACTCAATGCGATTCACTTCTGCTAAGTTCAACCTGTGGCGCCCACACATTCCCGGAAATAGAAGTTGGAAACCCGACAGCGATAGTAGAACACGAGGCCACAACATCCAAAATATCCGAACAACAGATTTTTTACTGCAATCAACGAGGAATTCCTACCGAAGAAGCCGTCGCTTTAATTGTCAACGGCTATGCTAAAGAAGTAATGAACAAATTACCTATGGAATTTGCCGTCGAAGCTCAGAAATTACTTGCTTTGACGTTAGAAAATTCGGTTGGCTAACATTTACATATTTAATCAGAAATATCAATAACTACATATGGCAGAAGAATTATTAAAAGTAGAAGGATTGAGAGCCGGAATCGACGGAAAAGAAATACTCCGTGGTATCAATTTGACTGTTAGAGAGGGTGAAGTCCATGCCATTATGGGGCCAAACGGTTCCGGGAAAAGCACTTTATCGGGCGTCTTAGCCGGTGATCCGCGTTTCTCCGTAAATTCTGGGAAAGCCACATTTCATGGCATTGATTTATTGACCCTCAGTCCAGAAGACCGAAGCCACGAAGGCCTATTCCTTTCTTTTCAATATCCTGTTGAAATACCAGGTGTTACAATGGTAAATTTCATGCGTGCAGCCGTAAATGCAAAACGAAAATATTTCAAAGAGCCACCTCTTTCCGCAGGCGATTTTCTAAAACTAATGCGACAGAAACGTGCAATCGTAGAACTTGACAATAAATTGGCTTCTCGTTCAGTCAACGAAGGTTTCAGCGGAGGAGAGAAAAAAAGGAACGAAATATTCCAAATGGCCGTATTAGAACCACGCCTTTCAATACTCGACGAAACAGACTCTGGCCTTGATATCGATGCACTGAGAATTGTTGCCGGCGGCGTAAACAAGCTTAAGACCGACAAAAACGCCACAATCGTAATCACTCACTACCAACGTCTGCTCGACTACATAAAACCAGATTTCGTACATATCCTATATAAAGGGAAAATCGTATATTCCGGAGGACCGGAATTGGCACTTGAGCTGGAAGAAAAAGGATATGATTGGATTAAACAGCAAGTAGACGCAGAATAAAAATGAGTTCACTCAAGCAATACATAGACCTCTACAACGAAAACAAACTCGTTTTCGATCAGTCCCCGTATGCCATAAGCCAATTGCGAAACCATGCAATAGACTTCCTGGCAAGATACATACAGAAACCGAGCAAAGAACATGTAGCATACCCGGAATTGGCAACCGAATATTTCTTCGCACCAGACTACGGACTAAACATCAATCGCATGCAATTTGCCGTAGATATAGCAGCATCATTCAAGTGCGACGTTCCAAATATAAGCACACTCCTCGCTGTAGTGGTCAACGACACATTCCGCCCTACCGCCCTACTTGAGAAAAATTTGCCTCAAGGTGTTACCGTTTGCTCTTTAGCCCACATAGCCAAAACAAAGCCAGAATGGACAAGCAAATACCTTAATGTCTTGGCAGACGACAGCACTGCCGCATCGGCACTAAACACATTACTCCTCCAAGATGGTGTGGTGATACATATTTCAAAGGGTGTAAAATTGGATAAACCCATCCAAATTGTAAATATTTTCAACTCCACAGCACCACTCATGGCTTCTCGCCGCATTCTGGTTGTGGCCGAAGAAGATTCTTCTGCCAAGGTTCTCATCTGCGACCATTCTCAACTCCGAGATGTAGAATATCTATCCGACGAGGTTATAGAAATTTTCGCCGAAAAAGGATCTAACATAGAGATATACGATATTGAAGAAAGCACAACAACCACCCGACGAATACGCCAAGTATTTTGCCGGCAAGAAGCAGAATCTGCTTTCACCATGATGGCCAATACCCTTTCTGGCGGCATTAGCATAAACGATTTCCATGTGTCATCAATCGGCGACAACACCCATACACATTTAGGAGGACTTGTCATAGGCGCTTTAAAACAAATTGTTGAAAACAAGGTCAATCTCGTCCACGACAGCCGCCATTCAACAAGCGACCAACTATTCAAATACGCCCTTTTTGAAGAATCTCGCGGAGCTTTCGGTGGAAAAATAATTGTAGCAGAAGGAGCTGAGTTTACCGATGCCTCTCAAAGCAACCGCAACCTCCTCGCTTCCGACAACGCAAGAATGGCTACTGCCCCTCAACTTGAAATATACTGCGATGAAGTGAAATGCAGCCACGGGGCCACTACCGGACAACTCGACGAACGTGCCCTATTCTACATGCAGACCAGAGGGATACCGCAAGAAGAAGCCAAATTAATGCTCACACAAGCTTTCATGGCAGATGTAATAGAAAGCATTTCTTTCGACATTATAAGAGAACGTCTCCGTTTCTTAGTGGAAAAAAGACTCTGCGGAGCTTCTGCCACTTGTTCTACAGGAGAATGCTCTGGCTGTAAAACATCTAACGTAAACTGAGTATGGAATACGATATAGCCAAAATAAGAGCCGATTTCCCCATTCTCAGCGAAAAGGTAAACGGCAAAAGCCTTATTTATCTTGATAATGCAGCTACATCCCAGACTCCTCGCCAAGTTGTTGAAGCTATAAACAAGGCATACTTTACACGAAAAGCGAATGTCCACAGGGGTGTACACTGCCTATCGCAGAAAGCCACGGCTGCAATGGAAAACGGAAGGGAAGCTGCCCGTCGTTTCGTAAATGCTTCTTCCTCCAAAGAAATCATTTTCACTTCTGGGGCTACAGAGGCAATAAATCTTGTTGCATCATCTTACGGCCAATTACTGCCAGAAGATTCCGAAATAATTCTCACTATAATGGAACACCACTCCAATATAGTGCCATGGCAGTTACTTGCACAAAAGAAAAACATTAAAATCAAAGTTGCACCTATACTGCCCGACGGTAGTCTGGACATGGATTGTTTCAAGAATCTTTTTTCGTCTAAAACAAAAATGGTATCGGTTTGCCATGTTTCAAATGTCCTTGGCACTGTCAATCCGGTAAAAGAAATTTGTTCCATAGCACACAATAATGGAGCTAAAGTTTTGATAGACGGAGCTCAAGCAGTTCCACATTTCAAAGTAGACGTACAAGATATAGATGCCGATTTCTATGTTTTCTCATCACATAAGATGTATGGGCCAACCGGTATAGGAATCCTCTATGGCAAAGAAAATTTGCTGGAGATCATGCCGCCATATCAAGGCGGAGGAGAAATGATAGGACACGTCAGCTTCCAAGGCACCACATGGGCCGATTTACCATATAAATTTGAAGCAGGAACTCCAGATTTTGTTGGTGCTTCGGCTATTGCAGAAGCTATAGAATATCTTGAAAAAACAGACTTGTCAAAAATACATGTCCACGAACAAGACCTTCTACAGTATGCAACCAATAAAATAGCCACCATTCCAGACATTCGCATTTTTGGCACTGCTCAGGGCAAAGATGCAGTTATTTCTTTCCTCATAGGCAATGCGCATCACTACGATACCGGGGTACTATTAGACCAACTTGGAATTGCCGTACGCACCGGACATCATTGCGCTCAACCTCTCATGGAATTCCTGGGCATAGAAGGAACTGTAAGGGCATCATTTGCAATGTACAATACAATAGAAGAAATCGATACATTCATAATCGCCCTAAACAGAGTCGCGGCAATGCTCTCTTAACGACCGCGCAGAGGCTTACCCGTTGGTACGTTAGACGGATTCGACGGCAAGCCTCCATTGCCTGGGCGCGACACACCTCCAGGAGCAGAAGGTAATGGCCTTGGCACACTTGCTCCTGGATTTGAAGGCCCTACATTTTGTGGAGGACGCGGCGACTCCGGTTTAGGGCGCACTGGCGCAGGACCAACAATAGAACCTGGTCCATTACCAACAACAGGAGGAGCCGGAGGCACATTATAATACGGAAAATCGTAGCCATAGAAAGGGCTGCTGCCATATATACCATTATAGTACGGACCTCCATAATAATACGGGGAATAACCGTCGTCAACGTCCAAGCCAAACCCCAAATCGGCACAAGAACCCATTCCTAATGCCATTGCGATTATACCGAGAAAATAACAAATCTTTTTCATATCTCAACCCTGAATTCGTTCTTTAATTATTATTTAGAGCCTTAAATTCTCAAAATTTATTCCAGATAAGAAGCTCTATTATATATAAAACAAACCTAAGCCCAAAGAGTTAAAACATGAGTATTCTATACGCCTTAAAAAGTGGTAAAAACGTTAAAGCAGCATATTTTGCCCGACAGATCCTAAGAGAATGCACACCACATTTTCTTTTCAAAAAATATCACTCATACTTGCAAGAAGCTCGCAAACGCCCGGATTTTGCACAAATGATGCAACGAGTATCATACTACTGCCAAAACCCGGGAGCCGACTTAGGACCAGATACCGTAAAAGTATGCGATCTCAACAGAAAAGATTGCCAATCCACATACTACTACGACTTAAAAGAAGCCCTATCCCCTTTCCCAAAAGACACTAAAATCAATTTCTTGCCTGGCGACATCACTTTTGTCCCTCAATATCCGTCTTTAACTAAAAGCCGGCCAATAGGATCTGAAAACCAAAATTCAGTCATCCTTAAAATGGACCGTATCAGGCATTTCATCCGTGTAAACGACACAGTTCCATTCTGCAATAAAGCAGATATAGCAGTATTCCGTGGGAAAATACCACATAAAGAAAAACGAGAACGATTTTTCCAAATGTATTTTGGAAATCCCATTTGTAACCTTGGGGATTCTTCGCGACATGGCAAACCCGAATGGCATACAGAAAAACTCACAATACGCCAACACCTTGACTATAAATTTATCCTTGCACTTGAGGGTAATGATGTTGCAAGCAATTTAAAATGGGTCATGAGCTCAGGATCTGCCGCGGTTATGCCAAAGCCACAATACGAAACATGGTTCATGGAAGGAACTCTCAATCCCGGTGAACACTACATAGAAATAAGACGAGATTTTTCCGACTTACCGGAAATTTTAGAATACTACGCCTCTCACCCTAAAGAAACTCAAGAAATAATAAACAATGCCAACAACTACACACATCAATTTTTCGACCTGCACCGTGAACGTCTCATAAGCGTCCTCACCGTTGCATCATATCTTGGACTGCTTTAAAGCGATAATTTTCCACATCGAAGATATACAAAGATATCTTTTTGTATTTTAGAGCCTAAAACATAATTCACACCCAGATAAACGGCTAATGCAACCGACAGTTCAAGGGCAAGCTTAAACCACGCCTCTGGCACCAACGCTCCTGCCCAACCCATGAGAGGCACACAAACTGCAGTGAGACAGAAATATGGAGCCATATCGCGTATATATACAACTAATTTTCCTTTTGACGACCTAATTACACACCACAACGTAGCACACCAAGTAAGCACAGTTGCAACCAATTGTCCCCACAGCAAAATCTCAAGCCCCTCCACGGAATTTCCATCATTTCGCAAGCCAATGAAAGGGAAAGTCACAACCAAACCTGCTACAGCCAAAACATCTCGCAAAACCTCAAGACGAAGAATTTTTTTAGCCTCACCCAACGCAAGAAGTATGTTTGTATATAACGTATTGAAAACAACAAAAATGCCACGCAACAGCAACAATTGAAACAACACAATAGAGGGGTCCCATTTATCCCCGAATAACCCATGAAAAAGCGGAGTTGCAACAACCATAAGACCTATCAGTCCCGGAAATACCAAATACGACGTAAACCGATTCATCTTTGAAGCCATATTGTTGAACCGTTCAAAATCATTTTGCACCGTAGAAAGAGCCGGCAAAAACGATGAAGTCAAAATTTGGCCTATAGAACTAACCCCCATAGTGCTCCACTTATCAGCCTGAGTATAATAACCTAAAGACCCGAGACCAACTCGCCAACCTATAAGAAATGAATAAATTTTAAGAAATATTGTATTGAGTATCGAGGTAAACATCATGCGCAAACCTATACCCATAAAAGAACGTATAGATGCCACAGAAAAACGGGCCAACGGTCGCCAACGGGTAGACGTCCACAAAACCAATGCCTTACATGCCGACACTATTAGAGATTGCCACACAATGGCCCAAGGTCCAAAACCCTCTATTGCAAGCCATATACCTGCTATTCCACCTGCAAAAAGACCCAAAGAGTTAGATGCAGCTACCATACGCACATCCATAGCTTTCATCAACCTGTTGACCTGAACTATCGCAGAAGCGTTTGTAATGAGCACCAAGAATTGTAACCGAGCCAAAGGAACAAGCCGAAAATCGTTTTGAAAAAAACCGGCAATAAAAGGTGCACAAAACCACAGAATTATATAAAATAAAACAGCCGTCCCCAAATTAAACCAAAGTACCGACGAATAGTCAAGTCGCGAAGGCCTTTTACGCTGCAAAAGCGCATAAGAAAAACCACTGTCTATAATGAGCGAAGCAAAAGCCTGAAATATAAGAAGTGCCCCAACAAGCCCAAAATCTTCTTCATTAAGTTCTCGGGCGAGGATTATACCTGTAATGGCATAAAGCAACTGGGTAGATATCTTATCTACCAAGTTCCATTTAAGAGAATTTGCAGTTCGGGCCTTAAGTTTGCTCATTCGTTACGCTCAACTATCTTAACACCTATACTTTGATTAGTCAATTTGTTACCACCCTGATATAAAACCGTTCCAGGCCCTGCACCCCTAACCGTAATTTTAGATGCATTACACTCTATCCTTCCGGGGCCTACAAGAAAACATGTCGCTTTTTCCACTTTCAAATCGTCTGCATCAAGCAAACCGGAACTCATATTTGTAAACTTAGCACTTTCCGCATTGCCACCAAGATTCAAATATCCTTTCCCGGCTGCAAGAGATGCATTAAGCTCCCTGCACGAAATGGAATCAACTATAGTTTTACCACTGTCTATCTGACGAACTCGCAACTTTTCTACATCTTTCAAACTATAGATGTGCAACGTGGAATCTCCGGTATTCTCTATTTTCGTAAGTTTAGCCGAATACACCGTCACTTTAGGCATGCCGGCTATTGGCTCGCCGTCGGCAGCCGTTTGGATAGTGAGACGCTCTTTATTATTGGTAAACATTATTTGCGATGCCAATTCTGGTGTAGTCGTAAAATGCGCCCAGCCACAAGAATCTTCAGAACAATAATAATCAACATTGATTCCGTCTACGACAACAAGCTCACTGAAATTTTGAACATTAAGCTTGTAATCTACCAGCTCTTGTGCAAATGCCGATAGTAGCGACAAACAAAGCATTGCAAAAACAACGTCAATCCTCTGTTTTTTCAAATGCAGGAAGAATTTCATGTTCTATCTTATTTAGAATATTGTCTAATAAATCATATTTGTCTGCTTGAAGCATTGAAATTCGCACCTGTCGGAAATTAGGTATACTCTTAAACAATGGAGAAGCCGCAAGATGACGGCGTATATGCAGAATACCCCGGTACTCATCAATATTCTCTATACTCTCTCTTATCTGACGACGGAGAAGAGCAAATTTCTCTGAATTACCGATTTTCACAATCTTCCCGGTCCTAAGATATTCCGTCATCTCTCGGAAAATCCACGGGCAGCCTATAGATGCGCGGCCGACCATGATACCATCTACATTGCTCCTTTGAAATGCCTCAACCAAACGCTCCGGTGTACATATATCTCCGTTGCCAATTACCGGAATGTGCAATCGAGGATTTGCCTTTACCTGAGCTATCATATCCCAATCGGCCTCACCGGTATACATTTGAGATCGCGTCCGTCCATGTACCGTCAGTGCAGATATACCACAATCCTGTAGTTGCTCAGCCAAATCCACTATAATTTTACTGTTATGATCCCAGCCCAAACGTGTTTTTACAGTAACAGGAAGTGCCACAGCTTTAACTACAGCTCGGGTTATCTCAAGCATTTTAGGTATATCTCTAAGCATCCCCGCACCGGCTCCTTTACCTGCCACTTTTTTAACCGGACAGCCAAAATTGATATCTAATATGTCGGGACCGGCGGCTTCAACTATTTTTGCGGCTTCAACCATAGGCCCAACCTCCCTGCCATATATCTGAATTGCAGTAGGACGTTCGCGATCGTTAATATGGAGCTTTCTGGTTGTTGCTGCTATATTTCGTATCAAAGCATCGGCCGATACAAATTCTGTATATGTCATATCCGCACCTTGTTCCTTGCAGATAAGGCGAAAAGATGCATCTGTAACATCTTCCATCGGTGCCAACATTACGGGACGCTCCCCAAGGTCTACGGTTCCAATCTTCATATTTCACTTTTTTGGTGACTGCTATATGCATTGCAAAGTTAACAATTGGTTGCCATATCAGCAATTTTTTGGGGCTATTCGGAAAAATAATCCTCTTTTTAGCCCAAAATTTTCATACAAATGTATAGACACAAAAAAAATTACCCGTCATCACGACGAATAATCTTTTCACCTTAAATCTAATACCATGAAAAACTGATGCAAAGTTATAGTTTTAATGTTATACAACATAATTTTCATACATAAAAATGCTTGCATTTAACTATTTTAAACATTAGACACATCCCGAAACAGCTTCCATTAACATTTAGAAACACAACTATACCCTAAAACATTAAATGAATCGTTTACATTCATTCATCCTTTTGCATCTCAGACAACGGCTTAAGGAAACAAATCCTTATAAAAAGCGCCCCAGAGATCAATGCTATCACAGTAAACACAATCCCGGTACTTCTCATAATATCGCCCAAACCCACCAAAGGAATTACAACCGCCGCGAAGATATACTTTGTAACATTCAATATAGCCGAAGCCGAGCCCGCATCGCTCCTCCCCTCCTCCATAGACAAAGCATTAGAGGTGGAAAAAACCATACCGGAGCCAAACAACATTGGCACTATCGCTATTTCATAGCCAATAAGGCCACAATCAATCCACAGCAAAACAGATTCTGCAATTGCCGAACAACACATTACAGCACCTCCGAAAAGCAAACTCCTTTTCACGCTCCTAAGCTTGGAAACCAACATAGAACCTATAACCAAAGCCAAAGAATTAGCTCCTATTAATATCCCGAAATGTGCAGCACTCAACCCATAATGCGTTTGGACAATAAACGGTGCCGACGAAATATACGAAAACAACAGACCTATAGCAATAGACTTGGCAAAAACATAAAGCATGAATCTACCATTACGAAAAAGTACCCCATAAGCCGAAAGAAAACTTCTAATATCAGCAGATTTCAAACGCCGGGACTGCGGCAGGCTCTCAGGTCTGCGGGTTGTCCAAACAAGCATTATCACACCTATGGCAAGCAATACCAAAAAGATTCCACGCCAACCAAACTCATCTGCCATGAAACCGCCAGCCAAAGGAGCTGCAGCAGGAACAAACCCATTAAGAGCACCCACAACCGACATTATAACCGCAAGTTGTCTTCCTCCATATCTATCAGTAGGTATAGAATAGCTAAGCACCATAGAACCCCCGGCTCCCACACCTTGAAAAAGACGGCAAAGTATAAAAAAGTGTATAGACTTAGAAGCCATCGATACTGCCGTACCTATTATAAAAACAACCAAAGATATCATCAAGATTCTCTTCCGTCCAAATCTATCGCTAAGAGATCCCCACAAAACCGAACCTATACCCAAGCCCAACATAGTAGCAGAGATACCAAGTTGAGTCATTGAGGGTGTTGTGTGGAACTCTTTCATCATCGCCGGAATAGTTGGCAGATACATATCATTGACCAGAGAACTGAACGAACCTAAAACGGATATAAAAACTATAAATAAAATATAGTCGTTCCTGTTGATAAATGGACCGGAAACACCACCATTTGACGACGCTTTAATATTATCCTTTTTGTTCATAATATAATTGTTGAACCGTGATTTTTGTCTTTCTAACATCCCCATTTATCCATTTGTTCAACATCCAGACTCTAATCTAAAAAAAGAATCTCTCACTTCCTTTAACATTTGACAATCAGACATCAAGAAATAAGCACCTCATTTTTACCCTATAGCCAAAAGCTTAATTATCAAACCATTATCCAACATCATTCAAACTTTTGAATTTTTTACACATAAAAAATTTCGTTTTACCCAAAAAAATTGCTATCTTTGAGGAAAATAAACCATAAAAGCCAAAAAAACTTAAAGCTCATGGAGCAAACTTTCATAATTCTCAAACCTTCAACTATACAGCGAGGTCTTGTTGGCGACGTTTTAACAAGATTTCAACGCAAAGGCCTCATAATTGCCGGCATCAAAATGATGCGCCTCTCAGAAGAAATTCTCAAAGAACATTATGCCCACCTGGTTGAGCGTCCATTCTTCCCGTCACTCCTAAAATCAATGATGGCTACTCCGGTCATTGTTGCTGTTTTGCGAGGTAAAGATGTGGTAAACGTCGTTAGGGCAATGACAGGTGCAACAAATTGCCGTGTTGCCGCTCCGGGAACAATACGCGGTGATTTCGGTATGAGTGGACAAGAAAACATTATTCACGCTTCAGACTCACCCGAAAATGCAGAAATCGAAGTTAAGCGATTCTTCAGCCCCGACGAAATCTTCGACTATGTACCTTTAACCCTTCCAGCCACCTACGCACCCGACGAGCTTTAAGAGATTGTCTAAGCATAATTCACCAATCTCTCCAAATTCACGCAGAATAACACTAAAAACGACAATCTCATCAAAAACAATGCTCTCTCAGATAAACAAATACATTTTTGCAGGCACTGCAGCTTTAGTATTTGCTCTTGCTGCAAACGCCGATGAACCAACATACCGCCTGCCGGCTTCACACGCCAGCAACCACGACAACCTTCTTGCAAATCAAGGCAACGCCGGAATCACGGTAGAAAACTCCGTCAAATTCCTCGAAAACCTTTTCAACGAAGAAGAAGAACCGGAATTTGACATATACACCGAAGGCTGGGACAGCAAGCTCGTTAACTGCTATGCAGGAGTCAGCGTGCCGCAGCAAGCTACTATAGACGTCACAAATTTCAGCATGCCACATCCGGGATACATAACAAGCCCCTACGGCTACCGAAGACGTTTCCGCCGCATGCACAAAGGAGTTGATTTAAAAGTAAACATAGGCGACACAATTAGAGCTGCTTTCGACGGAAGAGTACGTATAACAAATTTCGAGCGTCGTGGATATGGATACTATGTCGTATTACGCCATACAAACGATCTTGAAACAGTCTATGGGCATCTTTCAGGATTCCTTGTTGAACCGGATCAATATGTAAAAGCCGGACAACCGATTGCACTCGGTGGAAATACCGGTAGATCTACAGGCCCACATCTCCATTTCGAAACCCGCTACATGGGATACGCCATAAACCCTTGTGCTATTTTTGATTTCGCAAATCAAACCACACACACCGATACGTATACATTCAACAAAAACACGTATCAAAACGCACGAAACTACGATCCAAAGGCCAATAGCGCATACGCAGCTCAATATCTCAAAGAAAACCCAATAAAACCTTATGTAAGACAACGCAATGCAAGCGCAAGTTCTTCATCTGCTGCAAGCTACAGAGTTCGTAAAGGCGATTCTTTGAGCAAAATAGCTGCTCGTAACGGAACCACCGTAGCAAAGCTCTGCCGCCTCAACGGAATTAAAACAACAACAAAACTTCAAGTAGGACAACGTTTAAAATTGAGATAAAACATCGCTTCACATCAACGCCCCCGTTAACAAAACAACGGGGGCGTTTTTTTATACCAATAATTCAAAATGATAATAAAACCTTTGTAATAATTATTTAAAATTGAAATTAACTTAACAAGTGTCAAATGATAAATACCAATGAACTTTGACTCAACAAATGCGTTTTATTCATAGAAATCAAAATAATGTCAAACTCAACAACTCATAATACAATGAAATACGAACAACCCGAGCTCCCATACGAAGCAGACGCCCTTGAACCTGTCATCAGCAAGGAAACCGTAGAATTCCACTACGGGAAACATGAAAAAGCCTATATTGACAATCTCAACAGGCTTATAAAAGGCACTGAATTCGAAGACATGGAACTTGAAGACATAATTGCTCGCGCAAAAGGTCCTCTCTTCAACAACGCTTCTCAAGCTTGGAATCATATATTCTATTTCTTCACCTTCTCTCCTGAAGGAC
>CAJTUG010000042.1 GCA_910579605.1 uncultured Muribaculaceae bacterium | reverse complement strand
GGTAACATGCATACTATCTCGACTACCAGAATCGCCGTGCCGACGCCCTTAAACAACTATGGGATATCGTCGACTGGGAAGTTGTAGAAAGCAGATATTAAAATCGTTTATCTCATAAGTGTGCATCACCACACTAAAAATATAGCACTTTTAGCATAATGTGATGAATGGGAAGGGAGGTACTCGTGAGAGCACCTCTTTTTCTGCGCCTATAGGCGTAGAAAAAGAGGTGCTTAAAAATATTACCGGTAAATAACCGAGTATGTAGATTAATGTTATTTAATCAGCACACGCTCAGCTTTGTCGCCGAATTTCAAAATATAAACGCCAAGAGAAAGATTATGGCGGAGAATTGACGCATTCTTCACAGATGCAACCAACTGGCCGGTCACAGTATAAATCTCAGCATCAACTTTATCGGAGAATAAGACCGCTCCATTGCTTACAATAAACGAAACATCTCCATCTTCAATTTCAATCTTAGAAGCCGGCTTACCTATCTTAGAGCCTGTCATACGATAAACTGCCAATGCATTTCCTGGAGCATATACGGCAAGATAGGCAACAGATTTACCATCTTCTTCAACAACCATAGCATCAATTGGAGTAGACATCGTCGTAGAAGTAAGTTTGCCCATCTCTATCTGAGGCAGAGTATAAACTTTGTTCAATGTATTAGCAAAACCATGCTTATCACCGGAAACAACATGGAATTTATATCCTTGAGCACTGTTATGATCCGATCCAACATAAGCCATAAGACATTCATTTTGTCCAAAATGAACAAAACCGTTTGCCTGGGCACCTTCAGGAACTAAATGAGTATTGGATGCCAACGACGAAACAATTTGTCCATTAGCAAAATTATACTCCGTCGGATGCGTAGTACCGCCATCTACAACCAATATATCATGTTCAACAACAAAACACTTGGGTGCAGTACCGAAATTAGGAGATGAAGCCGGATAGTATTGCCCTACAGTACGGGAAGCAAAAGCTGTCTGAACATTATCCTTAACAGTCCATCGCAAGATCGTATTGCCATTTGCTACAACTGCATAAACATAATATTGGCCTTCTGTTGTTTTATCAACCTCTATTGCACAATGATCTATACGCGCGTTTGAAAGACCGGTAGACTTAAGCTCCGCAAAAAGCGAAACCTCATCCGTCTTAGAATCATAGCGATAAAGTGTCAACGGATTTGTATTAGCGTTGAGAGTAAGATTGCTGATATATACATCTCCATTAGAATCACGGATAATATCGTTGCAACGGTAGCTGTTATCAGCAGGAATATCAATTAAAACATCCTCCAGAAACTCACCCGTTTTGAGATCAAATTTCTTTATATAAGGAGCGCCGGTAATCGAGTTTTCTGTTCTTCCAGTTACCAATACCAAACCATTGGAAATAACCATACCTCGGTTCATAGAACCATTGGTGGCACCGGTATACTCAAGACCGTCAAACTCAGAATCCGCCGAACGATACCACACATTCTCCATTGTGAAATCACCAACAGGGCTATATTCTGTACCTTCCTTAGTTATTTCAACCGCAGGGAAAGGACCTTCAGGGTAGTTTATAACAGTCGGGGTAGATTCATAACCATAATTGTCGTATGCACAGACCGCAAACCAACAATTGTCAACAGCATCTTGGCTCACAGCGTAAGAACCGCCATACACAACATCCATCAAATACTTATTGCTGATACCATCCTTGCCGCTCGCACGTTCCATCGGAACAGTATTAGGAATCGCATAAACGGTATAACGCATAATAGGCGCGTTGCCAGTCTGGTCTGCAGCCGTCCATGATATCGTTGTGCCATTAATCTTAGCATCAGGAGAAGTTAGATTAGGACGTTCTTTCCAAGATATAAGAGGAGTCAGAGCCTTTAGCTGGTAAGAATGTTCCTGCAAGTAATCGCCCCAGCCCGAGCAAAGAGGACCATCCATATACTTGGAACTGAAATAAATCTGACCTCCGCAGTTATTGTTATATTGGCGCACATAGCTTATCTGATCCGACAAATCAGCCCAATGAGCCTCATTATTATATACCGGCTTATTATTTCCGTCAATCATCCTATACGGTCCAAGACTCATATAGACATGGCGGCCATAATGCTGAGCAACAGTGCTCCACCAGCTCGTCAAAGCCTGGAAAGGAGCAGCCGTAGTATAAGAATTCAACCCTGGCTTAGTAAACCAATATAGTTGGGGAGAAATAAAATCAATGCTCTGATCTTTAAGCCATGCAACAGGGTCGGAATAAATATCATTATACTGCCAATCAGTGGTACCAGGTACAAAAGGAGGCAAATCAGGGAAATTAGACCCATTATGTGCAATACCGGCAGGACTAAGACCGAAAGTCATATCTGGACGATCCTCCATAATCATATGGTGGAGTTCGCGCATAAAGCTATTGATATTCTCGCGACGCCAATCACCCATCGACAAATTGTCGGGATTATATTTCTTATATGTATCCCAGTCGCCGGCAGTATTATTCTCCGGTATAGCATTAGGATAGAAATAATCGTCAAACAAGAAACCATCTATACGGTACTTCGTATAGATTTCCTTGATAACCTTAAGAATATGCTCACGGCATTCAGGCAATCCTGGGTCAAAAGTTTCATAACCTGCAGAGTTTTTAATATACCAACCCTTAGCCATCGTAGACTTATCAAACTCTGTCGTGCGAGACATCGATTGAGATGCCCTCAAACGGAAAGGATTAATCCATGCATAGCACGAAAGACCCCTCTTGTGGCATTCTTCCACAACAAATGCCAATGGGTCATAGCCCGGCGATTTTCCTCGTGTGCCGGAAACATATTCCGACCACGGTTCATAGCTCGACTCATAAACCGCATCGGCAGCAGTACGGACATGGAAACAAACCGAATTGAAATTGCGGTTATAATGATTTTCGATATAATCTACAAGCTCCTGTTTTTGTTTAGCTTGAGCCGAAGCGCTTGAGCCTCGCTCCGATGGCCAGTCAATAGTCATATACGTCGTCAACCAGATAGACCGGTATTCGCGTTTAGGACCTTGTGCACTCAATGCACCAACCGCCATTACCGCTGCCAAGGCAGCCGTCAGTAGTTTTTTCATTTAAGTAAAAGGTATAAAGTTATGTTAATTAAAGATTTTTCAACATTTTTTCCAAACCATGGGCAAAATCGGCAAATCCTTGGTCTGTAAAATGATAATTATCAACAGTATTCTCGCTGTTGAGTATTATCTTGTCTGCCGGGTAATAATAGAGATTATTATCCACGGCAGAACGACGATTATAGATTGCATTCAAATGTTCATTCTTTTCTTTCAATGTCGATTTAACCTCATTGCTAAATTCCATTATAGGAAACCAAGGGCTCTCCACAAGGATAATAGGAGTCTCTGGATGCTTTTCCCTTATAATATCCAAAAATGCATCCATCTTATCATCAATAGCCTCTGTCTTGCAATTAGGCAAAGGATCTATGATAAAAGCCCCGGCATCAGATTCAGACATAAAATGCGCTATCTCTGGATCAAGACGGGCATTACCGCTGAAACCCAAATTCACAACATCGCGTTGCAAATCGCGTTGCATTATATTTGTATGAGCCATACCCGGACGCGATGCGCATCCCCCTTGCAAAATACTCGTACCATAAGCAACTATAGGCTTATCTCGTTTAGGCAAGTCAACAGTCGGCGGTAAGACTACATAAGAAGAATCTACTCCTATATACAAACTGTCAACACCATCATATAGCGAAAGATAAACCATATATTCCCGCATAACTCCTGGCGTCATATCTGTAACCGCTTTTTGCTCACTATAATGCGAATGAAACGACGGTTTTACAGCCGAAACCGTACGCCACGTAGAGTCCGGCATCAATGCATATAAATCCAGCCCACGAATGCCTACTGCTGTCATGTGGCTCATATTAAATTTATTACGAGATTTCCATTTGAGACCTATTGTCGGTGAGTCCGATTTAAAACGAACCGCAAGACCTGCAGAATTTTTGCCCAAATCCCACAATTCTTTCCTCACAACATTCTCAAGAGAATCAGGCAATCGGGTATATGCCAATTTTGCATCCGGTGCCAATGTTCCAAGCAAAGGCAATGTCGACGCATCATAATACTTAAGCTGCGCAGAACACATAATAGAGCAGATAGCAACGCCGGCAGCAAAAAATAGTCGTTTCATGGTTTGGTTAAATATAAAAACGGAGACAACAAAACCAATCAGGCCAAATTGTCCCCGTTATTCGTAATTACATGTTCATGCCGCCGTCCACTTGGATAACCTGGCCGGTAACATAGCTCGACATGTCAGATGCAAGGAAAGTTGCAACATTAGCAATATCCTCAACTTGACCACCTCGGCGCAAGGGGATTTTCTTCTTCCATTCCTCGCGGATTTCATCAGACAACTGAGCGGTCATTGCGGTTTCTATAAAACCGGGAGCTATTGCATTTGCGCGGATACCGCGTGACCCAACCTCCTGGGCAATACTCTTGGCCAAAGCTATAAGACCGGCCTTTGAGGCTGCATAATTAGACTGGCCCGCATTGCCATGCACACCTACTACAGACGCCATATTAATAATAGAACCGCTGCGTTGACGCATCATGATAGGAAGTACCGCATGGATAAAATTAAACGCGCTCTTAAGATTGACAGCTATAACGGCATCCCAATCTCTTTCAGACATACGCATCATCAATCCATCCTTAGTAATACCGGCATTATTAACCAATACGTCTATGCTGCCAAAATCATTCTTAACCTCTGCCACAACAGCTTCGGTCTGGCCAAAATCAGCGGCATTAGAAGCATATCCTTTTGCCTTAACCCCATAAGAAGCTATCTCTTTTTCCGTAGCTTCCATATTCTCGTCGCGGTTAAGGTCGGTAAAGGCTATGTTTGCGCCTTCCTGTGCAAAACGTATTGCCAAAGCCTTACCTATACCACGGGCAGCTCCAGTAACCAGAGCTGTTTTTCCTTCAAGTAATTTCATGTCGATAAGTTGTGATATTAATTATCTATCTGTTTATTTGGTTTATTACTTATACAAAATCAACAAATTTCCTCCATACATCCCCAAATTTAAACATTCAAGACATCGGATAGAAATGCGCCAATTCTAATTAGAATATAAAAGGTAGTCAATCTTCAACAAAAAGACATAGCACCCTTTACAACTACAAAGTTACGCAAAAATTCATTAATATCATCGCTCATCAACAAAAAACATGCCCCAATCCACCATTCAGGTAAATTGGAGCAACATAATGCGTAATTATATATGCAATTGTTTATCAGAATTCTGGCGCCGGAAGATAAATACCAAAAGAAATACCAACATTGAACTTTGAACCTGCAGTCGAATAATTAGCATAACCGGTCACATTAGCAAACGGAAGAGCATAATTAACTGCCAATTCGCCAAAGAACTCTGCTGTGCTCAACCATCGGCCATATCGAGCACTCCCGTCTCGCTCCATTACTATATGACGCATCGGAACATACGCATGAAGATTCGTTCGCGCCGTCAGATTCTCCATAATTTTCCATACAGGCACAATGCCTACCGCAACAAAATTGTTTGCCCGGAAACCAACGTTAAACGAATTAGCCGACGATGGAGTTGGCACAAAACCGGGGGCACTGCTTATAGAAGCATAGTAATTATGAAAAAGTTTCCTGTTGCTGAAAACAGCCTCTCCCTCTATACCAAAGGCCCAATGACGACCAAAAGAAAAATAATTTTTCCCTTTGATATCAAGCTCGCCAAAATGCTGACCCGCTTTTTCTCTTAGTGAAGACGGATGACTCTTATAAAACGAACTACCAAGATAATACTTCGCATATGCACTCACGCTATATCCCGAAGTCGGATAATTTATCTTATCAAGTGTAGAACTCGTATAAGCAGCAAAGACTTGGCCCAAGTTATACGAAACCGACGAACGTCCCGCATCAAAAGTCTCCGGATTGCGGTCCTGAAAAAAAGTATTATACAGCTTTCCGCCTCCAATACCAAGCTCAAATCGGCCTCTGCGACCTACTGCCAACGCATACGACACTTTTCCGAAATATTGATGCTTAACTACAAATGTCGGCTCATTATCCTTGAAAAAGAGTTCTTCGTCCTCGTAAAATTTTCGACGCGACGCAACCGCCTCATACCTTATAGCCGACGGTATACGGGTTCTCATAAAGAAACTGCCGTTAAGTGAAGCTGCCATATAACTCTGCCCTATCCATGCCTGCAAGTCTGTTTGAAATAAGCTCGCTCCCAAACTCGAATAACCGGCCCGTAGATATAGATAGCTGTTATTAGACGACGTAATATAACCGCCGAATCCCAATCCGAAATCTTTCTTTAAATCAGAATCCAATCTTAGCGTATACAAACCCGTGCTGTCGTTCTCAACAGCATCAGCACGCAACATCGAATATTTACCCGTTGAAATTGCTCGGTAAAATGCCAGGCGCGCATGGTCAAGACCTATCGTATCCTGTTCCTTTTTGGGTGCAAACATCTTAGCCAAAAAATGGTTCTGAGCATCACTGCCCCCATGAACTTCAACGCTGTCAAACCTCACAAATGGAGTCTTTGCCTTGAATATGCGACGCTTAACGTCTACAGCCTCCTCATCTGCCCGAGAGTGGATGCGGCTCTTTATAGAATCCATAAAACTCATCGCGGTTGCATAACCTATCTTGCAAATCTCTTCTCCCTTTGGAAAATCAAGAAGACCGAAACGAGTCAAATCTATATGTATTTTCATTCCAGTCGACGGATCAACAGCATAGCTTTGAGGCTGCATGATAAGCAAATCCAACTGATCCATATAAGAATTCAAAGGCTCTTTGTCGGGAGTGGAAACATCTATACCCAAAATAAAATCAGGCGCAAAATCTTTCTCCATCACATCAACCGGAAAATTATCATAAATCCCGCCATCATACAAAGTAGAACCATCTATCACAGTTGGCTGAAAAACCAACGGAAAACTCATTGACGCATGAATCGCATCCCCGACATTCCCTCCCGAAAGCACCTTTTTACGACGGGCTTTAACATCCGATGCAACACACCTGAACGGAACAAATAATTTATCAAAATCGCCTTGACATTGTGATGTATACGCCGCAAACAATTCCATAAAAGCAAAATCCATAGGCATAGGAGCTATCAACGACTGTGGATTGAAAACTTTGTCGTCTTTCCGCTTCCCGGTGCCAAGATTCACGCTAAACATCTGTGGCGTCCTTGCTTGTCGCGTAAAATAATATACATATTGAGGATCAAGAGTCCCTGTCGACATATTCGCAAAATACTCCGAACCTAAAAGATCAAGCATCTCGTCTGTCGTATAACCGCAAGCATATAGACCGCCTATTATCGCACCCATAGACGTGCCTGCTATATAATCTATCGGGATATGGTTTTCTTCCAATGCCTTGATTACACCTACATGGGCAACACCTTTGGCGCCTCCGCCACTAAGAACAAGACCTACCGACTGATGCGTCCTCTGCGCCTTCTCTTGAGAAGACGCAGAGAGCATTGTCAGAAGAAATACTAATAAGAATAAATAGCACTTAATTTCCCTCATATGGGTCAGCTCAATGATGAAATAGTTGAAATGTTATAGCTATTATTACAACATTGTTTAGTTCAAAAAAGTTCAATCACTATTTATTCCTTTTTGAAAAAGTTGCATCCAAAATAAATGGAAGCGGGTCTTTCATCGTAATTCCAGGATGAGCCTTTACTTCCTTAAGATAGCTCTCCGCATCGTCAATATTTGTGAAACTCTTTGCAACTACAAAATAATATGGCTCCGACGTCTCAACCACAAAAGCTCCCGGATAAGAACCGTCTGCCAAACGGTTACGGAGAGAAACCGCATTGAAACGCTGCTTGAACTGCCCCACTACAACATTAAAACGCCTCAAGCTCTCGGCCACGCCTCCTCCATCTTTCGTAACACGCACAAGTTGACCCCTAACCTCAACCTCTGTGCCGTCGCTACTACGCACAATGCGTGTATCCATCTGTTTCCTCACATCGCCATAAATACCGGATTCAATATCTCTATTATCATCCTCTGTCCTCGCAGATATTGCCGTTTCATAGGCCTTGCGGTAATTTTCTTCTGTCGTTTTACAAGAAGAAAAGCCGAGGAGGAATGCCACCCCGGCCATTAATATCGTTTGTAAACGCATATCTTATTTCTTTATTTTCTTTGCTATCGACGATGGAATCGCATCTTTATGAACCAATAGACTCATGGTTTTTGCAAGGAAATACGGCTCGGAAACATAAAAATAGCCGCCGTAAACCTGATTGGTATCCCACGAATTCTTAACCTTATAATACTTGTTACCCTTCTGGTCTACTGCTGTTCCCACGATAACCATTCCATGGTCATCTGTAGTCTCCTGGCGGTCAAACATTTCTTGACGAGACTCTTGGGTAACCTCGATTTCTTCTACAGGAGCCTTGAAATCATATTTATCATTAGCCCGTTCCGAATCTGAGAGTTTTACCCAGCGAGAAAGTTCTGTGCCATCCATATCAGCCTCACTCTTTCCTTTGGGCATAAGAGCCACTCCATCCTTCCATTTAAAACCGCCTTCGCTCACATCTGCCGCCCAAACCAAAGAATAACCATTGGCAAGCGAATTGTCTACAACGGCCTTAAACTCATCCAACGGCAAGTTCATATACTGTGCCCAAAGCCAGTTATCGGCAACCTCTACCGCAAACGGTTCATAAAAAGGATGGTGACTGAATGATGTCAGAGCCACATAGTCATCCATATCCAAACCAAGGCTTTCTGCATAAGTTTTAGGAGTATAAGTTTTACCTTTATACTCAAATGATTCGGGAACAGGACCTAAATAAGCATCAAGAATACCTTTCAGACCCTCTCGCCAAGCTGTCGAAACTCGCTTGTTGGGCTTGCTTACAACTGCCTTCATATAAGCCGAAATCACAGCATCCAACTCGCCATGAACATGTTTATCCTCGCCGTAATGCAATCCGCCGTAAACTTCTTCGGGTACAGCGCCATAACGCTTCCAAACATATGGAACATCTACCACAGAGCCTCCGGGGCTGCAATTTGTTGCCCCATACATCCTCAAATATTTTTCGGCCTTATCCTCGTAACACTTACGCACAGTATACATTTCCGAAATATCAAGAGAATCACCCTTTTTACGCAATATCTCATCTTCAAAATAAGAGGTTCCGGCAAAGCACCAACATGTGCCGCTCTTATTCTGGTCTTTTACAGATGTCGTCGGAATGCTTATCACATCCGTAAACACAAACGCCGTATCCACCAACGCCGTATCTGCGCTTTCTTGAGCATTCAAACACAAAACGCCCATACACAAAGCCACTGCAGAAATATATTTCTTCATCACAATTATTATTTTTGATTTCCTGTTAATTAAGCACATTATATCCTTGATCCACAAGAGATTTTCTTATTTCTCCTATATGTTCAAGATCTCGAGTCTCAAGCTCAAGACGAATTGTACATCCATTAATTGCCGACGACGTATTTATACGCTCATGCGTCACCGAAATTATATTACCTCCGCAATTGCCTATTACACTACATACGCCCGACAACTGACCAGGCTTATCAGCCAAATCAACTATAAAGGTGTAGTTACGGCCACTCTTGGCCAAACCACGAGTTATAACACGGCTCAATGTATTAACATCTATATTGCCTCCGGAAACAAGACAAACAGTCTTCTTACCCTTTACAGGCAATTTGTTAAACATAACTGCTGCAACAGCAACTGCGCCGGCACCTTCGGCCACTATTTTCTGTTGCTCTATCAAGGCCAAAATCGCTGCGGCTATCTCATCATCTGTAACAGTAACTACCTCATCGACATACTTATTGCACATCTCAAAAGTATTGACGCCGGGTTCTTTCACCGCTATTCCGTCAGCTATGGTAGAAACATCGTTCAAATGGCAAATTTTGCTCTCTTTAAGAGATTCGGCCATCGACGGCGCTCCCGACGACTGAACACCATAAACCTTAACATCAGGGCGTAATGTCTTAACGGCAAATGCTACACCCGAAATCAGACCGCCGCCGCCAATAGGAACTACAATAGCCTCAACCTCCGGCATCTGCTCCAGAATCTCAAGACCTATAGTACCCTGCCCGGCAATAACCTTAGGATCATCAAAAGGATGAACAAACGAATAGCCATGCTCTTTCTGCAACTCCAAGGCCTTGGCATAAGCATCATCATAAACACCGGGAACAAGGCAAACTTCTGCCCCATAACCCTTGGTCGCTTCTATCTTGCTTATAGGTGCACCGGCAGGCAAGCATATCAAACTTTTTATCCCGTTATGAGTAGCCCCCAGGGCAACACCTTGGGCATGATTCCCTGCCGAACATGCTATTACACCGCGTTTCTTTTCATCTTCTGTTAGTTGAGAGATTTTGTAATAAGCTCCTCGCAATTTAAAAGAACCGGTCAACTGCAAATTTTCCGTTTTAAGATAAACATCCACCTCCGGGTTGATTTTCGTTGCAGGAATTATGGCAGTCTTGCGCGCTACATCCTTTAGCACTGCGGCTGCATTGAAGATTTCGCTGATTTCAAGCATTGATCTATAAATATCTTTATTCTTTTGCAAAATTAAACATTTCCATTTATCTCAGCAAACTTTTGCCGTCATTTCTGCATTTTTACAGTCAATATGAAAAAAATCTGGAAAAAGCCTTGATCGTATAATAATGGTCTGCAACCGAAGCAGTCTCGCGCACCGAATGCATAGCCCACAAGGGCGCTCCCATATCAACACCGCGCAAAGGTATATTAGACGTCAGAATATTTCCCAACGTAGAACCACCGGCAACATCTGAGTGGTTCACGAAATATTGGTAAGGAACTCCCGCCGATTTGCATATTTCCGCAAATACAGCCGCTGAGTCCGCATCCGTCATATATTTGCAATTAGCATTGATCTTTATACAAGGACCTCCTCCAAGACGAGGATGATTGGTTAAATCATATTTCTCACCGTAATTGGGATGGAAACCGTGCGCATTATCTGCCGATATCATAAACGATGACGCTACTCCTCGCATAAAATCTTCATCGCCACCTCCTTTAGAAATCACTATGCGACGCAAAACATGCTCAAGCACAGGAGAACCGGCCCCTTGCTTTGTGCCGGAACCTGTCTCTTCGTTATCAAAGATAGCAACAACCCTCGTCTTTGACGTCAATTCTTCGCTCTTATCCAACAAAGCTGTCAATGCGGCATGAACCATGCTCAAGTCATCTAACCTGCCAGAAGAAATAAACTCGCCATGCGACCCGAAATTGCATGCCTGCTCAAAATCAAACAAAGACAGATCATAGTCTATTATACTATCCTCTTCAACTCCCAATTCTTTTGCAACAAGACTTTTTATCATCCCCTTTCCATTTTCACAGCCCAATGCTATAACAGGAAGCATATCTTTTTGCTTAGAAAGCATATTGCCATCATTCACCTGCCGGTTGAAATGAATAGCCAAATGCGGTATAGTAAGCAACGGATAATCGATTTTAACAAGACGGCTTTCAGGATTCAATGGATCGTCACCTCTCAGAATCACTCGACCGGCAACAGAAAGAGGCCGGTCAAACCATGTATACAATATCGGGCCGCCATAAACCTCAGTATTAAGTTTCACAACTCCACCCTCGCATAAAATCTCACACGACGGTTTTAGCCTGAATCCGGGAGAATCACTATGAGCCGCAATGATATGGAAACCTTCGCTCGCTGCACCGGACCCAACTATAAAAGCAAATATCGCAGACCCGTTTTTAACAACATAACGACGGTCTCCGCTTTTAAGATTCCAAGCCTCCCGCATATCAAGCTCACTGAAACCATTGCCCTCAAGCATTCGGCGGCTGGTTTCCACCGCATAAAAATTCACTGGCGAAGAATTCAAAAATTCCTTCAACGAATCTGATACAAATAATTCCGATGTGTTCATTCAAGTACCTTTTGGCGATAAACATAATTGATTGCTCTCAACGCACTGCAAATCGTATTGCTCAAATGTTCCTCAAAATCATATTTGAGGTTACTCAAGATTTCTTCAAGACTCTCAGAGCCTGCATCCCTTACAGTATCCGTAAAATTATACATCTCTTGGTAGATATCGGCCAACTGTTCCGAAATAGAAGCCGCAAGCGGAGTATCGGAATACCGCATATCCTCTACCGACGCATCAAGATATGTATCATACTCCCCAAACAATGCCGCAAGGTTAAGCCTCACACTATCATATTGGTCTTCTTCAAGCCTCGGATAAATAGCTCCGGTATCTTCGCCCTCTTCATCCCCAAACGACAGCCTAAGTTCATCTATAAGCATGTATAAACGGGGAAGATAACGCAACATATCACGTGCCATATCATTTCCGGTGCTTTCATAAGCGCTCTCCATTTTCTCGCAATATTCCTTCCCAAGACCTACAAGCGACACTATACCGCCCGAAAGTTTAATTTCTTTTGCCATAACCTGTCTGTATTATCCATGCAATATAGCATGTTAATATAATTTGTTATCTATTATATATTTATAAACCCCTGTCGGCAAAAAATAAGTCATATTTTTACCTCTCGATATCGCATTGCGGATAAATGTACTCGAAACATCAACCATAGGGGCATCCACAACATCAAGACCATCTATAATCCTACGCTCTACAGGGTAACCGGGACGCAAATAAACTATAACCCCATAATCCTCAAGGATTCGCTGGTTATCTCGCCACTTATCAAAAATACGCCAATTATCGCTTCCTATTATCAGCTTAAAACGCTTATCTGGGTACCTTTCCGACAAAACATCCAACGTATTAATCGTATACGACGGACGGGGCATAGACAATTCAATATCACATATATCTATTTTTTCAGAGCCCTTTATCGCTATATTGAGCATGTCCAAGCGCTTGACATCTGGCAGCATTTTAGATGCATCTTTCAGCGGATTGGCTGGCGACAGCAGGAGCCAAACCTCATCAACATAGTTCCATTGAACCAGATACGACGCCAGCATCAAATGTCCTATGTGCACCGGGTTGAAAGAACCGCCCAGCAATCCTATAGTTTCTTGAGCCATAGCCGTTTATTGAGCTGTAAATCCCTGTATCAGATTATGCGTCTGGTCTATTGCCATGCCTAAATTATCGTTAACTATACGACGGTCAAAATGAACCGCCCGACTCAACTCATATTCCGCACGGTCTATACGTTCATCAATATTCTCAGGAGTTTCTGTACCTCGAGATTCAAGACGGTTACGTAGCTCTGATATGCTCGGAGGCTCAATGAAGACAGTCAAAGCCTGGCTCCCGTAAATTGCCTTTACTCCCAACGCCCCATTAACATCAAGGTCAAGAATCACATTCAAACCGGTATCCGTTATCCTGTCAAGTTCTCGTTTCAATGTCCCGTAAAGACGACCTGGATAAACCTCCTCATACTCCACAAATTCTCCCTCGGCTATCGCCTCACGGAAATCTTCCACACTCATAAAATAGTAGTTGACTCCGTCAACCTCTCCCTCCCGTGGCGGTCGTGTAGTGGCAGAAACTGCGAAACCTAAATTCAAATCGCCCCGTTCAAGCAACGCATTGATAATCGTTGATTTCCCGCACCCCGACGGGGCTGCAATTACTATTATTTTCCCTTTATTCATATTTTTAGTGTACCTTCAGATAAAAGGTAGAAAACAGGGCACGCCAAGCAGCATGCCCTGCCGTTTATACTGTTATTCCTTATTGATGAGCAGGTCGGAGAAGATCGTTTACCGTCTTTACCGGATTAAAAGTCGTAGCTGGAACTTCCACAAAAACAGTGCTCCAATTGCTCATCGCACCATTCCATAAACCCGGAAGTTCAAGTGCCCTCAACTCTCGCCCTCCAAGTGACTTCTCCGATATGAAACCCGTATTGTGGTCAACATAATCGGGAAGATTATAGCGGCTACCGTCTGGTTTACGCAAATAGCATACCAAATCTACCGGATTAAAATGTGTCGCTTTCTTCATCATTTCCACATTTTCCGCTTTGCTCATATCTATCTGGGTAGATTCCAGAATCTGTGGAGCTATCATGGTGCCATCCGACGAATAGCTGTTGTAGGGGCCACCACCGGGTTCTCCCTCATTCCTTACCATGCCACATACACGCAACGGACGGTCAAAAATACCCCTCAACACAGCAGCCCTTTCTGCCAAAGACATTTCCGACGACAATTGTGTCAAACGGGTGCACAAAATGCTTTCCACAAACGAGATTGCCTCTTCTACATTCTCCTCTGTTGGATCGGCAAGTTTCTCGCGCAATTCTTCCATCCTGTCATGAACCAGAAGCAGAAGACCGCCAATCACCTTTTTATAATGTATAGTGTCGGGGCGGTGAGTGTCCGCAACAACATTATCTATATTCTTAATAAATACCACCTCTGAATCTATATCATTGAGGTTCTCGATCAGAGCACCATGGCCCCCGGGACGGAAAACCAATTTCCCGTCGCTATCGCGGAATGGTTCGTTATCCTTCGTTGCAGCCAAAGTATCAGTGCTCGGTTTCTGCTCAGAAAGCGATATCTCGTATTTAACACCAAATTTCTTTTCCATGGCAGGAACAGCTTCTTTAAGCTTCTCCTCAAAAAGCTTCCGGTGATTAGACGAAACCGTGAAATGCAATTTCACCAAGCCTCCTTGTGATGCAGCTGTTTGAGCACCCTCTGCCAATTGCTCTTCAAGTGCCGTGCGCACACTGCCATCTTCATATTTATGGAAAGTCAACAATGCCTTAGGCAACTGACCATAGTTCATACCGTCCGACAAAATAATTGCGCCAACAACTTCCTTTGCTCTTCCAGATGCTATAAGTTCCTCGGGGGTTGCATTATACAAGCGTTCTGTCGTACCACACAATTCCGAATAAAATGCAAAATCCTTTATCCTATCCAACAAAGCGGCAACAGCACTGCCTTCTGCCGGAACTGCGGCCTCCCCGTTTACAAATTCAAACAAAGCTTTAAACATTCGCGACGCCGCACCAGATGCCGGAACAAATTTCAAGACATCACCCCCATCGTTCAAATATCCGCTCCAACGAGAAAGGCAAGCCTTCGCAAGGTCTTCGTCCATAGGCGTGATACCGGCTCCCATAGAAGAAGGAGAGTCTATTTTCAAATATGGGAATCCCGTGCGGAAGCGCTCAAGCTGTCCTTCAACGACAGATTCGTCTATCCCTTTAGCTTTAAGCTGCTCAAGGTCTGCGTTATTTAGTTTTGTCATGGTTTTAAGTATGTTAAGTATATTAGTGATTTTCAATCTCAAGTTAAAGCGGTGATAATTCACCGGTATAAGAATCTATGATAAAACCTCGCACCGTAACGTCTTTGGGCACAAGAGGATGATGACAAACAAGATCCACCGTCTCATGAACTGCAGCCTCGGTGTCGTCAAATCCATGAAGCCAATTTTCCAAATCAATACCGCAATGACGCATCAGGGATATGTGTTCATCGTCGATTCCACGGCTGCGCATCAATTCAAGCATATGGCGCGAATCCATACCTTGAACCCCACACTCGGTATGTCCTACAACCATTATTTCGGTAACACCTAACTCATAAATTGCAACCAAAAGCGAACGCATAGTGGAATCAAAAGGATTAGTTATAGTTCCTCCGGCATTCTTTATCATCTTCACATCCCCATTCTTTATGCCCAAAGCGGCTGGGAGCAGATGAGTCAGACGCGTGTCCATACACGTTACAACCGCTATCTTTTTATCAGGATATTTAGACGTGGCAAACGAATCATATTCATGCCGTTCCACAAATTTCCGGTTATATGCAAGTATATCGTCTATCATTTCGTTTCTCTGTTTTCCGTTAAAAAACAACTCCTATCGTCATCGAAGCATAATGCAAATCGGGGAAGGAATGACTTTGTTCGGCTCCGGTGATAGGCCGGCGCTCACGATATGTATAGCCTATTATTATATGAGAGTTAAACGACTTTGATCTGGCAAGGTTTATACCCAAACCCGTACTGCCGTAAAGACCTGTCTGTTGATGGTTGTGTTCCAAATAATTGAGAGAAACGCCCAAACGCAAATCCCAAAACAAAAGCGAAGGCCTGTCCACAAAATTAGTTCGGAACGACGCATAAAGCGGAAACGAGCGGCACGAATTACTTACCATTATCGAAGCTCCTGCTCCGACCCCCAAGAAATTTATCCATCCGCGGCGCATACCGAAAGACGCACTGAAATCCAACGCGCTCATGTCTTGCCCTCCCATATCGATAGAAGCACCCAGATCCGCTCCCCAGGCAAATTTTATATTTTTGTCGAAAAATGAATTCGACGGCGAAGCTCCCCAGGCTGTGGCTGTAGCAAGCAATACAAGAGCGGGTAATATGCGTTTAAAATCCATCTTCACGGTTTAACAAATGTCATAGATGTCCAATTGTCTTTTTCATCCACACTTTCAAGAACAAGGCCACAACCTTTGGCTGCAGATTCTACTACCAGACGGTCTTCAACATAAAAGCCGCTCACCACTACCCTGCCGCCAGTTTTTAAAACAGACGAAAATGCAGGCAAATCAGCCGTTATAATATTGCGGTTTATGTTGGCAAGAACCAAATCAAAGTCTTTTATATCTCGTAAAACCTCCGAACCGCCCAGACTGAGCGTCGTACGCGACATTTCCTCGTCCGAAAGATTCAAACACAAGTTCTCCTTGGTATTCTCAAGCGCAAAACCATCGATATCATAAGCAATCGCCTGTGCCGCTCCGCGTTTCATTGCCAATATGGCAAGGATACCCGTACCAGTTCCGGCATCAACAACCTGCAGGCCTTTTTCGTCCATCGATAGAATAGACTTTAGCATGAGAGTCGTCGTAGCATGATGCCCGGTGCCAAATGCCATTTTAGGGTCAATGACTATATCATATTCAGCCACAGGGACATCCGAGTGGAAAGAACTGTGGACAGCAACTTTACCTTCTATCAAAATAGGCTTGAAATAATTCTTTTCCCATTCCTCATTCCAGTCTCGACCGGCGACAAATTCTACCGAATAACTTATCTCCGACTCAATGGGAACATTTGCCACTGCTTCCCGCAAAACCTCTTCTGCAAATTGTTCTGCAGAAACATATGCCGTCATCTCACGGCCCGGCTCTGTCTCCGATGCAACAAAACTTTCGTATCCCGCATCCGCCAAATCGAATGCAAGCAAATCGGCCACATCTTCCGA
>CAJTUG010000041.1 GCA_910579605.1 uncultured Muribaculaceae bacterium | reverse complement strand
AACTTGAGTCTCAGTTTGGTAATAAGAGCCAGAAATTGTTTCCATTGTTACTTGTACAGGAGCAAGAATAAAAGTATAATCTTCTTCTTTAATCTCGTCTTTTTCTAAAAGATCAGTGATATAAGTTCTCAATGATGGGAACGAATAGCATTTTTTTGAAGAGTTATAGGCTGAGTAGAATGAACTTTTATTGTCGGGCAGTTTATTTTTTGCAAAAAATTCTTCATAGTCTTTTTCCAGAACCAAAAGTGCATAAGGAGGAGCAACTACAGAAGAACCCGTGGGAATTGTATCGGCAGGAATTTCAAGAGTCAAAGAATTCAGTACAGACATTTGTGTGTCGGCTCTCTTGAATGCAGATATAATTTCAGGTGCAGGAAAACGGAGTTTGACCTGATAACTTGCCGGAGCAACCATTAGGGTTTTGCCCTCTTCTACCATGTTTTCTACCGAGGTTGCAAGTTCAACCTTAAGGTTGTTGTTGTTTAGGACTTCGGGAGAAACCATATAGTATTCGTGTACAGCATCAAGTGTGTCGAGCTTGTTTTCGCTGTTAAGCTTAATGTTGTGCAGATACATGGTCATAGTTGTGCGAGTAACCAAAGTGAGGCGGCCAGAGCCAAACGTGCTCTTTACAAACATTCCGGGAAATACATCCTTTGCAAATATCTGTCCATTAGCATATGATTCTGGATTGTCTTGGAATTTCTTGAAGAGATTACGGCCAAATTCTACTGGCAATTTCAATGAAATAGTACGGTAATTTAAGGCCGAAAGAGAATCGTTGTCTAATGTGGAGGCATTGTATATCGTTGAAGCCAAGGGCGACGATGGGTTATAGTAGCCATCGGCATTGAAATCGCTTGCAAGCTGGCTGGGAAGTTGTTTGGTAAGCGGATATACTGTTAAGCCTAAAGGCGCAACGGAATCGCCAATAAACGATCCAGGAGGAAATGCAAAGTTCAAAAAAATACTGTCCACATTCTCAGACGAGTAGTTGGCAGTGTCAAGAGAGGTTGTGGGTAAGAATTGAGACACAACATTGCTTTTGATACTGCCATATCCAGGAATATCAATGCTACCTATGAGTTGGTCTACCGTCCGAGGACGTATTGCTCCTGTAGGGATAGTCTTACCGCTTAGGGTAAAAGTTGAGTCTACTATAATTTCTACTTGGTCTTCAAGTAAGGAAGAACCTATAGTTGATGTATCATCGCAAGATGCTATACCAAAGAGGGAAACACCTATTGCTACGTGATATAAACGCACTTTCATAAAGAGAGATAGAATTGTTTGTATGCATCTACATCAATGCTTCCGGTATAATCCAACACCGGTTTCCCTGATGCTTTGGCATAATCGATAAGTTCCTGTTCAATATTATCGGAACTGATTGCTATACCGTCGGCATAATCTATTGCCAACTTGTTGAGCTTGATATAGTCTACAGGTTTGCCGTCGGATTCAAGAGATTGCAATTGCTCGTCGGTAAATCCATCTTCTTTCAACTTTTCAATCATCCGGCTGTCTAAAACTCCATCAAACGGAGAATTGAATAAGGAATATACTATCTTACAATTTTTAAATGTTGGTTGATCTGAATAGATGGTTCGCAAATACAATGGCATCAATGCTGTTATCCAACCGGTACAATGTACTACTGAGGGATCCCATCTTAGTTTTTTGACTGTCTCTGCCGTGCCACGAACAAAAAATATTGAGCGCTCATCGTTGGCTGCCGCATCATGTACAGTTTCAAGCTCGCCGCTTGCTGAGCGCATAAAATAGTCGTCGTTATCTATGAAATAAACTTGCATGCGAGAAGGCTGCAAAGTAGCGACTTTGATTATCAAGGGATGGTCGGTGTCGTCTATAACAATATTTAGACCCGACAATCTGATGACTTCATGGAGTTGGTTGCGTCTTTCATTTATTGCACCGTATTTGGGCATAAACGTACGTACTTCGGCTCCGCGTTCTTGGATGCCTTGGGGAAGTTCTTTGCCGAAAGTAGACATGGAATCGGCAGCTAAATATGGTTCAATCTCCTGAGAGATATATAGCACTTTGTTAACGTCCATCATTTATGAGGAGGAGGGTATAATCAATATTTCTGTTCTTAAATGCAAAGTTAGTCATTTTTTTTCATATTTTGCCAAATTGTTGCTGTGGAACATCCACTTTTACATATTTTTAAGGACTATGGCGATTTATTAAAATCGATGGTGTTTTGATTTCATCATGAGTTATATGTAGGCAAAAACTAAGATTTTATCTCCTGGAAAGTGATGTATTTGTAATTTAAAGTTTGTTCTTGCGTCATATAAATAAAACGATTTGTTATGAACTCTTCATTATTTATTCTCTTGCCGCTTATTGGCAGTATTATAGGCGCGTTAATTGGTGCTAAGGCATATGCTAATTATAATAAAAACAAGAAGAAATACCGTTAACTGCTTAATGATATGTGATATATGGCTGTTTAATTTATATGGAAGTATATGCTGATTATCTATGTATTCATTGAAATATTAAATCTCAACATATCATTGCTTTCTTGTCAAGATTTCTTTTAGATTTTGGATTGCTGGAGAAAGAGGTTGTATTTTGTCTGGGTATATAAATGGAATGGCTGTAAAATCATCTTTTGCTTCTTTATATTCAGCAATACTACAGTGAGTTATTTCCACTGGGTAAAGTTCAATATATGTATTCATTTCTATCGGTTCTTTCGTCCCGAACGCTTTTTTTAGCCATTTACCTCTCCCTGTGAGGTGTATGTTGTAGCACCCTCTGTTGAAATCGTAAATACTCAATTTATCAGTCCCATTATCGTTGAAAGATAAAGTCCATGTTCCCGATTCAATGTCTACCGTCATTCCCAATAATTTGAAAATCCATGGCGACCATTTTCGGTCTTTCTTGTCGCTTAGTACATCGGCAGTTTTGGTAAACAATCCGTTCTTCTTTTTAAACATGAATTTAGGACCATACTTGCCATGGATAGTGTCTGTTTCCGCTCCTCTTATTATTTTTTCGGGTATATTAGTATCTTTATCTGTAGGTATAAATGCAATGAAATCAAACCAAGACAAGTCGGTTATATCATCTTGGTAAGATGGACAGAAAATGCTGTCGATACCATTCTTGGAAATCCTGGCGTATCTTTTGACTCCTTTGGCTGTTGGCTTTGCATCGCAGCTTTTATAGCCTTTTGTCTTTTCATAGGCCAAGAAAGATTCCGCCATGTATTCGCAGTATAATTGCAAGGTGTCTTTCCCGGATATTCCGCTGCTATATTCTCGCACATAGCTCAAAACACGTATCACAGGCCTTTCTTTGTTCGTTACAATAATTTCTTTGAGTTCATACGACAACGGTTGCATCCAGATAGTATCACAGATTCCATTAATTGTCTTATCTTCATATCCAATACATTTTATTGAAGCAGGAAATTCGCTCAAATTCAAATCTATGCTTCCGTTATTATCGGTTAACCCGGCAATCACTCCAGACTTGCCTATAAATGTAACGCCAACGATAGGGCTATTGTCTATGGAATCTGCTATAGTATAAACTTTTGCAGAAATTTGAATGGTAAAAGCCGCAAACAAACAGTGAATTATAAGCAAGCGTTTCATATTATTGATGGTTAAAAAGAAAATGCCGCTTTAATATGCAGAGCGGCATTTCTTATGACAGGTTATTGGGATTATTTTTTGAATTCGATTAATTCTGAATTTGATATCAAGTTACCCTTTTTGTCTTTTGTTTCGTCTTTAACAAGTCCTACCCCTGGGGCGTACCACACTGTTTCGTAGGTTTTGTTTATGCCATCGGGCGTATTTTCTTTCTTGGTGTAAGCAAGTTTAACACATTCAAAAGTTCCAGCTGGAACTGTGACTTCTTCTTTGCCCAAGAATTTGCCATTGTTGTTGCTTACGGTCATCATTTGCTCTCCAATGTCAAGACGCAGTGTAGAAGCAGGCAATTTATCACCTTCTGCAGCTTTAGGGTTGATTGTCAATGTCAGTTCTCCTTTTGTGCGTATATCATTTTTCAATTCTTGAATTTGCTGTTCGGTTGGAGTTCGGCCTTGTGCTTTGCTTCCTTCTACGATCATGTCTACTGTTTGTGTCTTATAGTCTTCGGCAGTGATGCTTACTATAACAGTGGGGTCTTCCGGTGTGGTGAATTTGTAATATTCATATGCTTTAGGAATGGTAATAAGCGCACCAGGAACGTCAATAGTTTGCTCGCAAGTTACTGTCGTCACTCCATCGTCGCCTTTAGCGACTTTGGTAACAACAGCGGTCATGCTCATGGTTTTATCGGCTTCGATAAGGTGAGAGGTGTATTTTGCCGTTGCTCCTTCTGTAGTAGGGCAGTATTGAGCCGATACACCAATGGTTGCGGCTGCAAAAAGTAATGAAAGAATTGGTTTTACAAGTTTCATATCTGAGTAAAATTATGTGATAATTCGTTGAATGTATTCTGTGCGCGTACTACTATTGAATCTCTGAAAACCTTACGCCCTAAGTCGCTTTCCTTTGATAAATTAGCTATATTTTCAGCCGCATCTTTAACCATATGGTTTTCTACCATCAGCTTTATGTAGTCTTCTGTGAGTTTAAGGACACCTCTTCCCAATGTGGCAGAAAAATTGTAAAAGCGTTCCATCGCTACGGCCAACCTTATAGCATACAACATGAGGTCGCCAACATAAGCCGGATCTATGCCAAAAGATGCGAAATCTTTTATAGCAGTCTTTATATAGGAAATTCTGGCCTTTGAATATCCGTATTTAGAACGTTTAAATTCTTTTTGTATAATTTCCTTTTTCTTGTCAAAAAGTCCCGCGACATCTGGATTCAGGAAAAATTCGAAATATTCTTTTGCTTCTTTAGAAGAGGAATAGGCATTCATGATGACCTCGACGAGCTGATCGCTCGTCAAGGTCCTGAGTTCTTTCTTTAGAGACGCTTTAGACATTAGTTATTTTCCGGTTTGAGCCATTTATCAAACCAACGGAAGAAAAGCCTTTGCCACAATACGGCATTTTGAGGCTTGAGAATCCAATGGTTTTCGTCGGGGAAGATAACCATTTCGGCAGGGATACCACGGAGCTTAGCCGCGTTGAAAGCTTGCATACCCTGGCTGGCAAGGATGCGGTAGTCGTATTCACCATGTGAAATCATGATAGGGGTTGTCCACTTGTCTACAAATCGGTGAGGAGAATTTGCAAATGTGCGTTGGGCTTCAGCATTCTCTTTATCCCAAAATGCGCCGCCCATATCCCAGTTGGCAAACCACATCTCTTCTGTTTCAAGATATTGAGCTTCCATATTGAAGATACCTGCGTGAGCAAGAAGGGCAGAGAAACGGCCTTCGTGGTGCCCTGCAAGATAATATATTGAGAAGCCGCCATAGCTGGCTCCTGTAGCTCCCATACGTTCTTTGTCGATATATGGCATATTGCGCATATAATCGGCCGCGGAGAGATAGTCGTTCATATTTTGGCCAGGGTAATCTTTGGAAATCTGTTCGTTCCATTCAGTCCCGAAACCGGGCAAGCCCCTGCGGTTAGGAGCTATGACTATATAGCCCTTTGCAGCCATAAGTGCGAGATTCCAACGGTAGCTCCAAAATTGGCTTACCGGAGATTGTGGGCCTCCTTGGCAATAGAGTATAGACGGATACTTTTTATTTTTATCAAATTTAGGAGGATAAACTACCCAGGTAGTCATTTCTTTGCCGTCGGTTGTGGGTACGAGATGTTTTTCAACGCTTGGCATATCGAATTGAGATAAAAGCTCTCCGTTTATATCTGTAATTTTATTGAGCGAAGGTCCACGACGAATGGCATCCAACTCGATCTTGAAAATCTCATTAGGCCAAAGCATGGAGTGAGCCATGGTGATGACAGAACTTTTTGTGGGAGCTAAAGTAGTGAAATCTGCCCTTATATCAACAAGTTGGGAGATTTCTGAATTTTTTAGCGATAATTGGAATACTGGAATAACCCCGTCTTTAGGAGCTATGAAGAATATGCTTTTTCCGTCGGGAGACCATGCAAATTCATCAATTGTATAGTCCCATTGAAGGGTGAGGTCTTTTTTCTCGCCGGTCTTCCAGTCAAGCAAGAAAAGACGGTTTTTGTCAGATTCGTAACCGTCGTGTTCCATAGAAAGCCATGCCAGATAATTTCCGTCGGGAGAGAATGCCGGAGCTGTATCATAACCCATCATCCCTTCGGTGAGATTTTTGGTGGTTTCTGTAAGCGTGTCGTATGCGTAAAGGTCGGAGTTTGTGGAAATGGCGTATTCTTTACCTGTTTTTTTTCTGGATACATAAACCAATGTTTTGCTGTCGGGGCTCCATGCAAAAGACTCAACTCCGCCAAATGGCTTCATAGGTGCTTCAAAAGGCTCTTCTGCCATTATATCTTTGAGTCCTTCTACGTTTGTCCCGTTGAATGACCCAATGAAAGGATGTGGGATTTCAGTTACCCACTCGTCCCAATGTTTATACATGAGGTCGTCGATAATACGGCCGGTTGCCTCTGGTAGATCAGGATAAACGTCGCCCGCTGAACGCGCATATTTTATGTTACCTATAACAACAACTTTTTTTGCGTCTGGCGAGATAAGAAATCCGCTCACTCCGCCTGGGTGGGTAGATGCTTGGAGACGTTCACTGCCGTCGGCATTCATAGTCCATATTTGCATATTTCCCTCGTCATCGGGATATAGAAATGCTATTTTCTTGCCGTTTTCTATCCATACCGCACCACTTTCGCTTTTGGGGGTATTGGTAATACGGGTAATCGATTCTCCATTGATATCGGTAATATATAAATCGTTGTTGGATTTATTGGCGGCCAAGTCTTCGTAGGCAATGCCGAAAAGAATATTTTTGCCGTCGGGAGATACTTGTGGGGAACTTACTCTGCCGAGAGCCTCTAAAGCTTCTATGGTGAAATTGCCATCGGGGGATTTAAAATCTGGACCGATGTTTCCTGCAGAGGCTGCTCCGGCTGCTATCATTACTGCCGAAGCCGTCATTGCTAAATTTTTTAATGTATTCATATTTTACTGTTGGTTTTTTCTGTATAAAATAACTCTTAATATTAGACGTGGTATATGATACAAAATTACACATAAACTACAAGTAACACAAATAATTGTTACCGTAATCTGTAGAGAGCCTTCTTATAGAGTCGTTGAAGTCTCCAAATAAAAGCCTTGCTGCGATTGAAAGTAATGCTGCTGGAAAATTTGCCGGTAAAACTTCCTTGTGTAGCAATGCAGGGTTGCACCCAATAATAGTTGAGGAGACCGAGTCGGATAAGACGTGTATGGATAAGGTCTATGGGAATATCTATATGTTCTTCTCGAGCGTATTTGCATACAAGTTGAGCTGCTGCGTTATTCACGTATATGCATCCGGTGAACCTGTCGTGGGGACCGGGGTAGAGCACCCGTCCATTCTCTCTTTTAGAACCTGGGATAAAGCGCAGGCGCGTGTCTTCGTAAGATATAATCGATGGTTTATCTTTATCTTCAAGAATCGAGAATTCTTCAAGACTTTTGCCGAAGATCTTGTCAAAATTATTGAAAAGAACAATATCGTCTTCAAGGACTAAAGCACCGTCGAGATTCCGGTCAATTATTCTTTGGCATGCCAAGATATGTTTATAAGCACAAGATACTGCCCCGTTGGGTGTAGACATTTCACCGTCGCCCCCGAAATATGTTTTCATAACCGACGGTGTGATATCCGGAATATCACCATCAAGAATATACTCAAATGGCAAATTATGTTTTGCCATCATCTTGTCTATGTGCTCCTTGCGGGCTTCATATCCATGTTTTACATGTAAAACAAATATTTTTGTCATTTAGCAGGGGAGTGAACAATGTTTTTAAGATACGGTCGCAAATCTTCCCAACGATAATAATATTCATGGATCTTCTCAAGAGGGAGGGATCTGTCTTGTTCGTTGAGGTATATTCTCACAAGCACATCATTGTTGTCGCTTGAACCAATTTTACGGAAAAATACCATTTGAAGGTTAGACGCCATGGGTGAAATCCTGAAATCGGCATAGCTTTCGGCGAGACGATCGGGATTTTCAACATCGGAATAACAGCCTTCAAGTCCAAGTAGCGCAGTCAATGGTATAATATTACCATCGTGTCCGAATCTGAGAGTGGCACCATGTTTTCCTTCGGCGATATATTTATCGGCATTGGTAATAATATGGTCTACAAGATTCTTAGCATTTGCTATATGGAGACCATTTGCTCTTGGATAAGAAGAATTGCAGGCGTAGAAATTGAAATTGAATACTTCCCAAAGATTGAAAAGCTCTTCGTTGGTGAATAGTGGCAGGAGGTTGATGTCGGTTTCCATATTTTGCAGGTCGACAGCTACCCAATATAAATCCCACATGAATTCTTTCGGGTCAAACCATCGGTCGACATAGTCTTGGTTTGAAAATAAATTTTTTATCAGACGGTCGGGATTTGTCTTTTTTTCCTTAAATCGTTTATAATCTTGAAACCAAGGTCCTCTCTCGCTTGAATATGGCCCAGACTCTTTACTATGGTAATTGAGATAAAACATGTTTCTCTCTGCTGATTCACGAGGTATCTCAAGGGTTGGATTGAATTCTTTAAGGCCTTCAATGAATGAAAACATAGAATGAGCACAACGCATTACCGGAGTTGAAGCCGCATTTACAATAGCGTCACAGGCAAAAATTTCGGGATAAGCTTTAGCAACTCTTTGTGCTATGCCTTTGTGTTGCCTGTTGCCTAATGGGGTGAGCTCACCACCTCTGCCGCGTGCTTCAATCCATATGGTGTCAAGTTGTTTTTTGAGTTTTAACCCTTCCTGGGTCAAGGCGCCGGCTTCTTCTGCATCGGCAAGACGATCTATTACTCTTTTGTAGTCTTTGTCGCTGATAAGATAGCGCGAACCATGTCGGCCGTAATGGCTTAGATAAAAAGGTTCATAACCTTTTGGCGCTTTAGTTCCATATTCCGGACTTATTTCTTCTGTGGGGTAAGCAAAATATACACCGCCGGCTTTTGCCGGATTTTGGGCTATTTCTTGGCGTGGTGTTATAGCTCCAAGTGCTACCGGAACCAAGAGAATAATACTTGCAAGAATGTGATTTCTTTTCATATAGCGATTGGTTTATATGCCGAAAAACCTGACGGTTTAACCGGCAGGTGTAGAGATTTTTGTAAAACGCTGGATGTCAATTCTTTTTCTTTCGGAATACAGAGCGTATGGTACGTATTGCTTTCATTATGAAGAATCCATATTCCATCCAGGAAAAAGTATTTGCTATTCTTGAGACTGCAGAACCGCTTCCACCGAAAATGGTGTTGCTTTTAGCGTTGTTGAATGCTTTTTCAAGTTTATACTTTTCAATTTCCATCCGGGCTTGCACCAACACACGGCGCATCCTTATCTCTTCAAGAGTGTGCCCGCTCCAATCGTTTTGTTGCGGATTTTGGGGGTATGGCGGTAGATTAAGCATTTGTTCCGGAGTTTGTTTGCGATTGTTCAACAGGAGGGTTTAGTAGTATTTTGCTGATGAAACGTGCTATAGGATTTATTATCAAACCTTTCTTTAAAAGATATACTGAAAAGAAGAGTATGATATAGAACCCTGCAACAATAAGGAACGACCAATATTGCGGCAACACTTCGGATAGCAAGTAGCATGCCCACAGAGATATAAAGACTATAGCTATACTTCCCGTAATGAGGAGGAGCGCAAAAATAGTGATTGCTGATAACAGACGCGTGAGTTTCTCCGCAATGTTGAGCCGGGTGTCTTCTATGAGCAGTTTTAGATATTTACCTATTATAGTTGCTAAACCGCTTGTGGCTTTTTCTCCTGATTCTGTCATAATGCGATGTTCAATCTGATAAATTGTAGGCGCGGGCAACTTTACGAGAAGCCCGCGCTTGTATCCCTATGGATATTTATTTTGTCTTTTCTTCTACCTCGGCAGCTATCATTTCTACAAGCTCGTCAAGATTGTCGGCTGCAATGATGCCACGTTTCTGGAGATAGATTTTTATGCGTGCACGTAGTTCCGGCCCGGTTGTAGGGGTGAGTAATGCTGTGGCCACTCCGCCAACAATGGCTCCGGCTACGAATGAAAAGAATCCGTTCATAATGTTGAATTTTTGGGGTATTATGGATTACTTAACTGAATATTAAACTAATTATTTTATTTTACGTCCTTGATTTCTTCGGCTATTTGGTCGGCAAGGCTTTCAAGATCGTTTTCTTTGATTCCGGGGACGTGAGAACGAATATAGTTCTTAATGGCTTCGCGAGTTTCGCTGCCTTTTGCCGGTGCTACAAGAAGAGCGGCTGCTGCGCCTACAAGTGCGCCGCCAACTGCGGCGATGATTACGGGAAGAGCTTTCATGTTTTATTTAGTTTATGTGTGATGTTATTAAATTTTTCTTATATAACATATGGGGAGTGAGATTTGTTCGCTCCCCATATGATTTTTAGTCTTTAAGCGGAACTGCGTAGTATGCCGATTTGCCTGTGGGGTATATTCCGGAGATAAACCAAACAGGTTCCATCTGTGAATTTGTATTGGTATAGAGTTTATAGAGGGTTTCTATATCCTCTGGTTTAGTTACTCGCTGATTGTTGATGGACAAAATTATGAATCCTTGCCGGATATTTGCCTCGCTAAACCTACCTCCTTGTTTTATCTCGGAGACTTCAACACCACTCCTTATACCAAGCCTTTGAGCTGTGTCGGGATTTACTGCGGTAAATGATGCTCCAAGCGAAGAAGAGTTATCGGGTCTTGAAAGAGTAAGATCGCCATGGTTGTTGCGTAAAGTTGCCGATGTGCTTTGCTTGTTGCCGTTTCTGTAGAAACAAATTTCAACATCATCGCCAGGACTTTGGCGGGCAATCGTCTCTTGAAGCTCTGCAGTGGAACGAATGGGGTAACCATTTATTTCTACTATTACATCGCCTTCTGTCAATCCTGCGTCAAGAGCTGCAGAACGATCCTCTACTTGAACTACATAGATTCCTGCGCTTATATTTTTGATTCCTTTTTCTTGAATAAGCTCAGGCGTCACCTCAACAAACCGTATGCCTAAATACGCACGTTGTACCGCACCATATTCTTTGAGATCTGAAACAACTTTCTGCACGATGGATGTTGGTATGGCAAACGAGCAACCTGCGTAGGCTCCGGTTTGAGAATAAATGGCTGTATTTATTCCTACAAGTTCTCCGTCAAGATTCACGAGGGCTCCACCCGAATTTCCTCGGTTTACAGCTGCGTCTGTCTGGATATAAGATTCTATGCCTCCTGTCGATGGCATTCCAGTGGAAGACGATATGTTTCTGGCTTTTGCCGACACTATACCGGAAGTGACGGTAGATGTAAAACCAAACGGGTTGCCTACAGCGATAACCCATTCGCCAACTTTGAGATTTTCTGAGTTCCCCATGGGAATAATATGGAGGTCGGGAGCGTTGATCTTCAAAAGAGCAAGGTCTGTAGTAGGGTCTGTGCCTATAACAGTGGCTTCAAAATTGCGATTGTCGTTAAGTGTCACCTCAAGACGTTCAGCTTCAGCAACCACATGGTTATTGGTTACGATGTATCCGTCTTCGCTTATTATCACTCCAGAACCAAGGCCCAATTGTTGCTGTTTTGGCTCTTCTTGTTTAGGTTGTTGGCGGCGTCCGCGAGGAGATCCGAAAAAAAAGTCGAAAAACGGATCGGAATAATAATCCTGCCCATAGGTCTGCCTTTGAGATGGTGTCGCGAAACTTTTGATGGATACAACTCCATTTACCGTTTGTTCAGCGGCTTTTGTAAAGTCGTTTTGTGAAATGAAACGGCTGTCTTGGGCATACGCTCCAAGAACTATGCCTCCCGACAAAATTAGTGTAATCAGAGATTTTTTCATTGCACTGAATGTGATTTTAAGATACTGTATTTTAAAGTATAGATGTAGAACTGTTTCTGCAAATATACTCAAATACTCCAGAAAAATCGCAGTAATTATTGTTTTTTTACCACATTTGCTGTGCTTTTAACTAATTTTTTTCTTTCAAATATTTGGCAAACATTAATAATTAATCTTTTGCAACAATACATCACAATTATTAAACTTATCTACAGCTGCGCTTGCAAGATTTTCGTTACGGAATAAGCCGTAGACCGATGCCCCAGAGCCACTCATTGATGCATAGACTGCACCATTACTTAACAGTTTATCCTTAACCTCTTTAATCTCAGGTCTTAGAGGGAATATGGATTCTTCAAAATCGTTTATAAGTATACCTCTGGCCTGCCATTGTTCAACAGGTATTTTGAGTTCTGAACAAAGAGTTTCTGCAGTGATTCCGCCCTTTGGCGTCACCCCGGCATAAGCGGCTTTCGTAGAAACGCTTTGACTTTGAGGTTTTATTACAAGAAGATGGAAAGAATTTAAGATAGATACATCAACATCGTTTAAAATGTCGCCGATACCACTTGCTATCTGAGGTTTATTATAAATAAAGAAAGCACAATCTGCACCTACCTTAGAAGCAATTTTAGCAAGGTTTTCTTTATCGATACCAAGATTATAGAGTTCATTTGCAGCGATCAAGGCAAAAGCTGCATCTGCAGACCCACCGCCTGTCCCTGCACCGAATGGAATTGATTTATGGAGATATATTTCCGACGGAGGCAAAACAATGCCAGTCTCAGCTTCCAGTCGTCTCAAAGCTTTCAATACAAGATTGTCTTCATTAGGGCAAGAGGGCAGTTCCAGTCCCGAAAGATGCAATTGAAGCCCTTTTCGTCCGGGAACTATTTCAAGAATATCATTCCATGCTATTGGGAGCATAATGCTCTCGATATTGTGATATCCGTCGGGGCGTTTTGATGTTATGCGCAGGCCCAGATTTATTTTGGCATTAGGAAAAGTTACCATATTATCTTTTTTTGCAAAAATACTAACTTTTCACCAATTTTTCATCAATGATAAGTCTGTTTTGTTCATTCCTGCTTGAGAGGCATCTACTGCTTCATTGTAGTCGTTGAGAAAGCAAAAATCTTTATAGGAGTAAGATGGAGAGACAAGCGATTGAGATTTGTTTAAAAAAGGCGTATCGATACCGGCAATGTCAAGTATCGTGTTAAAAGCCGTAGAACTTGACGAAACTATTTTATGGCTGTTGTCTTCGGCATATCCTAATTTTTCTTTGAAATTAATGGAATATTCACTGTTAGCGTAAATAAACATAGGTACATGGAGTTGCCAGAAGGTGGCTGTGGGTGATGCATGGAGAAATCGTTCTCTGTTGTCGTCAAAAATATCCTCGCCATGATCCGCAAGATATAGCATTGCACCTGGGCAATGAAGGGAGTCTATAACCGAAGCTACTTTATCTAAGAAATAATCGGTATAAAGAACCGTGTTATCATATGCGTTGATAAGCGACTGGCGGTTGGCCTTATCTGCTTCTGTGTTTTGGCAAGGTTCATAAACATGATATTTATCTGGACAACGTTCGTCGTAGTTGAAATGAGAGCCATATGAGTGCAAAACCACAAATTTCTTTTTTTTATCGTGTTGCGAGCAAAACTCTGTCAACAGAGGAATTAATTCCTCGTCGAAATGTTCGCATCCGTCATCGCTTATGAAAAGACAGGTATCGGCTTGATTCCCGAATTCATCTATATATGAATGATTGCGTTGCTGGTTTGAAAACCAAGCTGTTTTAAATCCGGACTCTTCAAAAGCTTTAAATATACATTTGACGCTTTTTAAGGAATCTCCAAATTCTCGAGCGCTTAGATGTGATAGTATCAAAGGCACACTTTTGTGGGTAGTATTGCTTTCTGACAATGTCTTTGGGAAGAAAATCAATCTATCTCTTGACGATAGCTTGGGGTTGGTGTGACGTTGGTAGCCGCAAAGCTGCCAGTTGCCTGCCCGTGCAGTTTCACCTATTACCAAAACGTAGATTTCTGGTAAAGAATCGGTTCTCGTTGTTTTGGCATTGAACACAAATTTAGATGATGTATATATATAATTTCGAGACTCTTCCACGCGTGATAATGCCGACACAATATTGGAACTTACATTTAATGGAAATATGGTGCGCATAGGCATTGGTTTTGCACTTAAAGCAAGGCATATTACTCCTGCTATTGATGTAATCAATCCAATAATCTTACCGCGTTTCATTGCAGTAGTATTTATATATTTTTTTTTGATTATGAGATATATTGCAGCTACTATAAACGGTGTATATAGTACTACCACTATTAGAATTGCTTCTTTCAGGTTCTTGAGAAGTTCGCCAACCTCACGTGAATTTGTTGTTGCTACGTTAAGAAACATGTCGATGGCTATAATAGACTGACCATAGAGATAAAGCAGAACTATCTGGAATGCACAAAGAACCATTATCGGAATCATGAATAGGCTCATCCATCCGTTTTTTTTCCAAACAGATAATAGTAATATATATATGCCTAACGGCAAGAGTATATTTGCTGCCTTTATCGTGGGAGGGTATAGATTCTCTGTAATATCCAATACAATATTCGGCACGATGAGTGCTACAGGTAATAGGCATAGCACTATAGCTGGCAATTGATTTTTTAGCTGTTGTATGATATGTTTAAAATGCTTCATTAATACTAAAAATAAAACCTGTTTGGTGACGTCCGAAACCTAAATCCAAACGTATATTCACTCGTTTTTTAAATTCCCAACGGTACCCAATTCCGTAGTTTGGTAATACCTTGCTAAATCTAAGCGCTGAAAATTTCGGGAATACCGTACCAGCACCTATCCATGCCACCAAGCCATTGCGGCGCCAAATGTGCTGACGTAGTTCAAGGCATGCATCCGCCTCACATTTGTCGCGGAAACGGCCTTCGTAATAACCGCGCATAGAGTATGATCCTCCAAAAGTGGACAGCAAACCCCATGGAGTGTTGCCATATGTTAGTCTTGTGTGGAAACAAAATGCAAAGATAGCGCCTTTCCATGCTTTTTTGTATGTAGAAAAGGATAATTCTGTCAATGAAAAAGCATATTTATTACCAAAAAATCTTGGATTGAAGCATTGGTCAAGCCGTAAGAAAACACCTTTTGACGGATTCCCTAAGAAATCACGGGTATCGTAATGTATTGTGAGACCGGCTCCGATATTGAGTATTTCCGTGCTTTGGTTGCGCCAAATTCTTGTGTTTTGCATATCAAGGCCTTTTAGATAGTGGAGTTTGCCTATTGGGCCGACGAAAAAGTTTGGTAAAAGTCTTTTTAGGAATCCGACTTCAAGTTCAGAAGATAGATAGCGGTATTTAATTTCGTTATTGTCATCGATATTGTTTTCATAACCCACCCCCCAGAATTTAGTGGTGTTATAAGCGAAATTTGCATTATAAATTAGCCTTGCTTTATCGCTGTTGAAAATATGCGTACCTCTTACTCCAAATGTGAAATTCAACGAAGAAGTTGCATCGGCATATACAGAAATTTCTGAAGGCGGCGTAATTGTGTCGCTTAAATTGCTGCGATATATGCCGGCAGCCACCATGCCAATTCCAAATTTGGTATCAGACGAATAGTAGGGGCCACCAATTAGGCTGAAATCAAATTTTTTGTTTTCTTTCGGTTTGTTAGATTCTTCAAAATAGTCCATTATTTTGGCTATAATGTTTTTATCTTTCTTTATTTCTGTAGTTGCTATTGTGTCGCTTGCAGAAATAATTGTATCAGGAATTACACCTTGGCAAATCCCCGGTATTGATAAAATTAGGAATAATATGACTGCGATATAAACCTTCATGTGATGAATACTCTTGCATAATTAACAAAAACAAATTAACTTTGTTACAGCAAAGCGAAAAAAAGACTACAATATGAGAACTACAGACAAAAAAATCTGTCGCATTATATCGCATCTTTTATCATGGTATGGAATCAAAGATATAGTAGTATCTCCGGGTTCAAGGAATGCACCGTTGATAATAGCTGTATCGCGTGCCAAGGATAAATCTGGTAACGATTTGTTTAATGTGCATTGTGTATTAGATGAACGTGCAGCAGCTTTTTTTGCTCTTGGCATTGCTCGGAAAACTGAAGCTCCTGTGGCTCTTATATGCACTTCCGGCTCGGCTTTGCTAAATTATGCTCCTGCATTGTCGGAGGCTTATTACTCTAATATACCTTTGATTGCAATATCCGCAGATCGACCGCAATGGAGAATTGATACTTGCGATCAGCAGACAATAAGACAACCTGGCGCTCTGTCTAATATAGTCAAAACATGGGTTGATATTCCTGTAGATGTAAATAGTCCTAAAATGGAAGCATATGCCCAAAGAAATGTGTGCAAGGCTCTTGCTGCAGCGGTAGAATCAAATCCAAAAGGACCGGTACACATAAATGTCCAACTTGATGTGCCTCTTAACGAAGAAACCGATGATACACAATTTTCTGATTCGCCAAAAAGCGTAAAGGTATATCCTACGACGTCTGTTTCTGTCCCAACTGCTTTTACACGTATTAATAGTTTGACTAAGATACTCATTGTATGCGGACAGATGCATCCTTCTCCAAGACTGGTCTGCATGCTTAGGCAATTATCTAAAGACCCCAGAATATGTATTTTAACAGAGGCTCAAAGCAATCTTGAGGAAATTAGGAGCTGTAGTGTGAGAACAGCGTTGGCCGAACCTTTTTTGGAATCAGAGATAAAATCTGGGATTCCGATAATGCCAGACATGGTGTTTACTTTGGGAAATACTTTTACAGCGGCTATGCTACAGAAAGTCATAACTGAGGTTAGAACGGTTCATGTTCATGTGGGGTATACAAATTCTTATCCTGATATGTTTGATTGTCTGGAAGAAATAATTCCGGTTGGATATGAGGAATTTATTTGTATGCTTAATGATTATCTTGAGATGTCAACTTCTGAGTGTACACCATATTCTGAACTTTGGAAAACTTTGGAAAATAGGTCTTTACAGTCTTTGCAAAAATATGTTGTCAAAGACGGTAACGAGTTTTCCCTATTGTTTGCAGTGTTTGAAATTCTCAAAAGATATGGAGCTGATATCCAATTTTCAAATGGTTCGGCTATTAGATATGCCCAAATGTTTTTTTATGGTAAAGATCAACTCGTAGATGCGAATAGAGGTGTCAACGGGATTGAAGGTAGTACATCTACAGCTATTGGGGCATGTTCGGTAACTCCAGAAAAGATAACTGCATTAATAACCGGCGACATGAGTGCTGCATATGATATATCGGCATTGTCTTTAATTCACCGAAAATTAAAATTCAAGATGTTCGTTTTGGATAACGCCGGAGGGGGTATTTTCCGTTCTATTGCTCCTACAAGATTCTTGGGTGAATTGGAACGGTATTTTGCATTTGCACCCAAAATGCCGTTGGAAAAATTGGCGCAGGCATATGGATTG
>CAJTUG010000040.1:12641-19589 GCA_910579605.1 uncultured Muribaculaceae bacterium | reverse complement strand
TTATTGCAGTATTCAGCCACAGCGTTCCTCACTCCGCTGTTAGCCGAAACGCCACCTCCTATTGCCACTGTAGTGATGCCGGTCTGGTCTACGGCCTTTGCAAGTTTTTGTATAAGTATGTCGATAATTGTTTTTTGGAGCGACGCTGCCAAATCTGCCATATTTTTCGTCACGAAATCCGGATCATTTTTCAAATTATCTCTTAAAGTGTAAAGGAATGATGTTTTTAGGCCGGAAAAACTATAATCTAAACCTGAAATATGAGGTTTGGCAAATTTGAAACGATTTGCATCTCCTTCTGCAGCTAATCTATCTATATGAGGGCCGCCGGGGTAGGGCAGTCCCATAACTTTTGCGCATTTGTCAAAAGCTTCGCCTGCTGCATCGTCTATAGTGCGGCCCAATATCTCCATGTCTTTTGGACTGTTCACTTTTATAATCTGCGAATTCCCGCCAGATATGAGAAGGCAAAGGTAGGGGAAAGTCGGAGTTAGGTCGTCTTCTTTTTCTCTCACGAAATGTGAGAGTACATGACCGTGCAAGTGGTTGACATCTATAATGGGAATCCTTAATCCCAAAGAGAGTCCCTTGGCAAAACTTGTGCCTACAAGAAGAGATCCAATGAGTCCCGGACCTCTGGTGAAAGCGATTGCCGACAAATCTTTTTTTGAAATGCCTGCGCGTTTAATTGCAGAGTCTACCACCGGAACGATGTTTTGCTGATGAGCTCTTGAAGCCAACTCAGGCACCACCCCTCCGTATTCCTCGTGAACTTGTTGGGAGGCTATGACATTGCTTAGTAAAATACCGTCGCGGATAATGGCCGCAGATGTGTCGTCGCACGACGATTCTATACCTAAAATTATGGTACTCATTAGAACACGTAGTTAATGCCGACAGAAACCTTGGCATTTGGGAAATGCTTTATAAGGGTATATACGGCTTCAAAATTAATTTTTAAAGAGTTGCTGCACTTATATTCAATTCCTGCACCGGCATCCACTCCAAAACAATTAGTATGTGAGGTCACATCGTCGCTGGCGGGGTTATTGACATTGTGCCTCGACCATGAAGAGAAATTAATACCGGCAACAGGGTAGAATGCAGCCTTGTCTGAAGCAAAGGAAATTGGATAATGAGTGTTGACATAAATTGTCAACGCATCAAGGTCGTTGTTCCTGAAAACCACGTCGATTTCCGGCGCCAAGCGGAAATGATTGGAAAAGGAATATTGGAATGTGAGACCTGCGAGAATACCGTCGTTTTTAGTAACGTACCCTACACGTGGCCCGAATGAACGTTCTCCTTTTTGAGCTTGGGCAGAAAATGGTATTATTGTTGCCAAAAAAAGAGCTGTAAATAAACCTGTGGTTTTCATAATGTATCATTTTATTCCTTTAGAACCTTTCGCCCCTTTAATCCCTGAGCCAAGAGCAAAAATATTGGCATCGTAGCTTATTATCTTGCTTTCTTGTTCTCGTTTACGTTTAAGTGCCAAGCGCACCAATTTTTCCATGAGGTCAGGGAATTTGAGTCCGGCAGCTTCCCAAAGGTAGAATGACAAAGAACCAGGGATTGTGTTTATCTCATTTACATAAATTTGACGTGTTTTTGCATCAACCATCACATCTACACGAGCTACCCCATGGCAGCTAAGGACGCGGAATGTTTCAGCTGCGAGAAATTGTATTCTTTCTGTTTCATCTTTGGGTAGATCTGCCGGTATACGCTTTGCCGATGCATGCATACCGCGATTGTCTTTGCTTCCACCCATATACTTATCCGTATATGATAGAATTTCTCCGCTTTTTATAGGTTCTTCGAGGACAGACGTTTCATATTCGTCGGCATCTCCCAAAACAGAGCAGTTTATTTCCTGAAGATTTTCTACCATTTTTTCAACTATTATACGAGTAGAGTATTTCTGGGCGTCGGCAACTCGGTCGGCAAGCTGGTTGAGATTGTCTGCCCGTCCAATACCTACGCTTGAACCCAAATTGGCTGGTTTTACAATAACAGGAAAGCCAATTTTGGTTTCAATTTCTTTTTCAAGTTCTTTGCGCGAAATAAACCATTGTTTGTCTGTGAACCAAACATAGTCTACAACAGGTATCCCAGATGCTTGAAGAATCATCTTCATAGTAATTTTGTCCATACCGTTCGCCGACGACAACGTATTGCATCCTGCATAGGGTATTCCTATCGTTTCCAAAACGCCTTCAAAAATACCGTCTTCGCCATTGGAACCATGAAGAACGGGAATAACGACATCAAGTTCAGACACTACGTTGTTTTTAAACATTTTCTGCTCTGAACGGTAGAGCTTATAATCACCATATATAGGCCTCATGTATACTTGAGTGCACTCAGATATCAACTTTTTGATGTCTTTATAGTTTTTTGTATCTGTAAGAGCATCGCCGGTATACCATGCGCCCTGTTTGGAAATATATATGGGAACAATTTCGTATTTGTCGGAATCTATTGCTGCCATAGCTTGGCAAGCAGAAATAACTGATATTTCGTGTTCGGTGGAACGTCCGCCGAAGAAAACACCTATTTTGGTTTTCATATATTTTTTGCTTGAGTTTACTTAAAGGTATCGGGTAGATCGTTTTCGTAGAGAACGGTGTCTCCTGCTTGCGAAACAGATTTTAATATTGCTTGGGCATCGTTGAATGTATCAGCATGGATTATTCCTTCTGCAGGCATTTTGCCATCTTTTAGACCCTTGGTTATGGATTCGCGGTTGTATTTTCCTACAATGATAACTATGTCGGCACAAGAGGCTGCTTTGAATCCGAACTTTTCATTGAGTTCAAACTCCTGGTCTCCAAGTTCAATCATGCCTGGGGTTATGAGAATACGTTTGCCTGGCATAGCCGCCAACACGTCAAGTGCCATAGAAGAGCCAACCGGATTACTGTTGAACGCATCATCTATTATGGTTAGACTCCCAGGAATACGTTTGATGAACATGCGGTGTTCAACCTGTTCCATCCGGCTCACTGCATAAGCGATTTTAGCGTCGGGAACTCCAAGGCTGTGCGCCATAGCAACTGCAGCTGTGAGATTTGAGATATTACATTCGCCAACAAGTGGAGTCGCAAGCTCGATAGTCCAATTGTCGCGAATATCTTCAACCATAAAGGTTGAGCCTGTAGCGCCATAGATAATATTAGTTGCTATATATTGGGACTCTTTCTCGTTATTGAGTGCATAGCGTATGCAACGGGTGTTGTCGACTTCCCTTTCGGCAATCTTGGGGAAATCGTTGTTGACAAGGACAAACCCCTCTTGTGGAATAGCATCTGCAAGCTCAAATTTTGTAGACTGAACGTTATCCAAACTCTTGAACGATTCAAGGTGCTGAGGGCCAACAGCTGTAATTATTCCGGCTTGTGGATTCACAAGCTCACAGATCTCTTTGATGTCGCCTTTTTGCTTGGCTCCCATCTCTACTATAAAAACCTGATGATAGGGCTTGAGCATTTCCCTCACAGTACGGACAACGCCTAAAGTGGTGTTATAGCTACCAGGAGTCATCAATGTGTCGTAATGTTCCGAAAGAATTCTGTGGAGATAATGTTTCGTGGTCGTTTTACCATAGCTGCCTGTAATTCCTATGATTTTGAGTTGAGGCATGGATTCAAGACGGTTCTTGGCATCGTTATAATATCGGCGGTTAATGCTTTTTTCCCAAGGATCTAAAACGGCATTTGCAGCTAAGATAAATAAGTGCGATAGACAATAACATCCAATAGAAGCCTCTGCAAGTGCGAAAAGCGACGGCGTCCATGCTATTGGTGCAAAAAAGATTACAGCTAAAGCGCACACTATTGCTGCCATAACAAGCGATGTCACGAGTATCCTTGTGGCTCGCAATGTCATTACAAGCGGTTTTTTATATTTTCTTCTCGCCAAGTTTATAGAGGCAAATAACGAAAATATTGCAATAAGTATATCTCCCGCAATTATATGGCCGAAGCCAACAATAGCTGCAAAGAAAACAATAAATCCTCCAAGTCGCATCATTGAGGTACTGTCGCCGCTTTCTGCAAGCCAATGACGATATCTGTCGGGACGGTATGAGTTCTGCTGGAACATCATGAGGTCGCGTCGGAACTCAAGAGTAACCAGTACTATTGAAAAGATTGCAGAAACAACAAAAAGTGCTATTATCATATTGTCTTATCTTGTTTTTAAAAAACTGGCTATTACCGCTTGCGTTTGTGCAGGCCGGTCTAAAAAAGAATAATGTCCGGCTTCCGGATATAAGACGAGTCCTGCGTCGGGTATGCGTTTTTCCATTTTCTTTGCGTCGCTAAGTGGTGTTGCAGTATCTTTTGCTCCCCAAATGAGAAGAGTCGGAGCCGATATCAATCCCAGGCGGTCGGTTAAATCCTCGTTTACGACTTTGCTTAGAATTTTTTTCATTAGTGGACTGGCATTGTTGTAGTCCGAAGAACCGGCTTTGCGACGCCATTTGTCGATTATTGCAGCAGACCTTTTTCTTCCGGCTAATAAAGGCAAAATCTTTTTTGCTATCTTAAATGGTATAACTTTGAAATAATATTTAGCTCCTCGGTGGGGTTTTATACCTGCTGCATCAACGAGTATTATTTTTTCTGTATCCCATTTGGACGAATATAGAATTGATATGCGTCCGCCAAAAGAATGCCCAATCAGAACCGGCTTCTTGATGCCTACTCGGTCGGCAAAAGCCTTTACGAATGAGGTATATTCGTCTACTCCCCAAACAGAGGTGGGTTCGTCGGAGTCTCCGAAACCTGGAAGATCCAGATTGTAAACAGTAGTGTTGTTTCCGGTCGCAGCTTGCGCAAGAATATCTACAGTAGATGCTTTGCAACCCCAACCATGCATCACGATTACTTCTTGGCTGCCTGAGCCATATTTATCGTAGCGCATGCCTACACCATCTATTTCTATTCGTTGTTCCATTTATGGTTTGGGTTTATTCCTCGTGGCTTGTATTGTCGGTAATAAAACTGTCTTTGAAACCAAGAAAATAGAGAACGCCGTCAAGTCCGATAGTAGATATAGACTGACGTGCGGTTTGCTTTACTTTCGGTTTGGCATGGAATGCAATGCCAAGACCTGCGGTAGAGAGCATAGGCAAATCATTGGCACCATCCCCTACGGCTATGGTCTGAGCAATATTGATATTCTCCACCTGAGCTATAATTTTAAGCAATTCCGCTTTGCGCTTACCGTCTACTATATCACCAACGTATCTTCCGGTAAGTTTGCCATTTTCAATTTCCAACTCGTTGGCATAAACATAGTCAAATCCGAAACGCTGTTTCAAATAATTACCGAAATACGTAAAACCACCCGAAAGAATAGCAGTCTTGTATCCTGTTCTCTTTAGAACGTGCATCATGCGTTCCACACCTTCAGTTATAGGAAGATTGGTAGCGATTTCTTGCATTACGCTTTCGTCTAAACCCTTAAGGAGGGCAACTCTTTGGCGGAAGCTCTCGCAAAAATCTATTTCGCCTCGCATGGCACTTTCGGTTATGGCTCTCACTTGGTCGCCGACTCCTGCTCGGTCGGCAAGCTCATCGATAACTTCTGTCTCGATCAGCGTAGAATCCATATCAAAACATATAAGTCGGCGGCAACGGCGGAACACATTGTCTTCTTGCAAAGAAATGTCAAATTCGTCTTCTTGGGAAATTTGCAGAAAACGTCGCCTCATGGCCGTGATATCACGTGGATTACCTCGTACAGAGAATTCTACGCATGATTTTGATTTCGGTTCTTCATCGCCAAGTGGCATACGCCCGGTAAGACGTTGGATGCCGTCGATATTGAGATTCTGTCGTGCAATTTCGTCAGTTACAAGTGCTATATGCTTAGCTGTGAGACGGCGCCCCAAAATAGTAATAATCCATCGATTTTTACCTTGGCGTCCAACCCACTTCTCATAATCAGAAATAGATACCGGCTCAAAGCGGATTTTAACCTTCAATTCATAGGCCTTGAAAAGAAGGTCTTTCATTATATCGCCCGAACGGTCGGAAGTGGTGCGAAACAAAATACCAAGGGAAAGACTATGGTGAATATCAGCTTGGCCGATGTCAAGAATACCGGCATCATGCCGCGCCAAAATTTCTGTTAGTGCGGAAGTTACGCCTGGACGGTCGTCGCCCGAAATCTTTATGAGAATAAGTTCAATATTTTCCATATAAATTGGAATAGTCCAAATTTTATGCAAAATAACATAAAATCCACGCCATATGCAAGTGAACACACTAAAAAAACGCCGGAAAGTATTTTTAAGACAATTCGGCGTTTTTAATGTGCAAATGGAATTTGTCAAACCATATTAGGAACAGGACCATATTGATTCTCTTGAGGCTGGCTCGGTTGACATGCAAAAACAATGAATACTATCCATCCGACCACAGGTACAAGATTGATAAGAATCCACCATCCGGAGCGGCCAATATCATGCATTCTGCGTATTGACAGTCCTATAGACGGAAGTAACACCACAAGTCCATAAATACCCGTTATAATCGAGTAAGTGCTCCCATTAGGATTGAAAATCGTGGCTATGATTGCATATACTATAAAATTAAACAATGCGAACCACCAATATTCCGATCTTGATGCACGGCCTGTGAATTTGCAATAATCATTTCCGAACGCCCTTTTCACAGACTCTGTAAAACCTAATTGTTCTTGATACATATCCTCATTATGTTTATAAATTATTTCTTATGAATGTTGGAAGACGTGTCCTATATATAGTCATCTAAATTATAAACACTTTACTGCTTTTTTGGTTGATAAGCATTTGCGATTATGCTCAAAAAAATAGACTGAGAATGATAATTTTGAAAAGAAATTTTCTAATTTTGCAAAAGCAAGTACGTCCCTTGGATGTGCGTTTGCGCTCTTAAACATGATTATTTTTAT
>CAJTUG010000040.1:0-12623 GCA_910579605.1 uncultured Muribaculaceae bacterium | reverse complement strand
CCATGATTTTTTATAGGATTTATCAGATTTTTATAATGATTCCGCTGCTTCTTGTAGCAACAATCGTAACTGCGATACTCACTATTATTGTAACAATTGTGGGATTAGGCCGTAGCGGAGGATATTATTTACCAAAATGGTGGAGTCGCCTATTCTGCCTGTTATCCCTTGTAAAAGTCAAGGTGAATGGTTGTGAGAACATATCTAAAAATACATCTTATGTCTTTGTTGCCAATCATCAAGGAGCATACGATATATTTTCCATATATGGCTACCTTGGCCATAATTTTAGGTGGATGATGAAAAAGAGCCTTGAAAAAATTCCGTTGGTTGGATTTAGTTGTAGGGTGTCAGGGCATATTTTTGTGGATAACTCTTCGCCTTCTGCCGTGAAAAATACAATGGAAGAAGCCGAAAAGAGATTATCTGGCGGTATGTCGGTGGTGGTGTTTCCCGAAGGGTCGAGAACTCTTGATGGCCGAATGCATGCTTTTCGTAGAGGTGCATTCACTTTGGCAATGGAATTCGGCCTTCCGGTAGTGCCTATAACTATCGACGGAGCATACAAAGTATTGCCTCGCACAGGAATTTTGCCTCGTCCAGGCACTATTAATCTTACAATACATAAACCCATCTATGCTCCAGATGGCGGACGGCACGAATTGTCTACGCTTATGCGTCAATCTGAAGAAGCGATAAATTCTGCATTGCCCGACAAGAATAAAAACAACAAGCTCTGAACTTTATCTTTCCTAAGGATGTTACAATATCATTAACAAGCTAATATTTCAAAGCATTATGAAATTGTCTACGTCTTTATTTTTTGGTTGCATCGCGGTTCTTTTTGGAATCACGATAGTTTCATCGTGTACTAATACTGAACCTATAGAAGGTTCCTGGCAAGGAAACCCCACGTCTCTTATTATTCCTTATAGTGCCGATGCCACCTCCACAACAACACTTTCTTTTGTCCCGGAGGGGAATGGTAAGAAGGGGGATGTAGACATTTCATTAGTTATTGATGTGCGCCAAGCAACCGACGATATAGGCAATGAAGCCGGAGAAGTCCCTTTTGAAGCTAATGTCACAGCTACTGCAACAGCCAAAGGTTCTTATATATTTGATTCCGATGACGACGACGATCTTATAATCGTTTTAGATCACTCTTCATTTAATGTTAATGTTGATCCTTCTGGAGTTATGTTTGGAACAAATGTTACCACAGGTCAGCCGCAGGCTGTTTTGGATTCGCTCTCAGCTGCAACAGCCGATAAATGGAGGAGTATAATAGGACAATCTGCCAGAGCTGAAATGGAAAGATACTCAAAAATTGAAGATATAAAAGTTCATCATGGCTCTATGATGAGTTGTGAAATAGACCACCGTGACTTTTCATTTATCAAGATTTAAATCATAGTTTACAGCTATTAGGAAAAAATCTCTGCTGCTTTTATAGAGTAGCGGAGATTTTTTTTCAATTTATGCTGAAAATATTCCCGAAAATGAGTAACTTTGCATGCAATATTACATAAGACCAAATTCTATGTCGTTTATTGCAGATAGAGTGAAAATGGACGGGCTCACTTTTGACGATGTCCTATTGATTCCGGCTTACTCGGAAGTGCTTCCACGCGAAGTAAACTTGAAATCGCGCTTTTCGCGCAACATCACCCTTAACGTCCCGATTGTGTCTGCGGCTATGGACACCGTTACTGAGGCCGAATTGGCTATAGCTATTGCCAGAGAAGGCGGTTTAGGGGTTATCCACAAAAACATGTCTATTGCAGAGCAGGCTCGTCAGGTTCATGCCGTAAAACGTGCAGAGAACGGTATGATTTATGATCCCGTGACGATTAAAAGAGGTTCTACCGTGGCCGATGCTCTAAGGATGATGAAAGAATTCCATATAGGAGGTATTCCGGTAGTAGACGAAAACCAACGGCTTGTTGGAATCGTTACAAACCGAGACTTGCGTTTTGTGAAAGATTTGGGAAGGTTGATAGACGATGTCATGACCTCGGAAAATCTTGTCACTACAAGCACTACAACAAATCTTGAAGAAGCTGCAGATATTCTTCAGCAGCATAAAATTGAAAAACTTCCGGTTGTTGATGCCGATGGAAAACTAATAGGTTTGGTCACATACAAAGACATAACAAAAGCCAAAGATAAACCCAATGCTTGCAAAGACTCCTTAGGCCGTCTGCGCGTAGCTGCTGGCGTAGGCGTCACAGCAGATTCAATGGAACGTGTCGACGCACTCGTTGCAGCCGGCGTGGATGCCATTGTCATTGATACTGCCCATGGGCATTCACGAGGTGTGGTAGGAGTATTGAGGGCTGTAAAAGATAAATATCCTAATATCGATGTTGTCGTAGGCAATATTGCTACAGGTGATGCTGCTAAATATCTCGTTGAAAACGGTGCCGACGGCGTAAAAGTAGGTATCGGGCCCGGCTCTATTTGTACAACACGTGTTATTGCCGGCGTCGGTGTTCCTCAATTGACTGCTGTCTACGATGTGGCAAAGGCTCTTGAAGGTACTGGCGTACCCCTCATTGCCGACGGTGGTATACGCTATTCTGGAGATATTGTTAAAGCATTGGCTGCAGGAGGTCATTCTGTAATGCTTGGTGGTATGCTTGCTGGAGTTGAAGAATCTCCTGGGGATACCGTGATTTTCAATGGACGTAAATACAAGACATACAGGGGAATGGGTTCGCTTGAAGCTATGGAAAAAGGATCTAAAGACAGATATTTCCAAGCTAACGAAACAGATGCAAAAAAATTGGTCCCAGAAGGAATTGCTGCTCGTGTGCCATATAAAGGTAGTCTCTATGAAGTAGTATATCAAATGATTGGTGGTTTACGTGCCGGCATGGGATACTGTGGCGCTCGAGATATCGATGCACTTCATAAAGCCAAATTTACGCGCATCACAAATGCAGGCGTAGCCGAGAGCCATCCTCACGATGTAGCAATTACAAGCGAAGCGCCAAACTATTCAACAGGTAACCGTTGAAAATCAACAATCTGGAAATATTGCAAAGGGGCAAGAAAAACTTTTCTTGCCCCTTTGCAATATTTGGAAAGTTTCGCCGTTATATATAGGTAATACCAATTCAATCACCAACTCTACGATGAAGAAACATATTGCACTTGCCACAGCGCTTCTATTTTCAGGCATTGCTGCTATAGGCGCAGATTCAGATCCTGTTCTCATGAATATCAATGGGTCAGATATACATGTGAGCGAGTTTGAATACTTATACAATAAAAACAACAGCCAGCAAATTCAACCACAAACTATGGACGAATATCTACAGATGTTCATAGATTACAAACTCAAGGTTGCAGATGCTATAGCAAACGGTCTTGATAATACTCCTGATTTCAAAAAAGAGTTCTCTTCTTTTAAAAGCGATCTTTCAAAACCTTATCTCAGAGACACTGATTTAGAAAATAAGCTTATACAAGAGGAGTATCAGCGCCGTCTACGCCATCCAAGAGTACACCATATCATGATGAACCCTGTTCAGCAGAGTATGGTTCGCTTGGATTCTATAAAAGCAGAAATTCTTTCTGGAAAGACTACTTTTGCTCAAGCAGCAGAAAAATTTTCTATCGACAGGGCTTCCGCAGTCAAAGGAGGAAATATGGGTTTTGTGGCAACAGACCGCCTACCTTATAAATTTGCAGAGGCTGTATATAACTTGCCAATTGGAGCATTGTCGCCAATAATAGATTCAGGAATGGGATATCATCTTGTTTATGTAGATTCTGTTAAAGACGATCCCGGACAAGTGCAGGTAGAACACATCCTCTTGATTACTCGTGGTAAGTCACCCGAGGAAGAGACCGCAATCAAAAATCGTATCGATTCCCTTTATAATGTTGCGGTTTCCGGTGCCGATTTTAGTGAATTAGCCCGTAATTATAGCCAAGATCCGGGCTCTGCAAGAAACGGAGGTAAATTACCTTGGTTTGGAACCGGTGAAATGGTTGCAGAATTCGACAGCACATCTTTTGCTCTTAAAGACAATGAAATATCAAAGCCTATAAAAACTTCATACGGTTACCATATCGTACATCGCATTCAAGGACGACCTGTTGCCTCTTTTGAAGATATGAAAAAAGACATCATGGATCGCATTGGCTCTGACGAACGTGCTTCTATGCCCGAACAAGCAATCAGAGAACGTATGATGAAACAGAAGAACGCCAAGTTGGATGAATCAGCTTTTGATAAAGTACAATCTATGATTGCAGCTTCACCGGCTGGATATGATTCAACCGCTATTGCTCAACTTGCCGACATGGATCTCATTGTAGCAACTTTTGATGGTGGCAGCGTAAAACTCAAGAATGTTATGCCATTGGTGCCTCTGACTCGCAACCGTGATGCAAAAAGTGCACGTGGAATGATATCGGGTGTCGCATATTCTATGCTGCAGCAAGCTGTTATGGATAAGGTTCGCGATGAATTGGCTCTTATACAACCAGAATATAGAAACCTTGTGAACGAATACCGCGACGGAATTTTGCTCTATGAAATTTCCAACAAAAATGTTTGGGACAAAGCTGCTAAAGATACACAGGGTTTGAATGATTATTTTAAAAAGAACATCAAGAAATATCGTTGGGATTCTCCTCGTCTTAAAAGCTATATTATTTTTGCAACATCCGATTCGCTTCTTTCGGAGGCTCTTACATATGCAAAGACTTTAGATAGTGCTCAGCCTACCCAATTCGTACAGGATATGCGTAAGAAATTTGGGCGTGAAATTAAAGTTGAACGTGTCATTGCCTCAAAGGGAGAAAACCCAATCACAGACTACCTCGCTTTTGGTGGTGATAAAGCTGCTGCAGATGCAAAATCCAGTTGGAAACATTACGCGCTTTTTGATAACCGGTTGATTTCGCAGCCCGAAGAAGCTACTGATGTCAGAGGGCAGGCTGTAACAGATTATCAAGCATATCTTGATAGCGAATGGGTTAAATCTTTAAGAAAGAAATACCCGGTAAAAGTAGATAAAAAAGTTTTCAAGCAAGTTAAAGAAAACATTAACAAATAAGGACGCAATGAATATGCGTCTTAGGAATTTTTTAGTCGCCGTTGTGTGCGTGTCCATGTTTTGGGCTTGCCACAACGGCGATAATGTGTCTTTTCCCGATGATACTGTGGCTGTTGTAGGTAAAAATTATCTCACACGTAGCCAAATAAGGAAAGCATCTCCGGGAGGCCTATCGCCTGCAGATAGTACAGATTTTGCACATGCATATATTCGTTCGTGGCTTGATGCTAAGCTTATTTCGGAAATAGCTATTTCCGAAATAGATATGACAGAAATAGATCGCCTCACTGCCGAATATCGATCAGAACTTATTATGGCCAATTATAGGCGTATGAAAGCTTTGCAGGATGTAAACGGTATTTTTTCACAAGATTCACTGTTGGAGTATTATAATACTCATAAAAGCGAATTTGTCCTTCAAAGTCCTTTGGTAAGAGGCATTTATCTCAAAGTGCCCGAAGAAGCACCAAATCTGAAAGTTATACGGAAATTATTTAACTCAGATAAGCCACAAGATTTAGATCGCCTTGAAAAAGAAGCTAATACATCGGCAATTCATTACGATTATTTCCGTGATAAGTGGGTAGATTGGGTACAGATAGAGAATCGTATACCAGAGAATTTTCCTGAAGGCAATGTTTTTCTGGCAAGAAAGAAGCCTTTGGATCTCAATTCTGGAGGTTTCGTATATCTTCTGAGCATTAGCGATTATATACCTTCGGGTTATTCAATGCCTTTTGAGGCGGCCGAACAAATTGTCCGCGACAGATTGCTCACCCGCAGGCGAAGAGCTTTTGACATTAAACTTAGAAATGAATTGCTTGAAAAATCAATAGCAAGCGGAGATGTTTTATTTCCGTCTGGAAATCCGCTTCAATAATAAAAATGGAAATTTTCAATTTTGATGAGCCTGTACAGCGTTTCGGCACAGACTCTTATAAATGGGGCGATGGAACTCCCCGCAATACTATTCCTCTTTGGGTTGCAGATATGGATTTTAAAACTGCTCCATGTATTATAGACGCATTAAAGGAGAGGGTAGAGCATGGTGTATTCGGTTATGTCCAAGCACCCGACTTATATTTCCAATCTCTTGTTGATTGGCATCGTTTGCGGCATAATTGGGATATAGATTCCCGAAAAGTAATTTATACGACAGGCGTTGTCCCGGCAGTATCTGCTATTATAAAAGCACTTACTAATCCTGGAGATGGGGTTATATTGCCGGTTCCTGCTTATAATTGTTTCTTTTCAAGTATAAGAAATAACAAATGCAGGATCGTAGAAACAGAACTTAAGAACGTTTCAAGCGATAGTGCGCAAATCGTCTATACTTTTGATTTTGACCATATAGAGGAACTTGCATCTAAAAAGGAAAACAAGTTATTCATTCTTTGTAATCCTCTTAATCCCGGAGGCCGCGTCTGGACAGAAGAAGAGCTGTCTGTTTTGAGCAAAATTTGCAATAAACATGGTGTTACGGTCGTGAGCGATGAGATTCATTGCGAACTTACACGTAGCGGAGTAAATTATACTCCTTATGCAACAATTGATAGTAATGCCATTATAACTTTTTCCGCAAGCAAGGCTTTTAATATTGCAGGTCTGCAGCTGGCCAATATATATTGTCCCGATATGGCAACAAGAGTAAAAATAGATCGTGCAATCAACGATAACGAGGTTTGCGATGTTGGACCATTCGGGATAGCAGCTGCAATTGCTGCTTATACTAAAGGAGCAGCTTGGTTGGATGCCTTGAGAGTTTATTTAGACGGAAATAATCAATTAGTTGATTCGTTCTTTAACCAACGGTTTCCCATGTGCCCTAAAGCTCCTTTGCAAGCTACATATCTGTCTTGGATAGACTTGAGACCTCTGGGCGTTTCGTCTTCCCGTTTTGTGGAAGATGCGCTGAAAGTCGGGGTTAGATTAGCCGACGGTGAAAGTTACGGGAAGAGCGGTTTCATTCGTATTAATTTCGCCACAAGCCGGAATTTGCTTTCTCGGGCAATGGAGCGCTTATACAAATTACCGTTATAAAGTTACATTTAGTAACATAAAAAACGCCTGTCTTTTTTAGAAGAGTCTGGCGTTTTTTTGATGGTTTATCTAATTTCTATTTTGCAGTCGGCTGGAGCTTTAATGTTTTCGTCTATGATTATTTCTCCAATAACCGGAGCTTTAATGAAGCCCGACGTAGGATTCTTTATGCTTGTTATGGGGGAATTGAGTGTCGCATGTAATGTCGATTCTTCAAAAGCCAAGTCGCAGTCTGCATCAAAAGTGCAATTCTCCATAGTCAGATTTTTGCAATAGCACAATGGCTGTGTGCCGGAAATATGACAATTGACCAAACGTAGGTTTTTGGAGTGCCAACCCAAATATTCACCGTGCAACTCAGAATCGTACACAGTTACGTTTTCGGTGTTCCAGAATGCGTCTTTTGATGCTATATATGCATTTCGTATCACAACGTTTTTGCAATATTGGAAAGAATAGTTCCCTTCTTGCTTGTAACGGTCAATATCTATATCGGCTGAGTGCATAAAAAGATAATCTGCATTCTTTACAATTACATCTCTTAATTTTACGCCACAGCAATGCCAAAGGGTTTCTTGGGCATCTGGGATAGTGACTCCTTGAAGCAATATATTTTCCATTTCGCGAAACATTTTTGGCGCGTCAACTTGCGTATCTTTCATGACAAGGTTTTTGGAATACCACAAGGCAGCTCTTGCTCCAGGCGTAAAAATGCATTTTTCTATTCTGAAATCATCAACGTGCCAGAAAGGATATTTGCCCTCAAATCTGCAATTTATAGCAGTGATATCCTTGCATTCCTTCAGTGCCGATTCTCCTGCGTGTATTGTTACATTTTCCAATTGGAGATTATGAGATGCAAATAAAGGACGTTCTCCTTCATATTCTTTGTCTTTTATGATGGTCATGAGTAATTATTTAGAAATTTGTTTTGCTCTTTTTTTAGCATAGTTTTCAAGCGAGATTGCCCGTTCTTCTTCGTTTATGCTTCTTAATACATCCATCCGCATAAATCTTCTCCCGTTGGCATCTGGCTTAGTAAAAATCGTCTTTGCTTTTTCTTGAGAGGCAAGGCCTTGGGGGCTGTAGAAACCTTCTTGAGATGTCGGCCCCAATTCGGCAGGTATAAACTCAAGATCTACCGCCGAAACATGAGAGCAGGGTGGATAGCCAACGTTAGCCCACATAACTTGTTCTTTTGGGCTTTCGCCTGGGAGAATTCCCTCTACAACTATCGTTGCTGTCGATGACTTGCGAGGAACATAATCTTGGTCTTCAAGCCATTGGTCGCCAAATAGCTCTGCATCGCAGTCCAAACGACTACTGTAGAACGAACGGCTCATGGTTTCTGTTAATAATGCCGGAGTTATGCTGCCAGTTTCTATGTCGTGTGCCAACAGCGTTTCCACATCTTCATAGCGTTCATAGCCTCGACCTGTACCTTCTTCGCCGCTCATCGCGAAATTTGTTCTCACAAGTACGCCGCGAGGTTCGTCTTTCAAATCATAACGCGTGTATTTGTAGTCGTCAGTTTCAAAATAAGCCCCGTTACCATAGGAATCTAAAACTCCAAAGTTGGTTTGCACTCCCATCGGCTTAGGTAGCTTGGAAAGCAGCATTTCAAAGTCGTCAACACTCCTGCAAGTACTAAGAGCCTCTGCCATTACGAATCCCTCGCGGTCTCGCCATTCAGGAGAATTTTCTGCCAGATTGTATGCCACTGTATTCATTATGGCAAATCCCGCATCGTTCATGCCCATCCATGCTTCTTCAAGTATCAATGAGTCACCTCCGTTAAATAGGCCGACATAGCCTATCTTTCCCGTCTCAGGATTGCCTTCAACCCGGTATAAAAAATTGTTGCTGGCCGATGTGTCGCGATGTTTCCATAGCAATGGTCGGCCATCGGCGCTTGCTTGACCCGATACTATCATAGAAGTGCAGCAATAAGCAGATATAGCCGAGAGAAATGCTATTACACTAATAAATAATCTTACCATTGTGGATCTGTTTTGGATATGTAATTTTTGCCGACATATGCCACTTCACCATAATAATCGATTTGTGCAAACGATGGGCTGGCATCGTAGTCTGTTACCTCTATTTCGTCGCCATACTCAAAAGAACCTATAACTATTCCCTGGGTTGAGGGGCTATTGCGTATCATAAGTTGATATGCTGTGCAGTAATATATCTGCGATACCGCTGATGTATTGCTTTCCGAATAATAATATGGTGGATAAGGTCTATCTGGTGCTTGGGTTGTATACGCCGCCAAACCAATACCCACAGCAGTTGCCGAGAAGAGAAGGAAAGTCCAACCGTTATAGAAAATATAGCGCAAAGCTGCAAATGGTATAAAAAGTAGCCATGCCAAAACAACAGCTATAAAAGCTGTTACCTGTACATATAAAGCTCCTAAAAGAAAGCCTAAAACAATAGCTATAATCCAATGGCCGGAAAATGCAATAGATATAAGACCTAAAGCTCCTAATATCCAAAAAAGCCACATTATCGCCATGCCGGATTTTTCTTGGAAACTATCCGACATATCTCCTAAGCGTTCGCCTATTCTTGAAATACTTTCAGAAAAACGAGACCACCAGGAAGAAGACGTGCTTGTATTGCCGTAAATTGTAGACCCGAAATCTACCGTATTTGTCACAGTTCTGCCACCATAAGACGAACCGCCTCTTGAGCCTCCGATACGAGGCGGTTCAAGACCTTCCCATTCGCCGGTGAGTGGATTGAAGCGTGGTGCCATTAATTCTAATGTTTTTTATAGAGTATTTGTTATACTAATCGATTAACAATTCATGAATTCTATCCCCTGTCCTCCAACCATACCGCGGATAGGTCTATCACGGCTTATAGATCCTTCAACCATGGCAAGGCTCAAGCCGTTGACAATATACTCGTTGAGCGCTCGTTTTACAGGACGTCCGCCATATTCGGGCTGGTAACCCACATTAGAAAGAAAATGGATAACAGTGGGATCAAACGAGATGTTTATACCGTTGCCATTTAACTTGTCTGCAAGCATGCGTAATTGCAGTTCTGCTATTCGGGCAATATCGTTTCTGCTTAAAGGATTGAACATCACTATGTCATCTATTCGGTTTATAAATTCTGGCGCAACCCGTCGTTTTAACTGTTCCACAACTTGCTGCGAAAGAATATCGATATCTTGACGGCATTCTCCGTTTTCTGTGAAATTTGCCAGAATGATATCCTGCCCAATATTAGATGTCATTATTATTATGGTATTTTTGAAATCTACCACGCGCCCTTGCCCGTCGGTCATACGGCCTTCGTCTAAGACTTGTAGAAGAGTTTCAAACACTTTGGCATGGGCTTTCTCTATCTCGTCAAAGAGTATGACAGAGTAGGGCTTGCGTCTAACAGCTTCCGTGAGTTGTCCGCCTTGATCGTAACCAACATATCCTGGAGGCGCGCCAAAGAGTCGCGCCACTGAGTGCTCCTGCTGGTATTCGCTCATGTCTATCCTTACCATCATATCTTTGCTGTCGAAAAGGAATTCTGCCAAAGACTTACATAGCTCTGTCTTGCCTGTGCCGGTAGTCCCGAGGAATAGGAATGTACCTATAGGTTTTGAACTTTCACTCAATCCCATCCGGTTACGTCTTATTACATTGGCCACAGATTTTATGGCTTTATCTTGGCCTATTACAGATTGGCCAAGACTGTTCTCGATATTTCGGAGACGCTCGTTTTCGGCTTGTGTGAGGTTTGACATCGGAATGCCGGTCCAATCGGTTACTACCTTCATTATATCAGATTCGTCAAGCGCACTCTTAAGCGGACAATCTTCGTTGGCAAGTTCGTCGGAAAGAGTTTCTATCCTTATTCGCAAATCATCGGCATGGCGCCCCAAATCTATTGCTTGGGAATATTGCTCTTGTTCCTCTGCTGTACTTTGGTTGCAGAGAGTCATTTCAAGTTCTTGACGCAATGAATGGATTTGTTGCATCTTTGCTCTGGCATTACGCCAACGGGCATTCATCGTGTTCTCCTGTTCGCGCAAACTCGCTATTTCGTGATCCAATTCGCTACATGCCGCTTCGCCTTGATCTTGTTTGAGTGCTTCTCGTTCTATTTCTTTCTGGCGCAAATTACGTTTGAGCTTTTCAAGTTCAAGAGGTGCAGAACTAATGTCCAAACGCATGCTTGAAGCGGCTTCGTCTATAAGGTCTATTGCTTTGTCGGGGAGAAAACGGTCGCTGATATACCGGTGTGAAAGTTTTACAGCAGAAACTATTGCCCCGTCGAGAATCTTTATCCGGTGGTGTTGCTCAAAACGAGATTTTATGCCTCGTAGTATCGTTATAGCGTTTTCTACATCGGGCTCTTCTACTAATACTTTCTGGAAACGGCGCTCAAAAGCTTTATCTTTCTCTATATATTTCCTGTATTCGTCTAAAGTCGTAGCTCCTATTATCTTGATAAGTCCCCGAGCCATTACAGGTTTAAGGATATTGGCCGCGTCCATCCCGCCGCGACTGTCTACCAACAAATGGATTTCGTCTATAAAAAGAACTACGCCGGAGTCGGTTTTAACCTCTTCTATTATGCTCTTTAAACGTTCCTCAAGCTCTCCTTGAGCGCTTGCTCCGGCAACAAGTGAGCTGTAATCAAGGCTGAATAGCTTTATAGACCTTAATTCTTCGGGCACGTCTCCCTGGAGCAAACGGTGTGCAAGGCCTTCAACTATCGCTGTTTTGCCAGTGCCGGGTTCTCCTATCAGTATTGGGTTGTTCTTAGTTTTTCGCGAAATAATTTGTAATACGCGTCTAATTTCAGAGTCCCTTCCTATTACAGGTTCTATGCGCCCTTCGGCTGCTTCTTTCATCAAATCTATGCCAAAATGCCTGAGATTTGGCAGCTCTGAAGCTTGTTCGTCTGTTTGTGTGCCGGTAGTACGGTTTCCATTACGATAGACTCTTATCGCATCAGAAATTTTTCGAGACGTGATGCCAAAATTCTGCATCACTGTTTTAACATCCGATGGCACCTCAAACAAAGCCCAAAACAGATGCTCAAGTGCAACCACAGAACTATTTGTGTCTCTTGCCAAAACAAAAGATTTCTCAAAAACCTGCTGTGTCTTTGCCGAAAAATCTATTCCTTCGCTTTCTGAACTTTGGTGCGGTAGTCTTTGCATGCTTTGACTTAGTGCCGTAAAAAACGGCACTTTTTCTATCCCCATATGATTCAGCAAAAAAGGAACCATATCGCGATCTTCTTGCATTATAGCAACTACCAGAATAGAAGGTTCTATTGCAGAATATGAACATTGACGCGCCAGTCGGTGCGATCGGGTTATCGACTGGCGCGATTTATCTGTAAACTGCGAGAAATCTATGTTCATGAGGTTATAATTCAAATGTCATAAAGTCAAGAAATCCGTGCCATTCAGCTTTCTGTGGTCTGATTGTCTATCTCGGCATTGAGTGCAGCTATTCGTTGGAGCAATAACATATCCTCTTC
>CAJTUG010000039.1:16833-19713 GCA_910579605.1 uncultured Muribaculaceae bacterium | reverse complement strand
TGGTTTCAGCCACTCACCCACCTCTCCAATAGGCATCGGGTTTTGCCGTTTGCGGTTGCAAAGTTAAGGTTTATTTTTGGGATATGCAAGTTTTTTGTGATTTTTTTGACGTAAAAAAATCCCGCAAGTTATTTGCGGGATTTTGGGGGTGTTCAGTTCTATTTCTTTTCAAGAGCTTCTTGTGCTTCAAGAGCAAGTTCGGGATCAATCATGATTCGTCCGCAGTATTCGCAGACAATCACTTTTTTGCGCATTTTAATCTCGATTTGTTTTTGTGGCGGGATTCTGTTGAAACATCCTCCGCATGCGTTGCGGTCTACTATTACAATGCCTAAACCGTTACGGGCGTTTTTGCGGATTCGTTTGAAAGCAGAGAGCAAACGGTCGTCGTCAACAAGTGGTTCAAGGCTTTTTGAGCGGGCCATCAAGTTTTCTTCTTCAGATCTTGTTTCGCTCACGATGTTGTCAAGGTCGGCTTTCTTTTCGTTGAGGATGTGCATTTGGTCTGAAATTTCGTTTTCGGTTCGTTCGATGTCGAAATTTAGGTTACCCATGGCACGTTCTATATCGCCGATATTTTTGTTTGCTAATTCTATTTCAAGGGTTTCGTATTCGATTTCTTTTGTGAGGTTGTCGAATTCGTGGTTGTTGCGTACGTTGTCGAGCTGCTGTTTATAGCGTTCAATGAGCATACGCTTGTTCTCTATTTTGTTAGATTCAGAGATGCGTTGGATTTTGAGGTCTTCAATTTCACTTTGGATTCTCTGTATACGGGTATTGAGTCCCGAAACAGTGTCTTCTAAATCCTTGACTTCAAGTGGGAGTTCACCGCGGATAGAGCGGATTCTGTCAATTTCAGAAAGAATTGTTTGCAGTTCGTAAAGGGTTTTGAGGCGTTGTTCTACGCTGCGAGGAGCCTCGGCTTTTTTCTCTGCCATATTTTAGTTGTAGTATTTAACTGGATTTGTTTCTGTCTCTGAGTAATAGACTGCAAAGTTAGGAAAATTTTCTGTAATAAGACGATAAATAATGTCTTTTGCGCAATTTTCGCTTTCAAAGTGGCCTATATCGAAGAGTAAAATGTCGTTTCGGTGGTCGCAAAAGTCGTGGTAGCGTATGTCTGCTGTGATGTATGCTTGCGCTCCTGTGGCAATTGCATTTCTTATGAATTCACCGCCAGCACCTCCGCAAAGAGCTATTTTACGGATTGTGATGTCGTCTTGGTTTGCTGCGAGATTGCTTCGGAATCCGTCAAGTTTAAACGCGTCTTTCATGGCTTTTCTTAAAGTTGAAGCCGAGAAAGGCTGTTCTGCTATTGCTACAACCCCGAGGCCGTTTTCGGTGGATAAATCGGCAAGGGCCTGTGTGTTTACAGTGATTTTGGAAAAGAAATCACTGTTTTCCAACAAGGAGAGTTTCCGGGTAGCCTCGTGTTTTACTGTGGTTATTTCTACCCTTGTAAGTGGTTCGTGCGCAATGAAGAACGATGGTACGTCGTTTATATTTGTTTTTTCTTCTTTGAGGTCGGATGACTCTACTTGGAAAGAAACGAGATTTGAATTTTCTTCCATGGATAGGAGCATTGCCACATCTTCGTAGTATCTACGTGGTGCGGTTACCGTTATTTTAACCATGGATTGTTCTGTCGGTACAAGAGGAGATATTACTTTTAGTCCCAAGCGGCGTGCCATTTCCCAGGATACGCCGTTGTGTGCGCTATCAAGCGAGGTGTGTGCTGAGTATACTGCAACACCTTTTTTGATTGCTGCTATTGCAGCCCGTTGAGGTGGGTTTGCCCCGGTGAGTTGTTTGAAACCTTTGAAAATGAGAGGGTGGTGTGAAATGACCAAATTGCAGCCTCGGGCTATTGCTTCGTAGATTATTTCTTCAGTTACATCTATGCATAGCAAGATTCCTGTGATTTCGGCGTTTCCACCTTCGGGCAGACCAATCTGCAAGCCGCTGTTATCCCAGCTTTCTTGGAGACCGCGAGGTGCCGCGGTCTCCAGAACGCCGATGATTCTTGCTAATTTCATTGTTCTTGTTTAGGCTCGACTATGGCGAGAGTTAGCTCGTCAAGTTGTTTTTGGTCCAATGGCGCAGGAGCGTCGAGCATGACGTCGCGTCCGGAGTTGTTTTTGGGGAAGGCAATGCAGTCGCGTATGCTGTCGAGCCCTGCAAAAAGACTTACCCAACGGTCGAGACCATAGGCCAAACCTCCGTGAGGCGGTGCTCCGAATTTGAATGCGTTCATCAGGAAGCCGAATTGTTCTTGTGCTTTTTCGGGGGTAAAACCAAGAATTTCAAACATTTTTGCCTGAAGTTCACTGTCGTGGATACGTATAGATCCTCCTCCGACTTCAACGCCGTTGATTACCATATCGTAGGCATCGGCTCGTACAGAAGCGGGGTCGGTGTCCAGAAGTGCGATGTCTTCGTCTTTGGGGTGTGTGAACGGGTGGTGCATTGCCATGAGGCGTTGCTCTTCGTCGCTCCATTCAAACATGGGGAAATCTACTACCCAAAGGCATGCGAATTTGTTTTTATCCCTGAGCCCGAGCTGGCGGCCCATTTCAAGGCGGAGTTCGCAAAGCTGTTTGCGGGTTTTCATTGTGTCGTCGCCGCTGAGAATCAGGATAAGGTCGCCGGGTTTGGCGTCCATCGCTTTTTTGAGCTCTTGCAAGGTTTCTTGAGAATAGAATTTGTCGACCGAGCTTTTTACGTTTCCGTCGGCTTCCACTCTTACATAAACCATGCCTTTTGCTCCAATTTGAGGGCGCTTTACATATTCGGTAAGAGCGTCAAGTTGTTTGCGTGTATAGTGGGCTGCTCCTTCGGCGCAAATACCTCCGATATATGCTGCATTGTCGAAAACACTGA
>CAJTUG010000039.1:0-16711 GCA_910579605.1 uncultured Muribaculaceae bacterium | reverse complement strand
GTGAGTTCTACACCGCGAATTGTTTTGAAGAGGTGTTTTGCCATGCCTTCAAAGAGCTCTATTACGTCGTTTTGCTCTATGAAGCTCATTTCGCAGTCTATCTGGGTAAATTCGGGCTGACGGTCGGCGCGGAGGTCTTCGTCGCGGAAGCATTTTACAATTTGGAAATAGCGGTCTATCCCCGAAACCATCAACAATTGCTTGAGGGTTTGAGGAGACTGGGGCAAGGCATAGAACTGGCCTGGGTTCATGCGGCTTGGTACCACAAAATCGCGAGCACCTTCGGGAGTTGATCCGACCAACATGGGAGTCTCTATTTCAAGGAATCCCTTGCTGTCGAGATAGCGGCGCACTTCCATGGTCATTTTGTGACGTAATTCTAAATTTTTGCGTACGGCATTACGTCTGATGTCAAGGTAGCGGTAGCGCATACGTAGGTCGTCTCCGCCGTCTGTATCGTCTTCGATTGTGAACGGTGGTACTTCACTGGGGTTCAAAACAGTGAGTTTATCTGCAATTATTTCAATGTCGCCAGTTGGCATATTGGGGTTTTTTGCAGTTCTTTCTGCTACAGTGCCTACAACTTGAACTACGAATTCTCGGCCAAGGTGGTTTGCTGCTTCGGTGAGTGTTGCGTCGTGTTCTACGTTGAAAACCACTTGGGTTATGCCATAGCGGTCGCGGAGGTCGACAAAAGTCATACCGCCCATTTTGCGTGCGCGTTGTACCCAGCCGGCTAAAGTGACGGTTTTACCGGCATCTGCCAAGCGGAGTTCGCCGCAAGTATTGCTTCTATACATAGATAGTTTTTAATTTATCTTGTTTTTAGATTATTTTCCTGATTTTGGATTTACGTTTAGGTTCTTGATAGGTTTGAGACCTCGGTTTCTCAAGAGGGCATCTACCGAAGGTTCGTGGCCGCGGAATTTCACGTATAGTTCCATGGGGTCTTCCGAACCTCCTTTTTCAAGGATGTTTTCTTTGAATTTTTTTGCTGTTTCGGGGTCAAAAATTCCTTTTTCCTTGAATAGCTCAAAGCCATCGGTGTCAAGAACTTCTGCCCAAAGGTATGTGTAGTATCCCGATGCGTAACCGTCGCTTCCGAATATGTGTTTGAAATATGGAGCACGATAGCGGAATGTGAGTTCTTGTGGCATGCCGAGTTGGTCTGCCACTTGAGCTTGGAAAGCTTCGATGTCTATGTCGTCGGTGACGTTGAGTTTGCCGAATTGGAGGTCTAACAGAGCGGCTCCGGCAAGTTCGGCTGTCGTAAATCCTTGGTTGTGAGTTGCTGCAGCTTCAAGTTTTGCGATAAGTTCGTCGGGAATTACCTCGCCGGTTTTGTAGTGGTGGGCATATTGACGGAGCAGCTCGGGTTCAAGAGCCCAATGTTCGTGGATTTGAGATGGTAATTCAACGAAATCGCGGTCTACGTTTGTGCCTGCTTGGCTTTTGATTGGAGCACGCGACAGCATGCCGTGGAGTCCGTGCCCAAACTCGTGGAACATGGTTTCCACCTCGTCGAGAGTGAGGAGAGCCGGGGTGTCTGCTGTAGGACGGGTGAAATTACCGATGTTGTATATAATAGGGCGCGAAGAAGAGTCGCCTTCTTGCCAAGAACCTTTGAATTCGCTCATCCACGCTCCTTGGCGCTTTGAAGCGCGAGGGAAATAGTCTGTCATGAAAACAGCGACATGTTCGCCTGATGTTGCGTCGGTGACATCATAGACGGTAACTTCGGGATAATATTTTGGCGCGTCGGGCATTTCTGTGAATTTCACGTTGTAGAGACGTTCTGCCATTGTGAAGATGCCTTTGCGCACAGAGTCTACGGCAAAATATTCACGTACTTTAGATTCGTCGAGGTCGTATTTTTTCTGGCGCACTTTTTCCGCGTAGTAATAGTAGTCCCAAGGAGCTATTTTGAAATCTGCGCCTTCGGAGTCTGCAAGTGCTTGCATTTCTGCGACTTCTTCTTTGACTTTGACAACGGCGGGTTGCCATATCTGCATAAGAAGATTTTCTGCCGTAGGTATGTTCTTGGCCATGACGTTTTCTGTCATATATGAGCCGTAGTTCTCGTAGCCAAGAAGCTGCGCCTTTTTAGTCCTTGCTTTCAATATTTTGTTTATGACCGGCAAATTGTTGTTTTGGCCTTGGGTTGCAAGAGTGGTGTATCCTTCATACATTTGCTTGCGGAGATCGCGGTCTTTGGCATATTGAAGCAAAGGCAAGCGGCTTGGCGCGTGGAGTGTGAATACCCATTGGCCGTCTAATCCTTTTGCGGCAGCTTCTTCTGCAGCCTGTGCCACCGAAGAAGCCGGTAAGCCGGCGAGGCGAGCGCTGTCGGCTACAACGATGCTGAAATCGTTGGTTGCGTTGAGGAGATTTTTGTTGAAAGTGAGATATAGCTCTGAAAGTTCTGTGTTGACAGCTTTTAGCTGTTCTTTTTTCTCGGCATCAAGTAATGCGCCGTTGCGGGCAAATTGCTTGTAATATTCTTCAATGGCACGTTTTTGGTCTGGACGTAAAGCTAAGTCGTCGCGACGGTCATATAAGCTTTTGACGCGTTGGAAAAGGGCGTCGTTCATAAAAATTTCGTCGTTGATTGCAGAATACGCAGGATAGAATTTTTCTGCTATTTCTACCATTTCGTCCGACGAATTGCTTTCGTCAAGAGCAAAGAATACTATAGCTACTTTTTCAAGTATTTCGCCGCTGCGTTCCAATGCCATTATGGTATTGTCGAAAGTAGGCTCGTCGGGATTTGACGTAATAGAATCTATTTGAGCCTTCTTCTGGCTGATACCGGCTTCAAGTGCCGGAATGTAGTCTTCGTACCTTATTTCTTCAAAAGGAGGGATTTGATAAGGTGTTGTGTACTCGGAGAGGAACGGGTTCTCGTGGGCGTCCTTGTTGACGGATCCGCCGCAGCTTGCCAGCAAAGCGGCAGCTGCAATTGTGAGTAATGGATATTTCATTGGTTCTAATTGGGGTTGCATACAATTCCGAATACAAAATTACGCTAAATTTTCCAAAAGTGTAAATTTTATGCTGAAAAATTTGCGAGGTTGAAAAAAATCCTATAACTTTGCAGGCGCAAAACCACCAAATGGTACCATGGCCGAGGGGTTAGGCATCGGTCTGCAAAACCGAGCACAGCAGTTCGAATCTGCTTGGTACCTCAGAAACCGGAGCATTGTCTCCGGTTTTTTTGTATACATACCCGAAGCACCGTCCTGGGTTGTCGTACCTATACAGAGATTTATAATGCAGATTTATAATATTGTGCAAAATTTATTTCCCGGATCTCAATCCCTATATCTGAAATGCCGATTAATTGTATTACTTTTGCACATATAACCAATGTGTAAATATCACCAGAAATAATATGCAAAGTAAAAATGTAAACTGTAGAACCATAGAGCTGATAAACTCTTTGAGAGGTAAAGAAAAAATCAAGATGCTTTTTGTTTGTCTTGGAAATATTTGCAGGTCGCCGGCTGCGGAGGGTGTTATGCGCCGATATGTGGAAGAAGCAGGTCTGGAGGAGCGTATTGAGGTGGATTCAGCCGGCATTTTGTCTTATCACCAAGGAGAATTGCCCGATAAACGAATGCGTGTACATGCTTCGCGGCGAGGGCTCTCGCTCACTCATCAAAGTCGGCCTGTGAAAGCTGCTGATTTTGAAGATTTTGATGTTATTTTTGCTATGGATGACCAGAATGTTTCAGATTTGCGTGAAATTTCGCCAACGGTAGAGGGATGCGACAAGATTGTCAGGATTTCCGATTTCTTTACCCTTGCCACTACGTTAGACTATATCCCTGATCCATATTACACAGGAGCCGAAGGTTTTGAACTGGTTCTTGATTTGTTGGAAAATTCATGTTATAATATTTTGGATTCTTTGAGAAATTAACATTTTATAAGTTAGGCTCTTGGTCTTATTCAAGCTTTTTTCTGTAATTTTGTGTATTTCACCTAAGAATTCAATATGAAAGCCCCGGCGATTTTTTGCAATTCGAATTGTTGGCCAAATTGCCGTGGAAACCATGAAAATAATGTAAAATAGATTATGAGAAAAGCTATCATCTGGATTTTAATAGCAGTAACGCTTCTTTTCTGCGGAGGATATGTCTTTTGGCAGTTTTTTGTAATGTCTCCATACCAAGGGAATAGCAAGCGGATAAATATACCTAAGGGAAGCAGCGAGGCTCAAGTCGGCGCATTACTTGCCGATAGTCTGGGAGGATATGGGCATAAGGTTGCTCGTTTGTGGAAAGTACAGTCGGGAGATGCCAATATAGCTCATGGTTCATATGTTATAGAACCGGGTATTCCGGCAACAAAATTTGCGCGGATATTGGCTCGTGGCCGTCAGACTCCGGTTAAGTTGACATTCAACAACCTTCGCACTATAGGAGACCTTTCGCGGCGAGTGTCGGCTAAGCTTGAGATGGATAGCGCGTCGTTTTCAGTGGCTGTAGATTCGATATTGCGAGAGTCTGGTTTTGAGAAATCTTCGTTCCCGGCAGCTTTCTTGCCAGATACATACGAATTCTATTGGACTGCAACTCCAGAGTCTGTGGTGGAAAAATTGCTTGGAGTCCGCAATGATTTTTGGACGCAAGAGAGGCGTCAACGGGCAATGGATTTGGGATTGACGCCAGTTGAGGTAGCTACATTAGCCTCAATAGTGGAGGAGGAGTCTAATAAGGCCGATGAGCAACCCGCAATCGCACGCCTGTACATGAACAGAATTGCAAAAGGGATGCCACTACAAGCCGACCCGACAGTGAAATTTGCCGTAGGCGACTTTTCGTTGAGGCGATTATTGAAATCGCATTTGTCGGTTGAATCTCCCTATAACACATATAAGACGACCGGTCTTCCTCCGGGTCCTATCCGTATACCGGAGCGTTCTACCATGGAAAGAGTACTTTCGGCACCACAGAACGACTACTTGTATATGTGTGCCAAATCAGATTTCAGCGGATACCATGAATTTGCCACAAGCTACGACCGCCACCGTATCAATGCCGCCCGATACCAGCGTGCCCTTGACAAGAGAGGTATACGTTAAGCGAAATTTGGCATTATATTTGCAGGAAATACAGAAACAAAATAGATATGATTAAACAATTATTGGCCGCCATAGCCATTACGGGCGCTGCGGTACCTGTTATGACACAAGCAGAGAATCCTTTTTTTACTGAATTTACCGGTATACACGGAACTGCCCCATTCTCGCAGATAAACGATTCGCAGTGGGAAGCAGCCATCGACAGCGGTATATCCAAAGCACGAGAAGAAATAAACGCCATTGTTGTGAACCGTGCTATGCCCGATTTCGACAATACCATTGTAGCGCTTGAGCGCACAGGGGCAGACTTGAACCGGGTGCTCAATGTTTTCTATCCGCTTTTATCTGCCAACAGCACCGATGCCATGATGCAGATTGCAGTAGGCGTATCGGGAAAATTGAGCGACTATTCTACCTCTATAATTCTCAACGAACCCCTTTGGCAAAAAGTAAAGCAAGTCTACGATATGCGCGATAAATTTGATTTGTCGCCCGAAGACCAGACACTTTTGCAGAAAACCTATGATTCGTTTGCCCTTTCTGGTGCGAACCTTCAAGGCGAAGACCGTGAGAAATATCGTAAATTATCGGCTGAATTATCGGCTTTGACGACTGCATTCGGCCAAAATGTTCTTAAAGAACTTAATACCTACGAGATTTATCTCACGGAGCATGACCTTGCGGGACTTCCCGAAAGTTCTGTAACAGCCGCAGCCGAAGCTGCTAAGGCGAAAGGTCGCCAAGGTGAATATCTTTTCACGCTTGACCAACCCACATATTCGGCATTCATAAAATACTCTTCTCGTCCCGATTTGCGCGAGAAGATGTATAAGCTTTATAATTCTCGTAATACCAAGGGCGAGTATTCCAATATAGAAAATATTAAGCGTATTTCTCAAATCCGCATGGAAATAGCGCGTCTTTTGGGTAGTGATACTTATGCTAAACATTCTTTGCAGAGGACAATGGCTCAAAACCCAGAAGCTGTTTACGATTTGCTTGGACGGCTTCGCGATGCATATCGCCCTGCATTAGATGCTGAAATGGCTGAACTTACAGAATTTGCGAGCAATCTTGAAGGTAAGCCTACGGTGATTAATCCATGGGATTATTCCTACTATTCCAACAAGCTCAAAGCCGAAAAATATTCTTTTGATGAAGAAGCTTTGCGCCCTTATTTTGAACTTGACAATGTGGTAGAAGGCGTTTTCGGTCTTGCTACTAAGCTCTACGGTTTGCAGTTTAAGCATACCCCCGACATAGAGGTTTACCATCCAGATGTAAAGGCTTATGAAGTGAGTGATTCCGACGGGAAATATATAGGGGTGCTTTATACCGATTTTTTCCCTCGCGCGAGCAAACGTCCAGGAGCTTGGATGACAGGCTTTAAGGATGAGTTTATTACCGACGAGGGGGTAGCATCTCGCCCACATGTTTCTATTGTGATGAATTTCACAAAGCCTACGGCCGGTAAACCGTCGTTGCTAACACCTTATGAGGTAGAAACATTCCTCCATGAATTCGGGCACTCCCTCCACGGACTTCTTGCCGATACTAAATATGCATCGCTTTCGGGTACTTCCGTATACCGCGATTTTGTGGAATTACCTTCGCAGTTCAACGAAAATTATCTCGCCGAAAAAGAATTCCTTGATGGTTTTGCTCGTCATTACCAAACAGGAGAACCCATCCCTGCGGAATTGGTAGAGCGTCTGGTTAAATCATCGCAGTATGGTGCTGCATATGCGTGTATGCGTCAACTTGGCTTTGGCATTCTGGATATGGCATGGCATATGATCGATAACCCTGTGGAGGATCCTGTGGCATTTGAAAGAGAAGCTATAGAAAGTGTGCGTATTTTTCCCGATGTAGAAGGCACGATGATTTCGCCACAATTCAGCCATATCTTCTCCGGAGGTTATGCCGCAGGTTATTATAGCTATAAATGGGCTGAGGTACTTGACGCTGATGCTTTCTCATACTTTAAGGAGCATGGAATTTTTGACAAGGCAACGGCCGACAGTTTCCGCCGCAATGTACTCATGCGTGGCGGAACCGAAAACCCTGCTGAACTTTATCGCCGTTTCCGTGGACAAGATGCTACTATTGATGCGCTTCTTATCCGTGACGGAATTAAGAAAGCTCCGTCGGAGCCCTCGGTTCCGGCTCCTAAAAAAGACTGAAGTCAGACTGTTTTGGAATGTAGCAGTCCAGAATTATTCTCCGTTGGTTCGCGGCACTACATAAGTGCCGTGGCCAAGGGGGTTATGTTAAAATACTGCTGGATTTTCATTCTTCCGGTATTGGTATGTAGCATAGTTTCTATAAACGATAGTCGTTTTTTGTATTTGTCGTTTATTCTTTTGCTCATTATTTATCCAATGGTTTTGAGTATGGTGTGGATAAAACTATGTGCTAAGCCTGGCATTATTCTGCTGTCGCGTCCACAGATGTGGACATTTTTGCCTTGTGGAGGATTAAAGATAGATTTCTACAGTTTTGACAGCACAGCTATTGTAGACAGCCTATCTATAACTGCAAAAGATATTTTGTCGGTGAACTTTGGCGAGATTATTTCCGTTAATCTTCGTAAACCAATAAAAGGCATTCGTTTTCTTTTAGTTCCCGCAGATCGAGTGCCTGATAATTTCCCTCAACCGCTCTAATAATATGTTTATAAAAGATATATCCGGTGCTTTGGCCTCTATAGCTCAACTTGTGGAGAAAAATTCTCTACGGGAGGCTTTTGCTGTGCTTAAGAGTTCTGCCGCATCGTTGAATGACAAAAAAATACAGCAACAATTAGACCAATTGGAGCAACGTTATTTTTTTATGCTCAGACTCATGCTCAAAGGAAATCTTGAGGTTTCTCAAAACGAACTTGATTCTTTGAAGCATGAATTGAATGTCTTGACTACAATTCTTCAACGTGAACAAAACAGTTTGAGCAATGATTCGGTTTATTTCTCTCAGTTGAGATTCCAGGCGTTGAGACCCGATGAAACTCTTCAGCCTCTTTTTGCCGATTATCTGGATGAACTTAAAAGGCTAAATACAGATACGATGGCTCTTACCGATACAAAGAAACGGGCTAAGATAGAGACTTTGAGTTCTGATATTTTTAACCGTATATGGACCGACTATCCCTTCGACGAAGAAACGGAGCAGATATTATCGTCGTTTTTGGCTGATGATGAAATCCCGTTGTATGACCGCGAGCTTTGGATTGGTGCTATAGGTTTCGGGGAGTGGATACAACACGATGAAAAGCGAGTTTCGCTTCTTGCCGATGTTTGTAGATTGCCAGAACAAAGATTGGCCGCTGTGGCTCTTGCGTGGATTTCGTTGACTCAACCGGTTTCATATCCTTCGGATTTGAATATCTCTCCTTCCGATGTATTTGCTGTTGAAATAGAGAAATTAAAGGCCATTGGCGAGTTCCGTAAGAAAGACACCGATTTTACGGCTTTAATTCAGCGGATGATGTCCTTGGGCAGCGATATAGGCAGTAAGCTGGGTAATAAGGATTTGACTCCCGAAAATGCCCGTGAACTTTTTGAAAGTGCCGGTATTAATATGTCGCCAGACGATTTTGAAAAAATCAAGATGTTTCAGGAAGCTCAGTTAAGCGGCGCAGATATTTATTCCCGTTCTATCGGAACGATGCGAAACTTTGATTTTTTCCGCAATGTTTCTAATTGGTTCTTGCCTTTTTATCCAAATCACAGTTCATTAGCTGATATCGTTGATACCGAAGGTGTACAATTGGCAGAACTTGTAGAGAAGATGAATACTATTTGCGCAGGCGATAAGTTTGCCATGCTTTTGTCGCTGGCGCAGGCTCCGGCTCATCTGCGTAGGGCCGTTATAGAGAATTCTGCATCTGGGTTGGCTTCGATGTTTGATGATCCTATGGCACATGAAATGTTTGACCAGATGAACATCGGTCAGTCGTTCCGCTATATGCTTATGATGTATTTTAGAAATCTCTCGCGTTTTTTTACATCATTCAGGCGCAAGGGCGATTTTAGAAATCCGTTTGATTCCAACGGGGTTATTTCGGCCGAAACCCTTCTAACGGTTGCTGAAGGTCTTGGTCAAGAGTCTTTGCTTGAATATTGTAAAGTTGCATTGTCGTCGGATTTGCCTTCTGCCACAATTTGTGTTACAAATAGGCTTAACCGTTCTGATGATTTGTCGGAGGAATCCTTATTGTTGGAGGCTAAAGCACTGTTGGCCACAGGGAATGCTTATGCGGCAGTTCAGCCACTTGAGAGAATATTGGATATGCATCCTGATTATTATGAGGTTGCATTAATGCTCGCTGATATTTATTTAGAGGATGGGTATTACGATGATTCTGTTGCATTATCGTATTTGGAACCGTTTATTTCTACACATTCTGATTCTATAGATTTTTTGGACCGCCTTTATAAGGCTTATTATATGGCTGGAGATGCAGAAAAATCTGTAGAGATTCTATACCAAATGGATTATTTGAGCACTGGTGATAATATTGAGATTAAAACAATGTTGGCTCAACGTCTTTTGGAAATAGGTAAGGCCGAAGAAGCTCTGGCAGTAGTAGATTCTGTTGGCAGAGAAAATACAGACGCCGCTTTCCTTATTGTTTCCGGCAAAGCACATTGGCTTGTATCTGACATGAATCAGGCAGTGGAAATATTCCGCAAAGCTATTCTTACTCTTGGAGAGGATGGTTTTGACAAATTTTCGGAAAATATATTAGCTGATGATAATGACCGAATGGATCACGGATATTTCACTCGGTTGTCGATAGTGCCCGATGTTATGAGATATATAATCTACGGCAGCAGCTATGGGAATCTAAGTTAGCAGTCTTATTATTTGAATAATATTCTAATTCATAAAACATTATTAAAATGGTAATTAATCGTTGGCAGAGTGTGCTTCTGTTGCTTTCGGCCATATGTATGGCCTTGTTTTGCTTTCTTCCTTTTCTCTCATACGAGTTTGAAAGCGAAATCGCAGTAAAAAATCTATTGAGTTTGAATCCGGTTTTCTTTATTGCTAATCTGGTGATTGTTGCGCTGTTGGTAATAGACATTTTTCTGTTTAAAAACCTTAAGCAACAGATAAATGTGGCATTAATCTGTTTGATTCTTCAAATAGTGTCGCTTGTACTTTCTATTGCAATATTTTTTATTACTAAAGGCGAAATTGAAAGTACTTGGGGATGTGGATTCGCATTTTTGCTCCCCTCTATCGTTCTTACATATTTTGGACGTAAGTTTATGATAAAAGACCGCAAGTTACTTTCAAGCTATGATAGATTGCGATAAACAATTCATTATATAAGCAAGCCTTAAAATTAATACAGAGAATTAACAATGGTAATTCCAGTGGGTGACCATATGGGGATGAATTAATTCTCGCGACTTAATTAAATAATTATAGGCGGTGTTCACGCTTTGTGAATTCCGCCTTTTTTGTGGTTTTGGCCATGAATCCCCAGTATGATATAGATAGGACGACTATAATTATAGCCATATATGTATAATGGTAGGAATTGCAGAATATGAGTCCTGCGGAGATGAACAATTGAAGAATAGAGTAGAGTATGGCGACGGCAAGGTGGGGCTTGCCCATTTCGTTCACCATTATCTGGTAGGCGTGTGTTCGGTGTGCAAGCCATAGGTTTTCGTGTTTAGATACACGCCTTAATAATGTCATGCCGGTGTCTGTACCATATACGGCAAGTAGCGTAAAATAATAGTAATTGCCGGTTTTGATAATGAGTTGCAATAATGCAAATATGATAATAACAGCTATGCTAATGGAACCGACATCGCCGGCAAAACATATTGCTTTTTTACGGAAATTGAAATATCCGAAAATGAGAACGCTTGCCGCTGCTAAGACAAGATAAGAACTATCGATAAAGTTGCAGGTGTTGTTGAGGTATATAAGCGGTAGAAGTACCGAAATTGAATATGAACAAGTAATTCCGTTTATTCCGTCCATAAAGTTGAACGCATTGACAATTCCTACAGCCATTATGAGCCAAATCAGCCATGTCCACCAAGCGAAATCCGAGTAAATACCAAGTTGGACAAAGACAAGGGAGATGGCTGAAATTTGGGCAATAAGTCTTGTCTTTATGTTCAATGATTTAATGTCGTCTATGAAGCTGACTATTGCGGCAATACTTAGGCCTGCCATGAAATATCCGTATCTTTGCCCGAAGAATAGATACCAGAGCCATGCTCCGGCAAAAAAAATGAATCCACCTCCGCGTATAGTACGTTCTTTATGTGATGATCGTTTACATGCATTATCTGCAATGTCAAATTGCTGCGCTAAGCGGAAATAGCACAATTCAAGGAGGATAAGAATAATGATAGCAATTATATATAACATTAGAACTCTACCAAAATTGACTGTGTTAAACCACCGGCAGCAAGTGAAAATTATAAATTACGTCCTTCAAATTCAGAAATATCACTACGCCATTTGTCTGTAATCGGAGTTGAGCGTAATGTTGCCGGATCAATGTTTACCATTGTTGTCGTTGCAATACATTTGGTATTTCCCTTTTGGTCTATGATGCGTTGTTCAAGACGTAAAGAAGACGTGCCCATGCTGTCTACTGCTGTTGCAACGCTTATTTTGTCGCCGGGAAGAACGGGCATATAGTAGTCGCAGTGTATGGATGCAACCACCATTCCTGTTTTTCTGGGATCAAAAGTGCCTTGGGTGAATTGTGTGAAATAATCTACCTTGGCAAGATCGAAATATTCCATGTAAACAGCATTGTTTACATGTCCAAGCATATCTATATCGTTGAATCGCATCTGAATAGGCATGATATGTTTGAACTCGTATTTTGGTGTTGGGATTTGAATACTCATAGTTTGATATTAATGCAAAATAATACTGTCTATAATTTCTTGATGTGCGTATTCGTTGAGTTTCGGGACTAATAAGTCGCGCATGTATGACAAATCTTCTTTTAGAGAGGCAGAGGTAACCGTTACATGAAGGGTAGATCCTTTTACTTTTACGTCTTTGCAATATGCTGCTATATGAGGACCAACGATTTCCGGCCAAACGGATTCTATGCTTTTACGCTCCAATTCCGGTTTTAGTCCGGTGGCCTCTATCAACTCTTTCAATATAGATCCTAAGCTCTGAGGATATTTCCGTTTCATTCCGTAGTTTTTATGGATGAGTTGCAATCTGGGTGAAAATTCCGTCTTTCACGTTCCAAAGACTATGAGGCGAATGAGGAATATTGGCAACTATTTCGTCTAAATGTCGCCTATTCGTATCGGTGATGAAAATTTGGCCGAAGCCTTTTTCACCACCAACGAGTTCCATTATGCTGGCAACACGCTTAGCATCTAATTTGTCGAAAATATCGTCTAAGAGTAAAAGAGGCCTGATACCAAGACTTTCTTTAAGTAATTCATATTGAGCGAAACGTAGTGCGGAAGTGAAGGTTTTTGTCTGTCCTTGTGAAGCGCACCTCCGCACAGGCAGGCCGTCTAATGTCATGTCGATATCGTCTCTGTGCGGGCCAGATCCGGTGTAGTGGAGTATTTTGTCGCGTTCGCGTTTGGTGGCCAGAATATCGGCTAATCGGCCTTCTGTAATTGACCGTTGGTAGCTGATGGTTGCCTTTTCTCTGTCACCTGCAATGAGTGGGTAATATTTTTGGAATAGGGCGGATAGCCGGTCTATTGTTTCTTGCCGGCGTTGGATGATATATAGACCGCTATTGTCCATCTGCATTTCAAGAATTTCAAAGAGAGAATCATCTATACATTCGTCTTTCAGCAGTTTATTTCGCTGCTCCATAGCCGAATTATACCTGATGAGAGCATCAAGGTATTTGCTGTCGCTTTGCGATGCTATTTGGTCTATAAATCGGCGACGTTCAGAAGGTTCGCCCGATATTAGCGACATATCGGCCGGGCTTAATATTACAAGAGGGAACAACCCTATGTGTTCAGCTATCCTTTTATATTCTTTTCCGGCTCGTTTGAAACTTTTCCTTCGTCCTTGCCGCAATCCTGCATAGAGCTCTTCGTCTATACCGCGTCTCTGGTATATTCCTTTCAACATGGCGAAATCTTGCCCTTTACGAATCAGCAAATTATCGTTGACACCCGTAAAGCTCTTGCAGAAGCTCAAAAAATATAGTGCATCCAGAAGGTTGCTTTTGCCCATGCCGTTGTCGCCCAAAAAACAATTGATTTTGGGCGACAATTCAAGCGAGGCTTCTTCTATATTTTTGAAATTTAATGCGTTGAGACGTTGGAGTATCATTTATTGCTTTGTACGGGCTTGTTGAAGAATTCGTTGAAAAATACAAGCTGGTATAGCAACGAGTTGGCCCAGTATTTTTGAGAATGGTTTCCGGGACGTGTTATGTAGTCGTGTGGCACACCTAAGCTTTGGAGCGAGTGGTGGAACATATCGTTTACTTTTGCAAAGAAATCGTCGGTTCCGCAATCGATAATTAAAGCTATATTTGCATTACGGAATTTCCCGGCCATGCGTGCAACTGTGTGTTGGTTCCATATTTCTTTGTTCTGTTCGTAGTCCCCGAGATGTTTATCCATTCCCCAGCGTTTAGCGAAAGGTCTGATATCAAGTCCACCGCTTGTGCTCCCGGCAGCACCAAACATGTTGCTATGTCGGCCTGCAAGATAAAGGGCTCCGTGTCCTCCCATGCTCAAACCCATAATAGCACGTTTGTTGCGGTCTTGGATAGTAGGGTATGTGTTGTCGATGTGTGGTACGAGGATTTCGGTGATGAAAGATTCCATTTGCATACCGTCGTTTCTTGGGGAATCCCAATACCAACTGTCCATTCCGGAGGGCATCACCATAATCATACCGTAACGGTCGGCGTATTCGCCAAGGTCTTTGCGTATGTTTCCCCATGCGCGGTAGTCTCCTCCATGTCCGTTTAGTAGGTATAGCGACGGGAACTGGTCGTCGGAATTTTTCGAGTCGGGGGTAATGACGGTTACTTTCATTGGCTCTGCCAAATATTTTTTAGAAGTAACCGTGATAGTGTCGGTTTTGAAAGCCTGTGCGCATAAAGCGGTTGCGGCGGCTGCAATGAGGCAAAAAAATTGTTTCATGGAGATAATTATTGGTTAGCCGGCCCAAGCAGAAGGATTGCTCCGGTACTTGGGTCGAAAATTAGTTTTGATGGTTCTTTTTTGTCTGTGAATAAAGCAGGATTCATTCCAAATGTTATACCGGCTTGGGCGAGTGATATTTCTTGGGAGGCGATTGTAGTGCCATTATAATTTATTTTTATTAATGCACGGCCTGGAATGTTGTAGGCAACACCACCTTTTGGGAATGTTTTGAGTTCTCCTTTTTCATTGACAGGTATTTCTCCTTTTTCCAAAATCTCGATGTCTACAGTAACAGGGGACCCGGCAAGATTGTCGGCTTCTAAAAGACCATCTACTGCTGAAAGACGTGCTAAGACTTGGTTGCGGATATCTGTAGAGTCTGGTACGATGGTGTATTTTTCTGTAACTGTCCAGGAATTTTTTGTTCCTAAGAACATGGCCGTAAGCGCCGATTCTTGAGCTGATAGGTTGTCGAGCACAAGTTGCATCGCTTTTCCGTCGGCCGGTTGGTTTTCTGAATCTCCGCTAAGAATGTCGGAGCGCGTTTCTCTAAGTTCAAAGATGCGTTGTGAGGCCAGTTCTGCTTTTTTTGATATTGAAGAACTGCGAGCCATTTCTGCTGTGATAGCTTGTTTTGCTGCCGGGCTGTCTAAAATGGTAGCTTTTTTTTCCGTTGCTTGAGGAAGAGATGCCTCATGAGTAGGGGCAGTCTCTTCGGTATTGAGCGCCAAAGGAATGTTTTGTTGGTCAAGAATCATGTATGGGGTTGTTCCTGACTTGAATTGTGCGGCCCAACGGTTGTCTGGGTCTGCAACCCCCCGTGGGACTATGACAGCTCTTTTGAGTATTGCACTGTGGCTGTCTTCTTTTATTGCTTTGCTATCGCCAAGGTATCGACGGGCATAGTTATAGAATTCTCCCGGATGTTCTTCTGTGATTTCGGCTTCAAGATATATATCTATCGCTGTTATAGGCAATGTATATACCAAACCATAGTCGGAAGCTTTCCCGGCTGTGATTTTTTGGCTTGTTTGTCCTGATAAGCCGGATACAAAAAGCATAGGAGCCAAGGCTATGGGCAATAAGATGTTTCGAGGTGAAAAATGCATGCTGAAAAGATTTTATGAGTCTTTCTCGGGGTAAATAATAGAGTCTATGGCTGGTCCTATGGCATCGGCTATATCTTCGGCTGTAGTTCCTCTTATGCCGTTTATACATGCAGCTGCTTTGCCTGCGACTCCATGGATAAATACAGCTGCAACAGCTGCTATCTCGGGTGCTATTTGTTGGGCTACGAATCCTGCGGTTAGACCGGTGAGTACATCGCCGCTACCGGCAGTTGCAAGAGCCTCTGTTCCAGATGAGTTTACAAGTATAGAGCCGTCGTACCATACCGTTTGAGTAAAATGGCTTTTCAGTACGATTATCAATTTGTATTTATGGCTCATTTCAATGGCTTTTAGAAGCCTTGCCGAAGCCGACGGTTGTGGACCGAAAAGGCGGTCGAATTCTCCTGGGTGGGGAGTGATTATAGAGCGAGGTGGTATGAAATCAAGGAGAACCGGTCGGCTTGCTATGCAATTTAATGCGTCGGCATCAAGAATAAGGGGTCTCTTCTCTGCATGACAAGCTTTGAGGAACACGTCAAGGCCAGAAACTGTTGCGTTTGACCGACCTATGCCAGGGCCGACGGCTATGGCATCATAGTTTTCGTCGGCTTCAAAGTTGCGTATGTCAAAGTCTCCGCCGTCGGTTTTGAACATTGCCGATGGAACAGTTGTCTGCATGGTATAAAAACCGCATCGTGGTCCGTGGCATGTTACTTTACCGCATCCAGAACGGCAAGCTGCCCTTGTGGATAGTACTGCAGCTCCGAGCATGCCGTAGCTGCCGGCAAATATGAGAGCATGCCCTAAATCGGCTTTTGATGCATATTCGTCGCGAGGTGCGAGAACGCTGCGAATGGCTGCCGCGTCTATGAGGCGTGCAGCGCATCGGGTAGATTTAACTGCCGAGCGGTTTAGCGGCAGCTGCAATGTTTTCCATTTCCCAAGTAATTCGGCATTTTCGGGCATGTAGAAGGCCAAAGTAGGGCCTACTATTGTCAATGTGATGTCGGCATGGACAATATTGCGGTTAATCATGCCGACAGAAAGTTCTGTAGACATGCCCGACGGCAAATCTATGGATATAACTTTTGCTCCGGTTTCATTTATGCTCCTTGCCATGGCTTGATAGCCACCACGTAGAGGCGATGTATATTCTCTTCCGAAAAGCCCGTCGACAATTATTAAATGCTCATCCATCTCGGGCATTATTAAATTGAGGTCGATGGTTTCAAAGAGGAATTCGTCGCCGGCAATGTCGAGGAATTTGTCTCGGGCAATGACTGTATCGGCTTTGAGAAGGTTGCCTCCGATATTTATAAGGTATACCTCGGCCGGGCAAAGCTGCTGGTGCAGTTGCCTGGCCGTGGATAGGGCATATG
>CAJTUG010000038.1:13264-21042 GCA_910579605.1 uncultured Muribaculaceae bacterium | reverse complement strand
TTATACCTTTGGATATGGTAAGAAAGTAAGCCGGAACAATGAAGTTGGAGAACAATCGGGTGCATCGTCTGCAATCCTGAAATAAACAGTTAATCATACAAAAATGCAGTCAGCTCCCGGCGAGAGGTCGGGGGCTGGCTGCTATTTGATGATATTCTATCTTGAGATAGGATGGTTAGAATTCAAGTTGATTATCACCAGAATGATTTGGATTCGGGAGTCCAGTTGTCTGAGGGGCGGAAGTAGGTGTGGGTGCGTTCAGCGTGCCTTTTACGCTCCGCATTGACAACCATTCGTTTGATGCTGTCTTGTTCTTGTTGGGTGCCGACCATCATCGCTTCTTCGCGGAGCATCATATTCTGTATAGCACTGATAGTAGTCGTCGACAGATCCTTATAGAGAGTGTCGGTGAGCCTTTCTTTAGTATCAAGTCATTAAAGTTGCAGATAATTGGAGGCATTTCCATCGGTCTTATGGATTTGTGAAGCAATCGGTTTATTGACCAAAAAGTCGGTTAAGCATAATTGACCGCAGCAACATTACACCAGTAATAGTTGTTATGTAAATATAATTTATGGACGATATACTCATTATTTGCGGATTGATTTTACTGAACGGCATTTTTTCAATGTCGGAGGTCGCACTTATATCCGCCCGAAAGTCTAAACTATCTACCGATGCGAAGAGAGGACGCAAAAGCGCGGCTGTCGCTCTTGCGTTATCTGAAAAGCCGGAGCGATTTCTTTCTACCGTGCAGATCGGTATTACACTCATCGGAATTCTGACCGGTCTTTTTTCCGGAGCCACCATCGCCAATGATTTCGGAATGATACTCATAGCGTGGGGGGTCGAACCCTCCATAGCAATGGGATTGTCAAAAGCACTGATTGTCACCGCTGTAACATATCTGTCAATTGTCGTTGGCGAACTTGTTCCAAAGAAAATCGGCATGAACATGGCAGATACGATAGCCCAGCTTGTTGCGCCAGGAATGAAATTGCTATCTATAATCACATACCCATTAGTATGGGTTCTATCAATATCCACTGAAGGCATATCCAAGATTTTAAAAATTGACAAAAAAGCCTCGGTTGTCACCGAAGAGGAAATAAAGACTCTTATCAAGGAAGGTACAGAAGGCGGCGAAGTCAAGGAAGTTGAACAGGATATTATGGAACGTGCCCTTATTCTCGGCGACCTAAGAGTAAATTCAATAATGACGGTTCGTGGAGATGTGGCTACTCTGTCAGTAAACATGACTTCCGATGATGTCCTGAACCAGATTTCTCAGGAACTCCATTCATCATATCCGGTATATAACTCCACAAAATCTGAGATCATTGGAATTGTGTCATTAAAACAACTTATCTTGTCGCTTAATGGTGAGAATTTCAATCTTAGTGACATTATTATTCCAGGGATTTATGTGCCTGAGAACATGAGTGTCTATGACGCGCTCGACATGTTCAAGGCAAGGAAAGTTCATTCGGCCCTTGTCTGTGATGAATACGGCGCATTCTGCGGGGTGGTGACTCTGCGCGACATCCTTGACGGACTTGTAGGTAATTGTCCAGATGAAATCGAAGAACCAATGATTGTGAAACGCGATTCCAAAGAAGAATGGCTAATCGACGGTAAATGCACCGTGTATGATTTCCTGGCATATTTTGACAAAGAGGACTTGTATATGCCTCAATCGTATACTACAATAGGAGGAATGATAATGAATAATCTTCAGAGAATTGCCATAGTTGGAGATATAATCGTATGGAATGGCTTACGCATTGAAGTGATTGATATGGATAATACTCGAGTTGACAAAGTTGCCGTATCTTTGGAAACTATGCATAATTATGGCTAATAGCTTATTGCGTAAGCTAAAAAATTAGTTATCATCCCTCTCATTTACCACGGATTGTATGTACCCGGATTTCGTGTGGTTTGCTATATAAATGTAAAATAACTATTTAGAAGTTTTTATGGAAATTTCTATCACCTCGTTAAATAGGTTATTTGGCAGCCGCTTCATATATACATAGCCTTGGCAAAGATAGAATAATAATGCGAGGTGTGCAGTCACGGATGCTGTGTCGCCCTCAAACTATTCAAAGTAGGCTTATTGTTCCGATATGCCGAGTTTCATTCGCTCATCGCTGCTAATCTCATAATCAAATACTGTTTCTCTTCCTTGTTGACGAGCTTCATTAAGTATGCTCATCTTCTCGCGCTTGCTTTCATAGTCAAACTTCACATACTTAATAGTAGTGTGTACTGTGACGGCGCGTATATCTTCAGGCAACATTCCTTTTCGCAGACTCATCGTAACAAATGTGCGCCAGGCAACATAATATATTATATCTGAGAACCCCAATCCGGTAAAGCAGGAAAACAGAAATGAATGCCTATCTGAAAGAGATTGCCAAAGTATACAATATATACAAGAACATCGCTTTCCATCTTGAACGACATAGCAAGAGCTACCGAAACCATTAAAATACATTAAACGAAAAGGCGTAAATCTTCATGTTGTAATAAAAATAGTTAAATCAAACGCCAATATTTTGTTTATTTAAAACTCATTGTTAATTTTAAGAATCTTAAATTTATTTTTATGATAAACTACCAAAACATTAACATTTTAAGCCGTTCCATATCCCTGACAGCAATCGGGATGTTTATGGCCTTTTGCCCTCCGGCCGCTAAAAGCGCCGACGGCATTACTTACGAAACAGTACAGCTTGGCGATGATCTAATCAGCATAAAGTGCGAGTGCCTTAATCTTGATTATAACGAGACCGGGCAATTGGACAGCCGCGATTTCATCGTGAAAGACGGCTTTATCTATTCTCAAGACAGCACAAAGGCAAACCGTTTTATCCGAAGGTCGTGCGGGGGCTCCGTAGACGATTTCGAGTATATAGAACCAAACTGGGGTGATTTAGAACATATAATCGGCTCGGTCTATCTGTTAGGCAAAGACACCTCCGGCAATCCATATGCGACGTCATACACTGCCAGCAGTTCGGCCAAATACCCGTTCGTAATCTTCCCATTCGACATCATTGACGGGATACCTACGTTCTACGCAAGATACGAATGCCCCGAAGCGGGCAAGTTCACCTACGCGGCCGGTATCGATGGCGATCTCCGGTCGGGAACTTTCAGGGTATTCGGCCTGTCTGCAAATGTGAACCAATCCGTGATGAACAACCTGAATTATTGGGAATTCGAAGAAGGCGAATGCAAATCGCATTCTTCAGCAACTGTCAATTTCTCTCATTGCTCAGTTACACCTGCGGGGCCCGGACATTTCCTAATACACGACCGCGGGACCGTTGCCGACCATTACTCGAAAGACCCGACGCAAATACCTTATTACGATGCGCCCTACCCCACAATTTATGCTCTTTCATCGCCAGGAAACGGCGAGGCGCCTATTGAACCTGTGGCCTCCCTCCACAGCTCCCTTGTGTCTGACAAGTATTCAAGCGGCGCTGAAATCTTCACGGTAGGGAACAGCAAATTAATGGTCTACGGTGATTCAGGAGCTGACCCCCACTACAGCATAGCATCTGTACCGTCGGCGCCGGAATCATTAGACGATGCTATATTGGTCGCACGTCTGTCGCAAGGGAAACCGATGACACATTCGTCGCAAGTCGTGCCTGTCACCAACCGTCCCACATTCTGCAACAATGTGGTTCACGTTGAAAGTATCAACGATAATGAAGCACACGTTTATGCCATGACAAACAACCATTCCATGGCTAAATATGTCGTAACTGCCGAAGGTACAATTACAAACGCCCAAAATGTCGCTGTCATTGAATCTGCCGCCCCCTGCAGGGTCTACGATCTTTCAGGACGTGTGATATTTAATCTAACTACAGCGCCAACAGGATTGTATATAGCGCTATACCCCGACGGAACTGCCAAACGGATATTCCGCAAATAAATCTACACAAGCAGGCTAAATAATAGATGAGGGCGTCAGAGACGTCCTCATCTATTTATATACAAAAGGGATGTTTCCTTTTGTATTGTTAAGCTATCATTTATCTACAAGCTATTTAGAACTACCTGACAATAAATTTAGCACTTGAAGTTGGAATACTATTTCCTGATAATACTGCTGCATAAATTCCTACCGGAAGCTCCTTTATATCAATATTCATCATATTATTGCCAGGCTCTACATTTACCATTGTTGAATAACGGCATAATCCTGCAACATCGTAGATTGCCAATTGCGCACTTGTATAAGCAGATGAACCTACATTAGCCACAAGAGTCTCACCGTGAACTTGGACATTAAACTCTCTTTCTTTATTTGTACAAATTTGTTCTACGCCAGAACCTGCAGGATAAATTGCCTTTATAGATTCAAACGCGAGTGAAGACTCTGGATGAGCAGACGTATTTAATGTAAGAACTATTCTGTTTAGACGCAATGGGTACAGATAATATGGAAATTGAGCACCTTCAGCATCTTTAAAACTAAACAAATATTCATTGTCACCTGAAGAAATATCTGCAACAATACTCTGATGCCCGCCAGTAGCATCTATAAACTGCATATCAACTCGCTGTGCTGCACCGGTCTTATCAAACAATCTCATAGATATTGCATCGGGCAAACTATAAAAGGTCAAATTTGGCGAGAATGAAATCTGTGCATAGCGATTGGCTGCGAGATCAAAGTTGATTACAGCACCTGATTCCCAACCAAAAGGCAGTTCAGAATAGTTAATTACTGCATTCTTAACATAACTGGGCTTCTGGAATTTAATATCATCAATATTATTGAAAATGGTGTGGGAAATGGTTTTCTCTGAAATCTCCACTGTCACATCCATAGTTAATTGAACATCATCCAACTCGCCACAGATTGTAGCCGAGCCATTTGCGATTCCTCTTACAACTCCATCCGAATCAATTTCTACAATACCCTCCGGTTCACATGTCCAATTAAAGGCTCCAGGGTCTACTCTTTGAGTCAGACCGTTGTTAACACCTTCCAATTCAATTACAACTTGGCGATGATTATCAATAAAAATAGAATTTCTCACAGCTTTGATTCCCTCAAGAGGTCGTGTACATACTGTCATCATAGCAGTTTTACCATCTTTTTCGGCTATTATATGCCCTGTTGTCTCAACAGATGATGCATGGAATATCCCATCGTTATCAACAAATCCTAATTCAGGAGGGTCACATTTAAAGATGCAGCCTTCCAAATATGAACATATAGGCTCATCGTATTGGTTAAAAGACATAACTCTGAGCGGTGTTCGAGAGACAATAGAAGGAGATATATATGGACGGCTGAAAGTTATGTGATCTACAGTTCCATCTTCCGGTGCAGTGGATACAGCCAACATAGCATCCTGGACTGGACGGACAGACCCTCTTCCCGGAACGTTCAACATTTCTTCATCTATCACAATGGCAGCAGAACCACCGCTGTCGAAATTGACAATATCCCATGCACCCTTCTCAACCATCCACGCAGCAAGCTCAATACAATCTACACCGACACTTGATCCAGACATTTCGGTAGTAGTAACATACAATTTGGTTTTATCCTGTGAAATTCCAACCATTACGCGTGATGATTTTTCATATTCACGCCCATTCTCAAAGTTGTTATATTCCCCATCGTGCAATTTACCGTCATGTACTATACTTGGATAGCCATGAAAAGCATTCAAAATTCGTTCTGGTGCAACTCCCCATTTAGGTTCACGGAACGACTGGCTAATAGTTACTATGTCACCCGACGACAAATGTCCATCAAGGGCATTTAATTTAGCATTACGGAGATAAAGAACATACAAATCAGCCGACGTTTGAATAGGCTTATCTGATATCTCTTCCACACGGCATCTGATGGCATCGCCGTTTATTATCCATGGATCCATGGGAACCAATGATATATATTTGCCGTCCTCTACAAGCTGTTTGCTGTTAAAACGGTTATAAAGGATACAATCGCCATATAATCCACCATTAAAAGCATTATAGTAATCAATGCCAACAACTGTATTATCCGGTGTCGTGATATGAGAATCCAAATCGGCACAGAAAACTTCAGCAGATCCATTGTCTGTCACAGATAGCAGAGATCTACCATAAGGAGTCCATGTCACTTCCCCCTCACTAACGTTCATACCTATACAGACAGATTCTGCATACGAAAAGAAATCATGATTCCATGCGACTTTTACTTGATGGCCTGGACGACAATTCTCGCGGTAATGGGTCATTACATCCCAACGCAAGGGATCTGGAACTGAATGACGGCTTTGCGCCTGCTCAATCTTGGCATATTCATTTTTCAGATCAACTTCAACCCACCAAAGAATGAGGGGTTTTGATGGGAAAACGATTTTAGCATAAGTCATGCCTGGGCCAACGCTGTGATGTGCCACGGTATCGGCAGGCCCCCAATTATAAACAAGCTCGTCGACAGCGACCGCTTGATTGACTCCGAAAGTCAATGCGACTAAAATAAGGGCAGATTTAAAAAAATTCATAGTTGTTTAAGGGTTAGTAAACATATATAGCAATAATATCACTTGTGTACAAAGATAACGTAAAAAACAATAGTATCCAAAACAAATTCATTGTGTCTCCTAAAAGAGAGCTAAATTTCATCTCTATAAACTACAAAAAAAGACGATTTCGTCAGTTTATAAATATAATCCATAGAACCATAGTATATTTTTCGTATATTTGCCATACAATAATGAATAAAATCCAAAACTTTTTTGTATGAGAATTTTATTTATATGCACTGGTAATGCAAGCCGATCAGCTGCGGCAGAAGCCGTTTTAAAAAAACTGATTAAAACCAATAACCTCACAGGAATAGACGTTGCATCATGTGGCACAAGAGTTCCCGACAATCTCGAAAGAGAAGAGGTAATGTGCAATATCGCAGCCGAGTATGGATATGAAATGGGAGGCAAAGCTATTCCAATGAGTACAACTCTACTTGATTCGGCAGATCTTATAATTGTGATGACTAATAGACATCGCGAAGAGGTTACAAGACTACTCTGTTTTGATCACTGGAACAGGATCATACTGTTTAATGACTTTTGCTTTGGAGAACAATCAGATCTACCCGACCCTCATTTCCAGACAGAATATGTTTACAGAACATGCTTCCAACACATAGAAAATGGATGCAAAGAAATCATCCTAAAACTTAAACAAAATAAATAAACATAGATTGCCCGGCATTCACTGCCAGGCAATCTCCTCCTTACATAAATAAATTCGTTTTCAGAATCTATCTTTTTCTATATTAGCTGCACCACGGCCTTTATAACGCGATCGAGATGCATTGAAATTATAGCGGATAGTCAGCGACAAATCGCGTGTATCGTAAATTTTTTTGACGCTTAACTCGCTCAAAGCATCATATATTGTAATGTGGTGCTTATAGGTGCTGAACACGTCATTGAGCTGAATTTTCAGACTCCACACATCACTGGCAAATGATTTATATAATCCCAGATCGCAATTCCAACGACTCTGTATATAGACATTGTCTCCGTTACCAGATGATTGTGCAGAGAAATCTACGTTAAGCCACATATCCCAAGGCAGATGAATTGCGTTGTTGAATCTGAATATGCCAATAGGTTTATTCAGTTTAATTTTCCTGTCCTTATGTTCCAACTTGAAATCTTGCACTAAGATACCTGCCATGAATGTCGGTCTCCAGATTGAGAAAAAGCATGGCGAATAATTGGCAAAAGCCTCAAATG
>CAJTUG010000038.1:537-13232 GCA_910579605.1 uncultured Muribaculaceae bacterium | reverse complement strand
TTTTCAACAAAGTCGCATCAGGCTTACCGGGGTATGGCATGGTCTGCCACATGAAATAATTCTTTGTGGAATAGTATGTAAGTTCCACAACAATATCACGCCAAGAGTTTGACATTGAAACGTAATCGCGATATATTGGTTTCAGATTGGGATTGCCAGATTCATAGCTGTATCGATCAAGGTATCTTACTGTGCTTCTTAGCTGTTCAAAATTAGGACGCGATGTTTTACGCATATAGGAGAGATTGGTTGATACATTGCCTATGGGAAGGGATATGGAGACGTTTGGTGCAAAATTATGGTATTGCCTGCTTTGATCATTTTTCTTCTCTCCCCAAAGGAAAAAACGAGAGTCTGTGTATTCCCAACGCAGCCCGGCAGACAACGACATCTTCCCAAAAGCCTGCAACATTTCTGCAAATAGGGCTGAAGTGGTTTCCTTGATTTTCGTATCGTTGTCGGTAATGAAATCAACATCCGATAGATATAGATCTTTACGAAGTATATCACTAATCTCAGTACCAAAACGCAATTCACCTTTCCATACCTGGAGAGATGCTGTTATATTACCTGCCAAAAGTCGATTATCAACATCGTTATCAGTTGAGAATATACGTTCAGAATTAAAAGAAGATATTTCAGTCTCATTTGTATAACTATTGTTTATCTGCCATAGAGCGTCAAAGTTAGCAATCAACTGCCATTTTCCCAATACACCCATATAATATGAGCTCAGTAGGTGTTGACGATTGCGCCTATGGTTATTTCCATTGTTTTTGAGTTCATCCTCAAGCACCGAATTAAGGAATCTTGATGTGAATGAGGTGTTAACGGAATTTGTTGGACGATAGGCAAAATCATAAAAAAATCCCAGATATTGATTTCTTGAATTATAGTTGAGACCAACTTTCCCCTCATAAACCGGGTATTTAGTGAAATCTTTGCCGTAGCTGTTTTGAGACACAGTACCCGATTGAAGATACTGAGTTGTGTTATTTTCAAAACATGGACGCTCACGGTAATTTTCGTAATTCAGCACACCGAATATATCTAAACCATCAGTTCTAAAATTTAAATTGGCCTGTTCAAAAAGATAGACGTAGTGCTTGTATCCTATTGTTGTTCGGTCGTTAAAAGAAAATCCTCCATCACCAGACGCGACTGTCGTAATCCGTATAACAGCATTGACCGATGAGCCGTACCGAGCACCAGGTGATGTCACCACGTCTATGCTGTTTATATCGGAAGATGCAAGTTGGTCAAGTTCCGACTGGTCACGAACCTGTCTGCCATTGATATATACAACCGGAATGCCTTTACCAAGTACTTCAATCTCCGATCCGTTCCTTGCGACAAAAGGGATCTTGCCGAGAACATCAATGGCCGTACCTGTATTTGCAAGATAAGTACCTGAGATAGGCACCTGAAAACCATCAGTCTTCAACTTCGCTATTGGGCGGGAACCTGTCACTACCATTTCTCCCAACTCATACGAAACTGGGGAAAGCTGTATTGATCCGAGGTTACCATGGGGATTTAATATCTTTTTTTCTTCATATCCCATTGCATAAATACGTAAAAAGCACGAATTGGGCGAATCAACTACCGAAAAACGTCCGCTACCATCAGTAACAGTTCCATCTACCATAGTAGAATCGTTTAGCAGCAATAATGTAACATTAGCGAAATCCAAAGGAGTGCCAGCCTCATCTATGACCACTCCTGAAATTGGATCTGTCGCTGCAAAAAAAGTGTGAAAAGTGAGACAGAGCGTCAGCCCTGTCATTAAAAACTTTAATGACATGTTATTATTGAATTATATTATTATAGGCCACCTACCACTATCCAGCCTCCTTGACTGCTTCTCTGCAGTACAAGGTTATGCTGTTTCTGATTCCCGTCAGGTAGTCGCAATACGTATGGAACGTATATTGCGCCCTCGATACCGGAAGAGAATGACTTACCCACCGCCACAAGAACCGAGCCTTTTAATTCTTGTTTATATATACCGTTCTTAAAGTTCTCATCCACCACGATGTCAAGGATTGACTCATTCCACGTTTCCAACGCATTGAGGAAAGCCGATGCAGCTTCTGTTGCAGTAAGACCTGTAAGACCCTGGAGCGAATTTCCTGGCATATCAATAAATCTCACACCCGATGGTAGAGTCTTAAGATTTGTATGTGTTTGACCGTAGCCTATATCTGTAATCTTCAAAACCTCAATTTCTTTCTTGCCATTTATAATGCTAACTGACGCAGATTTCAGATGCTTGGTAGCAGCATCAATCACATAACGTCGATCGTTTTCCGATTCAATAATGGAAGTATTCAGCATATATGGATTCCTAAAATCCCCCTGTGGTTGAGAATGTATCGTAAGGATTATTTCTCCACCTTTTTTCACCAAATTATATTGTGATTCTGAATTGTTGATGCAGTTGTGCAATTCATATTCAATAATTTTCTCAGGCCTGAGTAAAATTGCCATTTCTCCAAGCATCTCATTAGGATCTAAGCCGTTAGTTCTCCAACCGATATTAAGTTGTTTAATCCAATTATATACGACCTTGTCATTGCCCATAGCAGTGCGACCGCCTTTATCTATGCACCATGATATTGTTGAATCTGATTTAGAAATAGAAATGTTATGTTCAACGAAATCTTCATCAATATTGATGTATCTGAAATTTTCCATCGGGAGAGTCCTTACCTCCACAGTCATTTTTATTCCATCAGTATCCAACAAAGTATTAAGAGTTTCAGCCAGAATCTCCTTAGCAGAGATTCCGGAAGGCACAAGAATCAATATCAGCACTGCAGCAGCTACACAAGTCGCCCCCAAACTCCATATCCAACGTGGTGATTTCTTTTTGGCGATATATGAATCCAGAACTGAATCTATCCTATTGCGCAATTCATTCGATGCCGCAAAGTCACGGCGAGGTTTCATCATATCCTTTATATCGTTGTATTCTTCCATGACTATTTATTAAAATATTGTTTCCTCAATTTATCCATTCCAGATTTGAAACGAGATTTCACAGTAGATACTGGGGTAGAAATAAGCTGGCTGATTTCTACGAATGAAAGTTCATCCATCACATTCATTCTGACAATTTCGGCCTCTCTTTCTGGCAGTTTCTCAAGCAAACCATTTAGACGATTAATCTCTTCGTGATACAATTCTTCTTCAGTCGTTATATCTGGCATTTCATAATCTTCTTCAGTAAGTCTACGAACGACCTTGCCAGAAGAATAATAATCCAAGCATAAATTATAAACAATCCGAAAAAGATACATTCTCATGCTGTTTATTTTAATCTTTGATGGGTCAATTTCCAAGAATCTACAAACAGCTTCGTAAACTACATCTTCGGCTTCTGCTCTATTTCCTAACCTAATAGAAGCAAATCTGACAAGATAATTAAGATTTTCTCTAATTACCTTAACAAGCATCTCCCTTGTCTTTATTTCAAGTCTTTCTTTCAACTTCTTATTGTAAATCTTTTCTATAATGACTGCAAAATACTAAAAAAGACGAATATCTATTGTTAATAAATGTTACGTATATTTTGTGCTATTATTCCTGATGTCCCAATTTATATTTCTAAGGAAAAGCTATTCAAATAGTAAGAACAGAACAACATAGAGAGAAGCTTTCTTAAATTTTGAATTATCGCAAAAAGTACGTATTTTTGCATTGCAATTATTAGATGCTTATGGATACAAACCAACTAAAAATATTGAGTAAGGATCCCGACGGGCTACTTACATATGAATACCTTGCAAATCATATCGGAGAATGTGTACCCGAAGATATCAACATGCTCATAGATAATATGCAGAAAGTTGATTTGAACGGTCAGTTCTGCGCAAGTGCTGCTCGCTACCTACATGCAATCGACCCCGAAGGTTACGAACCTGCTATACGCCGATTAGTGGAATTGGCTATAGATAAAGATCGTCTACATGTATATCTCCCCGAATTGACATGTGCTATCTATGGTGAAGACTACGCCGACAAGGCGGAGAAATTATGTGCTGCCGACAATAATTTCAGAAGAATTTATAAACGTCTTTGTCCTTCATCGGTAATATGAAATCCCATTTCTTTAAAGTTGCGGCAATAGCTGCGCTTTCTCTCTCGGCAATTGCATCTTGCCAAAAAGCAGGTGCTGATAATTCGTCTACAACCAATGCTCCAACAGAAATAAACATGACAACCCCAGATACAATATCGGCAAAAGTACTTGTAAATACCAATATGGGATCTTTCACGGTTCTCTTATATGGCGACACACCCAAGCACCGAGACAACTTTTTACGTTTAGCAAAAGAAGGTTATTACGATGGTACTCTATTCCATCGTGTAATAAAAGATTTTATGATTCAAGCTGGAGATCCAGACTCTAAAAATGCCGCTCCCGAAGCACACTTGGGCGCTGGTGGGCCAAATTATAAAATCGATGCTGAAATTGTATTTCCAAAACATTTTCACAAACGTGGTGCCTTAGCCGCTGCCCGTCAAGGCGACCAAGTAAATCCTATGAAACAATCGTCTGGTTCTCAATTCTACATCGTTACTGGAAATGTTTTCGGACAAGCTGATTTAGGCAGAATTGAGCGACAGCTCCAAGGCGCAAAAACACAACAGATATTCAATGAATTGAGCCTTGCTAATCGCGATTCTATTATAGAAATGCAACGCAAGGGAGATCGCAATGGTTTGACAGCCCTTAGAGATTCCCTTATTAAGCAAACCGAAGACGCCGTAGCAAAATTACCATCTCAACTCACTCAAGAAATGAAAGAAGCTTATACAACCGTCGGAGGCGCTCCTCATCTTGATGGGCAATATTCTGTCTTTGGTGAAATAATAGACGGAATGGACGTCGTCGACAAAATTGAAAAGGTTGAGACTGGTTCTGCTGATAGGCCAAAAGAAGACGTAAAAATAATTTCTATGAAAGTGCTCGCAGAATGAGCCATTCTCTTAGATTACATCGTTTTACACTGGATAACGGAATGAGGGTTGTTGTTAACCATGACCCTCATTCTGCTATGGCAGTGGTAAATTTGCTATATAATACAGGTTCACGCGACGAAAATCGGCAGCGAACAGGCATTGCACACTTATTTGAGCACCTCATGTTTGGAGGAAGTGCCAATGTAGCGGATTTTGACGAAGCTCTGGAAATTGCCGGAGGCAGTTCCAATGCATGGACAAGTAATGATTTCACAAACTTTTACCAAACTCTTCCGGCCGCTAATATAGAAACTGCCCTATATCTTGAAAGCGACCGCATGCGATCTCTGGATTTCAGCCAGCGCTCGCTTCAGATACAGCAAGGAGTAGTAATAGAAGAATTTAAACAGACTTGTCTAAATAGACCATATGGTGATATATGGCATAGGCTTAGAAATCTCGCATATTCAAAGGATCATCCTTATTCCTGGCCAACTCTGGGTTTGATGCCACAGCATATAGCCGATATGTCGTTAGCCGATATAAAAAATTGGTTCTATGCCCATTACGCTCCAAACAACGCCATACTATCCATTGTAGGCGGCATTCCCCCTGAAAAAGCAGAAAAACTTGTAGCCAAATGGTTTGGTCCTATTCCACCAAGAGATATCAATAAACGTGTTTTGCCCGATGTAGGATTTCCGACTCAATCAAAAGAAGAAATAGTAAGAGCTGCCGTTCCAGATGTTCAGATTGTCATGGCCTATCCAATGGACAAATATGGAACCAAACGTTATTTTGCAGCCGATACTATTTCAGATTTACTATCAGTAGGACGTTCAAGCCGATTTTATAAAAATTTAATCAAAGGGGAAGGCTCTGGACTATTTGCTAATGCCGATGCATCAATTTTAGGTTCGGAGCATGAAGGACTTCTGCTCTTAAATGCTACCATAAATTCAAAGAACGACACAGATATTGCTAAAGCCAAATATCTTTTAAACAAAACAGCAGAATCGCTCTTCACACAAGAGTTATCGCAATATGAACTTGAACGGTCTCTAAATAATTTTGAGACTTCTTTTCTTTTAGATAACATGCAGCCCGAAAATCGTGCAGCAAATATAGCATTAGCAGAATATCACAACGAAGACATAAACAGCACAATTTCCAGTCGCAGGCAACTAACTGTTTACGATGTGAAACATGAATCTGTGAAACTATTCCAAGACACCCCGTCTGCAAGCATTATCTATATTCCTGAATGACCCCAACTCTAAAAGGATTTGAAGCCTATCTTTTATTAGAACGAGGACTCTCTGATAACTCCAGAGCCAGCTATCTTTCCGATGCTTCCAAACTCGAGAATTGGCTTGCAGAGTTGAATTTAGACCTATGTGAAGCAGATTTAGATTTGCTACGTCAATTTACAAGCGATCTTCACGACACTGGCATCTCGCCTCGTTCTCAAGCCCGAATCATTTCTGGCATCAAGGCTCTATATAAATATTTGTTAGCAGAGAATTTTATAGAGCAAGATCCTTCTAATTTGTTGGAAGGGCCCCATATTGGACGAAAATTACCAGACGTTTTGTCGATAGGAGAAATATCCGCTATGATAGAATGCGTGGATATAACACATCCACAAGGATATCGCAATAAGGCAATGCTTGAAGTCTTATATGGTTCCGGTTTGCGAGTAAGCGAGCTGTGCAACCTTGAAAGCAGGCGTGTATTTTTAGACAACGAATATCTTATAGTATTGGGCAAAGGGAATAAAGAGAGAATGGTACCCCTCTCTGAAACTGCAATAGAAGCTATAAGAGATTACCAGAATAACGATTGCACTATCGCTGCACCTGGCGAACAAAAATACTTGTTTTTAAATCGTAGAGGCGCTCATTTAACCAGGGTTATGGCTTTCTATATTGTGAGGCAAGCTGCAGAAAACGCAGGAATTACAAAAAACATTTCGCCACACACATTACGACATTCTTTTGCCACGCACCTCCTTGAAGGCGGAGCAAACCTAAGAGCTATACAACAAATGTTGGGACACGAATCTATTGCAACAACAGAAATATATCTCCACTTAGACAATTCTCGACTGAGAGAAGAGATATTGTTGCATCACCCAAGAAATCTAAAAACATAGAAAATAAAATATAAAGAAACGCCGAATCAAAAAGTTTCCGGCGTTTCTTTTATTTTATTAGATTATAACAAATAATTATATGCAATCTTCAATGTTCCATACAAAGGCTCTCAAGCCTAATTTTGGACGTTCCTGGTCAAATTTCTTCAAAGCATCAAGTACTTTGCCCACACTTTTATCAGGAACTATAGTGATGATTGCCGAGGCAAGAGATGGCCATGCATGGCTACCATAGTGAGGTTCTCCAGAAACGGAACCACGGCCAGTAACTTGTTCCCATGCCGTGAAACCACGGCAATTGTTACGTTCAAGCATTTCAAGGATTCGCTCGCGATGAGCTTGATCAAATGTTATGAATATAGATTTCATCGATTCTTCAATTAAATGTTCTGCTCTGCGCGAGCTTTCAAAAGTTGTTCGCGAAATTTGCGCCGTTGACGTTTTATGCCAAAGCTTGCAAATACGCAGTAAAGCATTGGAACGAAAAGTAGGGTGAGAATCGTTGAGAAGGTAAGACCTCCGATAACCGCCGTACCCATAGGACGCCACATTTCTGCTCCTTGCCCAGAACCAACTGCCATAGGAACCATACCAAGGATAGTAGTGAGAGTTGTCATAACAACGGGACGTAGACGAGACTCACCGCCGTCGATAACAGCTCGCCTAATACTCATTCCCCTTTCGCGGTTCAATGAGATATAGTCTATCAGTACTATACCATTTTTAACCACAATACCTATAAGCATAATAGCTCCAATCATACTCATAACATTAAGAGTATGACCAGTAAGCCAAAGGATTATAAATACTCCCGAGAAAGCAAACAGAAGAGATGTCATGATTATTCCGGGGTAGGTATAACTTTCAAACTGTGCAGCCATTACTATATACACCAAAATTATGATTAAGACCGCAAGAGTAAGAAGATCCCTGAACGAGTCTTGCTGGTCTTCGTAAGAACCGGAAAGCTGAATGTTTACTCCTTGTGGAATATCCATTTTATCTATTTCTGCTTGTGAAGCTTCCACAATCTGACTCATAGGTACATCTTGAACAAAAGTCGTAACCGTTATAATTCGCTCTCGGTCTTTTCGTTCAATTGTCGGAGGAGTAAATCGTTCTACAACTGTACCGACATCGCTTATTCTAACCGCCTGACCCGCGTTGTTATAGATAAGAATTTTTTCTATATCTTCAAGCGATGTGCGGCTCTGAGGGTCATACATTACCTTGATATCATATTCTTCGCCGTCTTCACGGAATTGTGAAGCTAATTGGCCATTAATACGATTACGCATATAATTAGCAGCAGTAGAAAGATTCAAACCATATAGAGCAAGTTTCTCACGGTCAAAATCCACTTGGTATTCCGGCTGATAGTCTGAACGTGAAATTAAAACGTCGGCTGTGCCAGGAATATTTTCAAGAATAGTTTTAAGCCGCTGGGCTACAGAATCCGTCTCGGTAAAATCATAACCGTAGATCTCGTAGTCAATAGAAGACTGTCCACCCATGCCGCCTCCCATACCGCCTACAGAAACCTGGGCTTTTTTATATTCTGGATAACGCTCTTTTAAATCTTGTCGCATTAATCCTGCAATCTCTGTGATACTTCGTTCACGGTCTCCAGGGTCGGTAAGACGTATATTCATTGATACGATGTGTGGTCCGTTGTCGCTTAACGAGGCAAACGTATTATCGCTTGAAGCATTACCCGAAGTATAGTTGAGAACTGTAATTTCCGGATATTTTTCACGCCAGTCTGCAACAAGACGCTGAGTCACCTCATCTGTAATTTCTACACGAGTACCTATTGGCAGCTCTAAGCTCACACGCAAACGACCATCGTCGGCAGTCGGGAAAAACTCCGTTCCTACTTGCTTCATGAGGAAAAGAGAACCAACAAAAATGCCAATGCAAATAACAAATGTTGCCATTTTGTGACCAACTACCCAATGCAAAAGCTTCCCATAGCCACGATCAAACGCATCAAGACCACGGTTTATAGGTGTAAAAAACAAAGTGTAAAGCCTTCCATGGCTATTCTGGCGACGAAGAAGTTGCGAGCACAACATAGGAGTGAGCGAAAGGGCGCATATTGTTGATATAATCATCATGATGGTAACCATCCAACCCAATTGCTGGAACAAGACACCAGTCATACCTGTCACTAAAGTAAGGGGGAAGAATACAGCTATTAGAGTTAAGGTAGAAGCTATAACAGAAACCGCCACTTCATTTGTCCCGTGAACAGCTGCTTGCTTTGGGTCTGAACCACGTTCAATATGAGTGGTTACATTTTCAAGTACAACAATAGCATCGTCTACAACCATACCAATAGATATTGATAATGCAGACAGAGAAACGATATTCAAACTATTGCCTGTCGCATATAGATATATAAACGAAGCAATCAATGAAATAGGTATCGTTATCGTGATTATAAGTGTTGCTCGCCAACGGCCAAGGAAGAAAAATACCACAATAACCACAAACAACAACGCATAAAGAACCGTCTCTACAAGGGAGGCAATAGTGTTTCGGATATTATCAGAAGTATCCACAATGATACCAAGTTTGACATCGGTAGGAAGACGCTTCTGAAGCGAAGGCAACATCTGAAGCACCTTGTTAGAAATATCAACAGAATTTGCACCGCTTTGCTTCTGAATTACAATCATTGCTCCCTGCTCTCCATTGTTGAAAGTTTTTTGCGTTCTTTCCTCAAGGGAGTCATCTATGCGAGCTACATCGCGCAGGTATATGGTTTTGTTCCCTGAATTGCCAACCACAATAGAAGCCATCTCGTCAGAAGATTTAAACTCGCCTTGCACACGAAGCGCGTAAGTATCAGATCCAATATCAAAAGAACCTCCAGGAATATTGCGGTTCTCTGCCCCTATTATAGAGCCTATTTGTTCTACTGTGAGATTATATGCTTCAAGTTTAACAGGGTCCACATAAACATGGATTTCACGTTTTGGTGCACCGGATATAGAAACAGAACCTACACCACTGATGCGCGCCAACGGGTTTGCAACAGCATCATCAAGGATTTTATACAATCCAGGCATACTTTCGGTAGCTCTCACAGATAGCATGATAATTGGAATCATATCTGTAGAAAACTTGAAAATGATAGGATTCTCCGCATCGTCGGGCAACATAGACGATACCATGTCAAGTTTATCTCTCACATCATTTGTGAGCACATCAATATCCTCTCCATATTCAAACTCAAGAGTAATTACAGAGATATTCTCTCGAGATTTAGATGTGATATGCTTCAAGTCGCTCACAGAGTTGAGGACATTCTCCAGTGGACGTGTTACATTTTGCTCTATATCTGAAGCACTTGCTCCTGTATATGTCGTCATAACCATCAAGGTATTTGTCTCGATATCAGGATACAAATCAATAGGGAGATTTCTAAGCGAGAAAAGCCCTAATATAACCACTGCAACAAAGCAGAGAATAGTCATGATAGGACGCTTAACCGCGCTGCCATATAAACTCATATTGTATGGTATTTAAATTCTTAAAATTATTTTAACGGTTGAGAATCTCTACTTGAGCTCCATCGGCGAGACGTGTCTGCCCTGTTATAACCACAGTATCTCCATCATTTATACCAGAAAGCAACTCATATGCATTGTCAAGGCGTTGGCCAAGTTCTACTTTATTGAAATTCACTTTGCCATTGGAATAAACATATACATATTTATTACCCGAACCGGTCTGTTTAACAACCGCTCTATCGGGAACAACAACATTAGATTGCTCACCAAGCTTCGTTGAAACTCTTGCAAACATTCCCGGTTTGATTTTCTCGTTGGGATTAGCTATAGACACTTCTACTTCCGATGTACGCGTTGAAGCATCGACAGCAGGATAAATACGACGGATTTTTCCATTATAATTCTCCCCAGGATAAGCATCAAATTCAACCTCAACATCCATACCATGGTGGATTTTACTCAAGTCAGACTCGTTCACGTTAATCATTACCTTAACTACAGGCGAAAGTTGCCCCACAGTCAAAACCGGCAATGAACCTGTCATATCTCCTGGATCATAGTTTCTTGCTGTAACTAAACCATTGATTGGCGAACGCAAAACAGTATTTTCCATCATGTTGTCGTATTGACTCTTTGCCGCATCCAACTGAGCTTTAAGCTGGTCTACAGCCTGCTGTGTGCCTCCGCCTATCTCAAGAAGTTGACATGCTCGCTTGTATTCACGCTCTATCTGTTCGAGGTTGATACGCAATTGGTCACTCGCTGCGGCATCAAGCGTCACCAAAACTTGGCCTACACTCACTCTGTCGCCGGCATCAACATTGATAGTTTTGATGCGGTTTGGTTGTGCAGGTGAGATATTGTTTACGTTTTCTGCTTCAACAGTTGCTGCAAAAGATTTCATTTGCGGAACGTCAAGCTGATGTGCAACATCTATCGTTACTACTGGCAGCTGTTCTTCTACAACTACTGCTGTTTTTTCATTTTTTGAACAAGATACTGCCGATAAGACAATTATTGTTGCCGAGATGATTGAGATTTTATTGACTTTCATATGATGAGTGAATTTTTAACAAAAACATTCTATTTGGTATATTTATCAATAGGAGCATTGCCAAGAAGCAATTCAAGCTCGCTGTTTGCAACCAAATAATTATAAATCGCCTGATAATATGCAAGACGCGACTGAGTCAATGCAAGTTCCGAGTCTCTAAGTTCAAGATATGAAGCAGCTCCTATTTCAAAACTCTTCTCCATTATTGAATGAGCACGGTCGGCTTGAGCCATGCTCTCAGAGCAAGATGCGATTTGTTTGACATTGATTTTAATATTATCTATTGCCAAAGTTGTCTGCATTGAAATTGTCCGATGTAAATTTTCTCTTTGCCACGACAATTCATCAGCCTGGATTTTTGCTTGTTTAAGTTTGTTCCATCGTTGTCCACCAGAAAAAATCGGTACAGAAAGAGACACGCCTACTGTAGAATATGGATTCCATCGCAAATTGCTAAAAGGAGAGCCATTGTTCATCGCTGTCCAATTATAATTTGCAGTAAGAGCTATGGTAGGAACATAGGCCAACTTTTGGATAGTAACATTTTTCTTCATAATTTCATAGTCCATATCCATAAGTCTGATATCGGAATTATTTGAAAAATCCGGATTAATGGATAAAGTCTCGCCATACATTGTCTGCTCATAATTTGAAAGGCGATCATTTGCATGGATATCTACAGAGTCGTCCATGCCCATAAGAACTTGAAGTTGCAGACGGGCACGTTTTATGGCAATTTCCGCTTCAAGAAGTTGTGGCTCTATATTCTTCATCGCTACTGATGTGCGCAAAACGTCATAATCAGAAGCAGCTCCGGCAGCATATTGCTTTTCATAAATTGAATGAGTCAAAGCAGCCATGTCGTAGCTTTCCTTGATAACCTTTTGACTATCTTCGGCAAGAAGAAGAGCATAAAAAGCTGCTTTAACCTGATTTACCAAACTTTGCCGCGATTGTTTTGCAGCTTCAAGACTGCGGGCAATCTGAGCATCGGATACCT
>CAJTUG010000038.1:0-523 GCA_910579605.1 uncultured Muribaculaceae bacterium | reverse complement strand
TTCCATAATTGAGGCGCGATAATAGGCATAGAAGCCTGAAAACCCAAAGACCAGGAATTATCAAGCCCCATTTTAATACCGCCGTCACCACTGTCCTCCTTATCTGCTGCGGAATCATCAGATGAATCATCATCTCCACCCACATTTCCGAAGCCGCCAAAATTCATATACATTGTCTGCTTGGCAAGAGTACGGCTATATTGACCTCCAAAATCAATATTTGGCAATAATTGACCTATTACCTCTTTTTTTGAAAAGTCCATTCTCGAAACCTCCATATCGGCAACCTTAACCGTTGGATTATCCGACAAAGCAATTTGGAGACATTCGTCAAGTGTAAGCGACGCTTGCGGCTTATCTTGCGCATGAATTTGTCCCGAGAGCACTATACATAAGATAAGTGCCACGGCTTTAATAAATCTTTTATTCACTTGTGATAATGTATTAGTGATTGTAGTTATATTTTCCCAAATACAAAGTTAATGCTTAATGAATAAAAAGTCAACTAAAATAGACTAATTGA
>CAJTUG010000037.1:1536-22653 GCA_910579605.1 uncultured Muribaculaceae bacterium | reverse complement strand
CTCAAAGAAGCTGCAGAAAAAGCAAAAATTGAACTTTCGAGCTCTACCCAGACAGAAATCAACCTCCCTTATATAACCGCTACAGCAACCGGGCCAAAGCACTTGGTAAAAACACTTACACGTGCTAAATTTGAGCAACTTGCCGACAAACTTATCCAAGCGACTATCAAGCCTTGTGAAGACGCACTCCGTGACGCAGGCCTCAAAGCTTCTGATATCGATGAAGTTATCCTCGTGGGTGGCTCAACACGTATCCCGGCAATCCAGCAAGTGGTAGAAAAATTCTTCGGCAAAGCACCGTCCAAAGGTGTCAACCCCGACGAAGTAGTAGCCGTTGGTGCAGCAATCCAAGGTGGTGTCCTTTCTGGCGACGTAAAAGACGTTCTTCTCCTTGACGTTGTTCCTCTCTCTGTAGGTATTGAAACATTGGGTGGAGTTATGACAAAGCTTATTGAAGCTAACACCACTATTCCTACCCGCAAGAGCGAAACATTCTCTACCGCAGCAGATAACCAACCTTCGGTTGAAATCAATGTACTCCAAGGCGAACGTCCCCTTGCAAAAGACGATAAGCTTCTGGGCAAGTTCCACCTTGACGGCATCGCCCCTGCACCTCGTGGTATTCCTCAAATTGAAGTTACATTTGAAATCGATGCCAACGGTATCCTCAATGTATCAGCCAAAGATAAAGCTACCGGTAAAGAACAATCTATCCGTATCGAAGCTTCAAGCGGTCTTACAGATGCAGAAATCAAACGTATGAAGGACGAAGCGGCAGCAAATGCAGCAGCCGATGCAAAAGAAAAAGAACGCATTGAAAAACTCAACCAAGCAGAAGCTATCGCTCACCAGACACGCAAGCAGCTTGAGGAATTTGGCGACAAGATTCCTGCCGACAAGAAAGCGCCTATCGAAGCTGCCGTGAAGAAACTTGAAGATGCACACAAAGCTGGCGACGTTGCCGCTGTAGACGCAGCTATCAAAGAAATTGAAACTACCTTTGGTGCTGTGCAACAAGACATCCTCAATGCACAGGCCCAACAGCAGGCTCAGCAAGGTCCTAATCCAGGAGCTTCCAACCCGGGAAACGGCGATGACCATGTTAGCGATGTTGAATTCGAAGACGTGAAATAATATATTTGGTTATTTTATATCACCACTTTATCAATAAAAAATCGGGGAGCGCACAGTGAATGAAGTGCAGCGCTCTCCGATTTTTTATTAGCATATCGCACTTTTATTTCTCTTGATTATTCTTTTCTTACCAAGCTCAAATCCGCTAATACCACTGCTGTTTCTTGTTCTCCCTTTGGGGAATCTTTAGGCTTCCAGGCCACAATAAAACGCACTTTGCTGCTTTCTATTTCGTAGCCTTTAGCTTGCCATTCGGATAAAGCCTGTTGCATACGGGCAGAGAACATGGCTATCGGGTAGCCAGTTTCATCGTATAGATAAGCATTGGCATATTTAAGAGCAGATCCTCCGCGAAGAGTAAGAACTTTTTCCTTACGCGACTTGAAAAAATTGAGATTAACATCTTTGTGGCTCATTTGCAAAACGACCTCTTTTGGCATCTCATATTGCTGTTGGTCAACAGAATGACTGTCTGCTGGAATTTGATTAAAAATTGGGCTGTTAGTATGGATAAATAGTCGCTTCTTGGCACGCGTCATACCAACATAATATTTTCGCAGGAGCTGGTCGTCTTGCACATAACCGCAATTAATCAACATATATACATCATCGAATTCTCGTCCTTTTGCTTTGTGAATAGTTGAAACGACGACATCAGAACCTGAGTAATCGCTAAAATCCTCAATATTTGATTCAAAGACATATTCTTTGAAATCGCTAACGTATTTTGTTTTATTTGTTGTTTCAAAAAGGTCTATGCATCTGCGAGTATATACTAAAGATTCACTATCTCCATACAATGAGTACGTAGACAACTTGGCGGCTTTCCACAAATCGTCGGTAATCAATGGCGACGTAATCCGACGGTCTATATATTTTATAAAATAACGCATTTCCGCCAAGTTCCAGAACCGTATTCCGCTCATTGATTGGACTAATTTGCAACGAATCCCATTCTTTACCAGAAGTGCAACAAGTATAACGGCCTCCTCATTGGTTTGCGTCAAAACACAGGTTGAACCATCGCGACGATTACGAATTAATTCATCGACTAATGGCGCAAATAAATGGGCCGACTTATAATGAAGAACACTTACCCAACCTTCATCTTTACTCTTCGACTCAATTTGTGTATGCTTAAGACGATTGCGGATATTCCGTGCGAAGCTATTTGCTACATCTACGACATGCTGTGAACTGCGGTAATTATCGGTCATTTCCACAAATCGGCTCCCATCCATCTGTGCCAATTTTTGCATATAACAAGAATCCGCCCCACGGAACTCATATATATTCTGATCATCGTCGCCTACTGCAATTACCCGCATTTCCTCATTTGCTGTCATTAGTGCATTTACCAACGCATACTCATCACTGCTCATATCTTGAGCCTCATCAATAACAAGTACTGTCTTTCCTATACGATTGGGTTCTACATCTCCTTGGCTTATCAATTGAGCTGCCTGAGCCACAACATTGACCGCATCATCTAAGTTACCAACACGCCCCAGCAGATCAAAACAATAGCTATGGAATGTTTTAATTTCGACAAAGTGAGCTGCATTGCCTATAAGATCCATAAGTCGCATTTTAAATTCCGTGGCTGCGGCTCTTGAGAATGTGAGCATCAAAAGTTGTTCATGCTTAACATCTTCCAATAAGAGTAGCGATGCCAGTTTATGGACTAACACTCTGGTTTTTCCGCTACCAGGGCCGGCGGCAACTACAATGCAGCGCGATTCTTTATCGTTAATAATCTGCATCTGCCGTTCCGACAAACATCCAAACAACTGTTCATATTTCTCCGGAGTAAGATTACGTTGAATCTGACTTTGCCGCTCTCCCTTGAAATACTTGCCAATAAACCCCTTATAGTCCATTTGAAAATAATCTTGCACAAACTGTAACGCGGCATTATAGTCACGGACCATAAGATTGGCGTATTCCCCGACTATGTGTATCTGTTGAATCTTCTGCTTATAGAATTCATTGAGCATGCGGTAGTCGTCCTGTTTATAGCGAAACTTATTGTCCTTGATTCTACGAATCTCCATGGCATTATAGAGCACCAAGAAACCTCCTTCCAATTTCAATGCGCCTATCTTAGACAGGTATAACAAAGCTTCTTCTATATCTTCTAACTGCAAGTCTGCAAAGGAATTAAACAAAGCATTCTCACATTGTTTCATTACCTTAAGCAATTCCACTACAGAAAACTGAACGGCAATTGTCTTACCTTCCTCACACGCTCTCTCCTCAGCTATATTATAGAGCCAGTCTACCACAAATCGTGACACATCTACCCGCTTTTGGAATCTTGCAAGCGTAGTCTCCATGTCTGCTTTTCGAGCTACCTCCATGTTGTGGATGCCATCTTCCTTCTTGCGAGTATAGCCCTTAATGGTGAGGAAATAAAGCAACGTGCGAATATCCTTCTCACGAGAAGTTAAAATTCCATTATTCACAGCATCATCGTTGAGCTGCTTACACGATATCTTCAACGAATCATCAGGAATGCGTTCAATGATATATTGCTCCAACTTGATAAATCTGTCTAACAGAACCCGAGATTTTTTCTCAGAATCGGTGTCAATAAGGAAAGCTGAAATATCTTTTGAATCAGCTAAAATCCCCTCTTGCCTCATACGTTCCACAGAAGACACGACTTCCGTTTTGGTCAATCCAAGTATGTCTGCCAAATAGTCAATACGCGATTCTGCTTCGGAATCTTGGGATTTTGCAATATATTTACGAGATATCAGCGACTTAATTATACGCACGGCTTTCTCCACATCATTACTTTCAAAAAGCAATGATTCGGTTATACGTTTACGTGCTTCATCCATATTCTTCACAGTAATGCCGGTAGCATAAACGTGAGGCACATTATTTCCCCGTTCCAAATATCCGCCCTGTTCAAGTGCAGAAATAGCTGTTTTTACCCGCGTTTCAATATCAGATACAGAATCGTCCCAACCAGCCTTCCTTGCAATCTCTAAGGCTGAACTGCAAACTTTCTCACGATAGCGTGTCAATTCCTTAACGGCTTTCCATATCTGCTGAATTTCACTGATGCTTAATTTAGTTTGATTGAGCATAATGAAATGTTTATCCAAATCATTGTCGCTATACAAGACATAACATCTGGCATTGAGTTGAGGATCGCGACCAGCGCGACCAGCCTCCTGTACGTAGTTCTCCAAAGAATCTGAGATATCATAATGCACCACGAGACCAACATCCTTTTTATCCACGCCCATACCGAAAGCAGATGTGGCAACAATGATCGGTACCTGATCGCTCATAAAGGCTTCCTGGTTAGCTATCTTCTCGTCGGCCTCCATTCTTCCGTTGAACGGCAAGGCCTTATAACCATCGCGAGAAAGTTTGATAGCAAGTTCTTTGGTGCGTTTTGTCCGTGAGACATAGACAATCGTAGGGCAGTTGCTATCTTGAATCAATCCACGAAGTTTTTGATATTTGTCGTCGTCCGTCTCAGTATGAATGACAGAATAACGAAGGTTTGTACGCGAAGCTCTTGATGCAAACAATTCAAATGTAATACCTAATTCATCTTGAAAATAGTCGCATATATCTTGCACAACTTTCTGCTTTGCAGTAGCCGTGAAGCAAGAAACCGGTATTGGATTAACAAGCCCTTTCTTTTCCTGATATTTGCGAATAAACTTACCAATATAAAGGTAATCCACTCGGAAATCTTGCCCCCATGATGAAAAGCAATGTGCTTCATCTATAACAAAGCGCACCACATGTCGAGCCAACAGTATGCGCTCTATTGTGTTGGAGCGAAGCATCTCGGGAGAAATATATAGAAGCGAAACATCTCCATCCATTACACGCTGTATCGCAAGCGAACGTGAAATTGGATCCAGCAAACCATTGATAGATACAGCATCCGTTATTCCCTTGTCTGCAAGGTTATCGACTTGATCTTTCATTAATGATTGTAGCGGAGATATAACCACTGTAAGACCATGTACGGTTTGCCCCTCTATCAAAGCGGGTAACTGGAACGTCAATGACTTACCGCCACCTGTCGGAAAAATAGCAAGCACCGATTTTCCTTCTACCGCCGCTCTTGTTGCATCCTCTTGCAGCGATTCTCCTTCGTAAGTGCGAAACTCGTCGTAGCCGAAATAGTTTTTAAGGTTCTTATGGACATCTAACAGACTGTTGCAGTATGCACAACAAGCATTACATCTTGTATGACGCATAATACGAACTATATTTTCTACATTCGGATAATTTTTAAGCACCCATCTTGGAGTAATAGAACGATGATCGCAAGTATCTACCAACGCTAAAGCATAGGCAAGCTCTACAGGGTTCTTCTCTACGAGCACTCCCAAAGCAGCGTTTTCACAAATTTTCCCTTTGTAGCAAATCTTAATAAGATTTTCAAGTGATTCAGCGCTATATTCTTCTGTTTGCGTATCACCAGCAAACCTTATAAAACCAGCAAACTCAACCGTTTTGCGTAGTAAAGCCGCATAAATCCGCTTCTTGTCATGGGGCAAATTATTCCAAGCAGCAATTTCGTCCATCAATAGACTCTGCGCTTTCTGACAATCATTTACAGGATTATTCAATTCATCTGTCTGTAGCTTTTCATCTTTTAGTAGTTTATGATAAGGCCGCTCCGGGAATAGCAATGGAGAAACATGCAATGTATCCACAAGTTGCCATTTCAGGCTTTCCTCTCCGAATAGATATTTCGCATCATGCCAAATTATATTGTGCCCACATATATAGTCTACCCCATCTAAAAACTTCATCAGCTCTTTCCTTGAACCGCCATGGTACACGGCTCCATCATAACGTAGTGCACCGATATCATGAACCCTTTGACAGCGCATATCCACTTCGGCATCAACAAAGGAATAGCGTATAGCTTTGTGAGTCTTCGCCTCAGTTGTATTATCAGGAGTACCAATCAACGCCTGTATTTTATCCCAGATTGACATTTTGTATTACCGGTTCAGTTTTAGAAATGGATTTATACTATATAATATGTATAACTATTTTGCAAAAATAGTAAATTTTGGAGATACAAGCACTTCATGTTTCAAAAACAATCCAGATAATTGACAAATATATTCTTTTAAGATTTACTAATTTATTTCGGTTTTTATTACTACTTTTGTGTGGTTGCAAATACATGTATACTGAATAATTGATTTTTTAAAGATTTAGACCAACCTCACAATGAAACAATATAACCGTATAATGTTGGGAGAACATGGTAAATTTCTCCAGGAGTGCCTTGCCGGTAATTTCATAGGTGTTGACTTTGTATCGGACGTTGATTTAAGTAAATTACCGTCTGACAATGAAGCTGTGTGGCGCAAGAACATGATTGATTTGTTCTTATCTACGTATCCAGAGAAATCTATCGGTACTGCACGAAATTGCATTGGCTTTATGTGGACTGTATGCCATGGGCTTAAGGTTGGCGATATTGTACTTGCTTCTAACGGCAGCGGTTCTTATCAGGTTGGAAAAATAGCTGGAAATTATTATTTCTCTAAAGGTAATAACCTTCCTCACCGAAGGAGAGTTGAGTGGTATAATTACACAATAAACCGCAAAGACATGTCCAAGTCTTTACAGAATTCAAGTGGGTCGATAGGCACTTGCTGTAATATTACCAAATATGCAGCTGAAATTGAAAATCTTATGCAAGGTATAATTCAGCCTGTATCTGTTGTAGTATCTCCAGCAGTGGAAACTTATAAAGAGCGCTCCCTACACAGGCTTCTTGCTAATAATTTATTGGGCGACGGGATTCTTACCAAAACAATATTCCATGAGAAATCAAAAGCAGACCAGTCTAAGAAATGGATACATCCTGACATGGTGGGGGTAAGGTTTAACGAATTTCAGGATTCGGCCACTCGTACCCTACTCAAAGCAGCCGATACAAAGCAGTATCTTGACATATACTCTTATGAGTTGAAGCGTAATATTGAAAGTGACCATGAGCTTAAAGAGTATTTCTTCCAGGCGCTTTCCAATAGCAGTTGGGCTAACTATGGCTATCTCGTAGCACTGGAAATAAGTAATGAGCTAAATGAAGAAATGGAGCGGTTGAACAGGGCTTTCGGTATTGGAATTATCCGACTTTCTCCTTTTGAAGGCACTACCCAAGTTTTATTCCAAGCCAGAAAAAACGATGTAGACTATTATACAATAGACAAACTCTGCAAAATCAATAAAGATTTCCGCAATTTTATGATCAAAACGGCAAAGGTCCTTAATGCTCAGCAAGATATGATAGAGGACGTGAAACGAGGTCTTGAAAGTTTTTGCGACAATGGTTTTGCCAATGAAGAAGAAATTATATCTTATTGTTCAGAACATCATATACCCCTATCCAACTGATAGCTTTAGCGACAAGACTAAAATTTAGTTTTTTCATGTAAATTCCGGTAACGAATCATAGATTTTTTTGTCTAATAGTATATGAGCCGGCGAATAATAACCGGATTTCAAATTCCAAGGATAAGTTGATTTTATAAAAACCGACTGCCGAATTTCCAATGTACAATCCGAATGAAGTCATCTTTATCTCCTTTAATCATTATATTTGGGCTGGTATTTCTCCTGATACTTTGCGCTTGTTCTTCCAATAATAGAGTTGACGGGTGGTATCCGGTTTCTGATTATCCGGATAATTTGATTGTTGGGAAACCGTTGGTTACAGTCAATGATTTTGATAATATCGCCCTTAGTCGTGATTCTTTTGTTGCAGAAGGAGACACGGTGAGCCTTGTATTGATTCAAGGAAGGGTAAAGGCAGAAAAGCAGCAGCAATGGGCCGACGACACTGAACGTATGATTGGTAAACGAATTGGATTTGTCTATAATGACTCTGTTGTAACCGCACCTCAAATTAATGCCAGAATAGAAAGTGGTTCTTTCCAGATTATCAGTTCAGACACGATTCTCATCAAAAACATATACAATTCAATACTACAACAAATTAAACTACAATGAATAAGTATCTTTTACCTATATTAGCCTTCATTTCTCTATGTATATGTTCATGTTCTAACCACTACGACAAGATGGAAGACTGGATGTACTGGTCACATGACAATCAATCTCCAGATGATATAAAATATAGCTATCTGCTTGATGCTGTTTCCATGTTATTTCTTGAGGTTAATTACAACGGTGGCGATATAACTTTAATCTGCAACAATTACGACAATCTTGAGCCAATAGGCATTGACGGCTCCGATACGTATGATTGTGGATGGGGCAAATTCACTGTAGAAGGTCGTCAAGTTAAATGCCATTTCCCTGAAGATGCCTTGGGTAATGAGCCAATGTCGGAGCAAATAACTATTTCTGCCATGAATGGCAAAGAAATTGTAAACACGATTCTATATGTAACGAGGTCTTTTACGTGCACAGATTCAGATGAATTGCCCGATAAATACAAGTTTAAACTTGTGCAGTGGGCATTAATGCCATTTATGAACGGCGATTTCGGTGCTGCGGCCCCTTTTGATAATTTATCATTTAGAATAACGGATTATTATGACCACTATCAGGCATTGGGATTTCCCGAATTTACTCAGCACTACGATTCCATCGTATGGTGCGCCGATGACTTCCCAAACACTTTAAAAGTATATGAGCGTCAGAATACTGCGAGTTCATCAGAGGAGCATTTCTCATCGCAATGGAGTAGCCATTTTTTCACAAGCACCGACGTAAAGAGCCAATTGAAAGGTTATCGTGACGGTAAAGTAGTTTATTCAACACCTTTGACTACAAATCTATATGAGCGAGATTTTCTATGTTATGATTGGACTGACGGGAATGTTGTAATTGCCAATCCCGGCAACGAAGGTATATATTGTCTTCTTGACAAGAGATACGAGTATACAGCCAGACACACCATGGAGACAGACGGCACCCGATATGCACAAATAAGCGCACGGCTAATAAAAGTTTCATCTAATGAAGAATCGCTTGCTTACCAACAAGAAGCATTAACAAAATTGATGACCGACAACATAGGCCAAGCTCAGACCGCCGCAGGAAAAACAGAATCGTTCAAATGTTTGCCAACAGAAGGCATAGAGGCCATAAAATTCTGGGAGAACAAGACGACTCGAATTCTCCTCTTGCACAAAATCCCAGATGAAGATTATGGCAGAGAGAAATATTATCTTCACTTTGAAGCTAAAGCTCAACCGTCAAATTAAACAATACCATAACAGATGTAAACATGACAAGAAACTGAGAGTAAACAAATCTCTATACGATGTCAAAAGCGATTATATATTCAATCATAGCAATTACAGGGATTCTGTTGAACTCTTGCAACAGCCATATATTTGTAGAGCCTGAACCAAAAATTGAAACAAACAATTTTTACCTTGAGGGCAATGGAGGCTCCGCATCGTTCTCAATACCTATAGAAGGTCTGAAAAATGTGCGCTTCTACTGCCATCTATATCCACTTGCAAACGTTTCTTATTTCAACAAAGACGGGGAATGGTTAGATAAACCTACACTGTCAAATGTAGCCAAAGTGGTGTACTCTGCCCCTATATTCTGCCTTAATTTTTATGTTGAAGGAGACCTAATTCATGTCAAGGCTCTCGACAACACCACTGCTAAGAATCTAAAAGTATCCGCTATCTTAGACTATGAATATACCTCGCAAAGCATAGATTTTACAATCACTCCAGGGAAAGCGCTGGAAATCGTAGATTTATCATGCGATTTTGCAGATCATACGAGCAGCTTTTATGTAGAGCGAGGGCTTAAAAATTCTTTTATAAACAATTCCGATTTGAGCCAATCTGTTTTGATTTATCCTTACAAAGAATTCCAATCTAAAATTAAACTGCAAATTGATGATTACGATTTTTGGGCTCGCGGAGTTAAAGGAGAAATAACAATCCCATTCTATTCAAATGGCAAGTGGAACAAAAGCGATACAAACAAAACCGAAATAACATTAGGAACATTAACCCAATTTTATTCTCCCGCCATAGACATAAATGAACCTTGTACAATAGAGTTACCGGCAAATTCTAAAACAGAAATGGTTTCAGTAATGACTTATGCAACATTAGAAGCACCTTTCACTGCATTATTGAAACAACCTGAATCTGGATTAATGTTTTGGGTGCAAGGGAATTATCACATTTCCCAACCAATCTCCTGCAAAATTGAAGAACAATGAAAAGGATCCTCATATATATCCTAATGATATTTGCCATAGCTACACTGTCTAAAGCATCCAATCCAGATACAATACCAACCGGTTTTAGCCGTAGTTTATCGTGGCATATAGGCGCTGAAGCGACTCCGTCGTTTATTCCCGGAACAAATAACTTCTTAAAAGGGAATAACAATGAATTAAAAAGAGTAAGCACAGGCTTATCGGGAGATATACGAGGTGACTTCAGTTTTAGAAATGATACAAGAGAGGGTATACTCTACAAAGGTCTCTATCAAGGTATCGGAGTTGGAATTAATTCTTTTTTTGCCAACTCTCTATTAGGGACTCCGTCAACTCTATATATTTATCAAGGCGCTCCTATTGTTCATTTTTCTAAACGGCTATGGTTGGGATATGAATGGCGTTTTGGAGCAGCTTTCGGATGGAAATATTATGATGAGGATTACGCAGACGATAACTCAGCAGTAAGCACACCGGTGACAGCCATGCTTGGACTTGGGTTTAAGCTAAACTATGGTCTTTCCAACCGATGGACGCTCTCGCTTGGATTTAACGGAATCCACTACTCAAATGGCAATACATCATGGCCGAATGCGGGAGTCAATGCCATAGGTGCATCAATAGGAATAGCTTATAGTCTTAAAGCTGAACCACAACATGTTACTGCCATCCCTTCCTGGTTGGCACAAGAAGCCGACAAAGGCAAATGGATGTATGATATAATGGCATATGTGGCATGGCGTAAACGAGTGGTTAACGTGGGTGACGAACCTCGCCTTTGCTCTGGCAGATTCGGTATTGTCGGGCTACAATTCTCCCCATTACGAAAACTTAACCGGTATGTTGCCGTGGGGCCTTCTCTTGATATGCAATGGGATGAGAGTTCCAATCTTGAACCATACTGGGTAGAAGGAACCATGGGAGCTGACACTAAATTTGAGCGACCTCCATTTAGCAAACAACTAAGTATCGGACTTTCTGCACATGCAGAACTTATTATGCCTATTTTCAGTGTAAATGCAGGAATAGGTTATGGCCTTGTAACCCCAAAAGGCGAAAAACGGTTTTATCAATCTCTGGCATTGAAAACATTTCTGACAGAAAAAATATTTATCAATGTAGGCTACCGCCTTGGCGGTTTCAAAGATCCTCAAAATCTTATGTTGGGAATGGGAATAAGATTATGATATCTGCTCTTATAACTTTGTCTCTCCCAAGTATCCCCCGGCCAAGCATGCTACGATGCCCAGTATGACGCTAAGGATTATATAGCCCAAACACATCACCCATTCTCCTTGTCGAACAAGCAGCAGACTGTCGTTGCTGAACGTTGAGAAAGTAGTAAATCCACCACATAGACCGGCAGTAAGAAATAGCCTCATCTCAGCAGATAGGTTAAACTTAGCCGATAATGCATAGAATAACCCTATGAGAAAGCTACCGACAATATTTACAGTAAATGTAGCCCATGGGAAATGATATGCGGCAATCCTCTCATGCATACATAGCTGAACTCCATAGCGCAACACGCTACCGAGCCCACCTCCTAAGAATATCGCAATAATCTCTTTTGTCATTGTTTCAATGATTTAGATTATATCGTTTCAATTTGCCCGTACTACCGGCAAATTCAACGTTTTCAGAAGCAGATGGTTGTAGATTTGACTTGCATCCTCTTCCAAAAGACTCCTTACAAAAAAAGTTGTACCGGCAGTAGAGAATATCAAGGTCATACGACGTGAAAAACGTGAAAATGGGGTTTTCCGGATTCTCACTGATTCAATATTTTGGTATTTCACATAATTCTCAATTTCTGCGAAGCGGCCATTAAATACCACTAAATATGATTCTTTGAGAATGATCCTGCTACGTCGCATTGCATATATACCTTTAAGCACGGATATAGCTAAATACAACACAGTAGCTATGAGCCAAATGTATAGCTCGCAATTTATTAAAATAATAGCAACGACAACTGAAACAAAAAAGTCAAAAGAAATTGAATGAACAAATACACCTCTACCAGATTTTGCACATAAAATTTCCTGATTCTCACGATAATCATCTCCAAGCCACCATTTTAGAAAAAAATCTGATGAATCAAATCCATACAGTTTCAAATTGTCGTCATCTTTTTGTGCGGAGACGTTTAGTGCTTGCTTCAACATCAAAGTACATAAGCCGAATTTCCTTTCAAGGAAATTTCGTTTTATCCAAAGTGTGCATACTTTACCATATGCAAAACGACTACTTGAACGAGACAACAAACCATATGAAAACGACAGGAACAATTTATCATATTTCAAGGACATATCTGAGTAGCGAAGGAATACCTTTCCTATCCATAACGACAATATTACGACATAGACCAGGGAGAAAAAACAAACAATTCCTAAGGGTGACAATAATGGAGCTTCGGAAAAAGAGTTTGCTAAACAGCTTATCGTTTCAACTGCATTATCGGTAAAATTGTTTATTCCGTCAAATACAACTGCAAGAAAACCACCTAATATTGCCATCCCTTTAAGATGATTCTGACACAGAGCATCTGACAAAAGATATTTATTGGCAAAACGTTTTACCTCAAGTTTAGTTTCTGATTCTAAGTCTTTTGTATTGCGTTCTTCAGATTCTATTACATTTCTTAAACTAATCCAATCTTTCTCATCAAGGATAAGTTCTATTTCTTCTCCCTTTGCAGCCAAAGTATCAAAAACTATTCCCCTCATTTCAAAAAGCCTGTACCATATTCCTTGCCTTGTACGCAAAGAGTGAATCCGGTCAAGGGGAATCGTAGTGCTTTCCCTACTCAACAAACCATGAATAAATACCAAATTACCTTCTTTAACGTAAAATTTCTTTGGATAATACGATGCTCCAGCTAATAAGAGAGCTACCAATATAACAGCTACTACACTATACCCTATCCTAACCCATGTACCACTCTCACTAAAATCAATATCCGAACCAAAGATTTTCACAAAAATATAAACTACAGATAGCCCGAAAATGCTCTTTAATATCTTTACAAAGATAATAAAAAAAGCATTCAAACTCATCCTCTGCGGTTCGTAAAAATCAATCATTGCATTTACGGAGTTTCTCTGTGACATATTTCTTGATTAGCTTAGCATCGTCTTCTTTCAAACCCGGGATTGATATAGAAGATATCGCTTGAGCGCCATTAACAACCTCAACCGAATATAAGCCAAAAAGCTTTGACATTGGATTCCTGGCTAAGCTCACTTGCTGAATTTTGGTGTAGGGGATTGTTGTTATTTTAGTGAAAATCACACCACTCCTAAAACTTATATCGTGCTCACCCAAAATATAACCTTTATACTTGTATGCTTTATTTAGAATATACACATTTATGGCAAATGCCGCAATAATCGCACTCTCTGCTACTGCAAGCCAATATATACCAAACGGCAACAATAGGACAGCAAATCCGGCTAACAAAAAATACGATAAAACGGCCCATGCAATCTGAACGTATTTATATTTCGCTTCAATGGGTTTGAATAGAGATCTTTCAAAGTGAGGCTTTTCAATATGTCTGATAGAGTCGGCCATTTCGTTATAATTTATCCTGTTAATTATGGAAAGATTCTTCACAAAAACTCCAGTTTAGACTTAAGCTCTGCAAAGATAAGCATTTATAGCATAATATTAAAATAATCAAACATTGGCTTATACCAAACGTGTTTTCACGGAATCCAATAATATGGCTTTTTCTTTCGGTGCTCAATTACCCAGTTTTCAAACTCCGGCATTGATTTGACACCACCGGCGATAACGCCTTCATAATATTCCACCCCATGATAATCCTTTCCGTCTGGAGTCTCAAATTTAAGACGTAAGATGGTATCTCGTTGCTCAGGAGTCATTACCTCTACTATTCTGTCGGCCATTTTTTCAAAGAAAGCGTCATATTCAGTACCATCTTCAATGTGGATAATATCAAATTTCCATATTTCGCCATTATCGCATTTGTAGAACAAGTGCCAAGCCACGCAATGTTCATTGGTATGTAGACCATTTATACATCTTATTTCTGTCACTTTTGGATTCTGCGCAATTTTCGCGGCAATTGCGAAACTGCTTTCGGTTGTAATAGGCGAAGAGTAGACATGTAGATCAATATCACGGTGTGTGGCAAGCAGGCCCATTCTCAACGAACCAACAATATTCACCCTACATCCGGCCGTTTCCCAGATTTCTGCAATACCAGATTCACTTAATACTTCTTGCGCCTTCTTCTGATTTGCGAAAGCTTGAGCATTGATTTCTTTTTGAGCGCCGCTACAAAAGCGCGTCGCGGTTAGTCCTTGATTCATTTTTTTGCGATTTGATAAATCTGCAAAGATAATACTTTTTACTCAAATTCAACTCCAAGCCCTATCTATTAAAACAAAATTAAAATAAAAAGTCCTTGAAAATAACATCTCATCAAAGTATACAATACTAAAAATGACAGACTAATTTTTCGCCATTATGAAAATCGGTTATTCTTCATATTTTCATCAATTTGCTGGTTGATGATTATTTACTAACTTTGTACCAATAAGCAACTTTTCTACTTAACCAAACCATAGGCAGAGAAAGATAAGATCAAATAAATGAACGAAATCGAGAAAATGCGTAGCGGCATACTTGCAGATATGTCAAAGCCAGAATTGCAAGAAAGTTTTATACATGCCAAACAGATTTTGGCTAAACTGCGCTATATGTCAGAATACGATGAAGACTACAGAGATTTATTGGAACAGCTTATTCCCAATTTACCTTCTACTTCTATCATATGCCCACCGTTCTATTGCGATCATGGGCACGGTATATGTATTGCCGAGCATGTGTTCATAAACTCAAACTGTACATTTCTTGACGGAGCCTATATAAGAATTGGCGCTCACACATTGATTGGGCCGGATGTGAAGATTTATACCCCACATCACCCAATGGATTATGTTCAACGCAGACAAAATATGGAATATGCTTATCCTGTTACCATAGGCGAGGATTGTTGGATAGGCGGCGGTACAATCATATGCCCAGGAGTATCAATAGGAGACCGCTGCGTTATAGGAGCTGGAAGCGTAGTTACGAAAGATATAGAATCAGATTGCGTAGCAGTTGGAAACCCGGCAAGAGTTATCAGAAGAGAAAATCGAAACAGATACGTGATCAGGCACACAAAAATCACCGACATAGAGTCTGTGACATCTATTTTCAAATATGCCAGAGATCGTATGACCACACAGGGAAATCCTAATCAATGGACAAACAATTACCCATCAAAAGACTTAATTATCAACGACATAATGAATCATAATAGCTATGTTATCGAATCCGACAAAAAGATAATAGGAGTGTTTACATATATCTTAGGCGACGAACCAAACTATTCATATATTGATGGAGAATGGCCCGACAATAAACCATATGGTACAATCCACCGTCTTGCAGCAGCTCCAGGAATAAAAGGAATTGCCGACGCAGCACTTGATTTCGCAAAAAAATCAGGAGTCAACATCCGTATCGATACTCATGCCAACAATGCTCCAATGCTTGGATGGATTGCAAAAAGGGACTTTAAATATTGTGGAATAATCTATGTCGAAGACGGAACACCTCGCAAAGCATTTCAACTAAATATACTATGAACAAGATTAAAAGCTGGTTAGCTGCCCTATCATATACTACAGGACTATATGTACTTGGAATCTGTGTGATTTGCTATATAATGTCCTTTACCCAGATGCTTTTACCATTATCTGCAACAACAAAATGGGTACTTTGGTTTGTATTTTTCGGATTAGCAAAAACCGCGCAATACACCGGATTATTGATCCTTGGCAAAAGCGGACTTGAGAAAATACATAAATATATTAAAAAAAGAAACGCCCAAACGTAGACATCACTTTACTTTGCTCCTGCTTTATAGAGCGAGCGTAATTATCCAGCTGAAATGGTTTCCAGATAACGCAATAACATGTTTATCCTGTGATAGTCTCTGCCCTTAACCACTTTCTTTCGCTTTGCGATAGTTATCACAAGCCGCGTCCTTGCTCGTGTTAGCATAGCAATATTCACAAAGATGCGCACAGGTATTGTATTGGCCAATATCCTTGCTAATCCTACAGCTACACAACTTAAACGCTCTATAATATATTAGTTAAACTTTGTTAACTTTATTGAAGGACAAGGTAATATATTAGTTTTTTTTTAATTTGGCGGCGAAATATTAACTATAATGTTTTCCGCATGAAAATCAAGAAAATACCTTTACGAAATCTCAATGATGAGGTTCTGGCTGCAAACGAACTTTCTCATATAGTAGGTAGCATTGAATGTGGTTGTGTTTGTAATGGATTATCATCCACTTCCGCAAAAATGTCAACAAATTATGCGTATCGGCATAATATCTCCTGGAGTTTGCAAATACATAGAGTACGAGGGCGAAGATATTGGCATTATCATCCAGCCTCACGCATACGTATGATAAGGTATGTTGCATTTATTGCCATCCTTATATGTTCATGTCTGTTACCATGTGGCCTTTGGGCCCAGCGAAAAGACTCCGATGCTAAAATATCACCCTCCAATTTTTTGAGGTCGGCAAAAGGACAAAGGGATACAGTATCTGTAGCGAATATTCGCATCAGATACGCTTTCAATGCCGAGGATATAAAAGACAAGTCTACTTGGATTGACGAGGGGCAATTGAAAATCGCTCCGGACATGACTGACTATAGCAGTTATTTTGTTGAGGTCAATGAGGACAGCCTGGCTCATTGGCTTAACACCAACAAAAAGAGTAATGTTTATCCACCTGCACGTTGGCTTCAAGGTCATCGCCCCGATTATTGGATAGAGTATCAGTATTCCCAGATAACTACCCAAGACGGAATCTTGACCGAATGGGCAACTATGCCGAGAGAACTTGATTCGGAAAACCTATATTATACGGAGAATCTCCCACTTTTCAACTGGCAAATTTGTGCAGAAACTGACACAGTATGTGGGTACGAATGTATTAAAGCAACTTGTCATTGGCGTGGACGCGATTTCGTGGCGTGGTTTACTCCGGACATTCCGGTTGAATATGGTCCTTGGAAATTCGGTGGTCTCCCGGGCTTGATAATGAAGGTGAACGATAACGACGGAATCTATACTTTTGAGGCTGTAGCTGTAGAAAACGGTAATTTCCCAATTTTTGCGCCTCGTGGAAACAAGTATAAGCAATCTACCCGCGATAAGGTATGGAAACTCCAGCGCGCCTTGAATGAAAATTATTTTAAAGCAACGGGGCATTCGGTTTTTAACATTAAATTAGGGCGTGAAATTTCCTCACGAGAGCATCCATACTCTCAGCTTGAATTGGAGTAGATTCTATGACGAGTGCCCGAGCCAAAGCCTTAATAAGCTTAATATTTTTGATCGGTGCGCAGGTTGTCTGTGCACAGATTATACTGCGTGGCAAAGTATCTGACACTTCCGAACAAGCTCTCGAAGCCATGGTGACAGTGACGGATGCCGGAAAGATTGTGGCGCATACAATGGCTGATGAATCCGGGGAATACACTCTTGAGTTTAACTCAACATCTGACAGTGTAACGATTAGGGCTTCAATGATTGGATATACTCCACTTAAAAAGAATATTAAAGCATCCTCAAGTCAAATTGATTTGGTCTTGCAGGGTGGAAATACACTTAAAGAATTTGTTGTTGTTGCCGATAAGATAACCGAGCGAGGAGATACTTTAAGTTTTAATGTTGGCTCTTATCAAGACAAGTCAGACCGTGTTATCGGCGATGTAATTAAAAAGATGCCGGGATTGGAAGTCAGTGAGTCCGGGCGTATCAGTTTCAATGGTAAGGAGGTGAAAAATTTCTATGTGGAAGATATGGATCTCCTGCAGGGGAGATACGGAATAGCCACAAATAATGTCTCGGCCAATGATGTAACCTCCGTTCAGGTCTACCAAAATCATCAGCCGATAAGAGCTTTGAAAGACTTAGCTCCTTCTGAAGATATAACCATAAATCTCAAGTTGAAATCATCAGCGAAAGGTACATGGACAATATCAGCGATGGGTGGTGGTGGATATAAACCGGCATTATGGGCTGCCGAGCTTGTCGCTATGTTTTTCGGAAAGAAAGTGCAGAACATGACTACTTACAAGGGGAACAATAGCGGGATAGATGTCAATGCCGAACTCAAGTCGATGACAGACGACAATCTTCCGCGCTTCATTAACAAAGCTCCGCTTTCAGTCGCGACTCCTCCAAATCCCGGAATAGCTTCACGCCGCTATATCGACAATAAATCAAATACTGTGAGTATAAATCAGTTGGTTAAAACTGATTCACTTACAACTTTGACATTTAATTTAGGGTATTATAATGACCAACTTCGTAAATCCGGAGAAGAAATATCACAGCAGTATGAACCGGTTTCCGGAAAATATCGAAGTATATATAAGGAGTTAAGAGCTCGTAACTACATAAATTCATTATCTGCGGCAACGAATTATAAGAGGAATGATAAGAGCTTATACCTTGATAATTCTTTGAATATAAATACGAATTGGAATCATGACACCGGCACCGCAATAACCACCGGTAGTTTTACATCTGGGAAAACAATGGTTGATCAACATCTTGATAATCCTGCTATTGAAATAACCGACCGTCTTAGCTTTATTAAGAATGGTGGGAAGCATGCATGGGAAATGTATCTATCCGCAGGATGGAACCACAAGCCCCAGACTCTATCCGTTGAAAAGGGTACAGATGAAGCTTCTCAAAGTTCTGATCTAATTCAAAATTATACTACTGACGCAGTTTTGGCAAATCTGTTTACCTCCAGGAGCTTACTGGTAGATAAAGTAAGACTTTATACCGGTATCTTTACGGATTTCAATATGGAAAATGTGAAGTCTGAACTTGACGGAATACAATTATCCGACAAAGATTTGGCTCACAATGATTTTCTATTTGGGAAACTCAATGTTGGTATTCAGCCAAAGATATCGTATCCGATAGGGGACTTTTACGCCGAGTTAACTTTGTCGGCTTCTTATAACCTGCAGTGGCTCAATGACAGGATAGACCAATCCAGAGGGATGACTTGGAACTATATCACTATAATTCCCCAGGCACATATAACCTACAAGATGGGACGCAACTGGTTGGCATTAGACGTGACCTATAACAAAATGAGAGATAATTCACAAAGGGCTGCAACAGGAATTGTAATGACCGATTATCTTTCATTCCGAAGATCGGAGATAGATCGTACGATGAAAGATGAAACATGGTTAACATCGTTAGCTTATTATTTTTCCAATCCTTTCCATCAGATTTTCGGTAATGCCAGCCTGTCCTGGAATCAGTTCAGGCATAACAGTATCACGGGCTATGATTACGATGGGTTGTCGACTGTGAGCATCAATTTGCCGTTGCAAAACACTGCAAACAGTTATTCTGTTGCAGCAAACTTAAACAAGGGATTTGACTTTTGGAATACTACCGTGAGATTAGGAGCTACAGCTTCGCTATACAAAGGAAATTCTTTAATAAATAAATCGCTCTTTGCTTTCAATACCAAAACTTGGGGTGGCAGCATTTTAATTTCAACAACGCCTGCCCGTTGGATGGGAGCCGCTCTTGCATTCGCTTATGGCGAGAACAGAAGTGAAACGAAGGGAATAGAAGCCGGTTCTCCATGGGTGCGTACTTGGACAGGCAGAGCCGATATTAATTTCTATCCCCTTAAGAATCTAATATTCAATGTTTCAGCCGAAAATAACTATACAAATTTGACTTCCGGCGACAAAAACGTGTGGTTTGGAGATTCAAAAATTACTTATCGACAAGGAAGGTTTGAGTGGAATCTGGCATTTAACAACATTTTCAACTTCAAATCATTCACAAAAGTGAGCTATACCGCTATGGATATATACACCAGTACCTACGCCCTATGCGAGCGGAATATTATGCTTACGGTAAGGATGAAACTTCTGTAAATATATGAGTACTAATACATATTTGACAGCAGAACAGATAGAATTATCAATTGCTAATACGCCTCAGGTTGTATTCGAAACAACTGATGCATGTAACTTAGCATGCAAATATAGCCGAAACTATGTCTGTAACGGTCTTTTCTTAGTCTGATTTCTTTCTCCATTTGCCGAAAGCGCTTCGCCATAACAGTCCCAAATAAAAGGATTAGACACGAAAAACCGCAGAACTAATTGATCGTCTGCGGTTTCTTTGCGTTGCAAAGCGTCTGACAGACGATAGGTCTGATTTAGTCACAGAGTATCCGTAGTAGCAAGTGGAGCTGGAGGACTTGTTCCCAACGTCCCAAATATAGCTATATCAGATAGTTGGCTCTTGCCATTTTTTCTTTGAAACGATTTGGTGACAACCTTTAGCTCGCTGCAACTTGATTGCAGCAAATCTCAGATTGGTGTTCTTTGTCTTCCGCGACCCAGACTTCTCAGCGGTCTAACCGTATTGCGAATTAACTAATCGCGAGTCGGAATTTAGCGTATGTCGGCTGAAAGCCGGTGCGCGATGCCATAAGCAAAATTCTCGACCGCAATTTAGTGAATTTCGGATACATACACAAGTCCGGGGGTTCGTTTTAGCGTTTAATAACGTCATATATTCTTTAGCGCACGATGAATGCCGGTTCAAGAATCTGCAATCCAAGAGCCGATTCAATCTTGAAGATTGTT
>CAJTUG010000037.1:1100-1477 GCA_910579605.1 uncultured Muribaculaceae bacterium | reverse complement strand
CGACGGCTTTCTGGGTTATCCCCAGTTCCTCCATCTTGTCAAGCATCATCATGGCTATTTTTTGAGAATAACGCAGCCATTCCTTATTTGCCTGACGCTCCATAGCCTTCTCTCTCCAACGGGATGGAGCCGAAGATCTGTGGGCATACAGTTTGTCTTGTAACTCTTTCATAGCCTTTATGATTAAAGTTATGCAACCTTTAGCTCGCTGAAATTAAGTTTCAGCAATATATTCTATGAAACTCTCATCGTCAATAATTTTCTCATCAAGAAGAAAATTTCTGACTTTCTCTATTTTGGCCAGCTCAGTGGCAGTATGTTCACGTTCCTGCATCGTAGCAGTAAGTTTTATCGCAAAGATACAAAATCTTCATACT
>CAJTUG010000037.1:0-1019 GCA_910579605.1 uncultured Muribaculaceae bacterium | reverse complement strand
ACATCGTTCCATTGGTCGAACAGAGAATACAGGATGTTATCCTCGTCTCAATCATATCTGACCGCCCAAAGCCGTCCATCTTCAGTTATATCGTCGAAAGTCATATCCTTCATTTTTCTGCAAAAAACAAAATCTCCATATGATATACAACTTATAGGTTGTATTTGTTTTGACGCAGTATAATTTTTTAAGTTAATAGACCTGTCCTAAACGTGTCAGTCCCTTGCTTTAGATGTAAGCCTCGATGACAACAGTACGACTGCTTTTGACGTTTGCGCGATTAAATTCTTCACTCAGATGCCATACTGTCATAAATAATAGTACAAAATCAGCGGTTATATAAAGAGCCTCCAATCTAATCCATCTTTTTCACATGAAAAGCGGTGAGAGACGGAGCGGTCTTCTGTGTTGTCGGCGCAATGCCGTCAAAAAGCATAGGGCGATGCCTTATGCCATTTGACCGCACCGTGTCTATGGGCAATGGCGGAACACCGATAATCGGCAACGCCTCAAGGTGGGCATCGGAGACGCTGCTTTTATCTCACCAAGTGTTGATAATATAGGTGTTCGATGAGCGCTTTGCGGTTCACCATGGGACTCAATGCCGCTCATCCGTATTCTTTATCACCATTGCTTGATATGGATTTCTCCGACTGTTCCATCACTCACCGCTTGTCAGCAGTCCACGAGGCGAGACAGTGAAAATCGCCAACCGTAGTTGTCGCATTTTCACAGACTCGCCTTTCCGGGACCGGGCAGTTCCATTATGTAGTTTTTTAGGAATACACCATTCCTTTCCACAAGTTGTTCCTTCTCAATTCTGTATCCCCGCTTTTCAAAGAATGGCCTTGCGGTTATTGATGCGTGTGTCACGATTGCCTGGTCTGCATCTATCATTGATTCGAGTTTGTTGCATATCAGAGTTGCCACACCTTGCCTAAGATAATCATGATGGACATACAGCCTGTCCAGATAGCCGGAATCATCAATGTCTCCGAATCCAATTATAGCATCGTTTT
>CAJTUG010000036.1 GCA_910579605.1 uncultured Muribaculaceae bacterium | reverse complement strand
TTTCCCGAGAACGCGGTGCAGTATTTCGTTTCATATTACGATTATTACCAGCCCGAAGCATATATCCCGTCGGTAGACAAATATATTGAAAAAGACCTTATGGTAAACGATGAGATAGAACGCTTGCGCTTGGCAACGGTATCGGCATTATTATCCGGGCGGCGTGATGTGGTTGTCGTCTCTTCGGTTTCGTGCCTCTATGGTATGGGTAACCCGGAAGATTTCCATGAAAATGTGGTTGGGATAAAAAAAGGAATGAGAATAACGCGCAACGACTTTTTGCGCAAGCTTGTCAATGCACTGTACAGCCGAAATGAAGTGGATTTCCAAGCCGGGAATTTCAGGGTTAAAGGCGATACGGTAGACATCCGTTTGGCCTACGAAGAGATTATGGTGCGGGTGGTGTTCTGGGGAGATGAGATAGAATCTATTATCACTATGCATCCCGAAGATAACACACATCTTGGAACACACGATACGTTCAACATATATCCGGCAAATCTGTTTGTAACCTCTCCGGCACGTCATGCGTCGGCAGTGGCAAACATACAGCTCGACCTTGGAAAGCAGATAAAATTTTTCAACGAAGAGGCAAAGCTTCTTGAAGCCCAAAGGATTGAAGAACGCGTCACATATGATGTGGAGATGATTAAGGAATTGGGGTATTGCTCAGGTATAGAAAATTATTCTCGTTATTTCGACGGACGTCGTGAAGGCGAACGTCCTTTCTGCCTGTTGGACTATTTCCCTCGTGATTTTTTGACGATTATAGACGAAAGTCATGTCACCGTCCCGCAAATCCGAGCAATGTATGGAGGAGACCGGTCGCGAAAGGCAAATCTTGTTGAATATGGCTTCCGTCTGCCTGCTGCATTAGACAACAGGCCGCTCAAGTTTGAGGAATTCGAGCAAATGACAAATCAGGTTATATATGTTAGCGCCACACCTGCCGACTATGAACTTAATGAGAGTCAAGGAGTCGTTGTAGAACAGGTTATCCGCCCCACCGGCTTGCTTGATCCTCTTATCCGTGTGAGGCCGTCTACCAATCAGATAGACGATTTGATGGAGGAAATACAACTTAGGATAGAGCGTGGCGAGAGAACACTGGTTACCACTCTCACCAAGCGTATGGCCGAAGAACTCAACGAGTATTTCCTTAAGTTGAAAATCAAAACTGCATATATCCACAGCGACGTCGAGACCCTTGACCGTATTAAAATTCTCGACGGGCTTCGCGCCGGGGTATATGATGTGCTTATCGGGGTAAACTTGCTCCGAGAAGGTCTTGACTTGCCTGAAGTTTCGCTTGTTGCGATACTTGATGCCGACAAGGAAGGATTCTTGCGCAGCCATCGGTCGTTGACGCAGACGGTCGGTCGTGCTGCCCGTAATCTCAACGGAGAGGTGATTATGTATGCAGATAAGATTACCGACTCTATGCAGCAAACTATAGATGAGACTGAACGCCGCCGCAGCATTCAGCTTGCATACAACGAAGCCCATGGCATAACTCCACAGGCTATTGTGAAGGCTCGCAACGCAATAGTTGGACTTGAATTGGAAGAGGTTGAGAGCGACAACTCTTTTGGCCGTCGTGCGCCAAAGCAGGAAAGCGCTCGCGACAAACGCGACCGACAACAGAAAAAGCGCCAGCAAATACCATATGCTCAAGAATATTCATCAACGGCAAATTTGGCGGCAGACCCAGTGATTCCATACATGAATGCCGACGAAATGCAGCGTAGTATCAATAAATTGCGTCAGCAAATGTTGAAAGCAGCCAAGGAAATGGAATTTATGACAGCGGCTACTTTGCGTGATGAAATAATTAAACTTGAAAAAAGGTTGGAGGAAATGAAATGACATCCGACAGCATAATAGATTACAGTAAGCTCCGCACCGACAACTGGCTTCCAACATCGGTAAAAGAAATGAAAGCCCGAGGTTGGGATTATGTGGACGTCGTTATTTTTTCTGGAGATGCTTATGTAGACCATCCTGCCTTTGGAGCTGCCGTTATAGGTCGCACCCTTGAGGCTGCCGGATACCGTGTGGCTATCGTACCTCAGCCAAATTGGCAAGACGATCTGCGTGATTTTAAAAAATTCGGTGTCCCGAGACTCTTTTTTGGCATTTCTCCAGGGGCTATGGATTCAATGGTAAATCATTATACAGCCAACCGAAGGCGTCGTTCCGACGATGCATACACACCAGGTGGAAGGCATGGGGCAAGGCCAGACTATCCTACAATCGTATATTCACGAATTCTCAGGCAGCTATACCCGGATACCCCTATAATAGCCGGTGGTATTGAAGCCTCCTTGCGCCGCTTGTCGCACTACGATTATTGGGAAGACCGTCTGAGGCCTTCTATAATAGCAGATGCGCCCGTAGATATGATAAGCTATGGAATGGGCGAAAAAACAATGCTTGAACTTGCTCAAAGGCTAAGCAGCGGCGAGAAAATTTGCAATATCTTAGATGTGCCGCAGACAGTGGTGCTAAGACCTTTGTCGGAATTGCCCCAGCCCGATGAAAACAACATTATCCTTTCGTCATTTGAACAATGTTTGGCCGATAAAAGAGCGCAATCATTGAATTTCAAGCATATCGAACAGCAGAGCAACCGCCTTGAGGGTGGTGCCACAATTTGGCAACCAACCGGCAATAAAGTGGTAAAAGCCAACCCTATGCGGCCTGCAATGACACAAGGCGAGATTGATGCTTCGTTCGACCTTCCCTATACCCGTCTGCCTCATCCACGCTATAAAGGGAAAAACATACCGGCCTATGAAATGATAAGGCATTCTGTAAACATGCATCGCGGTTGTTTCGGAGGCTGTGCTTTTTGTACTATTTCTGCACATCAAGGAAAGTTCATTGCTTCCCGTTCCAAAGAGTCTATTTTGAGAGAAGCAAGGCAAGTTACGCAAATGCCCGATTTCAAAGGTTATATAAGCGATTTAGGAGGCCCTTCAGCAAATATGTATGCTATGCATGGCCGCGACTTAGATCGTTGTCGCCTATGTCTTAGGCCTTCTTGTTTGCATCCTTCGCCATGTCCTAATCTAAATAACGACCATAGGCCGCTTTTAGATGTGTATGCAGCTGTAGACGCGCTTCCAGGTGTGAAAAAATCGTTTATCGGGAGCGGTGTACGCTACGATTTATCTTTGCATCCTTCGGGAAATCAAGAAATAGACAAAGCAAACCGCGAGTATAATCGACAACTTATACTTAACCATGTGAGCGGACGCCTTAAAGTAGCTCCAGAGCATACATCCGATGCTGTTTTGTCGATTATGCGAAAGCCCTCGTTCAAATTGTTCTACAAGTTCAAAGAGATTTTCGACAGTATTAATACCCGGGCGGGATTAAAGCAACAGCTCATACCATATTTCATTTCTTCGCATCCAGGCTGTCGCCCGGAAGATATGGCGATGCTTGCTGCCGAAACAAAAGAGTTAAATTTCCATCTGGAACAAGTGCAAGATTTCACACCGACACCCATGACTCTTGCAACCGAAATTTACTATAGCGGCATACATCCTTATACCGGGAAAGAAATCTTCACGGCAACTACTAAAGACCAAAAGTTGCGGCAGCGCGAATTCTTTTTCTGGTACGATCCCGCATATCGCTCGGATATCATCAAGACACTGCGGAGAATCGGCCGACCCGATTTAATAGACAAGCTTTTCGGTAAAAGACCGCCTCACCGACGCTAAAACCTATCTGCGTCAAGAACGTGTGCCGGGTTGTAGAAAATTTCTACAAGTATGTAATGGCAAAAAAAAACAGCATTTTGTCATTAAATGCTGTCTGTCCTTTTTGTAAAATTGAGCCTTGTAGACTATTACTTTTTGTAGGCGATGACTCCGATAATCCATAAGCTGGCGGCAGCAAAGAACACAGCGCCGAGCACTGAGACAAGGTAGAGCTGCATGGGGGAACTGCCAAGATAATGTGCCGTTAGGAATCCGCCGGCAACCGCAGCTGCCGTTCCTACAATAGCATCTGTCGCCTTGAGGCGTTTCCGTCCAAAGAACATACCTGCATATAAACCGCCGAGCAGCCCTATGAGAGCCCATATTATCCAGATTACCCAATTCATGATTTACAAGCTTAACCCAATGAATTAATTATTTGTGGTGCAATATATGCGGCAACGTCTGTATTACCAGTGAAATCGGCAAAAGTGAGCCATATTATCAATAATATTATCAAGAAAGCAGCACCGATGGCAACCCAAGTCTGCTTTTTATTTTGCGACTTTTTATCAGACATAACGCTAAGTTTTTTAATGTTGAAACGTGGGTGTTTAGTATAAACCGGAGAGGTACGGATAGCCTCCCCGGTTTGATGTTATTTGTAGCAACGGAGTACGTGTGCCACAATAGAAGCTCCCAAAAGAGCAGCAAGGCTGCCTATGAGGATGTGGTGGATACGTTCGCGACGTTCAACTTTCTTCTCTGTTACTTCGAGAGCTTTGATTTCTTTAGCTTCTTGTTCTTTCAAATGTGCCATAATGGTAAGTAGTGTTTTGTTAGACTTTATTTAGAAACATCCGCAGATGTTCCTTTGTTCATTTTTTCATAACATATATTTCGGCACGACGGTCTTGTGCGTCGTTGGCGAAAGCGTGGGTTGCTCCCATACCTTGTATGGTGATTTTTGAAGACGGCACACCGTGGGCAACCAGATAATCGGCAATTGCTTTAGCACGGCGTTTGCTCAGATTAAGATTATAGTCGGCTCGGCCGTGTTCGTCGGTATAAGCCTTTACATCAAGCGAGTAGCCGTATTTCTTTGCCTCATTTGCAACTGCTGTAAGTTCGGAATTCTCCGGTACTGTTGTGGAATCGTATTTAAACAGATACACAGCAGGCTTTTTAGACTCCGCGGCTACAGCCTCTTGCAAAGGAGCGGTTGGATCGGCTGCTACCGGTGCGACAGATTCGCTCTTTGCACCCATACCTAAGAAATCGGCAGTTTCATCGGGTACTACCATGCCGTCGGATGGCTCCAAAATTGGATTACACGGCTCCGCAAAGGGGTTTGCCATGTCTGTAGGGGTAGAGGAATATAATTCGCCATTCGGATTTACTGTTGTATAATCCTGTGCCATGTATTGTGCTTGGCGGGCGGCTTGGTCGTTTCCGCTATTGCCTCCGCCAAACCATAGATAGCAACCTAACCCGAATCCGAGCCCAAGAAGGACTGCCGCCCCATATTGGACGAATTTTGGTGTTTCGTCTACATCGGCGGTTACCGGTGGTACTTCGTTGATTTCGTCGATGAGATTCTGGTCCACAGGGTCATCTTCATGTTGGGCTAAACGTTTTGCCTCTGGATGTGCTTCCAATCTACCCGGTTCAGGATGAGCTCCGAGTCTATTGTTGAGGTTTTTGTTGTCGCTTGTCATAGTCGTAGTAGTTTTAGTTGAACACGTTGTTTTATATTTATATAACACGCTTTTCTCTTTAGGGTTCTATTGCAAAAGTTAAAATTGAACGAAGTTTTCTATGAACTCATCTACGTGTATGTGTGTTCTAAAAGAAACTATAAAAAGAAAATTAATGAAACGAATAGGTATATTCTATGGTTCCAATACAGGAACTACTGCCGATGTGGCTCGCCGCATTGCAGAGAAACTGGGTGTAGCTTCTGCCGACGTCCACGATGTCAGTGACACAGCACCTTCGCGTCTCGGCGACTACGACTTGATTGTTTTAGGCTCTTCGACATGGGGCTCGGGAGATCTTGAAGAAGATTTATACGATTTCCTTGATGGAGCTGAGGTACTTGACCTTAAAGGGAAGGAAATTGCAATATTCGGCACAGGAGACCAAACCATGGCAGACACTTTCTGCAACGCTGTAGGGGAAATATATCGGCGCATGAAACGGACAGGAGCCACTATGGTGGGCAGTTTCCCTGCGGATATGTATAATTTTGACCATTCTTCCGCTGGTACTCCACTTGAAATGGTCGGTTTGTGTCTGGACGAGGTAAACCGCCCCGAAATTACAGACAGACGTATCGCCGAATGGGTCGATTTGATTAAAAAATCATAATAAGAAATACAGTTCTTCAGAAATAAGTATCGCCAAGTTCGCGCCGGGAGCTCTATAAAGCACCCGGCGCACTTGTTATATGCTATCTGGTGGACTCTTAAGGATATTTTACATGCTCTTCTTGCTCATTTGCCTAAATTGATGTAACTTTGCAAAGGAAAACGGCTATTCCGTGCATTTAAATGAAATGATTTCAAGAAAAATCGACGAACACCAGATCTCCAAGGCCAAGCTGCTGATAGACAATGCTTCTAAGGTGGTTATCGTTTGCCACATGTCGCCCGATGGCGATGCCGTCGGCTCTTCTTTAGCCATGGCTAAGATAATGGATAAACTTGGTAAGGACGTTCATATTGTAGTGCCAGACCCTTATCTGGCAAATCTTAAGATTCTTCCCGGAGCTAAAGAGATCGTAGAGTCCAGCAAATATCCCGATTTTGCACGTCAACTTTTCGACGAAGCCGATTTGATTTTTTGCCTTGATTTTAATGAGCTTGCGCGAGTAGGCAGGCTTGAAGAAATACTCAAAGAAGCTAAAGCGCCAAAAATTCTCATAGACCACCATTTAAACCCTACTGTCGAAGCCGATGTGGTTATTTCTCATCCCGAAATGTCTGCTACGGCATATCTTGTTTTCCGCTTCCTTTGCAGATTGGAACTCTTCAATTTTATCGACAAAGACATTGCTCAATGTCTTTTGGCCGGTATGATGACAGACACAGGTAATTTTGCCTACAATTGCTCCGACCCGGAACTTTTTGTTGTAGTTGCCGAACTCATAAAGAAAGGCGCTGATAAGGAAAAATTGTACTACGACCTTTTCAACACAAGAAGCGCAAACTGCATGCGGCTAAACGCATATGCCATACTCAACAAAATGGAAATCTTTGAGGACTATGGAGCTGCTCTCATAAGCTTGTCAAGAGAAGAACTCAATCGTTTTCACTATACGAAAGGAGACACCGAAGGGTTGGTGAACCGTCCTTTGGCAGTCCCTGGAATTTGCTACAGTGTTTTCCTGCGCGAAGAATCAAATCTTATCCGTGTGTCGATGAGGAGTCTCGGAGATTTCCCGGTAAATAAAGTTTGTTCCGACCATTTTCAAGGCGGTGGGCATCTCAACGCCGCAGGTGGCGATTTCTATGGAACTCTTGATGAGGCTGCCGCTTATGTGAGATCCATACTCTCCGAAAATAAACGTAAATACATTACAAAACAAGAATGAAAATAAAATTCCTCTCGGCTGTGCTTGCCGCAATGGCTCTTATGCTCGCATCTTGCGACGACAGCAAATCCTATGCCGAACTCCTCGACGACGAAAATTTCTATGTCAATAATTTCCTTGCCGACAACAAGGTGATTCTTGATATTCCTGAAGATACCATTTTCCAAATCGGTGCCGATGCCCCATACTATCGCATAGACGAAGAAGGCAGGCTTTATATGCAAGTCTTGAATGCAGGCACAGAAGGCAATATGGTTACCGACGACGAGCAGATTTATTTCCGTTATACACGTTGGCCTCTTGCTCTGTACAATGGCACACTGTCTACCGGTACCGGAAACAATACAAGCTTGTCTGCTATTAGCTTTAGATACAACAATTTCCAAATTCCCAGCTCTTACCAGTGGGGCGTCGGCATACAACGTCCGCTCGCCTTTCTGCCGATAGACTGCGAAGTCAACCTGATAGTCAAATCCACTCTCGGCCCTGTAGACGAGAGCGCGGATGTACAACCTTATCTTTATCGCCTGACATACGCCCGTCCGGCAAACTGATGCTCTGAAGACAGAGATACTAACCTTAATTACACAAATCAATCATGTCCCTGATTAAATCAATTTCCGGTATCCGCGGCACAATTGGCGGACGCCCTGGCGAAGGACTATCGCCCTTAGACATCGTTAAGTTCACGGCAGCTTTCGCCCGTTTCATCAACGAAACAACAACCAAGAATCACCGCACAATCGTTGTAGGCCGCGATGCCCGCTTGAGCGGTTCAATGGTAAAGAGCCTTGTCTGCGGTACGCTTACAGGTATGGGTTTTGATGTTGTAGACATCGACCTCGCATCTACACCTACTACCGAGTTGGCTGTTACCGGCGAAGACGCTTGTGGTGGACTTATCCTCACCGCATCGCATAATCCGCGCCAATGGAATGCTCTGAAGTTACTTAATGAGAAAGGCGAATTCCTCAACGCAGAAGAAGGTGCAAAAGTCCTTGAAATTGCTGCCGACGATGATTTCACTTTTGCCGAGGTCGACGACCTTGGATCTGTTTATACCAATACTACCTACAATCGCCGTCATATTGATCAGGTTCTTGCCCTTCCGCTTGTTGATGTAGAAGCCATACGCAAAGCCAATTTCACTGTTGCTGTAGATGCTGTAAATAGCGTTGGCGGCGTCGTTATTCCTCAGCTTCTCAAGGCTCTCGGCGTAAAAAACATCGTTGAGCTAAATTGCACGGCTACCGGCCAATTTGCCCATACTCCCGAGCCGATTCCGGAAAACCTTGGCGATATTGCACGTACAGTAAAAGAAAGCGGTGCAGATGTCGGTTTTGTAGTTGACCCCGACGTAGACCGCCTTGCCATTATTTCAGATGGAGGCGATTTCTTCGGTGAGGAATACACCCTTGTGGCAGTTGCCGATTATGTTCTTGCCCATACCCCGGGAAATACTGTGAGCAATCTTAGCTCCTCCCGTGCTCTTAGAGATGTTACCGTTAAACATGGCGGTAGTTATTCTGCTGCTGCTGTTGGCGAAGTTAACGTCACTACCAAAATGAAGGAAACCGGAGCCGTAATCGGTGGCGAAGGAAATGGCGGTGTCATATATCCCGAACTCCACTATGGCAGAGACGCTTTGGTTGGTGTGGCTCTATTCCTTACTCTCATGGCTAAAACCGGCAAAAAACCGTCTCAGCTCCGAAAGGATTATCCCGCCTACGATATCTACAAGACAAAAATCCAACTCACTCCTGAAATAGACGTCGATGCTATTCTTGAAGCCGTGAAGGAATCTTTCAAAGACGAAAAGATTACAGATATAGACGGTGTGAAAATAGATTTCAGCGATTCTTGGGTACACCTCCGCAAATCGAATACAGAGCCTATTATCCGTATTTATTCCGAAGCCCATTCTATGGAAGACGCCAAAAAATTGGCTGATAAAATCGGGGCATTGGTAGATAAAATGGTAAAGTGATTTTTTAACGTTTCATTATCTAAAAAAAGATACTTAAATTTTACGCAAACACAAAAAAAAAGCGTAAATTTGTAGCCACAAACAAACAAAACAAATATTTAAGTATAATTTCTAAACACTAAACCACTATGGCTTACGTAATTACCGACTCTTGTGTGGCTTGCGGCACTTGCTTGCCCGAATGCCCTGTTGGCGCTATCTCCGAAGGCGAAATCTACCACATCGATCCCGATACTTGCATCGATTGCGGCACTTGCGCTTCTGTTTGCCCCAGCGAAGCTATTATCCCCGGTGAATAATTTTCCAGGAATATAAAATCCAAGCGCAGACCTTCAAACGGCCTGCGCTTGTTTTTTTGCTATTTACTTATTATAGATAACTACACATAGTTTCTTCAAACCTTTGAGGCTGTGATATATATTGGCGTTAAAATGTATTTTAACGAAACTTATGGCTTATTTATGTGTTCTTATTATATAGAAAAGTAATATTTATATAGAATCAATTGATAACACACGTTTAACTAATTAATATATACAGAAATGAACATTGAAGTAATCGGTGCAAACGCCGGAACTGTTTGGGTTGCACTCAACGCTGCCGACGCTCTTGGCATCAAGCAAATCAAAAAAATTACAAAACTTAAAGACAAAGAAGTCTATGCTGCATTGGGTTGGCTCGCTCGCGAAGGCAAAGTCAACATCGACGTAGATCCCGAAGACGAAAAAGAACTCATCGTTTCCCTTGTTCAAGCTTAAGGGTCTCTGAATATAAATTAATGCCGGCTGTCTGATTTGTTTCCAGACAGCCGGCATTATTTATGGGAGAAAGTATCAGTAAACGAGTTCGAAATCGTCTACATACATTTTAGAGCCGCGACCTCCGGCAAAGTAGTCGCCGTAGACAGATGCTGAGCATACTATTGCAATATTAGAAGGACGGATGTCTTTCTTGTAGTCTATAGGTATAGTGATTTCAACCATATCGCTGCCTGCTGTGGCTTCGTTGAAATCATGGCGACCGTAGGCAATGACGTTGGCATCATCGGGGCTGAACAGTTGTTGCTCTTTTGAGGCAGTCTTAATGACAATAGGCCAACCGGGATAGTTTGCATCGGCTTTAGTCGTTTCGTCAAGGAGTGCAATGTAGATAACACCGCGGTCCATATCGCCTACAGCGAGGTCGGCATGTGCTTCTTTTTTCTCGGTAACTTGTGCAGGTTCATACTTTACCCACACCTTCAAGGCGGTAGGACGGCAATTGAAGGGGCGTCCCCAGCCGAGTACACCGTCGGTGCCGGCTGTATGGAGGTACTGGCCTACAAATAGGTTGCCTGCAGCGAATTTACCTACAACACCGCCAAGACCTACAAACTGCGACTCAAGGCATGCAGAGTAGTTGCCGGAGTGTTTAATGTCGGCAGACTTGTTGGTGACGGATTTACCCATGGTTGCAGACCCGTGGTTGCCCGAATCCCAGAACATTGATGAAGCGTCGGCAGCGATATGAACCACGTCTTTTGTGTCTTCGCCGCTTCTGAATTCCGCCCAGTCTTCCATGCCTGCATTTGGGAGCTGTGCCTGGAGTTCTGTAGTGAATTTATTTATTTCGGATGTTGCGAATGTACCGTCGGTAGCCACATATTCATAGTCGGTGCCTGGCTCAAGGTTTTCTATCACCGCATAGTAGGGTGTACCTACAGCGTATGTGCGGCTTCCTGCAATACCTTCCACAAATGTCCAATCGGCATCGCCAGATTTACGGTAGTTGAAACCTATGGTTTCTACATTCTCTTTCGTTACCAAAGCCCTGAGAGTTGCACGGTTGGAGTAAACCTCGTTTTCATTTACAGGTTCAATGCTCACAGGGTTGTCTGAAATAACTATTGTCAAAGTGACTTCCGAAGTGCGTCCGTCGCGGTCTTTAGCGCGGAATACAATTTCGTGTGTTCCGTCTAAGAGAGCATTGGTAAGGCTTTCTTCAAAGTTTACTTGCAAAAGCGAATTGTCGGCTTCTGCATCATAGTTGAGAGTGTAGTTGATGCCGGCATCAATGAGCTTTTGACGTTGTGTGTCGGCCATACCGAAGAGTTCAACGCCATTGCCGTCTACTATGGGCTCAAAAAGCTTGGAATCCATTTCCAACGCAGTGATTTCGGTTGCGCTTGAGGCATAAACCGTCAATCGCCCAACTTCGCCTGCTTTGGAGCGGATGGGGTTTTCAAAGTCAAAACCATAGCCGCTGAAAATAGGTGCAGTGATGATTTCAATCGTATCTTGGATTTCAATGCTGGTTTCATCAACGGTAATCGTAAATACGCCACCGCCGAGGTCTGGGGTCTCCGCATCGTATTTGACATGGAGAACATACTCTGTGGCAGGGTGAGATTTAGCATCGGCAATAGTGCCTTGAAGCACAAAAGGAGTGCCGTCGTTAAGTTCGCCCTCAAGGGTATATGTCAAATCGTCGGAGGTCGACGGCATCATGAAATATCCGCGGCGCTCGTCGCGGCCTTCAAATACAAGTTCCCCTCTGTCGTGCCCTACAGTCATGCTGTAGTTTCGCAAAACTTCATCTACGCCTTCGTCGTATACCACAGACGCTGCAACATTGGCAAGCTTGGCTGTGATTTCAACGCGTGAGGTTTGCCCTGCACTTACTGTGAAGGCTTCCCTGCCTTTGAAGCAGCGTTGTTCGAAAGAAGCCGATACGGAGTCTCCAGCCCAAACCTGTGCTACATAAGAACCCGACAAGAGAGGTATTTCGCCTGTGGGGATTTCCGAAGCACCGTTATATTTGCGGATAGCGCCTTTATCGTTGGAGATCCAGATGATAGTGGATTCTGCTAAGTCGTCGGCCAATGAACGGGAAACAACCGTCATATCGGTGTTTATTTTTGTCGTAAGGGTGATTGCTCCTTCGCCTGTGGTGTCGAATCTTTCTTCAGAGCAACTCCCCATCAATGCCATGGCAGCAACGCCGGCAAGGATTATTCTATATTTTTTCATACCGGTTTGCTATTAAGATTGAAGTTGGAGAGTTTCGCTTTTAACATTACCTTTCATATCGGTTACAGTGATATGGAATTTGTGGAGAGCCGAGCCGTAAATACCGAGTAGACCCATAAAATCGGTAATCTTGAATTCTATTGATGCCTGTTTATTAACGCCCTCGCCATAGGGGAAGCCCAAGCCTTCAAATGCCGGGAAGAGCTCGCTGTCGTTGGCAAGGCTGAATTCGGATACCAATCCTACACCTTCAAGAACCTCGGCGGTCAAAGTTTCAGATTCAATCTTAACTTTGACATCTGCAATGAGGTTGTCGGCAGAAATAAGCACAACAGCAGGAGCGCCGGCCTCCCAACCTGCAACGTCATAAACCTTATCGAATTCGGGAAATTGTTCAGATTTCAACTCTATTTTTCCTTCGTCTTTAGGATCGTCGGGATTATCGGGAATATTAGGATCTTTTGGTTCTTCCGGCCCCCAGGGGCTATCTTCTGTGTTGGATGGATCTTCAGTGATGTTGACATTGCCGTCTACATCTACCTCGCCTACAGAAATGTCAAGGTTGACACCGCCTGGATTTACCCCTCCGGTTTGTTCGGGAGGCTCGGGACCGTTTTTAATCTTGTAGGTGATGATACGCCATTGACCAGCCTCTACATCCTTGAAAGGAGTGTCTACAGAGGTGTAATTGCCGTTGATTGTTCCGGTAAATTTGGCAATGAGTGTGGGGGAGTTGTTCACTGCTTCAAAATATCCGGCGCGTGTTTCGTCGGGGGTATATTCCAGACGGCCGAGATCGTTGCACACGATGGTTACTTTGACATCGTCGCCGAGAACTTTGCGGAGATCGTCGGCGAAAGCAACAGTTACTTTTATAGATGCAAATTTACATTCTACAGTGCCAAGATCTTTAATCTTGTTAGCTTCAATTTCAAAATCAAGGCTTCCGCAGTAGTAAGGAGCTTCCCATGCGGCTTTTTCTATATGGTGCGATTCTACCTCAACGGTATATTTACCCACAGGTAATGCCAACACTTCTGGCATAGAAGCATATACATAGCTGTATTTGGGTGCGTCGCCTTCGGTTTTTGGCGCTTCGTAAATATTTACGAGGAACTGCGATACATCCACTGCCGCGCGGCCTGCAGCGTTGTTTATCACTTTGGTTTCTTCTTTAACAGAAAGTTCAAGCGAACCCAAAGAGAGCGTTCCTTCTTGTTCGGTTGGCGGATTCCACTGCTCCGAGCATGCTACTGCCCCGAGCATAAGCACGCTCGCCGAAAGTATGGTTGCTATTTTAGTTTTCATTTGTTATGATCGGTTTAGTAGATTAATTCGATATCGTCGATTGTGAGCTGGGAACCCATAAAAGTTCCATCGCTGAGGTTGGCATTGCCTGGACCCGAGAAATTGCCCGATTGGCGCTTGATGTATTCCATGTCGTAAGACGAAAGGAATTTGACATATAGTTTTGCGCCTTTTTCAAGGCCGGGAACATATTGTCCTGAGATATCTACTTTAGCTTGTTTGAAATCATCGGCTTTATCCAAGAGGGTAGAACCTTCTGCAAGAGTATTTCCGGCAGCGTCTTTCACACAGATGAGAGCATAGCCTTTGTCGTTAGCGTTTTTAGGAGCGTATTTGTACCAGAACGAAAGACCGGATGGACGGTTGTCGAAAGAGATTCCGCAATCAAGATCGTCGGTCATCACAGGACCGGTACTTGTTTTGTAAGTGATTGGGATAAAGCCCAACATCCACTTGCATGATACCACATTATCGTTAACTCCATATCCCGAGGGACGGGTAGAACGGGAAGAACCGAGGTGGAGCAATCCTGCGTCGGTATATTTGCAGGCACCGCCGTTGTAATCGGTACCTACTGCGGTATTCCCATCGCCCCAACCGCATGTGCGGAGCAACGCTGCGCTACCACCTTTGCGGCCAGTGGTACTGATAGTGCCGGAGATGCGACAGTATGCAAAATTTGAACCTTCTGATGTTGTCATGGGATTGTTTGTGCCCCAGACAGCGCTTTCGGTTGATTCGCCGGGAACTGCAAGAATCCAGTTGTTGCCCGATGCGGCAGTGGTCCATGTGTCCATATCGCCGCCGGGAATCGGTGTGGTAGCAGTTGTAGAAATCTGGAAAGATTTGGAGTTGTAGCCGTCTATCTGAACGCGCACAAAGTATTGAGTGTTTGGCTCAAGACCGTTTATTCGGAAATAATTGCCGATCTTTTCTCCTTGAGCTGCGGTGAAATTTTTCCCGTCGGTGCTCACGAAATATGATGCACGAGCGGCGAGAGCATCCGTACTCTCTTCGGTACCGGTAACACTCACAAACGCGAACGATCCGTAAACGTCGTTTTCGCTACCGGTTACATCAAAAGGGGCTGTGCCGATTGTTATCTGGTTGCCTTCTTTGTTGCCGCAGACTGCACGGATAGTCAAAGAATCGTAGCCGTCGGGCGCTGCAACGGTGAGTGTATAGTTGCGGGTTGCGCGGCTGCCGGTTTCTTCGGCTGCTAATATTTCAAGGTCTGCCCAACGGCCATTGTTATTCTTGTATTGGATTTTTACGTTCTCTTTAGGATTTGAACCATTGAAAGCCAAAGCTACTTTGAGGTCGTTGCCGGGGTTGTAATAATCTTGTGCAGACAATTCAAGGACAAGCGGTTCAAGTTGTACGCTCAAAGTGAGTGGTTCAGAAACTTTGCTGTTCTTGTCTACTGCTACAAGAGTGAAAGTGCTGAGATTTTCGGTGCTTACCTCCTGGATATGAGACAGTACTTCGGTAAAGTCTACCACAGCCATCTTGTCGGGGTTGTTCCACACGCCAAGAGCTTTAAGACCGAGGTCTTCAAGTGTTTGGCGGTTATCTCCACTTATAAGTTCTACCTCTTGAGGCCAACCTTGCGACAGAAGTGAAATAGAAGACGTTGTCAATGTGAGTTTTGCAAGACCGCCATGGGCGATGATACCCATTTTCAACGGGTCGGAAGATGCCATGCCACCAACAAATTCTACCGGAGTAGCTGCCTCAAAGCCGTCTGCAGAAATTTCAGGGGCCGGGGCGCTGAGGATATGGTCGGCAAGTTGGATTTCTACCTCTTCCTGGTTTAGATTTTCGTCGAAATCTACAACAAGGACTGCGTCTCCTACTTCTCCGCCGTTAAGATCTACTGTCACAGTGTAGTGATATTTGGCTTTGGCCTCCATCTTGGCCACCTCAAAAGTAGCTCCAAGTCCGTTTGGTTTGGTTACAGACACGTTGAGGGTGAATTCTCCCGGTCGGATGTAGATAGGACGTGTCTCAAATTTTGAGTATTCAAGTGTCTCGCCCGAAGCAGTGCGGAGATTAGCCTCCCAATCGCTCATGTACTTGGTAAACGCATCGGTATAAACGATGCTCACCATTGCCTGTGCAAGAGTGGCTGTGAGGGATACGTCGGTGGTTTGGCCGTCGGCTATACGTAATTCCTGGCTGCCTGTATAAGCCGGGGTTTCAAAACCTTCTGCTTCGGCATCGCCGTAAAATGCTTCAAAAGTATATGCCCCGATGGGAAATTGCTCTGAGGCATCGAATTTTTCTAAGCTTTCCCACGTTTTCACGAAAGAGCCATCGGCACTGGAAAGCCGGAGCGACAAATCGTTCGCAGTGATATCTTGTGCGCGCCCTTTAGCGTTCTTTGATGTCACTGCTTCTGTGTCGACTCCTACTTTGGGGGAGATGCGTCCATAGCCGTCTTTGCCGCCGAAATCGTCGCTTGAACAACCAGAACCCAACGCAAGTATGCTTGCAATAGCAACCCCCGTTAGTAAAGTTTTCTTCATCATGTGAATTTGGATTGATTTATAATTGTTTTTGTGTAATCTGTTGGTGTTTCGCATATAATCGTTTATATCGTGGCAAAGGTACGAAAAATTATCTGGAAATAGTCAAATTTTGTACAATTTAGTAAAAATATCTTCCTTTTTAGCCAACGATTTTTTTCTTAAACATCAGTACGTAAGTGTTGAAAATCATATCTAAGCAACAGCGGAGCAGCTTGTTAAACTGCTCCGCTGTTGCTTGTGTTTATTTTTGAAGGTTTGCCCTTGTTTTTCAGTCGGGCGTTGTGCCGGTGATTGTTTCTGTATTGATCTCGTAGGTTAAGGTTTGTTTAAGGAGTGTTGCCGTATATATCCGTGTAGTACGGCTAATTGCGAATACACCGTTAAGTTCTTCTGCCTCTTGGAGGTATGCGTAGAATTTTGGAGGAAGTTCATTAAACAGCATTACTTGCGGCAATGGCATGCCGTAGCCGTCTACAGCTTCCCATTTCCCTTCGGAATCAAAAGTCAGCCCCGGGCCGTTGTCTATCCTCACGTGGTAGCCTGTAGAATTTTTTGAAACCGACGATAGCTCCGACATAGGGAAATATTGGGTTATGAACGACGATGCCGCCGAAGGCATTTCATCCCATAATTCACTGTTTTTGCAGGCACTGACGCCCGTAAGTACGACGGCAGTGAAAATTATCATAACCGTCATTTTTAAATATTGGATAAAATGCTGTTTCATATCAAACCGTTTTTAAACCTAATAGTTAAGGGTTATACATGTCTTTGTTGTAAAAGTCCATTACCTCACGTGCCATTTCAAGCGCTTGAGTTGCTTCGCCTCCGGGTTCTAAAATAGAAGCTTCTTCAAAGTAGCTGATAGCTTTGGCTATATTCCCTTTTTTCCAGTTTAATCTTCCCAAGAGATAAAGCGTTTCTGCATCTTTGGGCAATGACTGAAGTAACTTAGTGGCTTCATCTGTCTTATTGCTTTCTAAGAGCAAGCGGGCATGGGCTTTTGTATCACCATTCATTGTAGTGCACGTTGTCGGGGTTGTATTTGTCTTTGGGCTCCTGATTTTTTTCGGGGTATCCTAAGGCAATGACGTTGAGTGGAGTTATATTAGCTCCGAGCATAAAATAGTCTTTCATAGACTCTACTCTTTCGGCAATGGGATACACACCGCACCAAACAGCTCCTATTCCGAGGGCATGGGCCGCCAAAAGGATATTCTCTGAAGCAGCCGAGCAGTCTTGAATCCAATATGCCTGCCCATCGCCGGGAATAGCTTTGCTCATGTCGCCGCAAACTATAATGGCGGCTTTGGCGCGGCCAACGGCATTCCAAGGAGCTGCTAAAGCTGCTATTTCTTTGAGTTTGACACTGTCGTCTACAACAATGAATTGCCACGGTTGCTTGTTCATGGCAGTGGGAGCGGCCATGCCGGCGGCAACTATGCTGTCGAGAGTGGCGCGTGAAATTGATTTGTCGGAGTATTGTCTCACGCTTGTACGGGTCATGATATTGCTATACGCGCAGTCTTGAACAGTTGAAGATACCGCAGAACTCGTGTCAGACCCGTTTCCGCACGACGACAGAGCAGCGCCGGCTATGCATGCTATGGGTAATATCTTTTTCATTGGGTTTACCAAAAATTTCATAATCTTGAGAAATATTAAGTATAACAAATAAACTAACCCGGCGGTTGAGCCTGGCCGCCGGGATTTTATAGTGAAAAATGTTTCGGATATGTTAGATTCTGTTTAGAACCGTTTCTACGAGCGAGCGGACTCCGTCTTTGTAGTTGGGGTTGGCTTCGGTTTTGAATCGGTTGGCAATGATTGAGCATACGGTCATGCAACGGTGGCCCATCAGCTTGCCGAGACCTGCCAAGGGTGCTGATTCCATTTCGTAGTTGGTGATTTTGCGACCGTTGTACTCAAATTCTTCTATAAGCCTGTTTAGGTCGGGGTTTGCCAATGGCAATCGGAGCTCACGGCCTTGAGGGCCATAGAAGCCAACGGCACTGATTGTGTTTCCGCGTACCATGTCGTCGCAGCCAATTCGGTCTACCAGTTCCGGGTCTGCGTCTACCACGTAGGGTTTAGCCCAAAGCGGATTCCAACGGGTATGTTCGCACATAGCTTTCTCAAATTCCAAATCGGCCACTTCGTTTCGCCCGGCATAATAGTTCAAGACTCCGTCAAAGCCTATTGATTTCTCTGCTATGACGGGAGTCCCAAGAGTCAATTCGGGTTGGAGCGCACCGGAAGTCCCTATGCGAACCATAGTTAGACTGCGCAAGTCATTGCGCACTTCGCGAGTGGCAAAATCCACGTTGGCAAGGGCGTCGAGCTCGTTGATAACTATGTCTATGTTGTCTGGACCTATCCCGTGGCTAAGGCACATGATAGGCTTGCCTCCGAAAGTACCGCCGATAGTGTGGAATTCGCGAGAAGATACCTCAAAGGTTTTTGTGTCGAAAAACGAAGCTACCATGTCTACTCTTGCCGGATCTCCAACAAGTATTATTCTGTCTGTGAGTTGATCGGGGTGGAGGTGAAGGTGGAATACTGTGCCGTCGGGATTGATGATAAGCTCAGACGGCGGGATGATTTTTGCCATAATCAGTAGAGGATTAAAAAGTTAGTCATGTTATAAGGGCATGTATTTACCGCCCGGTACGGCAACTATGAGATCGGCCATTTCCATTTCAAATAGTGTAGAGCTAAGTTGAGAGTAAGGCATTTCCAAAGCTACGCACATATCGTTGACGGTAGAAGCCGGGTTGCCGGTTATGTAATTAAGTATACGTTTAAAGTCGTCGGAGAGTTCAAGTTGGAGTTCTTGTTGGGTGCCTTCGGGCTTTCTCACAGTCCAATTTAGCGCATGGACAAGGTCGTCGATACCTCGCAACATTTCTGCTTCATTGTTGTATATTAGTTCGTTACATCCCGAACTGTATATATCGGATACACGTCCCGGCACTGCAAATACATTTCTGTGGTAGGCTCCTGCTATTCGTGCAGTAGACATTGCGCCGCCTTTCCTGTTGCTTTCCACAACAATTGTGGCGTCGGCCATCCCGGCGACAATGCGGTTGCGGGCAAGAAAATTGCCTCGGTGTATTTTATCCGACGAAGTATATTCCGTTGCAATAAAACCACCGTTTTCAATTATACGCCGAGCGTCGTTGCGGTGTTCTGCCGGGTAGATCGTGTCTAACCCATGGGCAAATACAGCTGCCGTGGCTATATTGTTTGACAGTGCTGCCCTGTGGGCGGCTATGTCCACTCCATATGCCAAGCCGCTCACTATGAGGAGGTCGTCTATCTTTTGGCCCAATTCTTCTATGAATTGTCTGCAAAATTCAGCCCCGTAGAATGTGCAGTGACGGGTGCCTACAACAGAAATCACGTGGCTGTATTCTTTGAATCCGTTGCCTAAAGTATAGAGCATAGCCGGCGCATCATCGCAATCCAATAGCCTGTGAGGAAAGGCATTATCGGTATAGAAAACTGCTTTAATGTTGTTGCGGACTACGAAATCGCACTCTCTTTTTGCTGTTTCCAAAATGGCATGCCTTTTGCTGTCTGAAAAATATTCGGTTTTGAGGCCAGACAATGCCGACAATTCACTGGCGCCGAGCATGAAAAAATCACGGCAGCTTATGCCTTTGGCTGCAAAGACTTTGGCTGTGCCAATATTTATATTCTTTGCACGCGAAAAAGCAATCTGGTAGAGTAGTGCGTCCTTGTCCATGATTACAGGAATTTATGGAACGCTTGAGCCAATCTTTCGCCACGCGAAATCTTGCCGTTTTCAAATGAAACGATGTCGACTGTGGCTTTGACGACAGCTTGTCCGTCGGGAGTGAAGATATCTTGTCCAAAAACGAAAACCGGCCCTCGGCGGTGGAGTCTCAGTTTGCTTACCATGCTTTGCCCCAACCCTAATGGGCGGATATATCTGATTTCTATCTTGCTCACCACCGGGTCAAGACCCTCGTGGTGCATCTGTCGGAAAGAGAACCCGGCGGCTTCGCAAAACTCGTGGCGCGTATGCTCGAGATAGTGCAGGTAAACGGCATTGTTAACAATGCCTTCAGCATCTACTTCGTAGTCGCGAACCTTAATTGCAAGTTCAAAAATATATGGTTCTGAAGAGGTCATGGTTATGGGTTTAATGTGCAAAGATAAAGAAAATTTTGCCAAGATTAGCTCCGTTGCTGTAATTTTTTGTAGCAGAATGTAATTTATATCTAAGTTCTGCGTCAAATATATAAAAACCGAAAAATATGGAAGATATAATAGTTCAAGCAGAACATATCTGCAAAAGTTTTACAAACCACACGGCATTAGACGATGTTTCGGTTTCTGTGCCACGAGGTAAGGTATATGGCTTGTTGGGTCCAAATGGAGCCGGAAAAACAACGTTGATACGTATTATCAACCACATAACAGCACCCGATAGCGGCATTGTGTATTTCAACGGTCACCAATTGGTAGAAAAAGATGTCTACAATATTGGTTATCTGCCAGAAGAACGCGGCTTGTATAAGAAAATGAAAGTTGGTGAGCAAGCATTGTTTTTTGCCCGTCTCAAAGGCTTGAGTAAGGCCGATGCTACAAGAGGGCTGAAAGAGTGGTTTGAGAGAATGGAGATTTCCGATTGGTGGGACAAGAAGGTGGAAGAGCTTTCCAAAGGTATGGCTCAGAAAGTGCAATTCATCGTTACCGTGCTCCACAAGCCGGAATTGCTTATTTTCGACGAGCCATTCAGCGGCTTTGATCCGATAAACGCCGGAATACTTAAACGTGAAATACTAAAACTCCGCGACGAAGGCTCCACAATTATTTTTTCTACCCACAATATGGGCAGCGTGGAGGAGCTTTGCGATAATATTACTCTGATTAATCGTTCACGCAATATTCTTTCGGGCGAAGTGCGCCAGATTCGTGAGCAGTTTGCCGACAATAAATTTGAGCTTACATATATAGGCAACCCTTCGGAGCTTCAGGCTGCAGTGCAGCCTTTTGTTGTTAATTTTGAGTTTGGCCCTATAGACAGGCAGGGGAATTCAACCGCAATAGTGAATATTTCCGATGTCGAAGCTCGCCGCCATCTTCTTGCCGCAGCCAACCAGACTGTGGATTTCCGTGGATTCAGAGAAATTTTGCCTTCTATGGACGACATTTTCGTTTCGGCAGTTCAATCAGCTAACCAATCAAACCAAACAGCATGAAATCAGCACTTTCTATAATAATAAGCCGCGAGTACTTGGAGAGGGTAAAACGTAAAAGTTTTATCATCAGTACTATTCTTGTGCCCATAACCATGATTGCCCTCATGGCAGCCCCGGCACTTTTCATGCTTTTTTCCGATGGAGAAAGCAAACAAGTAGTGGTGGTGGATGAGACAGGACAAGTTTTTTCCCGTCTTAAAGGTAACGATGAGATAGACTTTGTGGCAAGTACCGCGCCTCTGAGCGAACTTCGCGACCAAGAAGATAACGAGGTGATTATCAACATAGGCCGCGACGCTATTGCGCATCCAAATCAGGAAATTACTATTTATACGCGTGGTTCTATTGCAATGATGACAGATGCGTTTATTAGCGACCAACTTAGCAGCGCAATAGAAGATATACGCCTTGAAGCATACCAGATTTCCAACATTCGGCAGATTTTGAACGAGGTTGAAGTAGACGGTTCATTCTCGACAATCCGAATAGACAAGGAAGAAGATACAGCAACCTCGTCGGCAGTTTCCTATTTCATAGCCCTTGCTATGGATATGATGCTCTATATGTTTATTCTTATCTACGGTCAGATGGTAATGACATCTATAATAGAAGAAAAAAATAACCGTGTGCTCGAAATCGTTGTTTCTTCTGTCAAGCCTTTCCAACTTATGCTCGGTAAAATAGTAGGTGTAGGTTTGGTGGCAATAACACAGATTCTCATTTGGGCTGTGCTTGTTGGCGCATGTTCGGCTTGGGTTCTTCCGCTGTTTAATGCTTCTTCTGTCGAAGAGCCTGAGCTTGCAGGTATGCTTGGGCAACTCACAGATTATGGATTCCTTGCGTCGCTCTTCGTATACATGATATTGTTCTTTATCGGGGGCTATCTGTTCTATTCTGCAATTTATGCAGCTATTGCATCGGCTTGCGACAATATCCAAGACGCCAGCCAGCTCTCTACCCTTGCTACTATGCCGGTGATTATTGGAATCATAGCATCTATGAGCATTATCAACAATCCCGGTTCTACTTTGGCATTCTGGGTATCGATAATCCCGTTTACCTCTCCGATGGCAATGATGAGCCGTCTGCCGTTCGGAGTTCCTTTCTGGGAAATTGCTCTCTCGTTGGTATTGCTCTATATAAGCTTTATTTTCTTGATATGGCTCTGCGGAAAGATATACCGTGTGGGAATTTTTATGTATGGTAAAAAACCGTCGCTCGCAGAAATGATTCGCTGGGCGCGATATAAATGACATAGATGCGAAACAAAAATAGCGCGACTTCGGTCGCGCTATTTTTGTTTCGCATCTAATAAATTCAACGGTTGAATTTGAATGTGAGTGAGCCTTGTGTCGTTTCTGCCTTTACGATATAGAGGCCGGCAGGGAGCGTTTCGATTTCAATGTTGTCGGTAGAGGATTGTGCAACTTTTATGCCTTGGAGGTTGAAAAGTTCTATATTCTTTATTTCTCCTGCGGCTTTAATAGTGAGTATGGAACCGTCTGTGACCAAATAAGCATTGCCGTCGGTGGCTACTTCTGTTATTCCGGAATTGTATTCTATGTCTCCATAGAACCCGAGGTTGTCCAGGACGATAGCGTCGCCTCCGGATGTTACCAGATTTATTGCCACATATACGGTTTCTCCTATATAGTTTGCCAGACTTATACCACGGGTCTTGACGGCAGATGTTTCGCCATCGATAGAGAATTCGGTGTTGTAGTCGCTCCAATGGTCGCTTCCCTTAGAAACTTTTACGCGATAATCTTCGAGGTATTTAGGGTTGTAGCTTGTTGCATCCCATGCGAAATATGCGTTTTCACCAGTCACTTTTACTTGAGGTAGTACAACCCAACGGTCTGCCATTCCGCTTGATTGGAACCAAGAGCAACCTGCCAAGGCGCGAGTGCCGAGCATGTAGTGCTGGAGCATAAATATTCCCCATCCATGTTCTTCAAATTCTGCACCGGCATCGGGGTGTATCGTATGGCTGTCTTCTGCGCGGAAAGTGAGATCTTTTGGCAATTCGTAG
>CAJTUG010000035.1:23363-23569 GCA_910579605.1 uncultured Muribaculaceae bacterium | reverse complement strand
TATAATAAATCTAAAAGAACTGTGCATATTTTATATGCAGAATTTATAAATATGTGTAAATTTGCAGTATTATCATATTATGCTTGATAAGCATTGGGGTGATTATTGAAAAAAGTATCGCTGTTGGATTTGGTTATACAATCAAAATTAGATAGAAGCATATTCCAAAGAATACTATGTTCGTTTAAATTTAGCTATATTAATAA
>CAJTUG010000035.1:22832-23343 GCA_910579605.1 uncultured Muribaculaceae bacterium | reverse complement strand
TTTTGCTAAAATTTCAATTATGGAAGATTTGATAAAAATATTACATGATGGTAAGCATTCGCTTGTGGTTGCTAATGGCTCTGTGAAAACTTATGATGGCCGAGGCATTACGGATATCTTTAATTTGCTCAATAATGACCCTGAATTTCTTGACGGTTCAGAAATTGCTGATAAGATAGTTGGTAAGGGGGCAGCAGCTTTGATGGTTCTTGGTAATGTTAGTGCAGTTTATGCCGATGTTATTAGTGAACCAGCTTTAGATTTATTTAGAAGATATGCTGTAAAAGTTTACTACGGACAGGTAGTTCAAAACATTATTAATCGCAGAGGAGATGGTATTTGTCCTGTGGAAAAAATATGTATGCCATGTGATAAGGCGATAGAATGTTTGCCATTGATAAGAGACTTTGTCATTTTGAACAATGGCCGTAACAATTAATTAATAATGCTTTGCAAATCCCATAGGTAGAATATTAACTAAATAATAAATGATGTACCCGCCAATACTAAT
>CAJTUG010000035.1:0-22819 GCA_910579605.1 uncultured Muribaculaceae bacterium | reverse complement strand
CATCTGCTTGTTTTTAATTTTATTCCCACTCGATAGTTGCCGGTGGTTTTGAAGATATGTCGTAGCAAACGCGGTTCACTCCGCGAACTTTATTTATGATATCGTTGCTTACACGCGACATAAAATCATATGGTAGGTGAGCCCAGTCGGCTGTCATTGCATCAGTGGAGGTAACAGCTCGTAACGCTACTGCGCGTTCGTATGTTCGTTCGTCCCCCATAACACCTACACTTTGCACTGGCAGGAGGATTACTCCGGCTTGCCATACTTTATCATAAAGACCCCAATCGCGCAATCCTTGGATAAAAATGTGGTCTGCTTCTTGTAGTATGCCTACTTTTTCGCGAGTAACTTCTCCAAGTATACGCACGGCAAGTCCTGGTCCAGGGAATGGATGGCGGCTTATCAAATGCTCTGGCATGCCCAATGCACGTCCTACAGCGCGAACCTCATCCTTGAAAAGTAACCTTAACGGTTCACAGAGTTTGAGATTCATTTTCTCTGGAAGGCCACCTACATTGTGATGACTCTTTATTACTGTTCCTGTTATTGAGAGCGATTCAATGCAGTCTGGATAGATTGTACCTTGAGCCAACCATTTTGCATCTTTTATTTTATGTGCTTCTGCATCGAAAACTTCAATGAAATCTGCTCCTATGATTTTGCGTTTTTTTTCAGGATCTGTTACCCCTGCGAGGTCAGCGAAAAATTTGTCGGATGCATCAACACCAATCACGTTTAATCCGAGCCCTTGGTAGTCTCGCAAAACTGATGAGAATTCATCTTTACGAAGCATACCGTGGTCTACAAATATACATGTCAAGCGGTCTCCTATCGCTTTGTTGAGAAGAACAGCTGCAACAGATGAATCTACACCGCCACTAAGGCCGAGAATAACTCGGTCTTGTCCTAATTTTTCTTTTAATTCAGCAACGGTAGATTCAATAAATGACTCTGGATTCCATGAGCAAGAAGCACCGCATATATCAACTGCAAAATTACGCAGAAGGTGGGTTCCGCAGGTGGAATGGAAAACTTCAGGATGGAATTGTACTCCCCATATTTTATCTTCTTCAGGGCCTGAAAATGCGGCAAATTTCACGCTTGGTGTAGATGCTATGCATTTAAAACCGTCGGGTATAGATGTAATGGTGTCGCCGTGGCTCATCCAAACTTGTGCTCCCATATCAATTCCTTTGAATAGAGGGCACGATTTATCAATAAAATCAAGGTTTGCTCGGCCATATTCTCTTGATGGAGCAGATTCGACGCATCCTCCAAGCTCATAGGCTGTGAGCTGAGCACCGTAGCAAATTCCTAATACCGGCAACGTCCCCATAAGGGCTTTTATATCAATTTTGAAAGAATCTTTGTCGTATACCGACAGTGGGCTGCCCGAAAGGATCACACCGATTATACCTTCTTCTTTTTCTTTTCCGAAAGGATACTTGTTATATGGTATGATTTCGGAGTAGATATTGAGTTCTCGGATTCGTCGACCAATAAGTTGGGTGGTCTGAGAACCGAAATCCAGAATGACTATTTTTTCCTGCATATCGTAGGGTTGTTTGTTTTGCTTGCAAAGATACGCAAAAATTCTCAATTTTTACATTGCCTTATCTGTTCATGACAATTCTTGTCAGAATAAATATGCTGATTGAACTCTTAAACATGTTTTGGGTTTATTTATAGAATAAGTTTCGGCAAAAATTTCGTAACTTTGCATCCCGATGTTAAAAGTGTCAAGAATATTATTTATTATAGTGGCTGTCTTGATTGGGACGAGCTCTGCAAGAGCCTTCTCTTTCAACTTGGATTCTATAGCAGAGATGGGAAAGTTTCCCAGATTTATAGTAAACACTTATAGATGGGGTGATAAATTTTTCAATGGTTATGACACAACATATGTGACCCCTACAAATTATAAATTCAACGCCAAAATTACAACCGAAAGTTGGGGCGACGTATATCGTTTTATACTTCCGAACGATAAATACATATCTATGATGTCGGATCCTTCTACAAGCATGGGCGTTTATCTCACATATCTTGCAGTTTCAGCAGGCTACGATGTCAACATGAGCAAGATTTTCGGAGGTGTAGACCGTTCTCGGCAACGATTCCGTTTCGGGTTTAATTGTATGCTATTTGGGGCGGAGTTCTATTTTATTAAAAATGATGTAGGAGCTAATATAAAGCGTTTTGGTGACTATAAAAATCCGGTTCATATGAATTTGCCGTTCAAAGGCGTAAATACAGAAACTTGGGGTTTAGATGCTTATTATTTCTTTAACCATAAAAAATATTCCGAAGCAGCATCGTTTAATTTTAGTCGTGTCCAACAAAAAAGTCAAGGAGCATTTTATACTGGTTTTTCTTATTACAACCAGAAGATGGATTTCAATTTCAGCACATTGCCACCAGATATGTTGGAGCAGCTTCCAGATAATTGGAAGAACTACCGATATAGAGTAAATACTCACAACTATGCATTGAGAGTTGGCTATGGATACAATTGGGTGTTTGCAAGGAATTGGGTGTTTGGTGTAAGTGAGTCACCTATTATCGGAGTACGCAAAGGATATGTAAATTCTGATATAGAGAAAGTTTCTTTCTCGCTTTATAACCGCTTGAAATTGTCTATTGTTTGGAATCAAAAAAGAGGCAGATGGTTCTTTGGATGTATAGGGAAATTTGATCTCTCGATAGTAAACGATAAAAAGACTACGTTTGCTGGAGGTGTTTTGAGTGGAGAGGCAGTTTTGGGCTATCGTTTCAATCTATGGTAACGTTGTCTACGCGTAGAAACGGATGATGGATATTTCTTGGTATTGGGCTAATATATATCCATTTGGAACCATTCTGTGCGGTGAACCGAAGAAGTGTCACCGGCATTTTTTTGAATTCAATTCCATTAGAGTCTATTATATCGGCATTTGCATTAGCAACATGACCGATTATTTTTTCTCCGTTTGAACCTCCAATCCATAATTCTCGGTCTGGTAAAATCGTAGTGCTATTCCATTGCATTGCACCGGCTTTGCCTGGAGTAGGTGTAGCTCCAGTGCCCATAAAGTCTTTAAGCCCCAAGGGGACTATAGAAAATGGTTTTGTTTCGCCTGGAGTAATGAATAGATAGCAGAAAGGGATGCGCCAACTGCGGAATTCGGGATATAGTAATGTGTAATAAGGACAACGGTCTTCTAAATCATAAAAAACGGTATATGTGGGTGAAACCGCAAGGAGTTTCTCTATTTCTTCGTTTTGTTTGTAATAAATAAATTGCCAATATATAACGCCACTGAAAAATAAGTAGCATAATAAAGCAGAGACAATACCTACTGTGGTTAAGGCTTTTGCGCTGGTTTTAGAAAAAAATATGTCAAGTTCTTTGATTATTATTATAACCGCAAATATCTCCGCAAACCAGGTTGAACGGCCATATACGAAATTTGTCGAGTAGTTGATGAGAAATCCCGAAATAGCTATCCCGGCAGCAAAAATAAAAGAGCCATCTTTTGTTAAGGCAGTAAATTTTGGACGAAAGTGTTTTATAGCCAGCCCAACAAATAATAAAACAGTGGCAATAATAGTGGCAATTTCTGTTAGAATGAAAAGTTTAAGTGTGTTGTTGTATGAATACGGTATGTCCTTTGTATAGATAAACTTAGACCATATTGCAGGAGAACTTAGTATTACAGCAGTCCCTATCAGGGCAGCTGTGGTAATTATCCATTGTTTGCCATTTAATCTAAACCGTTTGCATATCAGATACAAACCTATGCCACAACATTCAGCCACGGCTGCACCCTCATGAAGCATAGCTGCAAACAGAGCACATATTCCTATGGCAACTGTTTCAAGTTTGGATATCTCTGGTTTTGTAAATCCCCATGCCACAAAAAGCAACAGCAAACTTGCAGGCGTATAGTTCATTTGCATAGCAGTTGGAAGCATTCCCGAAAACCATGGCAACGTAAATGATATCGCAATCCAAGACAATGCCACAAATGCAAATTTAGGTCTTTTCAGACCTGTCCCTAAAACGGCTACACCATATATTATTGCCGCAAGCATCGCAGAGAAAAAAGCGCAGCCAACTGCATGAGGTAAGCCGAGAGACCAATAAGGCATGAGAATATTGGCTAAGCGCCCGTTTTCGTCGGTTCTCACTATGTCTATCATCCTTGGAATTGACGATAAAGTAAGCTCTTGAGAATTTGTTGCCAGCCAGTAATAATTCCGAAACATCAGTTCGTCGCCTAAAACTGGTGTTAGTACCAATATAATGAAATAGCATGCCCCAATCAAGGATAAAAGAGATAGCATGCCGTATATATACTTTTGTAATTTCGTATTCATTTTGTTTTTATGGCAAAAATACTCATATTTTTTCATTTTTTCAAGCAACCGTGAACAAACTTAAAAATGCCGTTGTTAGTATATCAAAGCCGCTTAAAAGCGAGCCATTAATTCATTAAAGGCTAAAGTGCGGTTTATATTGAAACTTGGTAAATAAAGAAAACAAAGTCTAACAAAACTCAATTCAACCACAATGAAAAAAAACGTATTCTTCACAACCGCCGCGTGTGTCGCAGCTTTGGTTCCGGCTCTTCAAGCTAATGCTCAGGAAGAAACTGTAGTCGTAGAAGAAACGGCAGTAGTATCCGAAGTCCCTTGCGGAACAAGATATTACGTTACCAAAAACGATAATTGGTTTATTCAATTCGGCGCTGGAATGGCGACACCTTTTGTAGAAGGTGCCGATGCTAAAGGTGAACGTCACGCACACATTAGTGTGAATTATAATGCCGGCTTCGGTAAATGGTTCTCTCCATATTTGGGCTGGCGTCTAACTTTCAACGGTGGCCCTATTCACTGGAACGGTGAAGGTGGCTCCATGTACAAAGCCAAATATGTAGGGGCGAATCTCGACTTTATGTGGGATATGTTTAACTCACTGGGTGGAGTTAGCTCTAAACGAGTATTCTCAATAGTTCCATTCGTTGGTCTTGGTGGTACTTTCCTCTGGGATTACAAGCCAGAAGGGCTCGGAAACGTTCTCAATAGTCATGGGAAAGCTAAACGAAATGAATGGATGCTCCCTGTTTCTGCAGGTATTCAGGCACGTTTCCGCCTCTGCAAATATGTCGATTTCTTTGCTGAAGCACGCGCTTCTTTCTATGGAGACAATTTCAATAACGAAGTATATGGACGTCCTGTAGATGTTAACGTTACTCTCAATGGTGGTTTCGCAATCACTTTCGGTGGTAGAGACTATAAGCAATATGACCCATGCGATTACTTAGGCTATATCAGCAACCTCAATAACCAGGTCAACGACCTCCGCGGTGCTCTCGCAACAACTGCTGCAGCTCTGGCAGCAGCAGAAGCACAACTCCCATGTCCCGAAGTTGAAGAAGCTGAAGTTGTTGTTGCAGAAGCAGCTCCACTTATGGCTACAGTAAGATTCTCTCTCAATTCAGCCCGTATCACAGACACCGAAATGGTTAATGTATACAACATTGCTGAATGGATGAAAGCTAACCCCGACCAAAACGTAGCTATCGTTGGCTATGCCGATAAAGACACCGGTACAAGCGATTATAATATGGGTCTTTCTAAGCGCCGTGCTCAGGCCGTATACGATGCACTTACCAATAAATACGGTATCAACCCCGATCGTCTCGCAATCCAGGCAGAAGGCTCTAACGTTCAGCCCTACGATATTAACAACTGGAACAGAATTGTAATATTCAATGTAGCTCAGTAATACTAAACTATTAAAATACACATTATTAAAACGGGTTCGGTCAAAAGCCGAACCCGTTTTTTTGTCGTTATATATTTTTTGTTTAATTTTGCACTTTAACTATTAGATTATTCCTATGAAGAAACCAATCATATTATCTGCAGCTGTGCTTATGGCGCTTCCTGCTCTTGCAACTGCGCCTCTATGGGTTAGGGATGCAAAAATTTCTCCAGATGGCAAAAGCATTGCTTTTACATATAAAGGAGATATTTTTACTGTCCCTACGAGTGGTGGTCAAGCTACACGAATTACGTCACAACAAAGTTATGAGACTACGCCCATATGGAGTCCCGACAGTAAGACGATAGCATTTGCTTCAGATCGCTACGGGAATCTTGATATATTTACAGTGCAAGCCGACGGTTCTTCAAATCAATGGAAAAGGCTTACATTCAACTCAGCATCCGAAATCCCGGAAGCTTTTACTCCCGACGGCAATAATATTCTCTTTTCTGCGGCAATTCAAGATCCGGCAGAAAGCGCAATGTTCCCTACCTCAAGGATGACAGAGGTATATTCTGTCCCGGTGCAAGGAGGGGCATATAAGCAATTGTTTGCTACTCCCGCGCGAAACATTGATTTTGCGCCAGATGGAAAAAGTTTTGTCTATGAAGATGTGAAAGGCTTTGAGGATACATGGCGTAAACACCACACATCTTCAGTTACTCGTGATATCTGGAGATACGATATCGCCACAGGAAAGCATCAGCGACTCATAGATATGCCAGGCGAAGATCTTTCCCCTGTTGATGGCGGTGATTACCAGTATTTCCTAAGCGAAAGAGCTCCTTCAAAGAGCCTTAACATATATCAAGCTCCTTCGCATGATTATACCGCAGCTAAAAGATTAACGGATTTTAAAACACATCCAGTAAGATTCCTTAGCTGCAGCAGCAATGGGACTTTAGCTTTTACATATGATGGAGAGCTTTATGCGATGTCTCAGAACGGTAAACCGGAGAAAGTTAAAATAGACATCGTAGCAGATTTCCCCGATGAACTAAAAGAAATATCAGCGTCAAAAGGAGCAAAAGGTGCTGTCGCATCTCCCGATGGCAAAAGTGTCGCATTTCTTTTCCGTGGAGACGTTTATGTTACCTCTGTAGATTACAAGACAACAAAACAGATTTCCGATACCCCGGCTGCAGAGACCGATCTTGTATGGGGCAACGATTCGACATTGTATTACACATCCGAGCGAAATGGGAAATACAATATATTCAGAGCTTCATTAAACTCCGATGAACCTGATTTTTCGCACGCTACAGTTGTAAAAGAAGAACCTGTTTTCAAGACAGATAATAATGAACGTACGGCTCCTCGTCTTAGCCCTGACGGGAAAAAGTTGGCTTTTATTCTCAATAGGAATAAGCTTGCTGTTTTAGACCTCAAGACCAACAAAGTAAAAGAATTAACAGATGGGAGCACTTGGCGAACTCGCAACGGACGATTCTATTATCGTTGGTCTCCAGATTCTCGTTGGATTGCCCTTGAGATAGTAGACCGTCGGCATGACCCGTATACCGATGTGGCAATCCTCAATGTAGAAACAGGTCAGATTACAAATATCACAAACAGTGGTTATTTTGACGCCGAACCTAAATGGATTTTAGACGGAAACGCCCTGGCATTCTCTTCCGAACGTTGGGGTATGAGGAATCATGCATCATGGGGTTCTCAAATGGATGTGGTGTTCGTGTTTATGAACCAGGAGGCTTTTGATAAAGCAAAGCTTTCCAAAGAAAACCTCAAGCTGGCAGAAGAAGCCGAAAACAATGTAAAGAAGGCGGATTCGGCAGAGAAGAAAAAAGAGGATAGCAAGCAGGGAGATGTCGACATGATAAATGTTGAACTTGAAGGTATCTCCGACAGACAGATGCGCATTACTCCTCTTTCTACAGATTTAAGAGATCAAATAGTTGACAACTCCGGCGAAAAGCTTTATTTCGTGTCGGGAGCCGATGACGGCTGCTTTATATGGGAATACGACATTAGACAAGGAGACCTTTCTATGATGTCTAAAACATCTGAGTCCGCTCCTGTATTTGATATTTCTGCCGACGGAAAGAATATATTCCTTTTCGGTAATTCACTATATAAATTTGGCAAGAACCTTAAGCCCATATCTTTTATTGCCAATAAAGTGCTTGATCCAGTTGCTGAACGCGAATTTATGTTCGATAATATTGAGCGAGAAGAACGTGAACGGTTCTATACTCCGGATATGCATGGAGTGGAATGGACTCAAATGAGTAAAGACTATCGTAAATTCTTGCCACATATCAATAATAATTACGATTTTGCCGAAATGGTAAGTGAATGGCTTGGCGAGCTTAATGTGAGTCATACCGGAGGCCGCTACCGTGGTGCATCGCCTGCTGGTCTCCAACAACCAACAGCATCTTTGGGAGCTCTGTATGACCTGAACTATGATAGCAATGGTGTCAAGATTATTGAAATTTTGCCTCAAGGGCCTCTTTTCGGTTTGAATCCAGAAATTCGTCCCGGTACCGTTATTGAAGAAATCAATGGCAAAGCCATTACTACTGAAATGCCTGTAGACCGTCTGCTTGCAGATGCAGCCGGAGTACGTACTCGAATCTCTTTAAAAGATCCAGACGGGAAAAAAAGAGAGCTTGTAGTACGCCCCATAAGTCAAAGCCGACAATCGGCTTTACTTTATGATAGATGGGTTAAAAACAGAGCTGCTGATGTTGATAGATTGAGCAATGGACGTTTGGGCTATGTGCATATAAGCTCCATGGATGATGAATCTTTCCGAAAGGTATATTCCGACCTTCTTGGCAAGTACAATGATCGCGAAGGCGTAGTGATTGATATTCGTTGGAACGGTGGTGGCCGTCTACACGAAGACATTGAGGTGCTTCTTAGCGGTGAAAAATATTTCACGCAGGAAATCAGGGGAGAAGCTACTTGCGATATGCCTTCGCGCAGATGGAACAAACCATCTATTATGGTTATGGCAGAACCTTGTTATTCAAATGCTCATGGAACGCCATGGGTTTATAGTCACAAAAAATTAGGTAAAACAGTAGGCATGCCTGTCCCTGGAACAATGACTTCCGTTAATTGGGTAACTATGCAGGATCCAAGCCTCGTCTTCGGCATACCTGTTGTAGGTTATCGTCTGGCCGACGGCTCATTCTTGGAAAACCAACAACTTGAGCCAGATGTAAAAGTTGAGAATAATCCCGAAACCATTGTCACAGGAGAAGACCTCCAGCTTAAAAAAGCCGTAGAAGAACTTCTGCGCCAAATAGATAAAAAATGAATATTATTGCCGAAAGTAGCACAACGCGTACCGAGTGGACTATTGTAGACGGTTGTGAAATTAAAGAACATGCTTTCACGACAGGCCTTAATCCTTTTTTCCAATCCCGTCGTGAAATATCCCATTCAATACGTTTGGAACTTCCCGAGGTTTTCTTTAAACGCCGGTGGTCGCATGTGTTTTTTTATGGAGCAGGTTGTACCAATGGTGAAAAGAAAAAGATTATTGAATCGTCGCTTGTTGCCCAGTTTAAAACACCCGTGACTGTTGAATCCGATCTTCTTGGAGCTGCAAGAGGTTTGTTGGTTAGACAAGCGGGATTAGCTTGTATTTTGGGTACCGGTTCAAACTCATGCCTCTACAATGGAAGCGAGATCGTAAAAACAGTGGCTCCTCTTGGTTTTATTTTAGGTGACGAAGGATCCGGTGCATATATAGGGAAAATGTTTATTTCCGATATGCTAAAGGGCTTTGCCCCTAAAGAACTCACACAGTCGTTCTATGAAAAATTCATGGTTACTCCAAATGTTCTCATGGACGATGTATACGCGAACCCGTTGCCTTCAAGGGCACTCTCTAAATATTCTTCATTCCTTGCAGAGCATTTGGATAATGCATATGCATACCAGCTTGTTTATACTGCTTTCATGCGTTTCTTTGCCCGTAATATTGCTGCCTACGACTATCACGAGTATCCTCTGTGTTTTGTTGGCTCAACAGGCGTGTTGTATAAAGACATATTGGAGAAGGCTGCGTCTGATTTCGGAGTGGAAATATCGAAAATTACCCGTTACTCTATGCCCGGCTTAGTTGAATATCACGCAAACGAAATGGGTTAACAAATATTAAAATTACTCCACTCATTAAACCATAGCTTTATAAAAATGTCTTATAAACAGTAATAAGACAAACAAGCTCAAAAATTTTAGATAAGTCTAAACATAGAGAAGCCCCGACTCGTGAAGAATCGGGGCTTTTTGTTATGATAATAAATCGTGATTATGCTGAGTATATGGCTGCTTCGATACTATCTATATCTGCCGCTAATTTCTTTTCAAGTCCAATGCGGGCTTCTATAGTTTGGCAGGCATAGAGAACCGTTGCATGTGTACGGTCAATCTTGTTGCCTATTGTAGTGAGTGGGAGCTTTGCTATTTTTTTTGCCAGATACATCACAACTTGACGAGCATCGGAAATTTCACGTTTCCGGCTTTTTGTATACATCAAATCGGAATTTATGCCATAGTGTGCTGAGACAGCCTCAACAATCATTTCAAAGTTTATGGATTTGCTGTTTATCTTGACCGCATTGGCCATAACTTTGCGGGCGAGGTCTAAAGATATATCCCGGTTAAGAACTGTGGCATGAGCCATTAAAGATACCATTATGCCCTCAAGTTCTCTCACGCTGGAGGTTACATTAGAGGCTATGAATTCCGCAACATCAGGTGGCAACGACAATCCGTCTTGTTCCGATTTCAATTTCAGTACGTCGCGGCGCAGCTCAATATCAGGGCGTTCAAGTTCTACTTGCATTCCCCATTTGAAGCGGCTGAGAAGCCGTGCCTCAAATCCTTCCATTTCGGCCGGCGCACAATCACTGCTCATTATTATTTGACGGTCGTGTTGGTGCAAATGGTTGAATATATGGAAGAAAGTGTTTTGTGTTCCCGGCAAATTCCGCAAATCCTGAATGTCATCGATTATTAGAGTATCTATTCCTTGATAGAAATGGAAAAAACTATTGATGTTCTTGGATATGGCAGCTGTATATTGGCTTTGGAACAAACGCGCAGTAACATACAATACTCTTGCTTGAGGATTGCGCTCTTTTATACGTATGCCTATAGCTTGTATGAGGTGTGTTTTTCCTACACCGGAAGGCCCGAATACAAACAGAGGGTTAAACGTTTTTAGAGATGGGTTGTCTGCGATAGCTTCGCCTATAGAACGGGCAATTTTATTGCTTGTACTCTCGCAATAGTTTTCAAATGTATAGCGTGGATTTAATTGCGGATCAAAATCTTGACGAGTTGGTTCCTTAAATGGATTGGCTGCTTCTGCATGCACTTGAGCCAATATCGTCGGAGAGGGTTGGGAACTTTTCTGAGATACGTCGGTAGAAGGGTCATTCTTTATCGTGCGGTATCGATAGTACAACTGTACACCTTCACCATAAACCTTCTTAATGCCAGCACGGAGAACACCTTGATGGCGTTGCTCTAATAGATCTACAAAAAACGATGATTTAACTACCAATACAAGGCGTTTATCCGCGAAACTCTCTGAAACGATGTCGCGGAACCAAGTGTCATACTGCTCAGGAGAAATGTTGTCTTTGATGAAATTACAACACTGCTCCCACAATTCCTGGTGAGTTGCCATAATTAAAGATTGGTTTTTTTCGTTGTTTTGTGTATGCAAATTTCGTTCAAAAATTTTTGAAAAACAAATGTCTAAATATTTGGAAAATTGAAATAAAGTACAACTATACTATTTCTCAGTGGGTTACGAGTGAGAGTTATCATCAAATTACCATAGTGTGCATCTGAAAGCTGAATCTATTGATTAATAGATTGTTATATGAATTATTGGGTTTGCTTGCTTGTCTTGCCTTTTATGGCTATATGGCTTGGAATAGCTTGAGAATGGATATTTTACCGAAATATAATTATATCAGTTATTTGAAATAATTAAAAATAAGTGACTGCCTTATTTATCAATGCTTTGTAGGATGGCATCGGCAAGAAGGTTGCCCCACAGTCTATAACCTTCCGCTGTGTAGTGGATTCCGTCGGAACTCAGAATATGAGCCTGTCTCATTTTAGATGCAGCTCCGGCACCACCTGCAACACGATAGTGATGATAGAGAGGTATGTGTTCTTTTTCTGCATAAAGACGCAGGCTGCGGCTGAGCGTTGATATTTTTGAGTTGACTGTAGTAGACGATCTTCGGCGTCCATTACGTCGCCTGTAAATGCGTCTAAAGCTTTCGGCTGGGGCTACTATCATAATCTCTGCAGCCTGGCAATGGTTTCTTATTGTAGATATGAGATTGTCTACGTTGGAAATGAAGCCTTCTGGAGATATTCTACCATATGCTTCGTTGGTTCCGAGCGCGATGATAAAAAGATCTGCTTCAAGTTCGGAAATACCGCTCCCAAACTTATCAATCATTCCATAGGATGAATATGTGGCGCCATTGTTGCCAATTGAGTGGACTAAAATACCGATACTATCGCATCGCAAATCAAAACCACCTATCACAGTTTCTGCTTCAGTCTCTATCCTTGCGTGGATATCTGTTTGGTCCTGATCGAAATAGATCCATTCTCCATCGTCTTTGTATCCAATAGGTATTCCAACGTTTTCCCCAAAGACCGCAGCGATTTTTGCCTCGCCCTGACGTTTTATTATGCGCATGCGGTTAAAAGGAGTTTTACTGGATAAAGCAAATGTTGTGTTTGGATTTGTCGGTTGTATTCCCACTCCGGTATATGGCATCTCAGTTGCCCATGGCTGTTTGAGCAGTTTAGAACTAATGTATGGTGAGTTTGTGTTTATTGTATAGTCAAGCGGTTGGTTGGTTTTTGCCATTTTGAAAGGTATAATAACACCTCTTCCTGCATTGCCAGCGGCTTCTTGAAGCCTATGTCTTAATACATCCCCTCCAAAATCGGCTTGGATATGACTGTCGCCAAGATATACGATAGAAAAAACTCTGTTTCCAGCTTTAGCTTCGGCAAATTTTTGAGCAAGACTGCTCCAATCTCTGCCGTTCAGATTTATTTTGTTTTCCCTTAGATTAAGGAATTTGTATTTGCTATAGTCTGCCGGAGTAATTACGTTAGTCTCTTCTATTTCCGGGTTGAGCCTCAGTTCAAGTTGAGAATCATCGGCGAAAGCAAGAAAAGCGATGCATAATATACAAAGGGAAGCTATGTATTTATTCATTCAAGGCAATGTTTAGTGCTGTTGCAAATTCGTTGGCCATTTCGCGCCCTCCGGCGTGATTAAGATGGATATAATCGGCGTTGACAAAACCTCGTTTTCTCCATTCAACTACAGAAGATTCTCCTCCCATAGCTTCGCGAGTGTCATAGAAATGAACGCCAGTTTTTTTTGCCACGTTGCGCTGTGTATTGACCATAGCTGCACATGTAGGCAAAGAGCGAACTTCTGTACCTGCTTTTGCACCCCTGTCGGCTATGCCCATAAGTAATATATCTGCATTTGGATATGTTTGCTTTATTTTTTCTATTGCTTTGGTTATGGCAAAGCCATATGCAGTGTAGTCATTTTCCTCTGCATTTAGCGCATTGATGCCATATTCAAGTACGATCAAGTCGTAGTCTATCCATTTAGACATTTGCCTGTTTAGTTCTGCGTTGATATTCCTGAGGCTTATTCCCGAATTTCCTCTTACAGACATACAATCGACTTGTATACCGGTTTTGCCATCAAGATATACACCTAAGGCTGTGATATTATGGGAATCTGTTTCTATTTCCAATTGTTTTTGAATGCCTTCTGTTGTTAAAGCTTGAACTTGTGGTGAATAGGAAAATGATCTTGCGTCTTTTCCATCAATGATTATTTGAGCAGAGTCGTGGCACAGAAATAATATAGTAGACCTTTCCCACGATTTAGTCGTAGAATACTGTGGTGTACCTTTAAATGTCGTTTTGGCACCGGGCGTTGATTTAGCATATTCACCCGATAGAGTCCTTATGCTATCTGATTTTCCCAGATTGCGTATATCGTGGGTATCCCAGCCAGAACCTCCTTGTCTTATGGTTTTCCTGAATCCTGGAAAATCGGAGTGTAGGTTCATGTAGCCTACGCCGCAGCCGCCGTATTTTTCTTGCAAAATATGGCGTAGGTCTTGGGTGAAGATATCACCTTCAATAAAAGAATCGCCCAAAAAAGCGATCCTTACAAGTCTTTGGTCGCTTTCGCTTAATGCTTGCCTAAATTTAGATAAACTCTGCGCTCCGGTATAGTTCTCAATGGCGACATGTCCTTCTTTTCGAGGGGCATTTTCTGATTTTGTTGTTTTTGAATTTATGGCGGAATCCCGAGCAGCCGTGGGGGTGTTGTCTGGTTGATTCACGCTGGAATTGCTTTGCAGATTTTCTATTTCCGAAAGCAAATTTTCTAATTCTGGATCGGTCGTGGTTTCTTCAGTAACCTTAATTTCTTTATTTTCTGGGAAAAGGTCTTCAAATATATTGAAATCTTTTATTTTGTTTCCTGTAAGGTCGCCCCAAGGTAAAGATGATAGTAATATCAACATTCCGAGCGACAGGCATAAAACAGTGAAAACATGCCGAGAGGAGGAGTCGTTCATATTTTGTGCTTAGAATTGAGTTAAAATATCAACCAAAGGTATAGCTTTAGATTCAGTCTCAAGCCATTCATCGTAGCCTTGTGAGGCTGCTGTTATGCCGCTTCCTGTATATATAGCCCATCTTTGTCTGTTGAAATTTACGCATCGTAAAATTGCATAGGCACTTTGTCCATAGTCGTGTTTGTAGGAGATTATGCCGCTGTAATATTGGCGTGGGTATTTTTCTAAGTTTGATATGTGATTATCTGCTTGGGCTAAAGGGAATCCCCATATTGCAGAGGTCGGGTGTATAAGGTCGATGATGTTATGGAATCGTTGTTCTGAATAGTCTGGTGCGGTAGCGGTTATAGCAGTTCTGAGATGTTGGATCTCCGAACCGTAGTTAACGGTAATGGTTTCAGCTTTATCAACAGAATAACCGGCTGACATCAGATTGTTGCAGATGCCATCTGCAACAATCTGATGTTCTTTAATATTCTTGCTGCTCCAAGCTGATTCTTTTTGACCCGATGGACGAGTCCCCGCAAGTGCTGCAGTATGGAAAACATGGAAATCTGTTGTGGATAGAACGAGTTCTGGACTTGCTCCCATCCAGAAATTCCTGCCTGGAATATAAAATAAGAACGCAAGGTCTTGAGGAAATTTCTTTTCGTAGGCAAGAAACATATCAAGGGGCGCGAAGCGTTTGAATGTTCCGCATATATTACGGCAAATAACACTCTTACCTCCATTAGATTTAAGTTCTGTAGCAAGATTGTCTATGCCATGACAATATGTCTCCTTTCCAATCGGTTCTGAGGGGACTTGCCATTGGCAATCTTTTATGCAACCTCTGCTTGGTGTAATAATGATATCGTTGCATGACTCGCCGGAAAATAATTCCATCTGGCTTTGTCCCGGTCTTCGTATGATTGCAAATGCAGAGTCTTGACTTATTAAGTCTAAGACTCTTTTTGATATATCAATGTTTGTCATTTGACTAATTTCCCTGTGAGGTCAAAAGCTTCGCAATCTGTTATCATTACGTCATATACACCGCCGATACGGAGGTCTTCTTCTGAGGATACATATACTAAGCAGTCAACTTCGGGTGAATCAAATTCACTTCTGCAGACATACAAAGGATATTGCTCGCTGTCGACTATCACTTTCATGGTTTTGCCTATTTTCTCTGCTGCAATTTCAAAAGCAATTTCATGTTGTAGGCTCATTAGCCTATCCAGGCGTTGTTGCTTGATTTCTTGCGGAATAGTATCTGCGAAATGCTTAGCCGCATATGTGTCGTCTTCTTCGCAGTAGGCAAAGGCTCCCATACGTTCAAAACGTTGTTCTTTTACAAAATCCAGTAGACGCCCAAATGCTTCTTCGTCTTCCCCCGGGAAGCCAACCATGAGAGTCGTGCGAATATGTATGCCTGGTACTTTTTCTCTTATGGCTGCAAGTAGCTTTCGTGTAGATTCTCCGTTGATATTTCGCCTCATGTTTGAAAGAACTTTGTCGTCTATATGTTGCAGGGCAATATCAATATATCGGCAGACGTTGGGATACTTGTTCATCACATCAAGTACATCCATAGGAAAATCTGCTGGGTAGGCATAGTGAAGACGTATCATCTCAACGCCCTTGATTTGAGCCATTTGCTCGATTAAAGCTGCTAATGGCGATTGGCCGTTTTTAGGTTGTTCGTCCAAGTCACAACCATAAGACGACAAATCTTGAGCAATAACGTTGAATTCACAAACGCCTTTAGAGGCCAAGAATTTAGTCTCTTCAAGAATATCTTCGGGTGTACGAGATTTAAAACGTCCTGTAATCAGTGGTATAGCGCAGAAAGCGCAGAATCGGTTACACCCTTCAGCTATTTTTAGATAAGTGTAGTGGGGTAGTGTAGAGATGCGTCGTTCCCACTTTTTTGTTTCCTGTTCTGTTTTCTTTTTGTTCCCAATAGCTGTGATTATACTTTCCCAATCAAATTTGCCATAAATACCGTCTAATTCAGGCATTTCTTTGGTCAATTCGTTGCGATAGCGTTCGCCAAGACACCCCATGAGGTAGACTTGTTGTACACGCCCTTCGTTTTTGAGAGCGATAGCCTCTAATGTCGTTTCTATAGATTCTTCTTTGGCGTCGCCTATGAAACCGCAGGTGTTTACAACAATATATTGGGGATAGCCTGGTAACTCGTCAAGGCCGAAAGCGACGTTGAAACCAGCAGTCTCAAAAAGTTTGGCAAGACGTTCGCTGTCAACAAGGTTTTTAGAACATCCCAGACTTATAATTGCAACTTGGGGTTTATTCATTGTTTCCGAATAGCGATTCTACAAAGGCTCGTTTATTGAAAATCTGAAGGTCGTTTATGCCTTCGCCCAATCCTATATATTTTACAGGTATGTGGAATTGGTCGCTTATGCCTATAACTACACCGCCTCTGGCAGTTCCGTCTAATTTTGTTATAGCTAAATCTGTAACTTGGGTTGCAGCCGAGAATTGACGTGCTTGTTCAAAGGCGTTTTGGCCTGTGGAGCCGTCAAGCACAAGCAGGACTTCGTCGGGCGCTCCGGGAACTACGCGTTCCATAACACGCTTAATTTTTGTTAGCTCGTCCATGAGGCCTTTCTTGTTGTGCAGACGTCCGGCTGTATCAATAATAACAACGTCGACATCATTGGCTACAGCTGAGGATAAAGTATCAAATGCTACGGCTGCGGCATCGCTACCGAGCTGTTGTTTTATTACTGTAACATTGGCTCGTTTACCCCATTCGTCAAGTTGTTCGACAGCAGCAGCTCTAAAGGTGTCGGCAGCTCCGAGCATAACTTTATAGCCTGCGGATTTATATGCATGAGCCAATTTGCCTATGGTGGTGGTTTTACCTACACCGTTAACGCCTACAACCATGATTACATATGGTTTGCGTCCTTCTGGTATCGCAAAAGCTCCGTTTCCTTGTGCTGTGGTAGGATTTTCTGCCAAAAGGTCGCATATTTCTTCGCAGAGCATGGAGTTGAGTTCCTCCATGTCTACATATTTGTCGCGCTGAACTCGTTCTTGAATACGGTCAATAATTTTGATGGTGGTTTCTGCTCCAACATCGCTTGTTATGAATATTTCCTCAAGTTCATCCAGGAAATCATCGTCTATTGTACGGCGTCCCGTAAATGCACGACGAAGCTTCCCGAATACGCCTTCTTTTGTTTTTTGCAAACCGCGATCAAGTGTCTGCTTTTTTTCTCTGCTAAAGAAATCAAAAAATCCCATATATTTACTTGGTTTATGTGTGCAAAATTAGCAATTTTTCGCGACATTCTGGCTCTCTTTTTCAAAAATGTTTAGTTCATATATGATAATAGAATATGGCGCTGAAACTTTTTGGGAGTGTAGTGCTTGTTTTGCCAACTATTTGTTATTATAACATGTATTTTAACATATTTAATGCATCTTTTTAATAAAAATTGTATTACCTTTGCATTAGATTACATTTATGTGCAAATCACTAAAAAGATAATCTAAAAGATTTTTATTTGATGTTATTCCGGAATGTGTTGTTGCTCAGAGGTATAATGTCGTTTCAGATTTTTATATTCAACTAAATCATTACAAAATGCCGAAGTTTGAGGGGGTGGGCTGAGGCATCATCGTTATAAACCTCCAAAATTTATTCCAGTATGAAAAAAACTTTATTATTCTCTCTGATTGCTGTCGTAGGATTTCCTGCTATGGCTTTTGGATTGGATCCGGCTACAAGGCAGATAGGACGTTCGTCTGCCCCAAGGTCGGTAGCGGTTCAACCCCAAGAGATTTCTGAAGTTCCTTTGAACCGGATTTCTAATTTGACGCACGATTTATCGCGAAAAGAAAATGTTCGCCGTCGGAATGTCCCTACACCCGGGATGCCTCAAATTTTTGGTGCAGTTATTTCGTCGACAACTTTGTCGCCAGGGGTTTATGAAATTCCATCAAACGAATCAAGCGATTTTGTTAAACAAAAAATGGAATCGTCATCTCTTGTGGTAAACGCTATGGACGGTGGCACTAAAGTTGGGAACCGTTATTATTCAATATATAGCGAAGAGTTAATACCGGGTTGGAATATGTATTCGGTAGATGCTTGGAATATGGAAGAAAGCGGTTGGTACAAACGTTGGACAAAAGATGCTGAGGCTGATTTGGCTGCTACCGACTTTGCTATCGACCCTTCTACAAACACACTTTATGGATCTCTTAGCGATGGCGGCGAAGGCTACGAACTTTGTATTGTAAAGTTCCCCGACTATAAGACACGCGACATAAGTCGTGATGTTGTTGGTTCGTTGCAACAACCACTTTATGCTATGGCAGTGGGCAACGATGGATTTATGTATGCCCTTCAAGCAGACGGAAATTTTGTTGTTGTAGATAAGGCAACTGCTGCTGCAACAACAATTGGTGCTTCTGGCTTAAATCTTTCAGGGAAAGGTTCTGGAGTGGTTGATCCTACTACCGGGCGCTTTTTCTGCACCGCAACGCTCTCTGATGGGGCTTCAGGATTGTATGAAATCAATCTGAGCACAGGAGAGGCGAGCAGTATATATACTTTCCCTGGTAATGAGCAGATAACAGGTCTATATTGTAATCCTTCGGAGGCTGTAGCCTCGGCTCCCGGGATTGCAACCGAGTTGAGAGCTGAGTTTGAGGGAGGTTCTCTTTCGGGCATTGTAAGTTTCAAAGCTCCTGTTACAGACGCAAACGGTATGGCTGCTCAAGGCGAACTTGCTTATACCATATCTGTTTCGGGCGCGACATTAGCGAGCGGAAATACCGAGTATGGCGCAACTGTCAACGAGCAAGTGACACTCAACGACGAGGGTGAACATGAAATACTTGTAGTTCTTGCCTCAGAAGGTGGTGTTTCTGAACCTGCGTCTCTGAAAGTGCGTGTTGGTACAGGCTTACCTAAAACCCCAATCATTACAGCTTCTTGGACAGGCCAAAAGATGCTCGTAAGTTGGGATGCTGTAACGGAATCAGTCGACGGTGGTTACATTGATGCATCCGAAGTAACTTATGATGTTGTACGATTTCCTGGAAACGTTTTAGTAGGAGATAAGACCAAGGCCACAAGTTTGGAAGACATTATTGAATCTCCTGCAAAATTCACGATATTCAGTTATGAGATTACAGCTACATACGCAGGTAAGACATCAGCTCCCGCACAGAGTGAAGGAGTCGGTGTAGGAGCTTATGGGGTACCTTATTCTCAGGATTTTGGAGAAGAATTTTATAGAGAAGGTTTGCTTGACACATTCACTCTTGTAGATGCTAACGATGATGGCCAAGGATGGATGTATAACAGCTATACAGAAGTTATGCGTTGTCGCACCATGAGCAACAAAGAAGCGGCCGACGATTGGTTTATCCTTCCGGCTATAACCTTCGAAAATGGGATGGTTTATGAATTGAGTGCTCTTCTTAAAGATGGCGGAGAAACCCTACAGGAACAGTTTGAGGTGAAGATGGGCCGATCAAATAAGCCTGAAGCTATGACAACAACTCTTATCCCGGAGCAATTTGTCAATAGCGAAGACTATAAAGAATACAAGGCTTATATCAATCCTGATACATCGGGCGATTGGTACATAGGTTTCCATTGCACAACTCCTCAAGCAGCATATTACTTGTATTTAGATAATATTTCTGTTGTAGCCAAGGCTGACGCCGGTTTGCCTCAGGCTCCTACAGAATTTGTAGTTACAGCCGATGAAAACGGTATTCACAATGTTTCTGTATCTCTTGTAGCGCCGCGAAAGAATGTAAGTGGGGCAGACTTGGTTGATATAGACCGATTGGAGATTACCCGCGATGGTGAATTGGTGCACACTTTTGAATCGCCTATTCCAGGGGCCGCTTATAATTATGAAGATGTAGATGTTCCGGCTGGAGATCATACATATAAGGCCGTGGCATACAATCGTTGTGGCGAGGGCGATGCTGTTTCAGCTCAAGTTTTTGTAGGAATTCACAAGCCTTCGCATCCTGGTAACCCAGTAGCCAAAGAAACTGAAAAACCCGGGGAGGTTACGATTTCATGGTTGCCGGCTACTACCGATGAAAATGGCAAGCCTCTTTCTGCCGATAAGATAACATATTCCGTGGTGAGTTTAAATCAAGATCGTGAAATTGATGTAATTTATTTTGAAGGCTTGACAGAAACTCAGGTTACATTCAAGGCTCTTCGTGATGGAGAGCAAGCTTTTATCAATTTTGCTGTTTTTGCGTGCACAGAAGGTGGTTATTCTAAAGGTGCCATTGCGCCCCAAATCGTTGTCGGAACACCTTATTCTTTGCCATGGAGAGAAAGTTTCTCCAACAACGGCGCTCCTTCTCAGCCCTTTAGCACTGCTGTTGTAAACGGTTCTGGCTATTGGATGTCTATAAGTGATACTCAGTTTGTAGATTTGAGTAGTCACGACAATGATTCAGGCTTTATAGGAATGGGAGCTACAGCAGCGGGTGATCAAGCTTATCTCACCACTGGCAAAATATCGCTCCATGATGTTGTTAACCCGGTGCTTTCTTTCTATGTGTTTAACATGGCAGGCGATTGGGGTCTTGACGACAACGAGATAGAGGTGCAGATTGGTGCAGACGGTCAATTTGTTTCTATGTTGAAACAGTTTAACTATGAGAGCGGTCCGGCAGACAGGTGGAATTTGGTTGCGGTTCCTCTCAACGACTATGTTGGCAAAGATGTTCAGGTGCGTTTTATTGCTACATGTAACCATGCAGCGTATACAGTTATTGATGAAATTGAAATTAAGCCTTATGCTCTTCTGGACTTGCGTGCTGTGAATTTTGAAGCTCCTCAAAGATTTGTGGCAGGAAAACCCGCAGTCATTACGGCAGAGGTGGAAAACAATGGTATGAACACAGCAAAAGGTGGAGCGGTAGTGCTTTATGCCAACGGCTATGCTTATATGCGCCAGGAATTGCCCGATCTTGACTTTGGAAAAGCAGCTTTTGTCGATTTCAACTGCACGTTGAATCCATCATTTGGAACAAAAGTGGATTTGCAAGTTAAAGTAGACCTTAATGGCGATGTGGTTGTTGAGAATGACCGTACAGCCTCGCGTACTTTTGATTTGGAGCAGACATTGCTTCCTGTCCCGTCTAATCTGTCGGCGTCCGTCGTCGGTTCAAAACTTGAAATGACTTGGGATGCTCCTGATATGCAGACTGCTGTTCCAGCTAAAGTAACCGAAGACTTTGAAAATTCAGCAGCATGGACATCGGAAGTGGATGGGTGGTCTTTCTATGATTTAGACGGTAGCGGTATTAACGGCTTTGACGGTGTTAATTTCCCCGGAATCCCCGAAGGTTCGGCGCAGAGTTTCTGGGTGATGGATGATCGTCTTGAAGATCTAAACAACACATTCGCTGCATGTTCAGGACATAAGTATATAGCAAACATGAACGTTGTTGGTGCTGAAACCGACGATTGGGCGGTATCTCCGGAACTTTGTGGAGCTGAACAAATTATTTCTTTCAAAGCGCGTAGCTACAATTGGATGTTCCCTGAGACTTTTAGTGTAATGATATCTTATAGCGGAAATGATCCCGGCGATTTCCAGGCCATTGCAGACTTTACGCAAATACCTTGGGAATGGAACGAATATACTGTTGTTCTTCCCGAAGGTACACGTTATTTTGCTTTCAATAGTTATGCAAGTGGGGTTATGCTCTTTATCGATGATGTGACTTTCGTGCCGGCAGGCGCTCCAGAAGATCTCACTTTGTTGGGCTATAATTTCTATTGCGACGGTATTTTGGAAAACAAACAGCCAGTTGCTGAACGTCGTTATATTGCTGACGGATACAATCCATTTGGTCATACTTATGCTGTGACTGCTGTTTACGACAAGGGTGAATCTGGTCCTTCTAATGCCCTTGTGCCAAGTGCTGTAGAGAGCGTGTCATCTCATGCTATAAGCATTAAGGCAGTACAAGGTGCAATCCTTGTTAGTGGTGCAGACGGTGAGAACGTTCAGATTTCTGGTGTTGATGGAACGCTATTCTTCAACTCCATGGCCGATAGTGATAATCTTTTGGTAGATCTCCAAACTGGTATCTATATCGTTCGTGCAGCTGATAAAACAGCGAAAGTTGTTGTAAAGTAATTGATATACAGCAATCTATTTGATACAAGGGATGCGTTTTTAAGTAAACGCATCCCTTTTTAATCTGCTAAAATAAAAATTATGGCAGGAGATTTTTCCGAGTTTTGATAAAAAAATTTGAATATTTGAAAAATAGTTTGTAACTTTGCACTCGCAAACGGGGCGTAGCGCAGTCCGGTAGCGCACCTGGTTTGGGACCAGGTGGTCGCAGG
>CAJTUG010000034.1:23771-24284 GCA_910579605.1 uncultured Muribaculaceae bacterium | reverse complement strand
CATCATAAAATTATCTCCACGTCTAAAATATATCGGCGTTTTAGCTACAGGTTATAATAACGTTGATATTGAAGCTGCGCAAAAGGCTGGAATAACGGTTACAAATATTCCAGCTTATAGTACTTCGTCTGTTGCACAAACCGCCATATCCCTTCTTTTAGCTATAATAAGCAGAGTAGAGCATTATTCTATACAAAACAGAAATGGACGATGGGCAAAGTCTCCTGCATTTACATATCTTGATTTTAACTGGCACGAACTGGCCGGTAAAACTTTTGGGGTCGTAGGTCTGGGAAATACCACTGCGGCCATTGCTGCAGCATTGGGTATGAGAATTGCAGTCTTCACCTCTAAAGCCCAAGAACAACTACCTCACGGGTATGTGAAAATGGGTATTGATGAACTTTTTGAAAAATCCGATGTCGTTTCCCTTCATTGCCCGTTGACTCCAAACACAAGGAATCTTGTTAATGCAGAAAGATTGGCGAAGATGAAGAATACTGCGATTTTAAT
>CAJTUG010000034.1:13898-23751 GCA_910579605.1 uncultured Muribaculaceae bacterium | reverse complement strand
CGTGGGCCTGTCGTTGATGAAAATGCATTAGCAGAAGCTCTTTCAGCAAATATTATATCTGCTGCCGGACTTGATGTAATGACAAACGAACCTCCATTACCCGACAATCCTTTGTTGAGGCTTGATAATTGTTACATAACTCCTCACTTAGCTTGGGCTTCTGTCGAAGCTAAAAACAGGTTACTTGATATCGCATTCAATAATTTGAATTCGTTTATTCAAGGCAATCCTGTAAATATCATTAAATAAGGTACAATTTCTGCGAACGCATATTTCGCAAAATATAAATATCATCTAATTATGACAAAAAAATTATTGGTTGTTGGTGCGATGGCAATCGCTGCCTCAGCCGCCTTTGCCGAAGGTTATCAGGTAAACACACTCAGCGCTCGTCAAAATGGTATGGGACATACTGGTGTAGCCCAGAAATTGGGTGCAGAAAGCATGATTTTCAATCCAGCCGGAATGGCTTGGATGGATCAAAATATAGAATTTTCCGGTAGTTTTACCGCTATTTTTGCACATGCCTCAGCAACATACAATGGCATTAAGTACAATACCGACAACAATCCTTCCACACCCATGGCTTTTAACTTGGGTATGAATGTATACAACAATTTAAAAGCAGGCGTTAGTTTTTACACTCCTTATGGTTCAGGCATAAATTGGGGTGACAATTGGGCTGGAGCTGTTTTAAATCAAAGCGTTGATCTCAAGGCCTTTACTGTCCAGCCTACTTTGGCCTGGCAAATTCTCCCTAATTTGTCTATCGGTGCTGGTGCTATGGTTACATGGGGAACCGTAGACCTTAATAAGGGACTTCTTACACCTGAAGCCATGAATGGCCTTTTGGCATCCATGGGGTCTCCTATTACATTTGAAGATACTCCGGCAAGTATCAATCTTAAAGGAAAAGCTGCTGTAACAGTAGGAATAAATGTTGGCGCAATGTGGGACATCAACCAGCAATGGACTGTAGGCGCTTCTTACCGTTCTAAAATGAATCTAAAAGTAAAGAAAGGCGAAGCGTCGGTTAGATATGCTAACGACATGGCCATGTCACTTCTTCAGAATTCTGTGGGTCTTATAAATCAAGCTAATTTTGAAGCCTCAATGCCTGCTGCATCTGTATTGAATTTCGGCGTTTCGTATAAGCCTATCAATAAATTGATTCTCGCATTTGATGTTCAGTTTACCGGTTGGAAGACATACAAAGAATTGAATATTCATTTCCTTAGCGATCAGTTGGCCGACAAGTTTGACCAAAATCTCACCAAAGACTATAACGATGCATGGCTCTTTAAACTCGGTGCTCAATATTCTATTACCTCTCGTTTTGATATCCGAGCAGGCTTTATGGTAGACACAACTCCAGTGAATTCAGACTACTACAATCCGGAAACACCTGGAATGACAAAACTTTCTCCTTCTATAGGTTTTTCATTCTCACCCGTTAAACAATTCAGTGTCGACGCGAGCCTTCTCTACGTTGCTGGCCTTGGGAAAGATAATGCCTCTTGTCAGTATCCTAATATCTTGAATCCTTCGGCACCCGGGACTTTCACAGCAAATTATTCTGTATATGCTTGGAATCCATCAATAGGTTGTACATTGAAATTTTGATTGAACTAATTACATTTTTCAGCGTTTTTTCTATATGACACAGGACGTAGAAATATTTGAAACACTCAAAAAACTATTGACAGACGATCGTAGTGTCCGCCGTTTTGACAATTCTAAGAGAATTAGCCGGAAGACACTAATGGAGCTTGTTGATTTGACCCGCTTTTGTGCATCAGCTCGCAATGCGCAACCAATCAAATATTTCCTTGTTGATAATGAGGAAACTTGTAAAAAGGTATATCCTCTTTTAGCTTGGGCCGGATACTACAAAAATTGGGCCGGGCCGGAGCCTCATCAATGTCCTGCTGCATATATCATCCAGTGCCTTGATGCTGAAATTGCCTCTGATTGCCTCTGCGATGACGGATTGCATCTTCAAGCGATTTCTCTCGGTGCAACTGCTCTCGGTTTGTCTGGTTGCATAATTAAAGCTTTCAACGCATTGAAACTATCGGAAATACTTGAGCTTCCACAAAACATAAAACCCATATATGTCTATGCATTGGGGGTGGCTGCCGAAAAGGTTGTTATTAAAAATATTAACCCCGACGGCGATTATAAATATTTCCGTGATGAACAAGACAGACAGTGTGTACCTAAACGCTCTCTCAATCAAATTATCATAAATTAAAACATAATAATAATGGTCAATTTTAAAATGTCAGTAAAAGCTGCAGTAGCTTTGTTAATTGTAGGCGCATCGTTGTCTTCTTGCGCAAAAAAAGTAGTTGAAGAAAGTACAGACCCTGTTGAAACTACCGAAATCGTTGGCGACTGGGAAATAGAAAACATCGTAATCGACGATACTACATATGTACGTCCATCCGAAATAACTCCCGATGTTACTCAATCTATTTCTTTTGGCTCTGATAGTTTATTCAGCGCAAGTACCAATTGTAATATAGTTGGTGGACAGTATATCTTGAATGGAGATTCAATAGTTTTCTCTAATTTTATGTCTACAAGAATGGCTTGCGAAAACGAAGATGTAGAACGTTCTCTCATGCAAGTCCTTCCTCAGATAAATACTATCGATGTATTGAACGACACTGTCTTGCGTCTCAATTCTTCATCAGAAGCATACATATTGCTCAAAAAATAAATCTACAGCATAAAAAGCGGCGGCAGAAAATTTGTTTTTCTACCGCCGCTTTTTGCAACAATATGAAATTTGTTTGTTTCAGAAAAACAGCATATTTAGCTGATTAAAGAAAAATACCAATTAATCAAATGATGGAGAATTCATAGAATATTGGGTTGCTGAGAGTGTTAATCTTGCATCATTATATTTCATTTCTATCTCCGCCCCTCGGCCTAATGATGTTCCTTCGGTATACGGTTTCATCTCAACTTTCAATTTGTTCTTACTTTCAGCAGGAATAGTTATTGTCAACCATTCATTGGCATAAGAACAGACGTCATCACAAGACTGAAATTGAGGATATATCATTTCCTCTATTTCCCCCTCGACTACAAGAATTTTTTCAATCATCCAATAAGGGTAATTCTCGCATATAAATACAAATTCACCACCATCTGATGGTATATTAACGCTCCAAGCATTTACATCAATTGTGTTCGCATCAGGACCGTCAGAACATTCTGAGGACGAAAGAAAAATAAGAATAAATAATAAAAGTATATTTGTATTTATTTTTTTCATAATTAAATAATTATATTGCAAAAGTACGTAAATAATTTCAGATTAAATTGGTGTATCTATTATTATTTCGTTACTATATTGCTTAGTCGACTGCAGAATAGAAATAATCTTTAATTTCTTTTCCTAAGTTGCCAAAACGCTACTGCAGCAGCGGCCGCTACATTAAGGGAGTCAACGTTATGATACATAGGAATGCGAACGGTATAGTCTGCATTTGCAATAACATTTGAGGCCAATCCGTCGCCTTCAGTACCCATTACTATTGCTAAACGAGGCTCATCACAAAGTTGTGGATTGTCTATAGACACCGATTTGTCGGTCAGCGCCATAGCCGCAGTTTTAAATCCATAATCATTGAGCTGTTGAATCGGGCCGTCTATCCACGTCCATGGCACAAGAAAGACAGAACCCATAGATACCCGAACACTCCTTCTATTCAGAGGATCACAAGATGTTTTAGTGAGAATTACGCCGTCAATGCCTAAGGCTGCGGCAGACCTGAATATTGCTCCTATATTTGTGCTGTCTACAACGCTGTCTATAACTACTATTCTTTGGCTATTTTTACAAATCTGCGAAATCTCCGGTTGTTCTGGTCTATGCATTGCACACAAAACTCCGCGGGTTAAAGTATAACCGGTAAGCTCCGATAAAATTTGTCGATTCCCTGTATAGATTGGTATGTCTCCACACATCTCTACAATGTCTGATGCGTCGCCTGTGAGATGTCGCTCTTCGCAGAGCAATGCAACTGGCTTTTGACCTGTTGACAATGCCGTGCGTATTACTTTAGGACTTTCTACAATAAACAATCCTTCCGACGGATTTTTTCTATTTCTTAACTGGGCTTCTGTCAATCCGGCAAAAATTTCAAGACCGGGATGATCAAGTTTTTCTACATGAATTACTGGCATGTGTAGCTTTCTTTTTATTCAACAAATAAATCGCGTATTACGGCATCTGCCATAAGCCAACGATTTTCGGGAATATAGAGATTAGTCCCGTCACTTTCTAAATTTCCATATCTCAAATGTTTTGATGCTTGTGACAGGATTTCGTTTGTACATTCAGATATTTTTATTCCTTCAGAAGTGCGCAATTTTATCATTATTAGGTCGTTGAGCTTATCTTGGGGACTTTCGGCCTCTATTAAGCAAATAGACTTGTAATCAGAAATATATTTCTTTATATCAGGTAAATTAATCCGACGAGTTCCAATATTATCAAGAGAATGAGCTCCAGGGCCAAGCCCCAAATATGGCTCTAAAGTCCAATATGCAGAATTATGACGCGACCTATAGCCTGCTAATGCAAAATTAGAAATTTCATAATGTTCAAAACCGTTTGTGGCAGTCATAGAGCACAGCGAGTTATACATAGCCTCTATGACGTCGTCGGCTGTTTCGTGGATTTTTCCTTCAATCAGTCGACGGGTGAGCAAGGTTCCTTCCTCATAACTTAAACAATATGCTGATAAATGCGTGGGATGTTGTTCAAGTATTTTACCGACAGAATATTCCCAGGAGTTTAAACTTTGCCGGGGCAAACCGTATATTAAATCGCAACTTATATTCTCAATACCCGATTGATGTATCATATCAATGGCATTAATAGCGTCTTGAGCAGAATGTCGTCGGTTTATGCTTTCCAACTCGCAATCTACCAAAGACTGTATGCCTATGCTAATCCTATTTACACCTCTACTTTTCCAAAAGCTTACTTTCTCTTTTGTGATATCCTCGGGATTAGCTTCTACGGTGAATTCAACTATTTCATGGGTATAAAGCAATTGAGAAAGGTTTGCAAAAATAGGATCAGGCAACATTGACGGTGTGCCGCCCCCAAAATATAGAGTTGATATATTACACCCCGACAATTCATGTATTCTGTTTGCGAATTCTGTTGCTACCGCATCTGCCCATTTTTCCAGATAACGGGGGTTTGCTATAGAGAAAAAATCGCAGTATGCACATTTTGCCCTGCAAAAAGGCACATGTAGATAGATTCCTGCCATACCTGCTTAATATTCCGGAACCACTCTTCCACACAATGTCAAGAATGGACAATAAGCGCAGTCCGAGGCTTTTTCACATTGTTTAAGTGGTTTTGACGGGTCAAAAATTTGTTTTATTAAATCATTGATTTTAGGCCGGAATTCGTCAGCTATCTGGCTATATGAATGTATTTCCTCTTTATTTATTACGATAGGAGGGATAGTTTCGTTAGCCGACAATACTCGGGTAGGATGAATAACAGGCTCGATTTCTACATTTGCGTCTACCATTTTCCCATATGCTTCTGCATAGGTTAAAAGTTGGAAAATACCATCGGTAGAGTGGTTTGAGGAGAATAAATTACTAACCGACGAAACCGACGTCTTATCAGACCCTGTTTTAAAATCCACGAATCGTAATCCTTGATTAGTTTTGTCAACTCTGTCTATAAACATTTTGAAATTGACATCCAATCCAGGTTCTATATGCCATACCGAGGTCTCAGGCCTAACTTCTGTACCCTCAAACACAAAGCTTGGATTACAATATGTATTCAATTCTGCTTTTAGGTCTGCTCTTACCACAGCCTCAATTATTTCACATGTAATTTTTGCCTCAGAAGGCAGATTCTCGGGATTATTGCGATAGCTGTAATAATGCTCTTCTATGAGATTTTTACGGACAATCTCAGAAATCAGTGGATTCTCTGGCGCAATCCAATTTTCTATTAAAGCTGCATCAATTACTTGTCCTTTATATCTCTCGTATATATCCTGAATGGATGAATGGATAATATTGCCATGCTCCGCAGCTGTTACATAATCTACAAGTTCGTTGGTGTTTCTGAATCTTTTTGCATAGCATAAATAAAATTTGAGAGAGCATTTCTTAAAGTCCTTCAAAGCTGAAGCCGAAAGCGATAAGCTCCCTCCGGCTCTGAATTCGTTTAGTTCTGCCATCACAACCTCATCTTTAACTATCTCAATATTTCCCTCATCTACAGGATCAGATAAATATGAAAACGATTTAATATCCGGGTTAATAGCAGGCATGAGGTATTGCATTTGAGATAGGTATCTTGACATTTCGCCCTTCCCCCTGCCTTCCGATCTTGAATCATAAAGGAGCGCCACTCTTTTGGCTCTTGAAATCAAACGGTAGAAACAATATGCATATGTCCACTCCAGATTTTCAAAATCCGGAAGCCCATAACCAAGCCTCAAATTATTTGGAATCATGGTTTTAGTATATTGTTTCTTTGGGAAAATCTGTTCATTCATCGACAATACAATCACATTGTCAAAATCAAGCCCACGAGTCTCAAGTACGCCTAATATTTGCAATCCTCTAAGAGGCGTACCGCTCACTGTCAGCCCCCTGTTATTGAAAAGCTTCTCAAAGAGGTGCAAAAATGTTTTATCTGTCATCTCAACATTATAGCGCCTGATAAGCCCTGTAAGCTTTTCTGTTTGTTCTTTGAAATAATGGATTGCCTTAACCTCAAATCCTGGATTTTTACCTCGCTCTTCTATTGCGGATGCAAGAAAATCAAGGAGTGTTATTAAGTATTCACTTACTTGTGCTACATTATTGCAATTATGGACTGGCGAAAAAATTGCCGACAAATTCGGGTAGTCTTGAACCAATAAAAGAGCATTGACATTATATAATTTACGCTCTGCGATTTTTGATTGAATTTCATCGGCTTCTTCAGGAGCTATTGCCCTTAGGTGAGGATGGTTGAGAACGGCTGTAATATCTTCGTAAAAATAGTGGAATTGATTATTGATCTCTCTGGCTCGCAATTGCATGCTGATAATTGATCGCAACAAGCCGGCAAAGGTCGTACTCTTAAACGATAATCCCATGGATATGTTTACGGCTCCAATTTCTTCTGGCAACGAGAAAAGGGTAGGCAGCAATAAATTTTGGTCGGGAAGGACTATCGCTGTGTTTATGGGGTTAAATTTGTTTGTAGAATTATCCTTTAACCAATCGGTCAATATATTATGTACCGCTTTGCCTTGTCCGTTGTTAGACGGGACGGAATAAATACAAACCTCTGGCCTGGTGCATGGTTCTGCCAACTCATAGTCCGATGGTTGTGGGAAATGTTTAGACAGATCTTGCAAACGCTTAAGTGGTATTGCTTGTTTTGCAAACTCTTTACCGTCGTCCATAAGGCGAAGAGGAGATAAATCCCAAAAAAATGAAGCTGATTTTAATTTTTGGAGACGTTCAAAAATTAATGTTTCGGCTGTCGACAGATCATTGAAACCTACGAATACGTAATGACGGTCGGGAGTAACATCATATGGCTCCATCTTGTTGAATTTTTCAACTGTCTGCCTGAAAAGGCCGCCAACAGACGAAACCCCTTTGTCTGCTAATTGTTTCTTGAATTCCGCATAAATATCGGCCAAGATTTCCCACAGAAAAACAAACTTGGAACTCATAGACGTCTCGCTTGTATCTCCTCCCGAAACATGTAACCAAAATTGGTCTACATGAGCTGTTAATCGGCTTTCGCCCCATATACGACGAACTACATCTTTTTGCTCATCTGTAAGATAGTCTGCTTGTATTTCCTTTACATTCTTCAGGTTTTTAAACAAATCATAGGCATTAACCATAGATTTATCTATATCGTCAAAATCCGACAGCATCATACTCCCCCAAAAGACAAAAGAATCAAATTGCCGCGATGTTTCAACTTGACCTCTATGTTCCATTACTTTGCGATAAGAATCATAGAGGATAAAGAGCAGCTCGTCGTTATCTGCATCTGGATTCTGGGAATTGAGGCTCAGGAAGGTTTGCATTGTCATGAACTGTGGCATCATAGCAACACCTCTTATAGTTTCTGCAACGTATTTTTTTAAAAACATTGCGCTGCGTTTGTTGGGCAGGACAAACATTAAAGAGTCACGACGAGGTTTTCCCTCTGCAGGTTGAGCATAATATTGCGCTATAGATTTGAGAAAATTTGTTTCCGGCATTTTGAAATTACCTGCGTAAAAGAATTATTACTCTGATTGCCAAATCAAAGAGTATGATTTTTGAATTGCCGTTGTAGGATATGTCATTTTTTGCTCGGTCAAATAAAGAAAGTAAATCTATTACATTCCTTTCGTTTATGAACGGAAAAAAGCGATTTACGAATTCCCTTTCGGCCTTACTCATTGTGAGTAGATCTTCAACTGCAAGATGCATAAGGAAACTTTCGCGGAAAAGACGGCTACTATAATCTAAAAATTGCATTATTGGTTCGCGACCCATAGTTGCAACCTCTTGACTCCATTCTCTCAATTCTTTTACTTTTCGAGCATAAGCTTTACGCATGAGAGATGTGAAATATTCCAACATTTTAGTCCTTTCAGTTGCTAAGCCGCTAAGTTTCAACGCTTCGTTCACATTCCCTTGGGCAACTTTGGCAAGATCAGCTGCTGTATCGGCCTCTATACCCATACCCTTAAGTACAAAAGCCAGCTCTTCGTCGGAATAGCGTTTTATCTCAATACGTTGCGAGCGAGAATAGATGGTTGGTAATATTTCTCGTGCATTGTTGCTTACCATTATGAATTTGGTGTCGGCATACGGCTCTTCTACAAGTTTTAGCAACTTATTAGCCGTTTCTACCATCATCCTTTCAGGAAGCCATAGAAGAACTACTTTAAATTCAGATTTTCGCGACATGAACGTAAGTCGCCTTAACAGTTCTGTCCCTTCTTCTACATAAATTTGAGGTTGAGCATTGATATTATCTAATGTCTCAAGCCATTTGTCAAAATCCATATAAGGATTTGATCTCATAAAATCGCGGAAATCCTCTATACAATCATCTGAAAGTGTCTTTTTCCCTTTTTTCTTTACTACAGGAAAAGAATAAACAGTATCTATATGGTTAAAACTTTGATGCTGCAAGCACGATGGACACATGCCGCACGAATCTCCATTAATAGTGCGCCGCTCACAATGGAGATATTGTGCGGTAGCTCTGGCAAGAGCAAATTTGCCGCATCCCGATGGTCCTTCCAAAAGAAGCGCATGAGGCAAACGACCGCTGTCGACCATATGGCGCAAGCGAGCTTTCACTTCTTCATGACCTGGAATATCTGCAAATCTCATTGAGGCCTGGGTTTCTCGTTGGCAGCTACATATTCACGCACTTTCTGGAAAAGGTGTGTGGCAAAAACAAAATTATTAAGAGCTTCATTAGATGTCGTATAAATCTGCGACATGTCTCCAACCCATTCTCTGTGACCTTTGTTTATGAAAATTATGTTTTCACCTATCCCAAGCACAGAGTTCATATCGTGTGTGTTTATCACTGTTGTAATCCCATACTCATGAGTGATATCGCGCAACAGCTCATCTATCAGAATAGAAGTTTTTGGGTCAAGCCCAGAGTTTGGCTCGTCGCAAAATAGATATTTTGGATTCAAAGCTATAGCACGGGCAATTGCCACTCGTTTCTGCATACCACCCGAGATTTCTGCAGGGTACTTGTCTTCTGCTCCTTTTAAGTTTACACGCTCAAGACAGAACATCGCACGCTTCCGCTGTTCAGAAT
>CAJTUG010000034.1:10390-13888 GCA_910579605.1 uncultured Muribaculaceae bacterium | reverse complement strand
AGCTTTTGTTTGTAAACATTTTGAGAGGGAACATGACGTTACCCAACACCGTTTCTGAGTCAAATAATGCAGACCCTTGAAAGAGCATTCCTATTTCTTTACGCAGTTCCTTTATCTCGTCGCGCCGCATTCCAAGAAGGTTACGGCCATCAAAAAGAATTTGACCGCTATCTGGTTGTATCAGGCCTACAAGCGATTTCATCAAAACCGTTTTGCCCGATCCGCTCTGACCTATGATTAGGTTGGTTTTACCGTCAAAGAACGTGGCAGAAACGTCATGTAATACCGTTTTGCCATCAAACGATTTAACAAGATTGCGAATTTCTATCATTGCAAAAGCAGTTTTGTGAGGATAACATCAAAAAGAAGTATGAAAATGCTACTGCAAACCACTCCGTCTGTGCTCGCTTTACCGACTTCCAATGCTCCTCCTTTAACATAATAACCGAAGAACGAAGCTGTTGAAGCTATAATAAAAGCAAAAACAAGCGATTTTATTAAGCCATACCATACATACCATTCCGTGAACATAGCCTGCAAGCCATATACGTAGCGCGATACTGGTATCAAATCCGTAAACGCAGCTACCAGATATCCTCCTATAAACGAAGTCCCCATACAGAGAACAACAAGAATTGGCATGAATAAAACAAAGCCTAATATTTTGGGCATTACAAGGTAGTTGGCAGAATTTATACCCATAATGTCGAGTGCGTCGATTTGTTCTGTTACGCGCATAGTCCCTATTTCAGAAGCTATATTTGATCCGACCTTGCCCGCAAGGATAAGACAGAGTATTGAATTGGAAAACTCCAACAGAATAATCTCGCGAGTTGCCAAACCAACAGAATATGCAGGAATAAGGGGCGATGTCACATTTAGTTGCATCTGTATGGTTATCACCGCTCCTATAAATAAGGATATGATGATAACGAGCGGAATAGAATCGATACCCAACTTAGATATCTCATCGATAGTCCTGCGTAAAGATACCGATATCTTATCCGGTAAGCCAAACACTCGTTTCAAAAACATGCAGTATCTACCGAATGTGGCAAGGGAATTGGTCAATAACATAGAGTTCGTTTTTGAGAATTAACCCACAAAAGTAATCAAATTCTCCTAATAATGATTCTTAATGCGAAAAAATAACCAACATATTGGAATCCCGTCGCAAATTATTGTCATACTTATCCGCATTTACTTGTCCCACAGGATGTGCAGATGAGACAACCTTCTTGGTAGACAAGAGTTTCTTGCCCACAATTGGGGCAACGTTGACCCGACGCTGTCGTGCCATTTGCTATGTATTTTTTAAGAGCTCTCTCAACTCCCATTTTCCATGTATTGATACTTTGAGAGTCAAGTTCAAGTCCTCCTACAAGTTTCAAAACTTGATCTATCGGCATATCATAGCGTAAAACACCGCTTATAAGCTTGGCATAATTCCAATATTCCGGATTGAATTTGTCGGAAAGACCTTCTATGGTAGTTTTGTGACCTCGTTTGTTAATAAACTGGAAATCATAGCGTTTGTTGCCTTCTGGATCTATAGCTTTGATTATCTTGCCGTGGGTCACCGATTTGGGGATAAAAATACCATCTTCGTCATCTGCCAAACCGGTAAAGATCTCATACGGACGCCCGTCAACAAGGCCTACAAATGCAATCCATTTTTCTTTGTTATTTTGGAAGCGTACAACATCAGCCTCCAATTCTACAGGCCGCTTCACAAGAATCGGTTTTCGGTTTTCGGCTGTGCTGTCTTTTTTCTTTTCTACAGCTATCAATACTCCGGAGCGAGAACCGTCGCGGTAAACCGTACAACCTTTGCAACCTACATGCCATGCATGTCTATATAGTTGTTCTACAGTCTCTTCCGAAACATCTGCAGGCAAATTTATAGTTACGGAGATAGAGTGATCCACCCATTTTTGAATAGCTCCTTGCATATTCACTTTTTCAAGCCAATCAATATCGTTGGCAGTAGCCTTGGCATAAGGAGACTTTGCGACTAATTCTTCTATCTGAGCTTGTGTGTAGTCATGGCGCACCTCTATCCCGTTGATTTTCATCCATTCAAGGAATTTTGGATGATATACAATATATTCCTGAAACTGGTCGCCGCTTTCATCTACAAAATCAACTTGAGCAGCAGCTTCTGCCGCATTGATTTTACGTCTTCTCTTATAAACAGGCATAAATACAGGCTCTATGCCACTTGTAGTCTGTGTCATGAGGCTTGTGGTGCCTGTAGGTGCTATTGTGAGACACGCAATATTGCGTCGGCCATAGCGTTTCATACGCTCATACATTTCCGTATCGGCTTCTGCAAGACGGTTTATAAATGGATTGTTGGCTTCTCGAGCTGTGTCGTATACCTCGAATGCACCTCGTTCTTTTGCCATTTCCACACTTGCACCATATGCAGCTAAAGCTATGGTTTTATGTACCCTCACTGAAAAATCTGTAGCTTCAGGCGTACCGTATTTAAGGCCCAACGACGCTAACATATCACCTTCGGCGGTAGTGCCGAGACCCGTGCGACGGCCTTGTAAAGTTTTGTTGCGGATCTTTTCCCAAAGGTGCTTTTCTGTAGTTTTAACTTCGTTGCATTCAGGGTCTTTCTCAATCTTAGACAATATTTTATCTATTTTCTCCATTTCAAGATCAATAATATCGTCCATAATACGTTGGGCCTTGGCAGTATATTTGGCCAACAGTTCAAAATCAAACGACGCGTCGTTCTTGAAAGGGTTCTTCACAAAAGAATACAAATTGATAGCCAAAAGTCGGCAACTGTCGTAAGGACACAACGGTATCTCCCCACAAGGATTGGTGGATATCGTCTCAAAGCCTAAATCGGCATAGCAGTCGGGCACAGATTCTTTGCGTATCGTATCCCAGAATAAAACTCCAGGCTCTGCAGATTTCCATGCATTTCCAACAATCTTCTGCCATAAAGATGCTGCATTGATTTCTTGTGCAACCTCAGGATTATCGGAATCTACAGGAAATTGCTGGAGATATGTATCGCCGCTTTCTACTGCTCTCATGAAATCGTCGTCGATGCGTACCGACACATTTGCTCCAGTAACCTTGCCGGGTGTCATCTTAGCATCAATAAAAGCTTCAGAGTCGGGATGCTTTATGCTTACAGTCATCATCAACGCCCCTCTTCTACCATCTTGTGCCACCTCGCGGGTTGAGTTTGAATATCTTTCCATAAACGGAACCAAGCCGGTAGAGGTAAGAGCAGAGTTTTTCACTGGAGAACCTTTGGGGCGTAAATGTGATAAATCATGGCCGACGCCACCCCTGCGTTTCATCAGTTGCACTTGCTCTTGGTCCACGAGCATTATGCCACCATATGAATCCGGCTTCCCGTCAATGCCGATAACAAAACAATTGGAAAGAGAACCAACTTGTATATTGTTGCCGATGCCTGCCATAGGACTGCCTTGTGGTACAATGTATTTGAAACCTTTAAGCAATTTG
>CAJTUG010000034.1:3324-10380 GCA_910579605.1 uncultured Muribaculaceae bacterium | reverse complement strand
TCCGACATCGGGTTAGGATATTTATTTTCGATGCGCTCAAGTTCTGCGGCAATGCGGTGATGCATGTCGTCGGGAGTGAGTTCATACAAATTTCCTTCAGAATCTTTAAGGGCATATTTGCTCGCCCATACACGGGCTGCCAATTCGTCGCCCCCGAAATATTCTACCGAAGCTGCATATGCTTCGTCAAATGAATAAGTTTTGCGCTGTAACATGGTGCTAAGATTTTTCTGAGAGCAAAATTGAGCAAAAAAATTGGCTTGTGCAAGTGTTGGCAAACTAATATGGACGAAATGTAGATAAGTTTTTTAAAGTAATATGAAGACTTTTTGTTACATCCATTGATTAATAATGTCCTCCCGTGAGCAAAAAATAATGACAGGATACTCACCGAGCCGCCTGACATGCCGAAATTGTAAACGAAAAGATACGGGAGGACATTATTAAAAAGACAGTAAAGCAACCCTATAAACAAAATGTCAATTTGCACGACAAATATAATAAACAATAACAAAAAGTCAAAATTGCCTCAACTTAATTAACAATATTTAATATTAACACCTTTCCTTGTATTCATTTTGCTCGTGTTGGCGTAATCTGAGCATGTTTCACATCAATTCAACTTTGTGGTTTGTCTATAGCAATGGTGTGAGACTTTTTTTGTAATTTTGGGGCTGAATTTAGAAACAGAACGTTTATTGCTATAGATGGACAATAAAAAAGATAGCGACCGGATGGCCGGCGTAGAACAAATGGAAATAGATTTGTCTAAATACACAGCCGAGCCCGACCTCAATAACCTGCCGATTCTTGCAACTCGTAATTTGGTGCTTTTCCCGGGCATGACAGTCTCTTTTGAACTGGCCAGGGAAGTGTCGCAGCAAGTGGCGCAAAAGGCAGCCGACAATATGACTCCTATTGGGGTAGTTTGCCAGATCAATCCTGAAGAAGACAATCCAACATTCCCTTCGGGTTTGAATAGATATGGAACTTTTGCAGACGTTTTAAAGATAATACAACGGCCCGATTCCTCGCCTGTTGCATTAGTTCGTTCAAGAGGCCGATTCCGTGTGATGGGAAAAGGTTCAGAAATGTCGCAAAACGACAATTTTTTGAAGGTTAAACCACTTGGCGACCGCAAGCCCAACGAAGCCGAATTCAAAGAGGTCGTACGCCAAATTCGTGAAACAACAGAAAGGGCACTCCGTATGGGAGGCGACCCCCACGGACTGCTAACTTCAATTGTCAACATTGTGTCAGATGTTGATTTGGTGCATTTTTTGGCTACAAATCTTCCTTTTGAAAACGAAGAAAAAGTGGAAATGCTGGCTGAGCCTACTTTGATGGGAAGGGCATTCAAGCTGTTGATGCAGGTCAATCTTTTTGAAGAACGCATAAAATTGACCGATGAAATATCTCGCAGAGCTCGCCGAAGCATGGACGAGAACCAACAGAACGCATTCCTCCAGCAGCAAATGGAAGCAATTCGCGAGCGTCTTTATGGTGACGATGCCGAAGAAATTGATAGACTCATAGAAAAAGCCGACGCCTCTCTCATGCCTGCACATGTGCTTGAAACATTCCACCGTGAAGCAGAGAAATTACGCCGTTATAACCCGTCTTCGCCAGATTATGCAGTTCAATATTCATATCTTGAAACATTGGTGAATTTACCTTGGGGTATATTCAAAGCCGAACATACAAATTTGGCCGAAGCTGCTGCAATACTTGAAGAAGACCATTATGGCTTAGAAAAAGTTAAAGATCGCATAATAGAGCAATTAGCGCTGCTCATGCGTATCCCAGATGGGAAAGCTCCTATAATTTGTCTTGTTGGCGCTCCTGGTGTAGGCAAGACTTCGATAGGGCGTTCGGTTGCAAAAGCCTTAAAACGAGAGTATGGGCGTGTATCGTTCGGTGGTCTCCACGATGAAGCCGAGATAAGAGGTCATCGCAGAACATATATCGGAGCGATGCCTGGGCGTATTATAGATGCTATCAAGAGAGTAAAAGCAATGGACCCTGTGTTGATACTCGATGAAATTGATAAGATCGGGGCCGACTATAAAGGCGATCCTTCAGCCGCATTGCTTGAAGTGCTGGATCCTGAGCAAAACTGCCATTTCCACGACAATTATGTCGATGTGGATTTTGACCTTTCGCATGTCCTCTTCATCGCAACAGCCAATACACTTTCCACTGTTCCCAAACCATTGTTGGACAGAATGGAAATAATTGATATAAGTGGATACTTATTAGAGGAAAAAATTGAAATTGCCAAGAGACACCTCATCCCAAGGGCAATGAAAGAGCACAACCTCGACGAATCTCTATTTGAACTAACCGACGATACACTCAATTATATCTGGGTATACCTCCGAAAGTGGAGTTAGAGGACTGGAAAAGCAAATTGCTAAAATATGCCGTAAAATAGTTCTTAAACTTGCCGAAGAAAAAGAAATAATCCACAATATTTTACCGGAACATCTTTATGATTTCTTAGGACTCGCTCCTTTCCAAGATGATTCATATGAAGGTAACGACCTCGCTGGTGTGGTTACAGGCCTTGCTTGGACTCAAGTTGGAGGAGCCATTCTACTTGCAGAAAGTGTCGCTACACCTTCTAAAGATGGCCGTCTTACCGTGACAGGTAATCTTGGAGACGTAATGAAAGAATCGGCTTCTATTGCTTATGAATGGGTTAAAGCAAATTCTTCAAAATTAGGAATAGATCCCGCCATTTTTGACCGTAATACAATTCATGTGCATTTCCCGGAAGGGGCCGTGCCAAAAGACGGACCTTCAGCTGGCATCACTATCGCAACATCAATTGTCTCTTTGCTAACTCAAAAACGCGTCGCTCCTCGTCTTGCCATGACTGGCGAAATAACGTTGAGAGGCCGTGTTCTGCCAATTGGTGGTGTTAAAGAAAAAATCCTTGCAGCCAAAAGAGCTGGTATTAGCCAAATTATACTCCCGGCTAAGAATAAACGTGATATCGACGACATGCCAGAGGCATATGTCAACGGATTAGAGTTCCACTATGCAGATACTGTAGACCAAGTTATGGAAATTGCAATCACAGACCAACCGGTCGTTAATCCTGTAAAATTTTAAACCATGAATAAGCACGAAGATAAAACGGCTCGTCAGTTTGATAAAGCTCTTGCTGAGTGTCGCAGGATTTTTGAGGCTAAATTAGGTGACTATGGGCCATCTTGGAGAATTATGCGCCCTCAAGCGATTACAGACCAGCTGTTTATCAAAGCCAAACGGATAAGAAGCTTGCAAATAAAAGGGCATTCTGCGGTAGGAGAGGGCATATTGCCAGAATTCATCGCCATCGTAAACTATGGGATAATAGGCATTATTCAACTCCGATATGGTTTTTCCGACCATAAAGACATGGCCTCATCAGAAGCCCTTGCCTTATACGATAGCGTTGCAACACAAGCACGCGAACTCATGATTAAGAAAAATCATGATTACGACGAAGCTTGGCGTGGTATGCGTGTCCTTTCCTATGTAGATTTAATCCTCGCTAAAATTGAAAGAACAAAAGAAATTGAAGATCATGAAGGATTAACGAAAGTTTCGGAAGGAATAGATGCAAACTACTTTGACATGATTAACTATTCATGTTTCGGTATAATAAAGCTTACAGATGAAGCTGAATCTGAAAAATAAACTGCGATTTCGTCTTTCGGCAGTTTGGGCAGCGCGGATTGCCATCGGTATTACATTCATTATTTCCGGGTGGGCTAAAGCCATAGACCCATGGGGCTTTATATATAAAGTAGAAGAATACCTTGCTGTTTGGAACTTTGACGTCCCTCGCGAGATAACTCTAACTGGATGTGTAGCCCTCGCTGTAGTTGAATTTTCAACTGGTGCCCACATCGCCACAGGGTGTTTCAAGCGCCTTGCCGTATGGGTTGCCGCAGCAATGATGTTTTTCATGTTGCCTCTTACGCTTTATATTGCATTGGCCAGTCCGGTCAGCGATTGTGGCTGTTTCGGAGATTTCTTAATACTTGATAATTGGACGACATTTTGGAAAAACGTCGTAATATCTGCCCTGATTGTTTATTTGATTTATCGCAATAGAGTAGTAAAAGGCTTGTTCCCTGCTGCCATTCAATGGCTTGTTGCAACTGTGAGCATAGCATTCCCTCTGTTTTTGGCCATTATCGGGTACAACATACAGCCAATCATGGATTTCCGTCCTTTTGAAATTAGTACCCAAATTTTCCGTCCCGATGGTCAGGAGATCGAAGAAGACGACAATTTGCTTTTCATATATGAAAAAGATGGACTTTCAAAATCTTTTAAATTAGACCAGCTTCCCGACAGTACATGGACATTTATTTCATCAGAAAACTTATCCGATGATTCACGCCAAATCGCAGTATACGACGAAAACGGCGACGACGTATCTGCCGATCTTGCAATATCGCCAAAAGATTGTTTATATCTCTTGATCATAGATCCGGGAATACAATTTTTGTCAAGAGCCCATTTCATAAACGATTTGGCCGATTATCTTAAATCCCGAAATGTCGACATGGTTGCTGTAGTTGCCGGCAATGACCAAGCTGTCGAAAATTGGAAAGAACTTGTGCGTCCGCGTTTTCCTGTTTATTATGCCGAAGACACATCACTCAAAGAACTTGCTCGTGGTGATGCCGCAGTAGTATATACTAAAGAAGGCATTATTGCATGGAAACGCACATTAGCATCCCTTGATGTGGATTTGACTCGAGATTCATCTGGAAATACATTAAGTAATATTTCCGCCATAGACGATGGTCGCTTGCATGCCATATTATGGGGCTTGTACCTGGCTGCTATGATTATTATCTATTTTTTAGGTTTGTCTCCTAAAATCTTACGCTTGGCCATGACGCGTAATTCCATAAAAAATTCGTAACTTTGCACATCAATAAGAACTACATATATTAACATTAAAAAAATGAGAAAAAATATCGTTGCCGGCAACTGGAAGATGAACACCACTCTTCAAGAAGGTGTTGCCCTTGCCAAAGAAGTTAACGAAGCCCTCAAGGCAGACAAAGCTAATTGCGACGTTGTAATCTGCGTCCCTTTCACACACCTTGCTCCAGTTGCTGATGTTATTGATCAAAGCATCTTGGGTCTCGGTGCCGAAAACTGCGCCGATCACAAATCCGGTGCATATACCGGCGAAGTTTCAGCACCCATGGTAGCTTCTACCGGCGCAAAATATGTTATACTCGGGCACTCAGAACGTCGCCAATACTACGGTGAAACAGCCGAAACCCTCCGCGAAAAAGTTGCACTTGCCCTCGAAAACAATCTGACTCCTATTTTCTGCATAGGTGAAGTGCTTGAAGAACGCGAAAACGGAACCTACAACACAATCGTTGCAAACCAACTCCAAGACGGTCTCTTCAACCTCTCAGCAGAAGATTTCGGTAAAGTAATCATTGCATACGAACCTGTTTGGGCAATCGGTACAGGAAAAACCGCCACTGCCGATCAAGCAGAAGACATGCATGCTCATATTCGCGCTACAATTTCCGAAAAATACGGTAAAGAAGTAGCCGATAACACCTCTATCCTATATGGCGGCAGCTGCAAACCTTCTAATGCAGCCGAATTGTTCGCTAAACCCGACGTAGACGGTGGTCTCATTGGCGGTGCTTCCCTCAAGTGCGCCGATTTCATGGGCATTGTTAAAGCATTCTAATTTTTTAATCCTTGGCAACCGGTGTCATTGAGCCACCGGTTGCTATTTCTTTAGTTATATGAAGGGGATTGCAAGCACTTTAATCCTGTCGGCAGTTTTAACCGCATTTATGTCTACACAGGCGGCAGAAACAACCGATAGCATCGTGTCTATTGTTGAGTCTATAAATTCCTCTGGAAATATTAAGGTAAGTCAACCGCAAATTATTTCCGACAAAGTGCAACGGAATATTGCCATACAGCAAGAGAACTCAGATACCGACGACCAACAGACAACATCGGCAACGGCCACTCGAACAGGTTATCGTATTCAGGTTTTCGACGACAACAATCCGCGCACAGCTCGTTCGCAAGCGCAGGAACGTAAGGCTCAGCTACAACAGAAATTCCCGCAATATCGCACCTATATATCCTTTAATTCGCCATATTGGCGAGTGAAACTCGGCGATTTCAGAAGCAGAGGAGAGGCAGACAATGCTCTGGAAGAACTTAAAGTGGTTTTTCCATCTCAAGCGCCATTCTTCAGAATTGTCCGTGATAAAATTAATATATACGATTAAGGCTAATGGAAAATCTTTCAGATAACCAGCGTATTGAAGCTGTAGCCGGCCATATAGAGGAAATTATTAAACTCCTTGGAGAGGATTCTCAAAGACAAGGCTTGCTTAAAACACCTATGCGAGCTGCTAAAGCACTTTGGTTTCTCACTTCTGGATACCGTTCCGACCCGTCGCAGCTTATAAAACAAGCCCTTTTCGATCATGAAGGCTCGCAAATGATTGTTGTACGCGATATAGAGTTCTACTCAATGTGCGAGCATCACATACTGCCATTCTTCGGAAAAGTTTCTATCGGTTATATACCCGATGGAAAAATTGTTGGATTAAGCAAACTCGCTCGCATTGTTAACGCCTATGCTCGAAGACTTCAAGTTCAAGAACGTTTCACAAGCCAACTTGCAGAAGAAGTACGTAAATCTATTGGAGCCAAAGGTGTAATCGTAGTTTGCGCTGGAGAACATTTGTGTATGAAAATGCGTGGCGTGGAAAAACAACACAGCGCTACCGTTACAACACATTATAATGGAGCATTTGCAGACTCCGTAGAGTTAAGAACAGAATTTTATAACACACTAAAACAATAACCATGAGCTACAACAACGCACCTCAGCAACAATATCAAGGGCAATTTAACGCCCCGCAAAACAATAACGATCCTTTTTCACCATGCTCTCCCGATGGCAAATGCAGGGGTGTGGCTGCATTATTAGCTATATTGATCGGTTCTTTAGGGATTCAATATTTCTATGTAGGTAAAACTACTGCAGGT
>CAJTUG010000034.1:1561-3298 GCA_910579605.1 uncultured Muribaculaceae bacterium | reverse complement strand
CATGCGGCTTGTTCGGAGTCATTATGTTTATACAAGGAATACTGATGTTCTGTATGACAAACGACCAATTCCGTCAAAAATACATAGACAACCCCTCAAATTTCCCTATATTCTAAGATTGTGCTTCTTAGCACACAAAAGCTTGGAAAGCAACACAACCGCCAGATTATTCGTCAATTAATCTGGCGGTTGATTTTTAATTTATACTCCTCAATATTGGAGGTAAATAAACGGCACAAGGTCACTTTGACGTGTTTGGACAACCAGAAACAAAATTCCAGCCAATAGCATTGCCTGATATATGACATTAAGCTCCATATAAGCTTGTCCTGTTTTTACAGTCCACTGTTGTGGAGACATATGCGCAACGTAACCCAAAACTATTGCAAACACAATCAACGAATATCCTTCAATGAATTGAGGTGCAACGCTCAAATGAAAATTAGTAAATATCTGCGTTGCCATCTCGCCTATTGTATTTAAATCGGGAGCACGGAAAAACGTAAAGCCAATAACAATGAGGGTAAACGTTATAGCAATATTTGCTGCTTTTGTTTCTGGACGATCTTTAAGCCATTCAGGCAATCTCCATACACCCCTCAACGCTTTATGAACTGCGAGCAATACCCCGTGATATGCTCCCCAAAGAAGATACATCCATGAAGCTCCATGCCACAATCCTCCTATAACCATTGTAAGCATATTGTTGACATAAGTCATCTTTTTACCTCGACGGTTGCCCCCTAAAGGTATATAGATGTAGTCTCGCAGCCATGTCGATAGCGATATATGCCAGCGTCGCCAGAACTCTTGGGGATTTTGTGACTTAAACGGTGCGCGAAAATTATCTTTAAAACGATAGCCTAACAATAGAGCCAAACCTATAGCCATATCAGAATATCCCGAAAAATCACAATATAATTGTATTGTAAAACCAATACAACCCATAAGATTTTCAAAACCAGAATAGAGCAGAGGATTGTCAAAAATACGATCCACAAAATTCCCGCTTATATAATCAGCAATCACCACTTTCTTAATCAGACCGGTCATGATAAGGAAAAGTCCTTCTGATGTCATTTCGCGGCTCGGTTGAGGATTATTTTCAATTTGTGGCAACATATCTTTTGCTCTAACCACTGGTCCTGCCAAAAGAGGGAAAGAATGTGAGGAAAAAGCAATAATTTAAAAAATTATGGCATGGTTCCATTTCTCTCCTGTACAAATCTACAATATAGCTTATGGAGCGGAATGTGAAAAAAGATATACCAGCAGGCAAAATAACATCTATCGGGTCAAACGTCGATGAAATAATGCTTGAAAAAGCTTGGGCAAGAAGATTTATATATTTGAAATAAACAAGCATTGCAACATTGCCTACAACATTGATGGCAACTAACAAACGACGAACCAATTGGGTGTTTGCATTGCCCATGAGTAGCCCAAGCGTGTAGTCTGCGCAACAAACGCCAACAAGTATAAAAACACAGTCGGCGCTTGACTTATAGTAGAAATACAAAGAAAACAATATCACCACAAGCATCTTGATCTTGCGGAAACGCTTCACACTGTGATATACCAACAGGAATAACGCGAATAGAACCAAAAACAACCCTGTATTGAAAAGTAAAGGTTGCATGGGATCATATTTTAGTAAATCTACTATCCTTTGGAAAATGCTTCCAGCCATACAATCAATAATTTACTATGCTTTTAGCCGCAAAAGTTTTAGGCAAG
>CAJTUG010000034.1:0-1540 GCA_910579605.1 uncultured Muribaculaceae bacterium | reverse complement strand
GTCGTTGGTTTGATGAACCTCGGAATAAAAGATCTGGATCTCGTAGCTTTTGTATAAAAGGACCATCAACAAGGACGTGAGCCATTTGCAGCAACTCTATTTTAAATTGGTCTCCTTCTTCCAATATTTCTTCAAAGGTGAACCCGGTGTAGATCCAAATATCTTTACCTATATTTATAATTGATTTTGCCAAAGGTATTAATGCTTCAGCTTGGTATAGCGGATCACCTCCGGTAAAGGTAACATTAAAGTCATTTTCCTTTATCCTTCTCACCAATTCCTCTACTGTAGTTTCTTCGCCGGCCATAAAATCCCAACTCTGGGGATTGTGACAGCCGGGGCAAGCATGGGCACACCCGGCAAAGTATATAGATGTACGTAAACCCGGACCGTCGACAGATGTACCATCGACGGTCCGGATAACACGGATAGTTTTATTCATGTACAATTCGGTCGTTGAGTTCTGCAAGTTTTGCCTTGTTCCAACGGTCTGTAGTGCCTACAAGGTAGCCGGTGATTCGTTGCAAACGGTCTATGGCATTGCTACCACATTTAGGGCAGTGATCCAATTCTGCAGAAGCATCCTCATAGCCACAGTTCATGCAACGATTTCGGTTGTGGTTCACAGATCCGTAGCCAATATTGTATTTATCCATCAAGTCTACAATATCGGCAATTGCCTCTGGATTATGGGTCGCATCACCATCAATTTCCACATAGAATATGTGTCCGCCGCCAGTCAGTGCATGATAAGGAGCTTCCACCTCTGCTTTGTGGCGAGGAGAGCAATGGTAATATACTGGTACGTGATTGGAATTCGTGTAATATATCTTATCCGTAATGCCAGGAATTATACCGAAAGACTTTCTGTCTTGCGTGGTGAATTTACCCGACAGGCCTTCTGCCGGAGTTGCCAAAACAGAAAAATTATGTTGGTACTTTTCCGAAAAACCGTTTACGCGGCTTCTCATGTGGCTGATTATCTTGAGGCCGAGGGTTTGAGCCTCTTCACTTTCTCCATGATGTGCGCCAACAAGACCTATTAGGCATTCTGCCAAACCTATGAACCCTATACCAAGTGTGCCTTGGTTGATAACTGGTTCTATAGTGTCTTCTGGCAAAAGTTTGTCGCCTCCATTCCAAAGTTTAGACATCAAAAGAGGAAACTGCTTTGTGAGGGCAGTCTTTTGGAAATCAAAACGGTCATTGAGCTGTCGCGCGGTAATTTCAAGAATGTTGTCCAATTGGTGGAAGAAGCGGTCAATTCTTTCATTCTTATCTTTAATTGCCATGCATTCAATGGCAATACGGGGCAGATTTATAGTAGTAAATGAAAGATTCCCACGTCCTACAGACGTTTTCTCGCCAAAACGGTTTTCAAAAACGCGCGTCCTGCATCCCATCGTGGCAACCTCGTAAAGATAACGTTTTGGATCGTCTGCACGCCATTTTTCATGATGGTTGAAAGTTGCGTCAAGATTTACAAAATTTGGGAAAAAACGACGAGCCGTTACTTTACATGCCAATTGATATAGATCAT
>CAJTUG010000033.1 GCA_910579605.1 uncultured Muribaculaceae bacterium | reverse complement strand
CTATTCCAGCGGCTTCGGCAAGAAAAAGGAACGCCCGGGAAACGACCGTGCTGAAGTTTTCGTCCTCCTGCAAAAACGCTGGGAAGACAGCAATGGCAACCTCTATGCAAAGCGTGTAGGCACTGCCCGAGAACTATTCGGCAACAATACCGCTACGTGGGTAAACAAGCACTCTATAAAATTAAAATACGGCGAAGAGGGCAAAAACTCTATGAACCTCATACCGGAAGCCAAAAGCTACTATGCACGCAATTCCAAAGGCAAACTGGTGCCTGTGAAAGAAGTAGGATGGGAAGACGCCCAAGCCACGCCCACCCACATGGTCTTGATGTTCTCTTCGGGTAGCGGCGAGCCATATACGGGCACTCCCGGCCTCACATTCTGGGTAGACAATGTGGCCATGGCCTACTAAAGGACTGCCTTTAAGGGCTCCTCTTTAAGGCCTTAAAACGCCCAATGTATTGCTCACCAACAAGTATCGCCCTCAAATAAATACGCCAAAGGCAAGGAAAAAAGGTAAAAAGCATAGAAAAATTTTGAATATGCGGGAATAATTGCTAATTTTGTGAAAATTTGGAAAGGAATGGCAAAAGACCTCCAAGAGCAATTAACCCGAATAGGCCACAAGGCCGAATTGCTTGCTACCCGGTTTTCAAGCCTCAAGCAGAAAAATGCTGAGCTACAAGAAAGGGTAACACAATTGGAAGCGGAATTGCACCTCCGCGATACACAAATAGAAAAGCTCAAGATAGAACTGGAGCATTTCAAGGTATCGTCGGTATTGGCGCCAACATCGGCAGAAGCCAAGGAGACCCGAGCCATGATTTCCGAAATAGTGCGGGAACTCGATACTTGTATCGCCGACTTGATGCGGGCCGTTTAACCGGTCCACCGATAATGGACAATAAAAGAGAGCATAGAATAACAGTAAAAATTTCGGGAGTGGAATCTTTCAAGCTCCCGGTACCGGAAGACGAAGAGTCGTTTTACCGGAACGTGATAGAAAAAATCAACGGGAATATGAGCAAGCTGCTCTACGGCATAGATCCGGATTCTCCAACGGTGGCTCTTGCCAAACTGTCGCTCTACTACGCCAGTATACTCTACCGAAAGACGCAGCTCATAAACAGCCAGACACAACTGCTCGAAGATTTCGAAAAACGCCTCGACAGTTTGCTCGAAGGCACAGACTGAACAACAAGATTTTACGCCAATCTCATCCCGTTTGCCCTCACCGGCTGTTTCACAGCGCTTTACCGGCATCGAAAAACCTCGCTCTACGTGAGTTGTTAACCGCACTTTTCTTCCCGGGTCTCCGAGAGACCTTTGCATGGGTTGAGGAGTGCTTTCTGTTTTTTAATCGTTTAAGTATAACCGATAAATGCTTTTAATCTACATTGCCATAGCCGTTATAGCTGCCGCCTTGGGCTTCTGCGTTGCCGTAGTGCTGCAACGAAAAATGGCCTCTTCCAGGGCAAAACTAATCATCACCGAAGCCGAGCATGAGGCCGAGACTCTCAAACAGGCTAAAATTATGGAAGGGCGCGAAGAAGCCCTCAAAATCACATCCGAAGCCGACCGTCAAGCCGCCCAACGCCAATCTAAGATGCAATCGGCCGAAGCAAAAATGAAACAGCGCGAGCTGCAGCTCAACCAACAGCAGAGCGAAAACCAACGCTCCCGCAACGAGCTCGAAGCCGAACGCAAAAACCTCGAAGCCCTTCAAAGCAACCTCAATATCCGCCAAACAGAACTCGACGACCTCCACCAGCAGGCTCGCGGATTGCTTGAACACATCTCCGGATTATCATCAGACGAAGCAAGGGAAAAACTTATAGAAAACCTCAAAGACGAGGCTAAAACCGCAGCGGCTTCCTATATCAACGATATAATGGACGACGCCAAAATGACTGCAAACAAAGAAGCAAAACGCATAGTGGTGCAGTCTATACAACGTGTTGCCACAGAGACGGCCATAGAAAACTCTGTTACGGTATTCCACATTGATTCCGACGAGATAAAGGGTCGCATCATAGGCCGCGAAGGACGAAATATACGTGCCTTGGAAGCTGCTACAGGCATAGAAATCATAGTCGACGATACCCCCGAAGCCATAGTGTTATCAGGTTTTGATCCGGTGCGCCGCGAAATAGCCCGCCTGGCTCTGCACCAACTTGTAGCCGACGGCCGAATACACCCGGCACGAATAGAGGAAGTTGTTGCTAAAGTAAAACGCCAGATCGAGCAAGAAATCATTGAAACAGGCCAACGTACTTGCATAGACTTGGGTATCCACGGCCTGCATCCCGAACTTATACGCCTTGTCGGAAAAATGAAATACCGCTCAAGCTACGGCCAAAACCTCTTGCAGCACTCACGCGAAACAGCAAATCTCTGTGCCGTAATGGCATCGGAACTCGGGCTTAATCCTAAAAAAGCCCGTCGTGCCGGCCTACTCCACGACATAGGTAAAGTGCCCGATGAAGAGCCAGAATTGCCACACGCACTCCTTGGCATGAAATTGGCCGAAAAATACAAAGAGAAACCCGAAATCTGCAATGCTATTGGCGCTCACCACGACGAAATAGAACAGACATCTCTCTTAGCTCCTATCGTACAGGTCTGCGACGCTATTTCCGGTGCACGTCCAGGAGCACGTCGCGAAATCGTGGAAGCATATATCAAACGCCTCAACGACCTTGAACAGCTTGCCCTGTCTTATCCCGGTGTGGTCAAAACTTATGCCATACAGGCCGGCCGCGAGTTGCGCGTGATAGTAGGCGCCGAAAAAATCGACGATGCAGAAACCGAAAAACTCTCCGGCGAAATAGCCCGTCGCATCCAAGACGAGATGACCTACCCCGGCCAAGTGAAAATTACCGTTATCCGCGAAACACGTTCGGTAAGCTTCGCAAAATAATCAACTGCTCCGTGGCTCCTGCGGCTTCCACCGCAATGCCACGGAGGTAAAATCACAAAACGATTATGAGCGAAGACACTATAAAACCCGAAGGGGAACAGCCAAAGGAAAAACATTCCCCTCGCACAGATTACCGCCGCGGCAAACTCAACAGCTTCAATTATCTCGACGATATCCCCGGAGGATATGCCGAAAGCGAATATGTTGAAATCCAATTCAAGAACACTCGCAAAGGATACTACCGCAACAGCACCCACTTGCCTTTGGAGAAAGGCGACCTCGTGGCAGTAGAAGCGTCGCCGGGCCACGATATAGGCACGGTAACACTTACCGGTGTTCTTGCCGAGCTGCGTATGCGCAAGGCAAACAGAGGCAAAGACAATGCCGAGATACGCCGCGTATTCCGAAAAGCCAAGCCTGCCGATATCGAGAAATTCGAGGAAGCAAAAGCCCGCGAACACGACACGATGATACGTGCCCGCAAAATTGCCGAAGACCTCAAGCTCAACATGAAAATAGGCGACGTGGAGTACCAAGGCGACGGAAACAAAGCCATATTCTACTATATAGCCGACGAACGAGTGGATTTCCGCCAACTCATAAAAATCCTTGCCGAAGCGTTTAAAGTGAGGATAGAAATGAAGCAGATAGGCGCAAGGCAGGAAGCAGGGCGAATAGGAGGCATCGGTCCTTGTGGCCGACCGCTGTGCTGCTCCTTGTGGATGACCAATTTCGTGTCTGTGGCCACGAGTGCCGCCAGATATCAAGACATATCCTTGAATCCGCAGAAACTGGCAGGCCAATGCGCCAAACTAAAATGCTGCCTCAATTTTGAGGTCGACGCATATGTGGAAGCCTCGCGACGTATGCCCCCGAGAGATGTACGCCTTGAAACTGCCGATGCCACATATTTCCATTTCAAATCGGATATCTTCAACCGCACAGTAACATATTCTACCGACAAGAGCTTTGCGGCAAACTTAGTTGTTTTGCCTGCAGAACGGGTATTTGAAATCATAGAACTTAACAAAGCAGGAGAAAAACCTCTGAGCCTCTTGCCCGAAACCGACGCTAAACCAAAACGCAAGGCCGAATTCGGAGATATTCTCGGAGACGACGACCTTACACGCTTTGACAAAAAGAAGAAAAAAAAGCGCAAAGGAAAACCGGAAGGCAAATCCGATGCCAAGGGCGAGAACGGAGGAGAGCCGAAAACATCGCCTCAGCCGCCTCAACAACGACAAGGACAAGACGGCGAACAAGCCAAAAACAAACGCCCGAAACCTCGGAAAAAAAACAAAAGCAACGGGCCGCAACAGCCACAAGGCGAAAATGAAAACAAAGGGAAAAACGTCTAAAATAATCTTTACAGCCATGGCTATATGCATAGCCGTGGCTTCATGCTCAATCAACGGGTATCACGGAAACGGCGACGATAATTATTATAGCCGCTTCGTTACGATTCCCGGAGCCGAATGGGACTACACCAACACGCTTGAGATGGACGTGGACACCTTGCGCGACAGCATTGCATCGGGAGGCCCATTGGTATTGGTTATCAAGCACTCGCAAAATTATGCCTACAGCAATCTATGGCTTGAGTTGAGTTATCCGCTAAATGATTCTGTGGCCGTTACCGATACTTTCGATATCTCTTTGGCAGACCCTGCCGGAGCATGGATAGGACGCTCTTTGGGGGCGGCTGTAGAAAAAACCGACACTCTTTACCCCTCGTTCACTATACGCCGCAAAATGCCTTTGAAAATAAGACACATAATGCGCCTGGACAGATTAGACGGAATCGAACAGGCAGGTTTAATATATTATCCCGATAATGAGCAATAATTTCGACAGCTACATTTTCGACATGGACGGCACTCTATGGGATGCCGTAGACAGCTATTGCCGGGTATGGAACCAGACCATTGCCGACTGCGGCCTCGAAGGCTGCGTTCCGGTAACACGTCCTCGACTGGAACAGCTCATGGGCAAACCTCTCACAGAGATAGAGCGGGAACTCATTGGCAACGACGTCCCTGAATTTTTCATGGAAAAGCTTCAGGAAAACGAAATCTCAATGATGCCACATCTCGGAGGAACACTCTATCCCGGGGTAGCAGATACCATACGAGAGCTTCACCGCAACGGGGCTAAACTATTCATGGTGAGCAACTGCCAGAAAAGCGGCCTGCCAAATTTCTTGCGCTACACAGGACTTGAGCCTTATTTCACCGATTGGGTTTCTTTTGGCGACAACGGCCAAGAGAAAGACGTGAACATTCGTACCCTCGTAGAACGTTATAACTTAAAGCATCCTGTCTATGTTGGCGACACTGCCGGCGACATGCGTTCTACCCACGCCGCCGGTTTGCCCTTCGCGTGGGCAAGCTATGGCTTCGGACACGACCTGGAAGGGGCGGAATATATTTTGAAAAGTTTTAACGACCTATTGAAATGAAAGGCAACAAGCAATCCAACCAAATAAACCTCCTTGGCAAAGAAGAACAGCAACTGAGAGTAGACCGCCTCTTGGCCGAAATGGCAAACCAGGGCATAGGAAGCGCTCTCATAAGCTCCAACGTGAACATATATTACCTCACCGGCAGAGTCTTCAGGGGGTATATCTACATAAGCGCAAAATCAGACAGCCTGATTTATTTCCTGCGCCGCCCGCTCCATCTCGAAGGCGAATATATATCTATACGTAAACCGGAAGACATGGCTGCCCATATTGCTAAACTCGGATTAGCCAACGATGCTGCTTTAGAGTTTGATTCGGCATCATACTCCGAAATTTGCCGTCTTGCAAAAGCCATAGGGGGCGACAAACCGTCGGCAAACGTATCCGGGGCATTGCGCAAGGCAAGGGCTGTCAAGACTGCCGTAGAGCAGGATATGCTAAAAATGTCGGGATTAAAACAGACACATGTATATACCACCATACCTCACCTCTACCGCGAGGGAATGAGAGATATAGAACTGCAGATAGAAATAGAACGAGCCTCGCGCCTCGACGGCTGTTTAGGACAATTCAGAGTGGCAGGCAACGACATGGAACTGTTTATGGGCAATATTCTCACAGGCGAAAACGGAGACACGCCCTCGCCCTACGATTTCGCCATGGGCGGAGAAGGTATGGATCCGTCTCTGCCTGTAGGAGCAAACGGCTCGATAATCAAACCCGACATGCCGGTGATGGTGGATATAAACGGCAACTATACCGGTTACATGACAGATATGACACGTTGTTTCTGCGCAGGGGAACCGTCTTCGGAAGCTCAGAAACTCAATGCTCTCTCAGCCGCCATATGCGCCGAATTAGCCAAAATGATGATTCCCGGCACCCCGGCTTCGCAATTGTATAACCGAGCCGCAGAAATGGCAAAAGAAGCCGGATATGAACGATTCTTCATGGGGCACCGATACCATGCCGGATTCGTTGGCCACGGGGTAGGGATAGAAATCAACGAATTGCCCGTTCTGGCTCCTCGCTCCAAAGACATAATACAAGAAGGCAACGTCATTGCCGTAGAACCAAAATTTGTCGTTCCCGGACTGGGGGCGATAGGTGTGGAAAACACCTACATAGTCAAAGCCGACGGAGGCGAAAAAATTACCCTCGCACCAGAAGACATTGTCAGCCTCGACTAAAAGCGACAGCCCTGTTTTTCTATGAATCTAAAAGAAAAAATAAACTCCAAAATATTTCACACCGTAGGAGAGGCAGCCGACGAAATGGGCCGACAAGCCTATGTAGTCGGCGGTTACGTGAGAGACCTCATAATAGGCCGACACTCCAAGGATATAGATTTCGTCACAGTAGGCTCCGGCATAGAGTTGGCACAAGCAGTAGCAACCAAACTCGGACGCGGCACACACTTGGCTGTCTACCGCAACTATGGCACCGCTCAGGTGAAACGAGGCGAAACAGAATTGGAATTCGTAGGCGCACGTCGCGAAAGCTATCACCGCGAGTCCAGAAACCCTATAGTGGAAGACGGCACATTAGACGATGACTTGTCGCGCCGCGATTTCACCATCAATGCATTGGCAATAAGCGTCAACGCCGACACATTCGGAGATGTGATAGACAAATTCAACGGCATTTCCGATATGGACAAAAGGATAATCCGTACACCCTTAGACCCCGACATAACTTTCAGCGACGACCCTTTGCGGATGATGCGAGCAATCCGCTTTGCCACCCAATTGCAATTTGACATACACCCCGAAACATTCGAAGCCATACGACGCAACGCCTCTCGCATAGAGATAATCACGGCAGAACGTATAGCCACGGAATTGTTTAAAATCATGGCATCGCCAAAGCCGTCTATAGGATGGCAATTGCTTTTAGACAGCGGCCTTTTGACCATAATATTGCCGGAATTGGCAAAGATGAAAGGCATAGATGTGGTACACGGACGCGGACACAAAGACAATTTCAAACACACCATGCAGGTGCTTGATGCCGTTGCCCAACGTTCCGACAAAATTTACCTGCGTTGGGCCGCGCTATTCCACGATATAGGCAAACCCGTGACCAAACACTACGACCCACAGCGCGGATGGACATTCCACCAACATAATTTCGTAGGTGCCAAGATGGTAAAAAGCATTTTCCGACGCATGAAATTCCCTCTCGGAGCCGAAATGAGATATGTCGCAAAATTGGTTGAACTGCACATGCGCCCCATAGCCCTGGTGGAAGATGTCGTTACCGACAGCGCCGTGCGCCGTCTTGCAAACTATGCCGAGGAAGATCTCGAAGACCTGATGATTTTGGCTCGCGCCGACATCACAAGCAAAGACGAGGCAAAAAAGGCACGGTTTTTGCAGAATTTCGACTTAGTCGAAGAGAAATTCCGCACCACCCATGCCAAAGACCTTGAGCGATGCCGCAAAAACCCCGTAGACGGAACAGAAATCATGGCATTGTTCGGCCTTAAACAAGGCCCTGAAGTAGGCTTTTTTGCAAAGAATCTCAAAGAAGCTATAAAAGAATGCACAATAGAAGACAACCGCGAGGCGGCATTTGAATATCTTATCTCAATAGGTCGCCAAGCCGGATTTGAACCACTCTACAATCCTTTAGAAACTCAAGAAAGGGAAGAATAAATGTACTACGTAAGCAAACGACTTGAAATATCGGCAGCTCACAGGCTTGAGCTGGACTACGAGAGCAAGTGCACGTCGCTGCACGGGCACAACTGGATAATAACCGTACATTGCCGTGCCGAAGAACTGGATCATAACGGCATGGTATCGGATTTCACCCACATCAAAGAATTGGTAGTGGGAGAACTGGACCACAAGGTCCTCAACGACGTCCTACCTTTTAACCCAACTGCCGAAAACATAGCACGTTGGATCTGCGACAATGTAGAAAATTGCTACCGTGTGGATGTACAGGAAAGTGAAGGCAACACAGCATCGTATGAAAAAATATAATATCAACGAAATATTCTACTCTCTCCAAGGCGAAGGCTATTTTACCGGTACTCCGGCTGTATTCCTCCGTTTTTCTGGCTGCAACAGACATTGCGACTTCTGCGATACCGACCATGGAAGCGGCCGAAGCCTCACATGCGAAGAAATAGTAGACGAATGCGCGGCATATCCTGCCCGCCACATAATCTGCACCGGCGGAGAGCCCTTATTGCAACTCGATACATCTCTCGTGACTAAATTGAAAGAGCGCGGATTTTTTATCCAGATAGAGACCAACGGCACTTTGCCTGTGCCAGAAGGCATAGATTGGGTGACATGCTCACCAAAAGACCGTCCCTGGGGAATAGACCGTGTAGACGAGCTTAAAATAGTATACCAAGGTCAAGACGTAGAAGAAATAGCCTCGCATTTCAGCGCTAAACACCTGTTTTTGCAGCCATGCTCCGGCAGGAACGTTGCACAAACAATAAAATACGCAATGGAACACCCTCATTGGAGGCTCTCGCTCCAGACTCACAAACTATTGGATATAAGATGACAAAGCGCATAATAGCACTTTTTCTGGCTGCTGTCGTCTTTTTTACCATAGCATGGGGCAGGCAAAATACCGCATCGGCAGATACCACAGTATGGTTTGTCAATGCCTATCCCGGAAGCGACATATACCAATTGGAAGGGCATTCCGCCATAGCAGTCTTCTATCCCGACGGAAGAGAGGTGGCTTTCAATTTCGGAGTTTTCGATTTCAATGCACCTAATTTTGTGTTTCGGTTTGTGAAAGGCGAAACCGACTATATGGCTGCCCCTCAACCACTCGTACCGTTTCTAAACCTATACAAAGCCGAAGGACGGCGTTTAGTAGCTCACGAGCTTGAATTATCGGCAGAACAGACCAAAAGGTTAGTTACCGCTCTTGAAACAAATATTTTACCGCAAAATCGCACCTACCGCTACAACTACGTCTACGACAACTGCGCTACACGTCCGCTCAGAGCCGTAGAGACAGCTCTCGGCGACAGTATCTTCCTGCCTCCTGCTCCCATGGAAGCCAATAGCTATATACCTTTGACTTTCAGAAATATAATGAGGCATTACCACCGAAACTATCCGTGGTATCAATTCGGAATAGACCTTGCCTTGGGAAGCGGTATAGATTTCACTATAGACCGACGACAAGCCACTTTTGCGCCGGCAGAGCTCGACCGCATGCTCCCGCTTGCCAAAGCAGGAGATAAACCTGTAGTATCTAAGACTATAGTACTCAATGATGTAGCCCCCGATGCGGCAATAGACTCTCCGACACCATTCCTTGCATCTCCTATGGGTGTTTTCTGGATTTTTTTTCTCGTAGTTATTGGGCTTACGATTTACGATTTACACCGTCGACGCACAAGCAAGTGGTTTGACGCATTATTCTTCGGAATTCTGGGCCTCACAGGCTGTCTTCTCACATTCCTCATTTTCGTTTCTGTCCACGAGGCTACTTCTCCTAATTGGCTTTATGTATGGATCAACCCATTATGCTTTATCCCTACTGTATTTATTTGGTTAAAAAAAGGCAAGAATGTGGTTTTATGCTATCAATTTATTAACTTTGTAGCGTTATTTGTGTTATTAGTTTGTTGGTATTGGTTGCCACAATCGGCCAATCCAGCATTTTTGCCGATAATCCTTGCCGAAATGCTTCGGTCGGCGGCATACTTGAAAATAAATCACAAATAAGCTAAAACGTCGCATTACAAGACCAATCGCAACGTATAACCCACCTACCAACAAATCCCAAAAGTGAAAAAACGGAGAAATATAATACCTGCAGTTCCTGGCATCGTGCTCGCGCTCGTGGCTTCTGTCGCCACAGTCAGCGTAGTTGCCAAAGAACCTGTGCCGGTGAAACTTCTGGTAGGGATTGTGGTAGACGGTCTTGACGCCGACAAATTAGATCTTCTCCGCGACCATTTCGGGCAAGACGGCTTCAGACGCTTGGAAAAGGGTGCCGTGATAACCGGTGCCGACTACGGGTCGTATCTCGACCCTGCCGCCGCAACTGCAACGTTGATGACCGGAGCAGCACCGTCGGTATCCGGCATAGGCGCGGCAGAGATATACAACTGCGAGACATTACGGGCTATCCCCATATATGCCGACGCTGCACACTTGGGAAATTTCACATCGCAGACATATTCCCCTTCGGCACTTAAAGTAACCACCATTTCCGACGAAGCCCGTATAGCTGCCGGCGGAGTAAACGTAGTTTACGCCATAGCCCCCGACGCCGCACGTGCTTTGGCCTTGGGAGGCCACGCCGGCAACGCAGCAATATGGCTTGACTCTAAAACCGGAAATTGGGCTTCCTCCACTTTCTACAAGGAAATGCCCGTGGCTGTAGCCACACGCAACCGTACAAACCCCTTGTCCATGCGCATGGACACCATGAGCTGGACACCTTCGCACTCATTTGCCGATTATCCGTCATTGCCGGAACATCTGCGCAAATACCCTTTCCGTTACGTTTTCCCGCGGGCCAACACCAACAGGCTGGACATGTTCGTGAATTCGCCATTGGTAAACCGCGAGATAAGCAACGTGGCGATAGACCTGATCCAATCTCTTCGCATAGGCAAGCACGACGATGGTGTAGACGTCCTCAACATTGCATATAACCTACGCCCTTATGCCTACGGAAAAAGCACCGACACACGACCCGAGGAATTCGACGCATACGTAAAACTGGACCAGAATCTCGAGCAACTATTTTCTGCAATAGACCGCAACGTAGGATTAGACCATACACTCATATTCCTTGCCGGAACACCTCCAGAGCCAACAGGAAAACGCGACGACGAAAAATGGAGTATCCCATACGGAGAATTCTCAAGCCGCAAAGCAGTGTCTTTGCTCAACATGTACCTCATGGCCGTGTACGGCAACGGGGAATATGTGGCAGCATACCACAACGGTCGTTTTTTCCTCAACCTTAAGCTAATCAAGGAACGCAAACTCGACATAAAAGCCGTCAGGGCCGATGCTGCGGCATTCCTGGCAAAAATGCAAGGAGTAGACAGAGTCTATACCCAAGAAGATATTCTGGCCGGACGTGCAGGAAACCGTCCCGAAGCCTTGCGCCGAAACACCGTTGTGGCTCATGCCGGCGATCTTCTCATAACAGTGGCCCCCGGCTACGAACTCATCGACGATTTTAATAATCCGGCGTCTCAACAGCAGCACCTCGTTTACCGGACGGCTGCTACTACGGCGCCTGCCTTTATCATAGCCCCCGAAATAGCTCCACAAGTGATAGGAACACCCGTAGACGTCCGCACTTTAGCTCCTACGGTGGCTCGTATTCTGAGAATCCGTTCGCCCAACGGCGCTTCGGAAACAGCCCTTACTCTCCAAAAGAAATAAGGATACCCGTTTTTAACAAATTTTTTTCGTATATTTGTGCCGTCGTTAACACGGCATCTATCAATTTCTCAGAATAATACAACATACCATATGTCTTTCACAACATTTTTGAAAAAGGTTTTCGGCGATAAATCAACCCGCGACCTCAAGGCCGTGCAGCCGATCCTGAAAAAAATCAAAGAAGAAATGCCTCGCGTAGCGCAGCTCGACAACGACGGACTACGCCGCGAAATAGACCAAGTACGCCAACATATAGCACAGACAATAGCCCCGGATAACGAAGCTATTGCCGAACTCCGCCAACAAGTAGAAACATTGCCCTTTGAGGAACGCCAACCAATCTGGGATAAAATCGACGAGCACGAAAAACACATCCTCGAGCTCCTTGAAGACGAATTGAACAATGCCCTCCCGGTAGTATTCGCTACCCTTAGGGAAACCGCTGCACGTTTCGCCGCAAACGAAACAATAGAAGTGACAGCCACAGATTTCGACCGCGATTTAGCCGGGCAAGGAAGAGAATTTGTTTCGATAGACGGCGACAAAGCTATCTGGAAAAACCGTTGGATTGCCGGCGGGAACGAAATGATTTGGGACATGGTACACTACGAGGTACAGCTCATTGGCGGCATAACCCTTCATCAAGGTAAAATTGCCGAAATGGCTACCGGAGAAGGTAAAACCCTTGTGGCAACATTGCCGGTGTTCCTGAGATCGCTCTCAAAACGTGGTGTACACGTCGTCACTGTCAACGACTACCTCTCTAAACGCGACTCCGAATGGATGGGGCCGCTCTATATGTTCCACGGAGCCTCGGTAGACTGCATAGACAAACACGAACCAAACTCCCCGGCACGACGCAAAGCCTACGAATGCGACATTACATACGGAACAAACAACGAATTCGGCTTCGACTATCTCCGCGACAACATGGCCATGCTACCGGAAGATCTGGTACAACGCAAACACTACTATGCCATTGTCGATGAGGTCGATTCCGTGCTTATCGACGATGCCCGTACACCTCTCATCATTTCAGGCCCGGTTCCAAAAGGCGACGACCAACTTTTCAACGAATTCAAAGCAAACGTAGAGAAAGTTGTCAAAGCACAGCAACGTTTGGTGACAAGCATCCTCACCGAAGCCAAAACCAAACTTGCCTCAGACGATAAAAAGACACGCGAAGAAGGTGCTATCCTCCTTTTCCGTGCCTTCAAAGGATTGCCTAAAAACTCCGCTCTAATACGATTCTTGAGCCAGGAAGGCATGAAGAACATCCTTCTCGAGACCGAAGCTCACTATCTGCAAGACAATGCTCGCGAAATGCCCTTTATCACAGACCCGCTCTATTTCGTAATCGACGAAAAGAACCGCTCTGTAGAACTTACAGATAAAGGTATCGACGAACTCACCGGCCATGCTCAAGACCCGCAGTTCTTTGTCCTTCCCGACATTGCCGCACAATTGAGCGAACTTGAGAACATCGCAGACCCGGAAGAACGCCAGATAAAGAAAGACGAGCTCATGGCAAACTATGCCGTCAAAACAGAGCGCGTACACACTGTCACACAACTCCTCAAAGCATATACCCTCTTTGCACGAGATATAGAGTATGTTGTAGACGATAACAAAGTAAAAATCGTAGACGAACAGACCGGCCGTATAATGGAAGGCCGGCGCTATAGCGATGGTCTCCACCAAGCTATAGAAGCCAAGGAAGGTGTAAAAGTAGAGGCTGCAACGCAGACTTTTGCCACAATTACACTGCAAAACTATTTCCGCATGTACCATAAACTTGCCGGTATGACCGGTACGGCAATTACAGAAGCCGGTGAATTGTGGGACATATATAAACTCGACGTCGTAACCATTCCTACAAACCGTCCTATCGCCCGTATGGACATGAACGACCGGGTATACCGCACCAAAAAAGAAAAATATAAAGCCGTAATAGCCGAAATAGTCAAAATGGTAGAGCAGGGCCGCCCGGTTCTCGTAGGTACAACTTCGGTAGAAATCTCCGAACTCCTCGGCCGCATGCTCGACATGCAGAAAATACCCCACCAGATCCTCAATGCCAAGCTCCACCAGAAAGAAGCCGAAGTCGTTGCCCTTGCAGGCCGTACCGGTTGTGTAACCATTGCCACCAACATGGCAGGCCGCGGTACCGACATCAAGCTCACACCCGAAGTAAAAGCAGCCGGTGGCCTGGCTATCATAGGTACAGAACGGCACGAATCGCGCCGAGTAGACCGTCAGCTCCGCGGACGTGCAGGACGCCAAGGCGACCCGGGGTCTTCTGTATTCTTCGTATCGTTTGAAGACCAGCTCATGCGCCTCTTCGCAACCGACCGCGTAGTGAAAATGCTCGACCGCCTCGGATACAAAGAAGACGAAATGATTGAACACAAAATTGTGAACAATGCCATAGAAACCGCACAGAAACGTGTGGAAGAAAACAATTTCGGCATCCGCAAACGTCTTCTTGAATTCGACGACGTCATGAACAAACAGCGCACCTATATCTACGAACGCCGACGCCACGCAGTATTAGGCGAAAGAATAGGTGTAGACATCATAAACATGCTCTACGACACCGTAGAAAACATGGTCATAAACAACGAGTCGCCTGCTCAATATCCCGACCTTTGCAACGAAATCATGCGTGTCCTTGCTATAGAAGCACCATACACAGAGCAAGAATACGCAGCCTTAGACAAGGAAGAAAAAATTGTACGTCTCCATGATGCCGCCGTACAAGGATTAGACAGAAAGAGCAACCATATACGCGAAATCGCTCTGCCTATATTATCCGACATGGCCGCAAACACCGACTACGACGGCCTCGTACTCGTGCCTATAACCGACGGAAAACGTGTGTTCAATCTCCGCGTAGATCTTCGCAACGCCGTAGCAACAGAATGCCGCTCTATTATCAAAGAATGGCACAAAGCTCTTATGCTCGTTACTATAGACGAACTCTGGAAAGAACATCTACGCGAACTCGACCAACTCCGCCAAAGTGTGCAGAACGCCGCATACGAGCAAAAAGACCCCTTGGTAATCTACAAAGTAGAGTCTTTCCACCTCTTTGAAGGAATGCTCAACAACCTCAACATAAAAGCCGTTTCGGCTCTTATGCGCGGACAAATCCGTGTGCCAGAGCGTCGCCAACCTCAGCAACCGGCAGAAGGAGCGGAACAACAGCAGCCCGAAGCGCCAAAACCGGAACTGCGCGAAACCAAAGCAGAGCTTCCAAAGCGCCAGAACTATAAGGAAAGCAAAGAAGACCTCCCGGGAGCAGCAGAGCAACGCGCAGCCGCATCCGCACGCCAGAGTGAGCCGCAGAAACCAATGCCGGCAAAAGCTGCCCCAAAAGTAGGACGCAACGATCCTTGCCCTTGCGGTTCAGGTAAAAAATACAAAAACTGCCACGGAAAAGGCTTGTAAACTAAGCAAAAACTAAATAGATTATTATAGGTATGGAGTGCTTTTTGCACTCCATACCTATTTTTAGATGTTAATACTGCTTAATTTGAGGATTAATTCGGATTTAATGGTTAATTTTGCCAATTAAAGCGAATTAACAAAACCCAATGAAAAGATATAATTTAATCAACAATCTGCTTGGATGGTTTTGCTTTCTGGTATCGGCAGTGACATATCTGCTTACCATAGAACCTACAGCAAGCTTCTGGGATTGCCCTGAATTTATAGCTCAAGGAGCCAAACTCGAAGTAGGCCACCCGCCGGGTAACCCCATTTTCATGCTTGCAGCAAGATTCTTCGTCACAATCTTTGGAGGAATTCAAAACGCCGCCGTAGCAGTCAACTCTATGTCGGCATTACTTAGTGCCGCCACAATACTGCTATTGTTCTGGAGCATAACCCATCTGGCCAAAAGGTTGATAGTACCAGATGATGCAACAGACATTTCGACATGGAAAACCATTTTAATAATGGGGGCAGGCATCTGTGGCGCTTTATGCTACACTTGGAGCGATACATTCTGGTTCTCTGCCGTAGAAGGCGAGGTCTACGCATTCTCGTCGTTCTGCACGGCATTGGTTTTCTGGCTGATGCTTAAATGGGAAAACCGGGCCGACCATCCACATTCCGACAGATATCTCATTCTCATAGCCTACGTGATAGGCGTATCTATAGCCGTACACCTGCTCAATCTCTTGTGTATCCCCGCTTTAGGACTTATTTTCTATTATCGCAAATTTAAGAATATCAATGCCGTTGGTTCGCTCATAGCCTTGGGTATATCTTGCGTTATTGTAGGCGCTATTCTCTATGGCCTCGTCCCTGGATTCGTACAAGTTGCACAATGGTTTGAATTGCTGTTCGTCAACGGCTTCGGAACAGGATACAACATGGGCGTGTTATTCTACGCGATAATCTTGGTTGCCGTATTCATTTGGGCAATATCATTGCTATACAAAGGAAAAAACACGGCTGCAGTGAGAATTGCAGTGTTCTTGAGCGTTTCTCTATCGGGAATGTTGTTCATTGGGCACTCTGTATGGGTAGGCGTATTGCTAATGATAGCTCTAATATCATATCTCTTCGCCACCAAGAAATTGCCGTTCAGAGTGTTGTCTATAGCTGTAATAAGCATTTTCGTAATATTCATTGGATACTCGTCATATGCGCTCCTACTTATCCGAGCCACTGCCGATACACCTATGAACCAGAATGCCCCCGACAATGTCTTTGCCCTGTCATCGTACCTCAACCGCGAACAATATGGCGACCGTCCGCTTTTCATGGGGCCGGTGTTTGCCGAAGCGTTGGTTGAAGAAGAATATCCACAAGGCTCCGGCAATTGGTATGTGGAAGTAGACGAAATGGGACGTCCTCGCACAAAAGTTATCGACGGATATCTACGCGACGAATATGGAGGTGCATTCAACAACCCATCCAAGTCGTATACAAAAGTGGTGAAAACCTCTGCCGATGAACCCGACAGATATGTAGACACCATAGAGCGTCCCGACTACAAGACAATGCCGGATCTCGACATGCTTTTTACTCGCATATATGCCAACGACCCCGACGGCAGAAGCGTATCGGGCTACAAAGCATGGGCCGGATATTCAACACCCGACATCAACACCATCCCGGCCGAATTACGGCATTCATGGGCAGAACAAGGATTTGTGCCAAAAGTGGAATTGATGCGATATCTCCACAACATGGAACCCGTGACCACGAGCGTAGACCAATTTGGCGAGCCATACAGCCAGACCATGGTATGGAAACCAGGCTTTGACGTGAATCTCCGTTATTTCGTAAACTACCAGCTAAACCACATGTACTGGCGATATTTCATGTGGAATTTCGCAGGCCGCCAAAATGATCTCCAAGGAAACGGAGAGCCTCACTTGGGCAACTGGATAAGCGGGATACCGTTTATCGACAATGCCCGTTTAGGCGACCAGACATATCTCCCCGACGAATACGGAAAAGGCAACAAAGGACACAACGTCTACTTTATGCTTCCACTCATATTGGGAATCATCGGTCTCCTTTTCCAAGCTCTATACAACCACTCTATAAACCGCCACAGAGGTATAGAACAATTCTGGGTGGTATTCTTCCTCTTCTTCATGACCGGTATAGCCATCGTGCTATACCTAAACCAGACACCCGGACAGCCGCGTGAACGCGACTATGCCTTTGCAGGATCTTTCTATGCTTTTGCAATATGGATAGGCATGGCCATCCCGGCTATAGGGATCATGCTCCGCGACCTTTTGGCACCGCATAAAGAAGGGAAAGAAGCCCCTGCAGAAAGCAAACTCAAAACAGCCCGCATTATAGGGGCTACAGTGGCTTGCATCGCCGCAATAGCAGTTCCTTTGCAGATGGTGTCGCAAACCTGGGACGACCACGACCGCTCTGGACGCTACACCACACGCGATTTCGGTTTCAATTATCTCAGTTCTCTCGATCCAAATGCCGTAATATTTACCAACGGCGACAACGATACTTTCCCCTTGTGGTATGCTCAAGAAGTGGAAGGCTACAGAACCGACGTGAGAGTGGTAAATCTTTCATATCTCACCACCGATTGGTACGCAAACCAAATAAGCATGCCCGCCTACCAAAGCAAAGGCGTACCCATGTATGCCAAGCCCGAAGATTACGGATATGAGCGTCTTGCCTATAGCTTCGTTATATCTCAAACCGATTCAATGGGTCCCATGCGCGCCGAAGAGTCTCTCCGACGCCTATATGCCTCCGACCCCAAACTCTACGGCGCTCCCCTCATGGATAAAGGAAACATATACATCCCCGTAGACCGCGAAGCTGCATTAAAGCGATACAGCACCGGCAATATAGAGACAGACACCACAGAACTCCTTCCTTGGCTCGACGATGTACGCACAAACCTCGCCCGCCTCGGCTCGGGAGCAAACCAAAGCCGTATATTGAGCCTCGACATAGTGTCCAACTCTGTTGAAGGAAATTGGGAAAGGCCTGTTTATTTTGCCACAACAGTGCCTACAAGCTACTATCTCGGTCTCATGCCATATCTTTCTTCTACAGGTATGGCCTATGAGGTGACTCCTTTCATTCAAGACGGACGCTACAATGTCACTGCCGACAAGGCATACAGGAATATAGTGGAAAACTACCGTTGGGGAGGACTTGACGGCGAAAATCCCGAAAAACTCTATCTCGACGAGACAGTACGCCGCATGGTAGCCTCTGTGCGTTCGGGAATGTATACCGTAGTAGAAAATCTCATGACCTCCGGAGACTTGCCGGCAAGCCAAGAAGCAAAAGATGCCGCAAAAGCAGCAGGCCTTGCCGCGCCACAGACACGAAACGACATGGCACGACAGATTATGGAGCTGATAATCCAAAAATTACCATCCAAAGCGTCGCCATTCGACGGCATGATGGGACTTTACATGGCCGACAGCTTCTTGCAGCTTTATTTCTCATCGCAAAATCCCGACGACCTGGCTATGGCAGAAGCATTGGTAGACCAAGAAGCAGACCGCTATGCCCAATTGGTTAAGTATGCGTCATCGCTCACCCCGGCAGAGGTAGCATCTCTCGGCCGCGCAGAAAACTACGCTTTGATGTATCTCGGAGAAGCTGTTTCGTTAAAGAACCGAATAGAAATAATCAAAGCTATTCCCGACCTGTTCAGCAATCCCGACCGTGCACAAGACTTGAAATCGCTCAAGAACCAAAACCTTGATAACGACCTCTACACCGCACCACTGATATATGTGAATGGCCATACAGAAAATGAATTGAAAGAACAAGCCAGTCTCTATTCAGGCCGTCAACGCAAAGTAATCGACGATGCTATAGAAATCTTGAGATTGCACCGCCAAGCCGGAGTAGAACCAATGGAATATTCCAACGGAATAATGCAAAAGCATAATTTCGACGCCACAATGTGGGACAGACTTCTTTAAGAGTGTGTTAAAACAAACACCCTCCTTCCAAACCATGCTCATAGAACAACCTCCTTTGCTTTACCGCCTCCTTTTCCCGGAGGCGGTTTGGCGCATTAAGCAACGTGGTCCAAAACCAGTAGTATACCTCACCTTCGACGATGGGCCTATTCCCGAAGTAACACCTTGGGTACTCGATACCCTTGACAGCTACGGCATAAAAGCCACATTCTTCCTCGTAGGCGACAATGTGAGACGCCACCCTCAACTATTGGAAGAAATAAAAAGCCGCGGACATAGTTTCGGGAATCATACCATGCACCATCTGCAAGGCATGAAAGTAAAGGCACACCGCTATCTCCGCGATGTTGCCGAAGCCGATTCGCTCATAGACAGCCCGCTTTTCCGTCCGCCACACGGATTATTGCGATGGAAACAAGCCAAAGCTCTCAAAAACAAATTCAACATCATAATGTATGACCTTGTGAGCCGTGACTATTCTAAAAAACTCAGCGGCCAAGAGGTATTTGAAAATGTAAAACGCTTTGCCCGTAACGGGTCTATCATAGTTTTCCACGATTCTCTCAAAGCTGAAAACAATCTGCGTTATGCGCTACCTAAGGCCATAGAATGGCTCTTGCAACAAGGATATGAATTCAAACCGCTCCCAATGTAGCATAGAAAGCAGTATTAAAGAGTTAATAACCCGAGCCGGTGCAGTGGCTGTCGGTATAGCAGAGGCTATGCCTGTGGAGCAAGATGCTGCAGAGGCATATGATTTGTGGTTGGAGCAATCTAAAAATGCAGGCATGGCCTACATGGAACGTTACCGCGATATCCGCCGAGACCCGCGAATGCTTTTAGACGGCTGCAAAAGTATTATCACAGCAGCTTTTTCATATGCACAAAAAGACCATAGCACTCTATTTTCAGACTATGCTTTGGGCAAAGACTATCACGATGTATTGAGGCAAGTATTGGCTCCTGCAACACAATTTTTGGAAAATTACTCATCAGGCACTTCCACAAGAATCTGCATAGACTCTGCTCCCATACGAGAAAGATATTGGGCAGTAAAAGCCGGTATAGGCTTCATAGGCTTGAATAACCAGCTGATAATTCCAGGCATAGGATCGAAGGTATTTTTAGCAGAAATACTTTGGACCGGACAATTACAAGCCGATAATCCTTGCAAGCTCTCATGCGGTGAATGTAGACGCTGCCTGCAAGCATGCCCTGGCCACGCTCTTGACGGCCACAGTGCGCTCGACGCCCGTAAATGCCTGTCGTACCTCACAATAGAGCACCGTGGCGAATTACCTCCGGGAGTTTCATTCCCTGGAAAAATCTACGGCTGCGACATTTGCCAAGATGTGTGCCCACACAATAATAACCAAGCCCATGCAAAAACTCTCCCCGAGTTCTTGCCGTCGGAAGAAATCTTGAGTATGGACAGAGAACGAATCCTAAACATGGACAACGACCATTTCCGCATGCTTTTCCGGAAATCGCCAGTTTGGCGTATAAAACTCGCAAACCTACAGCGTAATACACTGCTTAACAAATAGATATCCGCCAAGTGCGCAATAGTATTGCGCACTTGGCTATTTTTTAACTCATATGCCGATAAGGCTTAAAATCAAAGGAGTGAGCAGGGCAGTGAGAAGACCGTTGATCGTAAGCCCGAGCGAAGAGAAAGCTCCGTAACGTTCCCCTCGTTCCATGGCAGCAGATGTGCCTACGGCATGGGCCGCAGTGCCTATAGACAAACCTTGAGCTATGGGGCTCTTGATGTGACTAAGACGGATTATTCGGAATCCGGCAATACCTCCGAATATACCTGTGCTCACAACAACTGCAGCTGTAAGTGCCGGTATGCCTCCGGTAGCAGCCGATATTTCCATGGCTATAGGGGTAGTGACGGCTTTCGGAGCAAGCGACATGATGACCTGATGCGAAGCACCAAGCAAATAGGCGATAAGCACAACAGAAATTATTCCGACAACGCACCCTGCTATTTCGGATAGCAAAAGCGGAAGAATCTGTTTACGGATTGTAGACAATTGCCGGTATAGCGGCAAACCAAGGGCTACAACCGCAGGTTTTAACCAGAAATCGATATAGATACTGCTTTGGCGATAAGTCTCGTAGTCTGTACCGGTACCACGCAAGAAAATGATTATTGCTATTATAGACACGAGGATGGGGTTAAACAGGCGTATCCCGAATCGACGTTGAAGAATCTGAGCACCGATATAGGCTATGAAAGTAATAGCAATAAGAAATATAGGGTTGGTAATGAATTCCATATTCAAGCTTTTGCAGAAATAGTTTTTTTTCGTGATAGAGATTTACGCACGGCTCGGTGTGTCCAACCCGTCACAGCTATTATTATAATTGTGCTGCCTACCGATGCCCCTATTATTGGCAACCATTGGTCGGCGATAAGCCCGAGGCAGTTCATTATACCTACACCGGCAGGTACGAAAAAAAATCCGAGATTATGGACAAGAAAGTCTGCCAGACGTTCAATTTGCCGCGGCTTTATTATTCCTGCACGCAGAGACGCCGTGAGCAAAAGCATACCTATAATACTTGAAGGAACCGGCAAGTGGGTGGCCATGACTATAAATTCGCCCATGGCGAGAAATGTGAGCAAAATACCGAATTGTAGTAACATTATTATAGCTGTTAAAAAATAAAGTCCCCGTGAAAATTATTCGTTTTCATGGGGGCCTTTGTTTAGATGCTGCAAAAGTACGAAAAAAAACCGTAAAGACAAGCTTAAGCGTCTTCTTTTAATCAAAATTTTAATTCTCAGACCATATATGTCGGCTTTTTGTAGTAATTTTGTAGAATCAAATACAAAAGCACCATTAAAATGGTAATAATAAAGCGTCTATATTCATATATGTTGCAGCGGTTTTTGCCGTTGTTGCTCATGACGTTCTTTATTTGTCTCTTCATTGTCTTGATGCAATTTCTATGGAAGAGTATAGATGATTTAGTAGGCAAAGGACTACAAGTCAGCGTTATATGCGAATTGTTTTTCTATGCGGCTCTTTCTATGGTCCCCACAGCGTTGCCCTTGGCCGTGCTTTTGGCCTCGTTGATGACCTTTGGCAACCTGGGCGAGAAATTCGAGCTCACAGCCATGAAAGCGTCGGGTATATCACTTTTCAGAATAATGAAACCTCTCATGATCCTCATGGGTTTCATTGCGGTTGGGGCTTTCTTCTTCCAAAACAACGTGCTTCCCGTAGCGCAGACAAAAATGTGGACTCTGCTCTTCTCGGTGCGGCAGAAATCGCCTGAGGTGGAAATTCCGGAGCGGTCGTTCTACGACCAGATTCCCAACATGAATCTCTACGTAGAACGAAAGAACCAGGAAAACGGCATGCTCTACGGCATGATAATCTACGACCTCACAAAAGGAATGGACAATTCACGTGTTATTTTGGCCGACTCGGGTAAATTCAATTTTACAGAAGACAAGACACGATTGTTCCTTCATCTCTACAGCGGAGAAATGTTTGAAAATATGCGCGATAACTCCATGGGCAGCAGCTCGCAGCGCTATTTGCCCTTCAGACGCGAACATTTCTCCGACAAACAGATATATTTTCCGTTTGATGCCAATTTCAACCGCGTCGACGAGAGCGGACTCAGAAACCAATATATAGGCCAAAATGTGACGCAACTCCTCCACTCCATAGATTCCATTGGGCAGCAGGTGGATTCCATAGGTTCCGTATACGCCACCGAGATTATGAACCAACCTTATTTCGGCGTCTACCCGGTCACTACACGATTAGAAAACGGCGAAGCCATGAAAACACGTCGCCCCGACATAACGGTGCAAAAATATCTCGACGTGGATTCAATTTTCAACGCACCTAATGCTTCGGCAGCAAAATCGTATATAGCCAATGCCTTGGCCAAAGCTCGCCGACAGAAGCAAGACTACCAATACCGCTCGTTGGCCTTGGCAGAGCAAGCAAAACTCATGCGTCGCCACGATATAGAAATGCAGAAAAAATTTACCCTTTCTTTTGCTTGCATCATCTTTTTCTTTATAGGTGCGCCATTGGGTGCAATTATCAAAAAAGGAGGTTTGGGTACACCGCTCATCATTTCTGTGCTCTTGTTTATTGTATATTTCATTATAGACAATGCAGGCTACAAAATGGCTCGCGACGGTAAAACCACCGTATGGCTCGGAATTTGGCTCAGTACAATAGCCCTTATGCCTCTCGGCATTTTCTTCACATACAAGGCCGTAGGCGACTCGGCAGTATTCAATTTCGACGCCTACCGCAATTTCTTTGCCCGGATAAAAGGAAAAGGACTCACACGTTCCCTATCGCTTAAAGAAGTGAGGATGATGGATGTAGATCCAACGCAGGCACACACGATGCTTGAAAATTTCCTCAGTATATGCGCCTCCGAGCAAGAAAGAATCAATAATATGCCTTTGGCCAAGCGTATATTTTATTCAGGGACAAACGCTGCATTGAGGCAACCATTGAATATTTTAGTGGATTACCTATCCAACAGCCCGGATATCTACACGATAAATCTGCTTAACCAATATCCGTTCCGCCCCACCCGACGAAACCTACCGGTTATAGAAGAGACAACAAAAAAACTCTTGGAGCGTTTCAAAAATACATAACCGATATAAACAAACTCAAAATACAACAGTACCTCTATAATTATGAACGAGCAAATCCGACTTGACAGCATCGAAGAGGCCGTGGCCGATTTCGCCCTCGGTAAAATGGTTATCGTTGTCGACGACGAAGACCGCGAAAACGAAGGCGATATAATAGTCGCCGCAGAAAAAATAACTCCAGAGCAGGTGAATTTCATGCTCAAAAACGCACGCGGCGTCTTATGCGCTCCAATCACCCTCTCGCGATGCAGAGAACTTGAACTGCCGCACCAGGTAGAACAAAACACCTCGGTGCTCGGAACTCCGTTTACGGTTACTGTAGACAAACTCGAAGGTTGCTCTACGGGAGTGAGTGCCGAAGACCGTTGCGCTACTATACGCGCTTTGGCCGATCCCGAATCTACACCCGAAACCTTTGGCCGCCCCGGACACATCAATCCTCTTTATGCCCAAGACCAGGGCGTTTTGCGCCGTAGCGGGCACACAGAAGCCGCAGTAGATCTTGCCAGATTGGCAGGATTGCAACCGGCCGCCGCACTCATGGAAATAATGAGCGACGACGGCTCTATGGCACGTTTGCCTGAATTAAGAAAAAAAGCCGACCAATGGGGTATGAAGCTTATATCTATCCGCGACCTCATAGCCTACCGCCTCGCTTCGGAGCAACTTGTTGAGCAAGGAGTGGAAGTAGACATGCCTACCGAACACGGCCATTTCCGCCTCATACCATTCCGCCAGAAAAGCAACGGATTGGAACACATAGCCCTCATAAAAGGCGATATACGCAATGGCGAACCTGTTTTGGTAAGGGTTCACTCATCTTGTGCAACCGGCGATATATTCGCTTCTAAACGTTGCGATTGCGGAGAACAGCTCCATAAGGCAATGGAAATGATAGAAAAAGAAGGCCGGGGTGCAATCGTATACCTCAATCAAGAAGGCCGGGGCATAGGGCTTATGGATAAAATAAAAGCATATAAACTGCAAGAAGAAGGCCTTGATACTGTGGAAGCAAATATACATCTTGGTCACGACGCAGACGAGCGCGACTATGGTGTAGGTGCCCAGATCCTTAATCTTCTCGGTATCCACGACATGAAACTCATGACCAACAACCCTATCAAACGCATAGGCCTTGAAGGATACGGACTGAAAATAGTGGAAATAGTGCCTATAGAGGTGAAACCAAATCCGTTTAATCTCCGCTATATGCACACCAAAAAAGAACGTATGGGCCACGATCTCCACGAAGTAGAATAGAGACAAAAACTCGGAAATGGAAAGTTTGGATAATTTCATAAACGATCATTCAGCACTTGTTAACGGCGGCAATATCCAAGCCGCCGTTAATTTCTCCGGCCAGACGTTGGCCAGATATTTCGAAAATCTCCGCCTTGAAGCTAAAGGAGGGCACGACATCAACGACTTGGCAGCACAAGCGCTCGTAGTGGCCTCGGCACACTGCCACGACCTCATTGCTGCCGACGAATCAGAACAAGCATTTGCCACTATGGTTATGGCAATTCTCACCGTCTTTACGGCACGTGCCGACATAGACAAACTCCATGGAATATACCTTTCGGCTCTTTCCGACGCATTGGTAATGGCCGATCAAGCAGCCAACACAGCCCAAACGAAAAACGACTCCTTTGCTCTTGATCACCTTGAACAATGCCGCTCTCTCTTAGCCGCCGTTTTCGCTGCTGCTTTCGACCACTGTCCCCAACAGGAACTTCTTCCGCTACGCCGGCACATAGACCAGCTATCTACATTCCCCGAAACTGTTGCACAAGAATTCAACGGAACTAAAATAAGCCATACCTTAGCTATCGACATCCTATATGACATAGCCTCACGCCTGGCTGCATGCGGATATATTTGACAAAATATACCAATATAAATCACATGCGAGCCTTTGTCTATATGCCAATTCCAAAATCTTGAGAAATTACCTTTAATAATACTTTGGTCTGTATTATTAAAGGTTCTTCATATTAATAATTTGCCGATTTCAATATAATTATCTATTTTTGCCATTAGATAGATTTAACTCTGTCTACGACATTATTGGAAAATAAGAAGCGTTATGCTCATCTTGTAACTTGAAGACGTAGGAAATTTTCAAATAGAATACAAAGATAGCATAGTGGTTCTCACGCATACGCGTGGGCTGCTGTTCTACATCTGTATTCAAGGTTTCCTACGACCGTCAAGTTAAAATGTAGCAATGCAGTTCCACGCTTTTGTATATCATTATCAATGCTCTTGTGGCAGCTGGAGAGCAACAACAGTACAAGGTCTACTGTATGAAAAATGTTTTCTCCGTTATTACGACTCTTTTAGATACTATCAGCATATACGCTCATACAGATGTCACCAAGTTTTTAGGTATTCCTGTAGACGGGAGCAAAGCGGAAATGATAGAAAAGATCAAGTCTAAAGGATTCATACCTAATCCTTATGGCAAAGATATATTGACAGGCATTTTCAACGGTACGGAAGTTAATATACATATCGGCACAAATGGCGATAAAGTTTGCCGTATAATGGTATGCGATGCCAATAACGTAGATGGCCGTTCTATACGTATACGATTTAATAATTTATGTCGCCAATTTGAAAATAGTCCCAATTATGTTTCTTTTGAAGATTATTCCATTCCGGATGATGAGGACATTTCTTATTGCATGTCTGTAGAAAACAAACAATATCAAGCTATATTTTATCAACAATCTGAAGAATCAACTGATACAGCTGTGATGAGAGATAAATTATTGCATTTCATTACAACTAAGTTCACGCCAGAACAACTTGAAAAACCGACAGACGATATGAGGAAATCCATAGTCAACCTGTCTTTGGATTATATTGTGGATATTTATTTGAAAAAACCTGTATGGTTCATAATTTCAGAAATGAATGATAAATATTATATTGCCATGTTTTATGACAATGAATACAATAAAGCCAATGGAGAAGATTTATGATTTAAATGGTCCACTAAAATTTGTCTGTTCTAATGTAATTATTTATTTTTGCCTTTGGATACGGCTAAATTAT
>CAJTUG010000032.1:27470-27806 GCA_910579605.1 uncultured Muribaculaceae bacterium | reverse complement strand
AGAGAGGGATTCGAACCCCCGGAGGTGTGACCCTCGTCGGTTTTCAAGACCGATGCAATCGACCACTCTGCCATCTCTCCTTTGCGAGTGCAAAGTTATGCTTTTTTTTTGAATTGACCAAAATTTTTATTGAAATATTTGCAAATATTTACGAACCTATTTTAGGGGATGGGTGTAATTATTTGTAAACCAAGTGCTAATAGGATGATTTATGAATGCATATAAAATATGCTATTGATGCGAGAGCTATTGAAATGGTATTTTAGGCTAATACCATCAGTTTGTCCTTGGATTTTTAGATGCATAATTACACCATTAATAATGGTTGAAAATAAA
>CAJTUG010000032.1:14591-27443 GCA_910579605.1 uncultured Muribaculaceae bacterium | reverse complement strand
GTTAAGTTTTAAGCAACATAATAATTGTCTTCATATTAGTGATATGTAAAGAGTTTTTTCTATCATTTCATTTGTATAATATTTGACGATATAGTTGGTAATCAGTCGTGTTTTTAAAGAATTATCTTTTAAATTATTTAGTTTCTTTCCGCGATTTTTAGAAGTCAACGGTTTTCTCTGCTTGACAATTTAGTTGTTATTTTGGAAAATTGGATATTGCTATATGTTCTAAACCGACAAAAATTCGTATCTTTGCAACCTCAAAAAGACCTTAATCTCGGTTTTATATCTGGACTTATGGTCATGTGCTTTAGGAAATAATTAAAAGAGTTACATATATGAACGAACTCCCACAGAAATATAATCCTGCAGAAGTTGAAGATAAGTGGTATGAGTATTGGGTTGAGAATAAACTCTTCCACTCAGAACCCGATGCCCGCGAACCTTATACTATTGTGATTCCTCCGCCAAATGTTACTGGAGTGCTTCACATGGGTCATATGCTCAACAATACAATCCAAGACATTCTTGTGCGTAGGGCAAGAATGCAAGGCAAAAATGCTCTGTGGGTGCCGGGTACAGACCATGCCTCTATATCTACGGAAACAAAAGTTATTGCAAAATTAGCTGAAGAGGGTATCAAGAAAACAGACCTTTCTCGTGAAGAGTTTTTGAAGCATGCATGGGACTGGACAGAGAAATACGGTGGTATTATCCTGAAGCAGCTTCGCAAATTAGGCGCTTCTTGCGATTGGGATCGTACGGCATTTACAATGGACGCAAAAAGAAGCGAGAGTGTAAATAAAGTTTTTGTTGATCTATATAATAAAGGCCTTATTTACCGTGGTTTGAGAATGGTGAATTGGGATCCGCAGAATAAAACGGCACTCAGCGACGATGAAGTCTATTTTGTTGAAGAACAAAGTAAACTTTACTATTTGAGGTATTATTTAGCCGACGACAAAAAGGTTGAACTTTCCGAAGGTTGCGTTGCTCATGTTGATGAAAACGGTCGCTATTATGCACTTGTTGCCACCACGAGACCTGAAACTATCATGGGCGACACAGCTATGTGTATCAACCCTAAAGACCCCAAGAATACTTGGCTGAAAGGTCACAAAGTAGTAGTACCTTTAGTAAATAGGGTTATTCCTGTAATAGAAGACAGATATGTTGAGATAGAATTCGGAACCGGTTGCTTGAAAGTTACCCCGGCGCACGATAAGAACGACTATATGCTCGGGGAGACACATAACCTTGAGATAATAGATATTTTCAACGAAGATGGGACAGTAGCAGAGGCCGCAGGTATGTATGTGGGCTTAGATCGTTTTGAAACGCGCACACGTATTGCCAAAGATCTTAAAGATGCTGGTCTTCTTGAGAAAGAAGAAGATTATGTAAATAATATAGGTCTTTCCGAAAGGACAGGTATTCCGGTAGAGCCTCGTTTGTCTTTGCAATGGTTTGTGAACATGAAACATTTTGCAGAGACGTCTCTTGCCCCGGTTATGGACGATATAATTCGTTTTGTTCCTGAGAAATATAAAAATACATATCGCATATGGCTTGAGAATATCAAGGATTGGTGTATAAGCCGACAGTTGTGGTGGGGCCACCGCATTCCGGCATATTTCTATGGCGAAGGCGAAAACGATTATGTAGTTGCACTCAATGCCGACGAAGCGCTTGTGTTGGCTCGTCAAAAAAGCGGAAACAATGATTTGACAGCAGAAGATTTGATACAAGATCCCGATGCTCTCGACACATGGTTCTCTTCTTGGCTTTGGCCGATTACTCTTTTTGATGGTATAAACAATCCCGGAAATCCTGAAATAAAATATTACTATCCTACGGCTACTCTCGTCACTGGCCCGGATATCATTTTCTTCTGGGTTGCCAGAATGATTATGGCCGGATATGAATACGTGGGTAAACAGCCATTTAACAATGTTTATTTCACTGGTATAGTACGCGATTCCATTGGGCGAAAGATGAGTAAAAAACTCGGTAACTCCCCAGATCCTCTTGATCTCATCCGCGATTATGGTGCAGATGGTGTGCGTATGGGTCTTATGCTTGCTGCTCCTGCCGGCAACGATATAATGTATGACGATAAGCTTGTTGAACAAGGGCGTAATTTCTGTAACAAGATATGGAACTCGTTCCGGTTGCTGAAAGGTTGGAATATAGACCATAATATAGAACAACCCCAAATAAATACATTGGCAGCAAAATGGTTTAATTCCACGCTCAATGCGGCTATAGCAGAAATAGATGAAGATTTCGCGAAATTCCGTATTAACGATGCGCTTAAAGTAGTTTATCGTCTTTTCCGCGATGATTTCTCATCTTGGTATCTTGAACTAATTAAACCGGCATATGGCTCGCCGATAGATGGCAAGACTTATCACGAAGCTTGCGGATTCCTTGATAAACTCCTGCGCCTGCTTCATCCGTTTATGCCCTTCATCACAGAAGAACTTTGGCAGCACTTAGAGCAACGAGCTCAAGGGCAATCAATCATGTATGCTTCTATGCCGGATGCAGAAACTATAGACGGCGCTCTTTTGGAAGAAATGGAAATTGCAAAAGATATCGTTGCAGAAATCCGTGCAATCAGAGTTCGTAAAAATATCCCTCAGCGTGAGCAGATTAAGCTTCTTGTCCTGGGCACTATTAATGATATTGCTTCGCAAGTTGTATATAAACTTGGAGGTGTAGAAGAGATTGTATGTAATGCGACAAAAGATCCCGCAGCATCATCTTTCTTGGTCGGCACGCTTGAATTTAATATTCCGCAAAGCCAAAATCTTGATGTTCAGGCAGAGAAAGCGAGAATCCAAAAGGAGATAGATTACCTTGAAGGCTTCAAGAAATCTGTTGAGAAAAAACTCGGAAACGAAAGATTTGTAGCCAATGCTCCAGAGGCGGTAGTAAATGCTGAGCGAAAGAAACTCTCAGATGCTGATTCTAAGCTCGACACCCTCCGTCAGTCTTTAGCTGCGCTAAATTAAATTGGAAAATTCCCGGCAATTTGTTTGGCAATTTGCCGGGTTATTTCTACCTTTGCAAAACAAAAGCAAAGGTATGAAAGATTTGGCGACAGGTAATTTTGCCCATAGCAGATACAAGAAGGCAAGAAAATCTAAAATTGTCTTTTCGGCCTGCTGCCACGAATATGCTTTGCCAATACTTATACGCGCCCGGTTGAGTTCCTTGCTCCTCCGGGCGTTTTTTGTATTAAAGCGAAAATCAATTAATTATCGATTATATGTCAACATCACTCCGTTTTAAAATGGTAGAGCAGGCATTTGACCGTAAAGCTGTGCCTGTTGAAATCCCAAAAGAACGTCCCGAAGAATATTTCGGAAAACTTGTATTTAACCGGGGCACAATGTTCAAGTATTTGCCTAAAACAACTTATCAGGCATTGATGGATGCAATCCAAAACAAGCAGCCTATAAGTCGTGAAATTGCAGATAGTGTTGCCGATGGTATGAAGCGGTGGGCTATTGACAATGGTGCAAGACATTATACTCATTGGTTTCATCCTCTCACAGACGGAACGGCAGAAAAACACGACGCATTTGTTGAACACGACGGCAAAGGTGGTGTGGTTGAAGAATTTTCTGGTAAATTATTAGTACAGCAAGAACCCGACGCTTCAAGTTTCCCCAATGGTGGTATTAGAAACACTTTTGAGGCACGTGGCTATTCTGCATGGGATATTTCTTCTCCGGCTTTTATACTTGGAGAAACTTTATGTATACCAACTATTTTCATTTCATATACCGGTGAATCTCTGGACTATAAGACACCACTTCTTAGAGCCTTAAATGCTGTAGATAAGGCTGCAACTGCAGTCGCAAGATTTTTTGACCCAGAAATAAAGCATGTAGAGTCATTCCTCGGTTGGGAACAGGAATATTTCCTTGTAGATGAAAGCCTTTATAGCTCTCGTCCCGATTTGGTGATGACTGGTAGGACTCTTATGGGGCATGAGAGCCCTAAAAACCAGCAATTGGAAGACCACTATTTCGGAGCAATACCATCGCGAGTAGAGGCATTTATGCTTGATTTAGAAATAAGATGTCACCATTTGGGAATTCCTGTTAAAACAAGACATAACGAAGTAGCTCCAAACCAGTTTGAACTTGCTCCTATTTTTGAGGAGACAAACCTTGCCAACGATCATAATCTATTGCTGATGTCTGTCATGGCAGAAGTAGCCCGTAAACATAATTTCCGGGTACTACTTCACGAAAAGCCCTTTGCAGGAGTCAACGGTTCGGGAAAACACAACAATTGGAGTTTAGGAACAGATAAAGGCGACATGCTTTTTTCTCCCGGGAAAACCCAAAAAGACAATTTGAGATTTATTACATATGTTGTCAATGTGATGGCAGCTGTACATAAGCATAATGCTTTGCTTAAAGCTTCCATCATGTCGGCTACCAACGCTCATCGGTTGGGCGCAAATGAAGCTCCTCCTGCCATTATTTCGATTTTTACAGGTTCTCAGCTCGGAGCTGTATTAGACGTGCTTGAAAACAGCTCCGATGCAGACCTTTCTAAACTTGCGGGAAAATCCGAATATTCTCTCGGCCTATCGCAGATCCCTGAAATATTAATTGATAATACTGATAGAAATCGTACTTCTCCATTTGCATTTACTGGCAATCGTTTTGAGTTTAGGGCTGTTGGTTCTTCTGCAAATTGTGCCTCTGCAATGATTGCCCTAAATTCCGTTGTGGCAGACCAGTTATCGGATTTCCATGCTAAAGTACAGAAGCGTCTTGATGATGGGATGGAACTACGCGATGCACTTCTTTCAGAAATCAGGACGCTTGTAAAAGAATCAAAAAATATTATATTTAACGGCAATGGTTACTCTGACGAGTGGAAAGAAGAAGCCGCACGTCGAGGACTTGATTGCGAAACATCCGCTCCTAAAATCTTTGATGCATACATCTATCCTCAGACCGTTGAAATGTTTGGTCGTACTGGAGTATTCTCTCCAGTAGAGCTTGCAGCCAGAAACGAGGTTAAATGGGAAATGTATACCAAGAAAATTCAAATAGAAGCTCGAGTACTGGGTGATTTGGCTCTTAACCACATTATACCTGTAGCAACAAGATATCAGTCTATGTTGGTAGACAATGTCGTTAAACTTAGAAGCATATATGGAGACTTGACTGGAATAACATCCCATGATCTTGAAACTATAGAAAATATTGCACGTCGCATGACTGTTATCAAGTCTATGGTTGCTCAGATGGTTGCTGCGCGTAAAAAGGCAAACGCTATTGAGAACGAAAGAGAGAAAGCTATTGCATATCACGACAACGTGGCGCCGGCGATGGAGACTATACGTTACAATATCGACAAACTTGAACTTTTGGTCGATAACGAAATGTGGCCTTTGCCTAAATATCGGGAACTCCTATTCATAAGATAATGGAACCATTAAAACACGAATGTGGAATTGCCGTTATAAGGCTTCTCAAACCGTTGTCGTATTTTAAAAATAAATATGGCACATACTCATATGCTCTTGATCGTCTATATTTGCTCATGGAAAAACAACATAATCGTGGGCAAGAGGCCGCGGGTATAGGTGTTGTGAAAACCGCAGCTAAACCAGGACATGAGTATGTTTTCCGAGAGAGAGCCTTGGGAGCAAGTGCAATAGACCAGATTTTTGGTAGGCTTGCAGACATTTTACCAGAAAATCTTAATTCCCTTTCATCGGAAGAAGTGGAAACCTCAACCCCTTTCATAGGTGATATTTATATGGGTCACTTGAGGTATAGTACAACAGGGCGAAGCGGTCTTGAATATACACATCCGTTCTTAAGACGTAACAATTGGAAATCCCGTGCATTGTTGCTATGTGGAAACTTTAACATGACAAATGTTGAAGATATATTCGATAATGTTGTAGCAAGTGGGCAGCACCCTCGCATATACAGCGATACTGTGTTGTTACTTGAGCAACTTGGCAATGCTCTCGATAAGGAAAATCATCGTTTATACCGTTTGTATCGTGATACTATGCGCGATCCTTATCTTGAAAAACGCATAGAATTAGAGATTGATGCTACGAATGTCCTTAAAGCCGCTGCACCTATTTGGGACGGAGGATATGCTATATGCGGCGCCACCGGCTCAGGCACTTCATTCGTTGTCAGAGACCCTCATGGAATAAGACCTGCGTTCTATTTCGTTAACGATGAAATAGCTGTTGTTGCCTCTGAAAGGCCGGTATTACAGACCGTATTCAACATAAGTTCTGATGTCGTAAAAGAACTTCAGCCTGGATGTGCTCTTATCATAACACCCGATTGTCAAGTTTCCGAAAAAAAGATTTTGCCGAAACGAAATAATTGCCGCTGTTCATTTGAGAGGATCTATTTCTCTCGTGGGAGCGATGCCGATATATATAAAGAACGTAAAAGTCTTGGTGCACATGTCGTTCCTGATTTGCTCAGGATGATCGATAATAATCTTGATGATACGGTTTTTTCATTTATTCCCAATACTGCAGAAGTTGCATTTTTAGGGATGGTAGAAGCTCTCAACAAGCACATGGATGCAGCTCGTTGTAGAGAATTAGAAATCCTGTCGGAAAACGGATCTATTGATAAGGAAAATCTAAAAAGAATCTTAAAACGTAAAGTTAGAGTTGAAAAAATTGCTATCAAGGATATCAAACTCAGAACCTTCATCGCAGAGGGAGCTTCGCGCAATGATCTCGCTACACATGTCTACGATATTACATATGGTAGTTTGAAGAAAGACAAAGACACATTGATTATTATTGACGACAGCATAGTAAGAGGAACGACTTTAAAACAATCTATCTTGAGAATCTTAGATAGGCTCGGTCCCAAAAGAATCATTGTCGTGTCGTCTTCTCCTCAAGTGAGATATCCGGACTATTATGGTATAGATCTCCCTAATCTTAATGAATTGGCTGCTTTTAGAGCTGCGATTACTCTTTTGCGGGAACAGGGAAATACAAAGGTGATTGATGAGGCATACAATGAGGCGCTGAATAATCTCAAACAGCCACCCGAAAATCAAGTGAATGTCGTAAAAATGATATACGACAGTTTTTCAGACAGTGAGATTGCTTCAAAAATGGCACAATTGCTAAGACCCGCCGATATTCATGCTTCTGTTGATATATTGTTTCAGTCTATTTCAAATCTCCATAAATCAGTTCCATCTTGTCCTGGCGACTGGTATTTCAGCGGTGATTATCCAACTCCTGGTGGTATTAAAATGGTAAACCGTGCATTTGTAGACTACTACGAAAGCACTTTTATTAAGACAGTTTCATTATAATAAAAAGCGTTCAATTTGAACGCTTTTTCTTTATTTAGTGGCTATTTACATTGTTGTAATTCGTCGATTATCTGCCTCATTAAAGAATGTTGGCGTTTAATCTTATAGATGCCTATTCCAAGACCGACAACTAAACCGCCCACGAAACCCATCTGCATATATAAGTCATTGTTCTTGAAAAGGATTACCGCAGCTAATTCGGTCAGTAAAATTCCTCCGGTAACTATTCCTGTCAATCTTGCGTAGAAAATGGTTTGTTTAATTTTCAATGATTCCTCAAAAGCAGTCAGTACCGACATTATGCTTAAGTCTATCTTGCGTAGTCGAAAACATATTACAAGCGAAAAAATCCCCATTATAATGCCGAATATTGCATATGCCCATGAAAACCATAGGGGCATTTCCATAACTTTATAAGTAAAGGGTGCAAGAATTGGTAGGAAGAAGCATGCAGCCAACGATCCCTTGAATGATTTGGTGAGTTTCTCCTTGGAACCGGTAATTTTTCCTGCTGCAATTTCTCTGGATAACCTCAAGTTCTCCTCCTCAAGTTTTTCTGTACGGCAATCAATGTCTTGCCACTTATTTTTGAGTTCATCTATGTCCATGGTCTTGAAATGTTTTGGTTTTAGTCTGTGGCCATTTTTGCCAATTTCTCTTTTATACGGTGTATTTTTACCGCTACATTCGAACGCGATAAACCTGTAACCTCTGCTATCTCATCGTAAGGTTTATCATCGAGCCACATGGTAATCAATGCTTTTTCCAATGGCAGAAGGTTTGTTATCAGCAATTGGAGCATTTTGTAGTCCTCAATGCTGAAACCAGCATCTGCAATGTCGATTGGTTCTGTCTGAAGATCTTCAAGCGAGTTGGCTTTGACATGTTTATCGTTCTTTCTGTGCCATGTTATGCAGGTATTGATAGCTGTGCGGTAAATCCATGTGGAAATCTTAGAGTCTCCGCGAAAACCATCCATCCCTTGCCATATATTAATCAGCACTTCTTGATATAGATCTTCAAAAGAGGCTCCAGGAGAAACATAAAGATAGCAAACCTTGGCAATAACCGATTTGTAAGCATCGGTCATTGCCAAGAATTTATGCTCTTTATTTTCTTCTGGTTTTGCCATTTTTATATATAAGACGCAGCAAATTAAAATAAATTACAGACCATAATAAAAAATTCTCGCCGATTTTTGTCGGCGAGAATTTTAAATGGATAGATTGCTATCAGCGACCCGAGCGCTTTATTTTGTCGCGGAGATAGCTTGTATATTCCTTATGAGAAGCAAGTTCTGAAATTGTCAAGTGCATGCGGTAGCGCCAATAATGACGGGAATTGGCCGGAACATTGATTTGTTCCTCATTGGGATTTTCGCGTCTTATAGCGCCGTCAATAGATAGCCAGTCTTGAAGCGGCAATATACACAGCATAGATGGTGAATTGAGGTGCAGCTCAACTATCCTATCGCAAACCCAAGGTTCTGCATAATAGGGAGCTGCCCCTTGTTCATGGAGAACATCGTTGTAGAATTGCTGTGTTTTTTCTCTATTTTCTTCCCACCATTGGCGAATACCGCCCATATCGTGTGTGCTGGTGGTGCACACTGAGTAGTAAGGATAGTTCCAAGTGTTTCCGAAATCTGAGTTCGGGTCTTTTGGCATCCTTTGTATTTCAAGCGAAAGGATTTCCAATTGTTGCATCACAGCTGGAACACATGCCGGAATCATGCCAAGGTCTTCGGCGCATACAAGCATGTCGGTAGAGTCTATAAGAGGTGGCAATTTCCACATAGCTTTACCATACCAGAAATCATTGTGGCGGTGATAGTAGAAATCATTGTAGAGGCGATCAAAACACCAACGTTCATAATCGTTGAGCGCTCTATAGCTGTAAGTGTATTGAGCAGATATGCGCGGATGGTATTTGCCTTTTTCAATAGGGTCTTCTATAAACAGAACTTGATCAATAAGACCGAGCAAGCCGTCGCACATTCTGCTATTTTTGTCGTTTTTGTCCAGTTTTGCAAAATATTCAGCTACTTTACGTTGTGTGTTGAACTCTGCTTTGAGCTTATAGCGGCCTCCCCCTATAGGTGTCATGAATGTCTTTGTAGCTTCCGAAGTATATGGTCCGAAGAAATCACCTACAAAATAATCCATGATGAAAGGTGTGGTTTGGAAATCTTCGTCCATCCAAAAATCATATTTGAACTTAAGTTCATCTATAGAATAGGGTAGAGCAGGGTTGAAGATTCCGAGCAATCCATGAACTGCATCCATCGGAATTTGCCATATGCGGAAGAAACCTAATACATGGTCTATGCGGTAGGCATCGAAATATTCTGCCATCTTACGGAAACGAGATTTCCACCATGAGAAGCCATCTTTATTCATTTCTTCCCAATTGTAAGTGGGAAATCCCCAATTCTGCCCTAAAACAGAGAAATCATCGGGCGGAGCTCCGGCTTGGCAGTCCATATTGAATAGGCGGGGATCTTGCCATGCATCTGCGCTGGTACGAGAAATGCCAATTGGAATATCGCCTTTTAAGGCTATCCCTTTGCTGTTGGCATATTCATGGACTTTACGCATCTGGCGGTCCAAGTGGTACTGGAGATAGCAATTGTAGTTTATCTCATCTTTATTCTCCGCAACTACTTTATCAAGGACTTTTTTGCTATATTCGGAATAATCTCCCCACTGGGTGAAATCAGGTGTGTGGAATCGGTCGCGAAGAGTGCAGAAAGCCGCATAAGGCAAGAGCCAATATCCGTTTTTTTCCACAAATGCCTTATATTCCTTGCTTGCTAATGTTGCTTTGCCTTCTTGCTTGAAAATTTCTCGGAAATATTCAATCTTTCCATTGTTAGCACGTTCATAGTCTATTTCACTCAAATCATTGAGTTCTTTTGCCAATGACTGGAAATATTTGCGTCTTTTGGCATCTTTGAGTGTGCCCAATTCTTCAAGACGAAGATACATTGGGTGGAGGGCAAATGTGGAATTAGCATTATAGGGATATGAATCGGTCCATGTATGAGTCATTGTCGTATCATTGATAGGCAATAACTGAAGGAATGTCTGGCCTGTGGAAGCTGCCCAATCAATCATGGGCATGAGATCCATAAAATCACCTACTCCGAAATCTTCGTTAGTTCGCAACGAGAAAACCGGAATTGCTGTGCCTGCACCTTTCCATAAGTCCATCGTATTGATAAAGCGCATGCCGGAAATGATTGTTGAATTTCCGGTTTTGGGAGAGACGCCGATTTTGCGGTTTTCGCCACCTTCCCATGCCACGATTTCACCGGAGTTTTTGTCAACGACAAGAAACTTATATTGTGTATCGGCCGTAATACCCTCTGCGGGTATATTAACTTTCCATACAGGAAACGCCGATGCATCCATATGGCGTGCTGCCGAAGGTTTCCAGTCGCCTAATGAAGCACCTTCGCCAACAAAAGCGAGCATTTGATTCCGTCCTACCATCGGAGCTGAAATACACAAGGTTATCTCATCTGCTGCAGGTAAGAGCGGCATGTTTGTAGATTCTCGGCGGCAGATACAGTCTGTAAAAGCCGATGCGTAATATGGCTTGTCCATTGGCATATCTTGCCAACGATCGTAGATTTCGTATTCGTTGATTCCCGGAGCTGGGGTAAAGGTATTGCCATGCCCCCATTCTTCTTTTATTTGACCGTTTTCATTGATTATGAGATAACGATAGTTGAAGGCCGATACGCTATCTGGGAAATCTACCGATAAATGCCAATGGTCATTTCCGGTAACTTCCATTTTCAATGCCTTGGAATAGTCGCCGCCACCAAGTTGAGGTGTATTACCGATGAGATAAACCGATTCACCCCAATTGGTTCGGTATTCAACATGGAATATAAGTTTCATGTAGTATGATATGTTAGTGACTTGTATTTTTTTATAAACAAAAGTACAAAATTAATCAGCTCATACGAAGCTTTTAAGAAACTTTAGCATTGTAGCTGTTGATTATTAACAATATACCTTAGAATATACATTTTTCGCCACACTCCGGGGTATGTATATCACTATGCATATATGATTTTAGGTTCTCTGTTTAAAATATAATCAGAAATATGTTGATTAAAAATTTATTTAGCTCTTCTGAACATATTAGCTAATATAAAAAACGGAGACACCGCAATTAGAGGTGCCTCCGGGATTGTTATTGCTTTTTGATCGACGATTGGTCTTATTTAAGCAGTTCTACAGATCTGTTTATAAATTTGCTCAAATTCTCGCCTTTAAGTAAGCCGTTGGCCAAAAGAGCCAAGTCAACCAATTGGGAAACATCAGCCAAATTATCAGCATAGTTGTTGATAGCTTCTGTTTGTTTGTTTCGCTGTTCCGAAACTTTCTTTTCATATTCAGCAATCTTCTGTTTTGCTTCTGCAGAAAGATCGTTGTCTCCGGCATCTTTGCGCAAGGATTCAATAGCGTCGTTATCGTTCTTTATCTGAGAAAGAGAATTCTCAACGATTGATTTCAGAGCATCGCTGGCAGAATTATCTATTCTCTTAACTATAGGATTGGCGATATTTACAACCAAGGTATAACTTTCGGGCATTTCGCCGTAGAAATTCATTCCGGGTTGTAAAGCTGCCATTTCTTTCATTCGGCGCATGTATTCATTTTGTGTCAAAACAACAGGCTGGTCGTTTTCTCCAAGTTCTTCAAATTGTACCAAGAAATTGGCTTTTTCCACTTTTGCCAAATGACGTGTGAAAATACCTGTAAGGATATCCCTTTGTGCTGGAGTCAAATCTGCTATCTTTCGGTCGTTTTTGCGGATAAGGTTGTCCACCACATCGGCGTCTACTCGTACTAATTCAGTGTTCTCAAGCTTTCTTTCAAGCAAGCCGACGAAATGATTGTCAAGTTGACCGTCTAAAACAAGAACATTATAGCCTTTTGCGGTTGCTGAGTTTATATAATTGTATTGGGCTGTAGGATCCGTTGTATACAGATATACAATTTTTCCTTCGGCGTTGGTTTGAGATGCCTCTACCAAAGACTTGTATTCTTCAACTGTAAAATATCGGCCTTCTGTATCTTTCAATAGCATGAATTTCATGGCCGATTCGCAGAATTTCTCATCTGTCAGCATACCGTAGACAATGAAAAGACGAATATCATCCCATTTCTTTTCAAATTCTTTACGGTCGGCACGGAAGAGCTCGTCAAGCCGTGAAGCAACTTTCTTGGTTATATAGCCGGAAATTTTCTTAACGGCTGTGTCGGCTTGTAAATATGAGCGGGAAACATTGAGAGGTATATCTGGCGAATCTATGACGCCTTGCATCAGCATCATGAACTCCGGAACAACACCTTCTACAGAATCAGTGACGAACACCTGATTGCAATATAGTTGGATACGGTTTCGGTTGATATCAAAATTATTCTTTATCTTAGGGAAGAAGAGTATTCCCGTTAGGGTGAAGGGATAATCAACATTTAA
>CAJTUG010000032.1:0-14544 GCA_910579605.1 uncultured Muribaculaceae bacterium | reverse complement strand
AAAGTTCGCGGTAAAATTTCAAGTAATCTTCATCTGTGAGTTCCGATGGCTTTTTCATCCATTGAGGTTCGGAACTGTTCACAACTAAATCCTTGTCTGTAGCTACCCATTGATTGTCCTTCCATTCCATTTCCTTTCCCGAAATCACTGGAACGGGTAGGAAACGGCAATATTTCCTCAAAAGAAGATCTACACGTTGCTGCTCGAGAAATTCCTTGCTGTCGTTGTCTATATATAGCGTTATAGAAGTTCCTCGTTCAGTTCTTGATCCTTTGCCCATGTTATACTCGGGAGAACCATCGCATTCCCACCTGACAGGTTCTGCACCTTCCTTGTAGCTCAGGGATTCAATAACTACCTTGGTAGCTACCATAAATGCAGAATAAAAACCAAGGCCAAAATGTCCGATTATTGAATTTGCATTTTCACCATATTTGCTTAAGAATTCTTCCGCACCAGAAAAAGCTATCTGGTTGATATATTTATCTATATCTTCGGCAGTCATTCCGATGCCGCTATCCGATACTGTCAAAGTTCCGGCTTCTTTATCTACGTCTACACGAACCTCAAGAGTGCCTGTTTCGCCTTTGAATTCTCCAAAAGAAGAAAGTGTGCGTAATTTTTGAGTTGCGTCTACGGCATTAGATACAAGTTCACGAAGAAAAATTTCATGATCGCTATAAAGGAATTTTTTGATTACCGGGAAAATATTTTCGGTCGTTACTCCTATTTTACCTGTTTGCATATCTTAAGTTTATTTTGTTTTCTGTTTTGAATAACAAATATGCAAAAGAAATGCCAATAGCGAAAACTGACAAATTGGCAGTTTTAAGGATTTTTATGCTCAGTGCTGTCTGTCTCTGAACTTTTATTGTGTTTTTTCTTTGGCTTTAGGAAATTGAAAAGATTATCAAAATCTCGTTTGAACATTATCCCAACGCCTTGTGTCGTTGCAGCGGAGCGGAGATAGTAGTTGGCATCGTTGTATCGATTATATGCTTTGAGGCGCCAATTACCTTTTTTTGTCAATAAATATTCAATATCAAAATCTCCTATGAATTGATTTGTATTCAGACTTTTATCTCGGTATCCGAAATTCCCGTTGAAAAGAAGCCGGTTGTTAAGCAGGCGGCTTGTAAGTGCAACGTCAACCTCAACATCCGAGAAATCCCCTCTGTCGCTTCTGAAATTTGGGGCTATGCTCCATTTGTCAGATATTTTTCCAAGCATACTGCCAAGTTGGCTTGATATGGTAGACGAAGCAACGGAGAATAATTCGTTAGTGGTGTTTGCCATATAATCAGGCGTGTAGAAACGGTTTAATGCCATGAGATATATAATCTGGCGATTCATCATATCTTCTGTGCTAACGATAGATCGCACTTTTCGATAAGTATCCGACGTGAGGGTCGGAAAAGATAAGTCAAATTTGATTTCAGGTTGCCTTATATCGCCTGTCGCTTGCAGTATCGCATGAACAGGAACGTTTGTTCGGGCTACGTCTCGGTCTTGTAGGAACGATTTGTCAAGATCCGAAAGATTGGCGTTTGTAGCATAATAAGCTTGAAGATTGGCTTTGGCGGCGTAGGGGTCTCCGTCAAAACTTATCTCGCTGCCGGGCATAATGGTGAAATCTCTAATAATAATATCCTGAAGGGTAAACCGGTAACTGCCGGTATTTACTATATAGTCACCCCACATGTTCAAGTCGTTGTTTGTGGAATTGTATGCCAAACGCATATGGCCACTGCCTGTTGCATTAATTTCGTCGTCTGATGCCGGATCCATCACGAGTGTCATTTGGGCATCGGGTGTTATGTCTACTGTTATATCCATATTGTAGGCCGACGATTCTTCTGTTTCGTGTCCGTGGTTGTTTTTAAGTACACGGATTATATCGGGAGTATTATCGGTTGTCTTTACCTGTGTCTTGAGGGAATCTGGAGTTATGTCGCGGAAATTAACAAAAGAATATTCTTCCGCATCAAGCCTGTCGGAAAGCACAAATGTGAAATGAGATTTAGGGGCTGTACTCATATTTACTTTGATGTTTACTACCCCCGGCCATCCTGAAACATTCGCGCCGCCATTACCGTAAATAGTTCCGTACCAATCCGGGTTTTGTTTCTGGGTTCCGTTGAACGACAGGAATTCACGAGCGTCTGAAATATTGAATTTAAACGAAGGCTGTTTAAAGAATACGTGATGCACTTCTCCATCTAAAAATGCGGTATTGCCTTCGGAATCGTAAATTTTAGCGCGAGGAACTATAATTTTGCCCGGACGTAGGTGTATACTGTCGGTTGCCCAATAAGCAGTGTTGGTGAAATCAATTTTAAACATCACGCTGTCGGCAAAAACATCTCCCTCAAGGTCAATTTCTTTAAAAGTGCCAAACAGGCGGCAATGACCCGATGCATGTCCTCTTATATCGGAAGCAAAAGCCTCCATAAAAGGTTTGAGGAAACCTACAGGAACTTTGTCGGCTTTGAAATTTAAGTCAAGAGCTTCGCCAAGAGGAAGGATATCACCATGAATACGCGACTGCTCCCCGGCAGGACCAGTTATGTCTGCATCAAGGTAAAATGACTTGCGGCTGTTTTCCCATTTTGCGAATACATTGGCGTCACCTATTGTACAACGGTTGTAGCCAATGGAATCAACATGGAGTTTAGGACATATTAACTCAGGTTCCTTCGACAATAGTTGATTTGCAGAGAAAACTCCCGTAGCTCGTCCTCCTATCATAGCCTTGTCTATTTCAAGGGTCTCAAATATTGGCAGTAGAGATATGTCGTTGAGTTTTATAGTCATGGAATCCGTGTGTTCTGTACCAGCCAGACCGTCTATAGAAATTTGTTGTTTTCCGGCCACAAGGGAGAAATGCTCTACCGAGATATTGTCTTCCCCGAAATAGATTGTAGATGGATTGATTGTCCATACCGCATCGCCGAAATTAATTGTTCCGGGATTGAATTCAACTGTTAATGGGAAAGGCAGGAGTCCTTTGCCTGTATTATTTGCTTCATGGATTTCGGCGGAAAAATCAATAGTACCATTAAGAGGTATTTTACGTTTCACCGACCAGTCGATTTGTGTATTGATATTATTGTTCTTGACTCCTATTAATCCAACAAGCGCCATGTCTCCCTTTTTGGTTGGAGTAGTGGCCGTGAAATATAACGAAGCTTTATCTGTTGACGAATCCATTGCACCGAATATCTCAATGTCTTCTAAATATTTCTGGCCATATTGCAGGAATTGAGTTGAAAGGTTTATGGATGTATAAAGCCCTGGAGTATCTGCTCTGCCGTTTATCTCTATAGGAGAAATAATGCTCACCGGTAAATTGAAAAATGAGCATAAATCTGCACAAGGTTTTATGGTGAAATCAAAATTAAAATGATTTATATTCTCTGTTGTATTATATTTGTCTAAAAGGGCGGGAACATAATGGCTGGCCATCTGTATGATTTCATCTGGTAGTCTCTTGAAATTATATACACCTTTTAGAGACCCGTCTGCAAAGTCGGATGAAAGCTCTATTTCGGCAGGACGCATGTCGGGATTGGCAGATAGATTAATACGGTTTATTCTCAAACCTTTGCGACGTTGGTCCAACCAATTTATATCTGTAATTGAAATATATCCGCCCAAAGTTTCAAAATCTTTTCCGGAAAGTTCTGCAATCATCTTTGCCCCGAAACGATAGCCTTGGTGGTTCTTATCAAGGCCTAAGGTGTGAAAGTCAATATTGGCTAAAGCAGCTGTTGCGCTTAGTGTTTTATTAGGGTTAGATGTATCGAAATATGCGTATAGCAAAGCTGTTGCACAAGGATCGTTGACATTGATATGAGCCTCAGCTTTCCCGTCTTTATCAACGTTGGCATTTGCTTTGATGTTGCTATAAGAGTATTTGTTGTAGTCTAAGCGAGAGATATCCAAGTCTACATTCCCGTAAATTTTCTTACTCATTATGGTTGCATCGGTTGATATTTCACCGCTTGCAAATCCTAACTTACTATTGCCGCTGATAAGACCTAAATCTAATTCTTTAAAAACAGCATTACTGGAGATTCTGGAATAATAAGCTTGTTTTTTGATATTGGCATCTATATTGACATCTCCGAGACTGCCTCCTGAATTTACAGAAAGATTAAAATCTTCTAAATTACCTTCGCCTTTGGCTGCTATAGCGATAACGGGTAATTGACGTAAAATTAATTTACTTTTTTCCGGAATAAAAGAGCCGAAAGAATTACATATCTCCCATCCGTCGGCTAAGATTGTTGCACGATTTAAGTTAAATCTCAAATCTGAAAGAGATGAAAAACCGGTAGCACAACCTCTCAGTGATATAGACATGCTTTCCGGTCTATTCCGCGACAGAATGAATTCGTTTACAGAAATACTGTCTGTTGATGCATCAAGGCAGAACGAAAGATTGAATGTGTCGTCTATCTTTTTGAGTATAGGGGCAAAGCAAGCAAAGTCTGGTAAATGGATTTTAGCTGTATTGGCAGTGCTAAATTCGATGTAATTATTTTTTAGAGCATAACCAATATTTTCAAAACCGTCAAAATCAAGTGAAAATGGTTTTAATTCTAATTTACTGTTGTCAAAATAAATACAGAAATCAGATATATTAGCTCCCATGCTTGTAAAATCAGCTTTGGTAGAAAGTTCCTTAAGTTTAAATCCGCAGCTCTCCTCAAACGAAAGATGATTCAAATCAACAGCATACCGCTTATTTGCTATAGACGGTATATAAGCGTTAACCATTAAATTTGAAATAGATATATGGTTTTTGTCAAACCGTTCTGAGTCAAGATGAGGGGCGCTTAAGACATCATATCGTAAAGATGCATCTCTTAGTACTACTGTATTGACAGCCAGTTGGAAAGCCGATGGTTCTTTGTCTTTGTCATCAGATTTCAAATGGTCTATTATAGGCTGTATATTTAGTGGTGAGGCGCTGTCGTTGCGGATTATGCGAGCTTCAACTCCTTCTACCAAAGCATAATCTATTATCAATTCTCCTGTACGCAAAAAGTGACGCATTTCAAAGCCTGCGCTGACCGTCTTTATGGTTGCTACAGTATCGGTAGGTGCTACTACTAAACTGAGGTTTTCTACATTTAGGCGGTTGAATGGGTGTATTACAACACGTCCTATGGATATTTCAGCTCCTAAAGCTTTGCTTAGTTCCTTTGAAGCGATATCTTTAATGAGTTGTTGTACAGGACCGAACGATAATAAAACAAACAGCAGCGAAGGCAATGCTACCGCTGCTATCAGTATCACCGACATCAAGGACCTGAATATTTTCCACACTTTACTCATTGCAAGGTGCGAAATTACACAAAAAAAACCAATTTTGCGTCTCCAAACTCTCAAAAAAAATGCCATAAAAATATTACCCAGCACAAAGTTCTTAATGATGCTATGCAATTTTCTCCATTATTGCCCACGTTTAAATACATCGAACGTAGTGGTATACACGATTGGGCTTTCTGGAGTGTATGCAGTTCTAAGGTTATAACTTTTTTTAACGAAATGTTTTCTGAATGAGAAAGTTTGTTTTAGTAATTTTGTCCAGACACTTACTGTTGTAGTATATGGGCAAAATGGCCTGAAACTCACAGCAGAGTGGAGAGTTAAACTGCCAATATATTGTATCGATACCATGTGTGAGTATACTGTTTATCTTCCTTTGCTTTTACGTAGATATATGCCATGAGTGCATTGATGAATATTTTAAGGCTCTCCCGTTTGTTTTCCGTAAATTTAATTAAATAACATAACTAAATTCCACATTTAATAGACTATTAGACTTGTTAAAATGAAAAAGTATATTTTCTCATGTTGTGTAGCAGCTTTAGCTTTCATGGCCAATGCCCAACAAGCTTTGTGGGGCGGCTCTCAGATCGTTTCGCCTCAGGTGAACCCCGACAATACAGTGACCTTTCGTTTAGCTGCTCCAAATGCTAAAGAAGTGAAAGTTACCGGTGATTTCTTACCCACACAAAAAATAAATACTCCTTTTGGCGAATTTGATGGGCCAGGAACCGCCGATCTGGTGCAGAAAGATGGTGTTTGGGAATTTACCACTCTGCAACCGCTTGCTCCTGAGCTTTATAGCTATACCTTCCTTGTCGACGGCCTTAAAATTACAGACCCATCTAATGTACACCAGATTCGCGATGTCTCTTCGGTAACAAATGTTTTTCTCATTGATGGTGACCGGGCAAGCTACTATAAAGTGAAAGATGTTCCTCACGGAACGGTTTCCAAGACGTGGTACCACAGCGATGTCCTTGGTCTTGATCGCCGGCTCACCGTCTATACACCTGCGGGTTATGAGACGTCTGGTAAAAATTACCCGGTGTTCTATCTTCTCCATGGTATGGGTGGCGACGAAAACGCGTGGACAGAATTAGGACGCGCTGCACAGATTCTTGACAATATGATTGCTGAAGGTAAGGCGGAACCCATGATAGTGGTTATGACTAATGGTAATGCAGCTCTTCAAGCAGCACCTGGTGAATCAAGCCTTGGTTTTGTAGCGCCAAGCATGCAACTCCCCAAGACAATGGAAGGCAGCTTTGAAACACATTTTCCTGAAGTCGTAAATTTCATTGACAATAATTATCGTACTATCAAGGAGAAGAAAGGCCGAGCTATAGCTGGCCTAAGTATGGGTGGATTTCATTCAATGCATATTTCCAAACAGTATCCAGACTTATTTGACTACGTAGGTTTGTTTTCTGCAGCAATAATGCCCGATAAAAAAGTCTCATCTCCTATTTATTCAGATCTTGACGCTAAGCTTAAGACTCAATTTGACAAAAAACCAGCCCTTTATTGGATAGCTATAGGAAATACCGATTTCTTGTATAAAGCAAACGAAGAATATCGCAAGCTTCTTGATGACAAGGGATATAAGTATTCCTACTACGAAACTCCCGAAGGGCATATCTGGAAAAATTGGCGAATATATCTCACCGAATTCGTTCCGCAAATCTTTAAGAATGTATAAGTTCTGTAATGAAAAAGACATTTCTTTGACTTTAGCAGCTACTTATTTCTATCTCCTTGCAGTAACGATACGACTCAACTGATGATGTTATCGGGGCGATGACACTTTACGATTTGCTTATAGCTGCTTCACGCCGCGACATAAGGTATAAATTATAGCTTAGTATATTTAACCTGTAGCAAATCTGTTTTCTTCTAATACAAAAATAGAAACCCTTAAACGATAATTCTTATATATCATGAACTTTACCCGTTTAACAATCTCGGGTATCCTTACTATAGCGACACTCGTTTCGGCGACTGCCGCCATTCCGGCGATACCTCGTGATAATAATTTGGAGAAAAAAGTTGAAGAGACTTTATCTCGGATGACCCTTGACGAGAAAATTGGCCAGATGACAGAATTGGCCATAGACCTTATTTGCCACCGCGGACCAGACGGGAAACTGGTATATCATCCGGGAATGCTTGATTCTATAATTGGCAAATATAAGGTTGGATCTATACTCAATGCTCCACAACATTCACTAACGCCCGATGAATGGAATGAGATTATTGGAAAGATTCAGGAAATATCTATGCGCGAAATCGGTATCCCGTGTATTTATGGGTTGGATCAAAACCATGGGGTTACTTATACCTCAGGCGGAACTTTGTTCCCTCAAAATATCTCTGTTGCTGCTACTTTTAATCCTGCGTTAGCTCAAGAAGCTGCTGCTATTACGGCCTATGAAACAAAAGCGTCGGCATGCCCTTGGACATATTCGCCAACAGTAGACCTTGTGCGTATCGCATCATGGCCAAGGGTATGGGAAAATTTTGGCGAAGACCCACTGCTATCGGGAAAGATGGGAGTTGCTCAAATTCGTGGCTTTCAGGGTTCTGACCCCAACAAAATAGGTAAAGACAATATTGCTGCGTGTGTAAAGCATTATATGGCTTATTCTGTGCCTTTTAGTGGCAAGGACCGTACTCCGGCTTATGTTAGCGAGGCCGACTTGCGCGAAAAGCATTTTGAGCCATACAAAAAATGTATAGAAGCGGGAGCACTTTCTGTTATGGTAAATTCGGCAAGTGTTAACGGTATCCCTATGCATATTAATAAGCGATTGCTCACCGACTGGCTCAAAGATGAGCTTCAGTGGGATGGTATGATAGTTACCGATTGGGCTGATATCAATAACCTGTATACTCGTGAAAAGGTTGCCCACGATAAAAAGGAAGCCATTAAAATGGCTATCAACGCTGGTATAGATATGGCTATGGAACCATACAATTGGGATTACTGTACTATTCTTAAAGAACTTGTAGAGGAAGGCGAGGTCCCGATGGAACGTATTGATGATGCTACCCGTCGAGTTTTGCGTCTTAAATATCGTTTAGGACTATTTGACAATCCAACACCTCAAAGTAAGGATTATCCTGATTTTGGCTCGGCTAAATTTGCAGAGGCTGCCCGTGAAGCCGCTCTGGAGTCTATGATCCTTCTTAAAAACGAAAATAACATTCTTCCTCTTGTGCATGGCACGAAAATTCTTGTGACAGGTCCAAATGCCAATAGTATGCGTTCTCTCAATGGCGGATGGACTATAACATGGCAAGGTAAGTTGTCGCAAGATGAATTGGATGGTAAAAATACAATATTAGAAGCCGTCCAAAATCGTTTTGGAAAGGAAAATGTAACCTATGTTCCAGGTGTGACATACGATGAAAATGGAGCATATATGGATGAAAACGAACCAGATTTCGCGCCTGTTGCAGACGCTGCCAAGAATGCCGATGTAGTGTTGGTTTGTATAGGCGAAAATTCATATACGGAAACTCCAGGAAACCTTTCCGATTTAAACCTTTCTCAAAACCAGAAAGAACTTGTGCGAGTAGCTTCAGCTTCTGGAAAGCCAGTGGTTTTGATTTTGAACGAAGGCCGAGCCAGAGTCATTTCAGATATTGAGCCCTTGGCTTCGGCCGTTGTCGATATTCTTTTGCCTGGCAGCGAAGGTGGTGATGCACTTGCAATGCTTCTTGCCGGAGACGAGAATTTTTCGGGACGTTTGCCATATACTTATCCCAGAAATGTGAATGCTTTGTCTACTTACGATTTTAAAGCCTCAGAACAAGTTGGTACTATGGCCGGTGCCTACGACTATAATGCCGCGATTACAAATCAATGGCCATTCGGTCATGGCTTGAGTTATACTACGTTCAAATATGATAATTTTAATGTTGATAAAAAAGATTTTATAGATGGTGATGTGTTAAATTTCACGGTAGATATCACTAATACTGGAAAAGTAAAAGGCAAAGAAACCGTTATGCTTTTTACGTCAGATTTGATTGCTTCCCGTCTTGTCCCCGATAACCGACGATTGAGGGATTTTAAAAAGATAGAACTTGAGCCTGGACAAACAACAACTGTGAAATTATCAATCCCGGCCTCAGATTTGGCATATGTTGGTGCTGATGGCAAATGGATTCTTGAAGAAGGAGAATTCAATGCTGTGGTAGGAAATCTTTCCCTGCCAATTAATTGTACTAAAACCAAAGAATATACTACACCTAATAAATAATTCTTTTTTATTGTATAGTTAACCCCGGCATCATCATATCGGTGTCGGGGTTTGTTTTTCGGTATTTTGTCTGGTGTAATGTTTATTTTGTTGTGCATTTAATGAACTATTCTGCCATAAACGCAGTTTTTTTTAAAAAAGTCCAAGAAGATTAAAAGTCGGTTTTTCAAAGGCAGGAAACTGTTTTCAATCTATTTTTACATTTCCAAGTTGAATAAAAAACTAAATTCGATATAATCCTTTTCTCAAATGAAAAATAAACTTACAGCAGCAGGCATACTGATTGCTATCGGAATCGCTTTTGGCGATATAGGTACGTCTCCCCTCTACGTTATGAAGGCCATAGCCTCTGTAAATCCTGATTTTACTGTTGACTATATACTTGGAGCGGTGTCTTGCGTGATATGGACGCTTACATTCCAGGCTACACTTAAATATGTGGTAATAGCGTTAAGAGCAGATAATAAGGGAGAAGGAGGGATATTATCGCTATTCTCTTTGTTGAAGGCTAAATCGCGAAAGTGGGTATATGTTGTTGCAGCTATAGGGGCGGCGGCTTTGGTTGCCGATGGTATGTTGACTCCTGCCATAACGGTGACGTCGGCAGTAGAAGGAATACGTCTTATTGTGCCATCTATGCCGGTGATTCCTGTCGCTGTGGCAATTATTATTTTGATTTTTATTATTCAGCAGAGGGGAACGGAGAAAATTGGACGTCTCTTTGGCCCTTTCATGCTCCTTTGGTTTCTTGCATTGGGGGTCTCCGGAATATATGGCATATACGGGAATCTGTGGATTTTCAGAGCTTTTAATCCATGGTATGCTGTCAAATTACTGGTGTCGTCGCCTCAGTGGTTTATGATAATGGGGGCAGTGTTTTTGTGCGTTACGGGAGCAGAGGCTCTTTATTCCGATCTGGGGCATTGCGGAAGACGAAATATAACGGCGGGTTGGTTTTTCATAAAGACCATGCTTATACTGAATTATCTTGGCCAAGGCGCTTTTATGTTATCACCGGCATATAGGCAGGGCGACAATCCATTCTATGCCATGGTTCCGCAAGCGCTTGTTGGATGGGCTGTGGTGCTTGCTACTTGCGCTGCAATTATTGCAAGCCAAGCACTCCTCAGTGGTTCATTTACAATCTTTTCCGAGGCTATAGCACTCAATTTTTGGCCTCGTCTCCGTATTAAATATCCGTCGGCTCAACGTGGGCAGTTGTATATCCCGGCAGTAAATTGGAGCCTTTTGGCAGGATGTTTGCTCACCTTGGCTCTATTCCGAGATTCTTCTCATATTGAAGCAGCCTACGGTATATCTATTACGGTAACTATGCTCATGACTACTTTGCTTCTTGCGATTTGGATGCGGTTGAAAGGCGTCCCCACTGGCGTATATATATCTTTTTCAATCTTCTTCATTGTTATTGAAAGTATATTCTTTCTCGCCAATATATCTAAATTCATGCATGGAGGTTGGTATAGTTTGTTAGTCGCAGCTATAGTAGCTGCGGTGATGATGATCTGGCAATCTTCAACAAGACTTCGTAAATCATTTATCTCATTTGTTCCGCTTCGTGAAAAGACTGGTCTTATAGAAGCGATAAGCAACGACCGAGAGATTCCGAAATATGCATCAAATATCGTATATCTCAGCCGAACTGATAATCCTGATATGCTTGAATCTAAGGTGCTGTATTCTATTGTGAATAAACAGCCTAAACGTGCAGACCACTACTGGTTTATACATATTGAATACGATGATGCCCCCGACACGTTTACATATAGCGTGGAAACATTTGTCCCTGGCAAAATATTTGTAGTGAAATTTAATCTGGGTTTCCGCATCAACCCTCGTGTGAGTGTGTATCTACGTCAAGTCGTAGAGGATCTTGTTTCAAAAGGCGAGCTTGACCTTATTAGCACCTATCCTTCGCTAAGATCTTTCCAAATTCCCGGTGATTTTAGGTTTGTAATGCTTCATCGTATTTTCACGCCGACCGATGAGCGAAGAAGGAGCGAAAATTTTTTATTGCGTGCGCACGATAATTTACGTAAACTTGCAATATCCGACCGCGACGCATTCGGTCTTGATACGAGCCTCCTTGATACAGAAACTGTGCCGCTTATATTGTCTGGTCGCAGCCCGGCAAAGCGCATAAAGCCTGTTGAGTGTGTGGGTGAGGTTATGGGCGAAAATTAGACGTCAAAAATTTCCCTTTTCAAGATTTTTTTCGTATCTTTGCGCTTGGTTTTGAGCCTCTTTGTGCCTTTTTGGATGCAACGGGCTGAATATTAACGAAATAGATTATGATTAAAATCACTTTTCCCGATAATAGTGTAAAGGAATTTGAAGCAGGTATCACGCCTCTTCAGATAGCTGAATCTATATCTCCACGTTTGGCTCGCGAAGTCCTTGCCGCTTCCATTAACGGTCAGGAATGGGATCTCGCTCGCCCCGTTGTTGAAGATGCCCAAATCAAGCTTTTCAAATGGGAAGATCCTGAGGGCAAGCATGCGTTTTGGCATAGCTCGGCCCATCTGCTTGCCGAGGCTTTGCAAGAACTTTACCCGGGTGTGAAATTCGGTATAGGTCCTGCTATAGACAATGGCTTTTACTATGACATAGATCCAGGTGATAACCAGATAACTGCAGCCGATTTCGCTAAGATAGAAGCTAAAATGTTGGAATTGGCCCGTCAAGATCAGCGAATAGTGCGTCAGGAGATTTCCAAAAGCGACGCTCTTGAAATGTTCGGTAATCGTGGCGAAAACTATAAGTGTGAACTTATCGGTGAACTTGAAGATGGCCATATAACCACTTATACCCAAGGTTCTTTTACAGACTTGTGCCGAGGTCCACACATTCCTTCTACTGCGCCTATAAAAGCCGCTAAAATAACGTCTTTGGCAGGAGCATATTGGAGGGGTGATGAAAAACGCAACCAACTTGTTCGTGTTTATGGTATTACATTCCCGAAGAAATCAATGCTTGACGAGTATCTTGTCCTGCTTGAAGAAGCCAAAAAACGCGATCATCGTAAACTCGGCAAGGAAATGGAGCTTTTCGCTTTCTCGCAGAGAGTAGGTGCAGGCTTGCCATTGTGGCTTCCTAAAGGTGCTGCATTAAGAGACCGCCTTGAACAGTTCCTTCGTAAAATCCAGAAACAATATGGTTACCTTCAGGTAATTACTCCACATATTGGTAACAAACAGTTGTATGTTACCTCCGGGCACTATGCGAAATATGGAAAGGATTCTTTCCAACCGATTCATACACCCGAAGAAGGTGAGGAATATCTCCTCAAACCCATGAACTGCCCCCACCACTGCGAAATATTCAGAGCGCTTCCACGTTCTTATCGTGATTTGCCTTTGAGGCTTGCAGAATTTGGCACCGTATACCGATATGAGCAATCAGGTGAATTGCATGGACTCACTCGTGTGCGTGGTTTTACTCAAGACGACGCCCATATATTCTGTGCTCCCGATCAAATTAAAGAGGAATTCCTCAAGGTCATGGATATAATCCTTTATATTTTCAAAACACTTAAATTTGAAAACTATGAAGCACAGATTTCTCTCCGTGACCCTGCACACAAAGAAAAATACATAGGTTCCGACGAAAATTGGCATTTGGCAGAAAATGCCATTATTGAAGCTTGTAAAGAAAAAGGAATCAATGCCCGAACAGAATTGGGCGAAGCAGCTTTCTACGGTCCAAAACTTGACTTTATGGTTAAAGACGCCTTGGGTCGCCGTTGGCAGCTTGGAACAATTCAGGTAGATTATAATTTGCCTGAACGATTTGAACTTGAATATACCGGTGCCGACAATGCAAAGCATCGTCCGGTTATGATACATCGCGCACCTTTCGGCTCTATGGAACGATTTGTGGCAGTTCTCCTTGAACATACTGCCGGCCATTTCCCCTTGTGGCTCGCTCCTGAGCAAGCTGTTATCATCCCAGTTAGCGATAAATATTTGGATTATGCCAAAAAAGTTGCAGAAACGCTTGGCCAATCCGATATACGTGTAAGCATTGATGACCGAAACGAAACCCTCGGACGTAAAATCCGCGACAATCAGCTTAAAAAACTCCCATATATGCTCATTGTTGGAGAAAAAGAGGAAGAAAATGGTGAAGTTTCTGTCAGAAAACAGGGTGAAGGCGATAAAGGTTCAATGAAAATTGCTAACTTTGCAAAACAGTTGACAGATGAAGTCAACGCTCTTATTAACCAATAAACCTCTTAATGGATAAAAAACCTAATTTCAATTCTGGCGCTCAACGCCCGTCAAACTCAGGTGGTTCTCGTCCGGCCCAACAACGCCGCGACCCTCGCCAACAGAAACAAGCACATACGTGCCCGTGAAGTGCGTCTTGTAGGCGATAACGTGACACCGGGAATTTATTCCATCCAAGAGGCTCGCAAGATTGCTGATGAGCTTGAACTTGACCTCGTGGAGATTTCTGCCAACGCAGAGCCTCCGGTCTGCAAGGTTTTGGATTATCAAAAATATCTCTACCAACAGAAGAAAAAGGCCAAAGAGATGAAGGCCAAAAGTACTAAGGTAGTGGTAAAGGAAATCCGATTCGGTCCTCAGACAGACGACCATGATTATAATTTCAAGCTTAAACATGCAATTGGTTTCCTCCAAGAGGGTGCAAAAGTGAAAGCTTACGTATTCTTTAAAGGTCGTTCTATCCTTTTCAAAGAACAAGGTGAAGTTCTTCTTCTCCGCTTTGCAAATGACCTTGAAGACTATGGAAAAGTTGAGCAAATGCCAGTTTTGGAAGGCAAGCGAATGATTATAATGATTTCGCCCAAGAAAAAATAAATGACTGAGCGCCACGTGTTGGCGCATCATATAAACTCGAATTAATCAACTAATTTACAAACAAATGCCAAAGATTAAGACTAATTCCGGTGCCAAAA
>CAJTUG010000031.1:27512-30173 GCA_910579605.1 uncultured Muribaculaceae bacterium | reverse complement strand
CATGTACGGGGCGAAGCGGTCGCTTTGAGCCATTTGCTCACCTCCACTTGCAGTAGCGTCGAAAACTGCATCTCCTCAGCTAACAGATAAAGATCTGCCGTGGCCAATAAGTTATGGTTCATTTCGCAAGATGGAATGACGATTTATAATATACACTGAATCCGCTGTATATTTTCTAATATGCGGTTCTGCAAGCCAATACATTATATGTGATAGCTTGTTTAACTTGCTGTTAAAATTCACGCTATCGGGGCCGGTGAATACGATTTTATTTTTGGTCGTAAATGTTTCTATCGAATCGTTTTTGATAATACTCAAATTTCCCGACAGTGCATTATATATTTTGCCATCCAGAGGTTTCATCCGTTTTGATTGAATTATTGCTGAATCAAATCCCCATGTTAAAAATTCTCTATTGGCGTAGAGAAATGCTGTTGTATCAATTATACCCGACTCTACCGATTCGTAACGCTTATTAATCCCAAAGGGATCAATTCTGCCCCCCAATATCTCGTATTTGTTTCCTTCTTCTAAAATAATAGCCCAAATATGAGCATGGTGCCCCGACATATACAAAATCATTGGCTTGCCATCAATTATTGACAACACAGAATCCGGCAATGTGCTTTTAAGTAGATGCAGCCCTGAATTATTATAACCAGAATCAGCATTGTCAGACGCCATCAGATTAATATAAAAGACAGAAAGGATAAGTAACAATATTTTTTTCATCTAAAAGATGGCAAGATAGAAGGATTTTGAATAGGTGATTTATCTCTACCATGATTTACACCAGTATTAACGAACGGATTACCCATAACACGTAATATGAGATTCTCTGTCCGTATTGATTGTACGTGTTGATAAATATAGCCAAAACCTGTAGCCCAAGAGCGGCCATGGCCTAAGATTTCGTGTCCAGTTGTAACAGCCCGACCATTCGGATGTTCACCTCCTAAAATAATCAATGAATGTGAACCATTTTTAGTGTGTGTAGTAACACCGCCTCCTCCCTCATTTACAATTAACCAAATGTCATTAACTTTTTTCATGCTGCTTAATAGTGAATTTTTATTTGAGAACTTACTTAACATTTTACTCGTTATCGTTCAACGGGTAAAATACTTGGTAGAACACGTCAACGAAAATGTGCTTTATTAATCATAATTTTCTACATCTATTGTATCTTTCCATAAACTGATAATAAATCAGCAAGCATATATGACATCTCTAAAAGCTGTCATATAATAGTCCTCGGCTGTTTCTATTTGTGCAATAATGTGTAGCAGGAATATAAATAATCTAATTATAATTTTGTGACTATTGCTTTCATAGCCACAAAATTAGTGGGATTTATTGAATCGGCAAAACGTTGTTATATGTTATACAACACCTGTTTATCGCCGAATCATCTGGCACGACCTATTCAGTAAGATATCTCAGCTGCCCGAAATTCAGTTCAAAAATGATGAATTTATGATTAGTCAAGCGATTTCATCACCTGAATATAAAACGGCCGCCTGCTGCTTGATATGGCATGCAATCTGGTCTTCATTGATTATGTAAAAATATATTATAGAACATATTGCGTAAATTTGGCTTATTCAAGATTAACAAGTGTTCAATATCAAACACTTTTGGGTGAAATCAAACAATTTGGGCATTAGTATTAGCACCACAAACAGCTATACTACAACAACTTATATGTATGGCATGATAATTGTTACTATATAAGCATGATAATATAAAAATCATGTTTGATAAAATACTGAATACCTTACCACAGATTATGGTAGTCATAATCTATTTATTTTGTGGAGTGTTGTATGCTCAGAACGAACTACCAACGCGATTAAGCTTGCAAGAGGTAATTTCTCGTGCACAAGACAACTCGCCGTCAGCTCAAAATGCCAAACATGCGTTTTTGGCTGCTCAATGGCAGTACAAGTATTACAAAGCAAATTATCTGCCTTCGGTGACGTTATCTTCTTCGCCTTCTCTTAATAGAGAAATCAATAAAATAACTCTCAATGATGGCACGAGTGAGTTTATCAGGCAGAATCAGCTTAGCACCAATCTTGCGATCTCTATAAATCAAAATATCGCATTAACCGGGGGCGTCTTATTCTTGAAATCCTCATTATCCAGACTTGATGAGTTTGAACGGAACAAAACGTCATATAGTTCCACTCCTATCACAATCGGATATCAACAAAGTATATTCGGCTACAATTCTTTAAAATGGGATCGACGTATAGAGCCCTTGAAATATCAGGAGGCCAAAAAGAATTATAACGAAGTAATGGAGCTTGTGGCAGCTCACGCATGCCAATATTTTTTCTCCCTTGTTGAGGCTCAGACAAATCTTGAGATGGCAAAACTCAACTATGCGTCGGCCGACACGCTATATCAGATGGCACTGGGCCGTTATAAAATCGGAACAATAAACGAGAATGACATGCTTCAGCTTGAAATCAACAGGCTTAATGAAGAAACCGCATGTATGGACGCAGAAATTCAGGTAATGGAGCGGACTCAGATTCTTGCATCTTATTTGGGAATGGACAAAAATACGACAATCGAGTTGCAACTACCCGAAAATGTTTCTTCTATTGAGATCTCTCTTAGTGAAGCAGAATATATGGCAATGGAAAATGCACC
>CAJTUG010000031.1:25891-27502 GCA_910579605.1 uncultured Muribaculaceae bacterium | reverse complement strand
TCCAGACTACTTTAAAAGGCTAAAGCTTGAGGGCGATAGCCGCGTAGCGCAAGCGAATGCGAATGCCAGGCTACGTGCTGATATTTATCTCCAATTCGGGCTCTCGCAGACAGGCAAGGATATTGTTCAAAGTTACAATCATCCGATGCATCAAGAATACGCAAGCGTCACGTTGTCATTTCCCATAATTGACTGGGGAAGGGGTAAAGGCAAAGTTAAGGTAGCAAAATCCCAGCGAGACCTTGCATACACCACTGCAGAACAAGGAATGAACGATTTTATAAGAAATCTTGGCAAGTTAAGTATGCAATTCAATATGCAGCCACGTAAAGTAGAGGTGGCGTCACGCACTAATAAACTTGCCTCTCACCGCTATGAGATAGCCCGAAAGCTATACATAGCCGGGCGTAATACCATCCTTGATCTCAATACAGCTATTGCTGAGAAAGACTCATCAACAAGAGACTATATTTCATCAATCAAGACATATTGGACTCTCTACTATACAATAAGGTCTCTAACTGGACCAGAAATAATGAAATAACCAAGCAGTTATGGTAAAACATTACATAAAAGTTGCCCTTCGCAATCTTGCGAAGTATAAAACTCAGAATATCATCAGCATCATCTCCATAGGAGTGAGTGTTGCTATTTTCGGCATCATTTCCTTGTTTATGCTCAATATCAACAGAGACCCCCTGCTGCAACAAGATTATGTTGATAATGTAGCTGTTATGTATATTAGCACAAATAGCGATTTAACATCCAACGACATCAGTTCCTCCAATATTTCCAGCCATCAATTCAAGACAGTGGAGAAAGTGTTTCTACCTTCATCTAATAAGAAATCTATGACTGTCAGCAGCGATAAATCAGACCCCATATCTGCGAACGCAGTGCATGTGGATATGGAATTTCTACAATGGTGTGCTTATAAGTCTGCTATTTCTGGCAGATTGGTGAGAAATATTGACGACCACAAAGTAATCATTTCCCGGAATCTTGGCAATAAACTCTTTGGCGACTATAAAAATGCAATTGGCAAGCAAGTCAAAATACAATATGCTGATGAAAATAATTCGGATACACGCACATTTCAAATTGCAGATATAATAGAGCAATTTCCTATAAATGATTCCAAATTGCCCAATAATGTTGACATATTCTATTCGGCTGATTTCGGTTCAGTATATAAAGTATTCAAAGCTTATCTGCAGATTAGATCAGATAAGCTGCTCAAAGATGTGGCGGAAGAATTAGCTCCATATCTCGGAGTTCAAGAATCAAACATTTATATTAGACAATATCGTACATGGGAAGAAAAGAATAATATGTTGTCTATAATTTTCAGCCGGGCAATAATGTTTTTCCTATATCTTTTCGTGATAGTATCATTATCTTCTGCATTGCGTCAATGGCTACAAATTTTTGCAATGCGTCAACGAGAAATAGCCATCAGGAAAAGCCTTGGTAGCAAGAAGATACATATTCTAATGATGTTTATTACTGAAGAACTCGTTTACATTACATCTGCTTTCTTGTTGACAACGCTATGCTGTCTATTGGCAATCTCTTTCCTTGAGAATAATTTCCAAGAGATTCTCAACACAA
>CAJTUG010000031.1:17101-25881 GCA_910579605.1 uncultured Muribaculaceae bacterium | reverse complement strand
GAATTTTGATAGGGGAACGATATTTAGCTTGACATCATGTTGTTATCTATCGATAATAGTAATATGCCTTATTGCAGATTTGTATATGGTCAAGCAAATTTCTTCCAACAAGTCAGGTCTCGCATTTCAGATGAGACCAAAAAAACATATGTTCCGAAACATCGGAATATGCATCCAGATAGTAATCTGCATAATATTCCTGAGCGTCACCACTGTTTTTGCTTTAGGATTCAATCGCATTGAGCGACAGCTCGGCATGCCATCAGACAAATCCACATATGAGAGAGGTTTTATGGTTCATGCAGACAGAATGCCAGAGTATAAAATTCTTCAGATAGCTGAGGGATTAGAGCGTCTTGAAAGTGTGAGACAAGTGATTAATGTAGCGACCGCAGGGATTTCAATTGAATATGCCGACTCTACCCGTAGCATAGCAATAGCTTATTACCAGCGCGGAAACGATGTGGTCAATTTTTATGATATGAACATTAATTATCTCAATCCTCAAAATTCGCTTCAACGGTACGTACTCGTAAGTCACGAAATCAAAGAAAAGATGACGGAAACTGGAGAATGGGGCACCCAAAAGATTATAATTGACGACACTCAATATGATATTGCCGGATGGTTTGATCAAATGCCCTTTTGTGGAACTGCCGCAGTAATTCTGGCAGATCCTTCAAAAGACAACAATGATAAATGTCATTTCTACATCCTTCCCAAAAAAGGCATGGAGAATGAGGCAAAACAAGATATAAAAAATCTCGTTGCCAGGATAGCACCCGAACGTCTGGATGCTTATCCAAAAAACCTTTCTTTCGAATTACTTGGACAATACAAATCAGTGACAGCGATCCGTACTATAATTTACATCATGCTTGGCATAAGCATGACAACAACGGTCGCCACTATTTATTCCGCTATTTCACTTGATACTCGACGACGCAGAAAGGAAATGGCGTTGAGAAAGATAAACGGAGCAAAATCGAAAGATATATGCCGCATCTTTACCAAAATATATATCATCATTGTCGGGATAAGCATATTGATTGCTCTACCTATATCATGGATGATTATCGTTGCACTTAACGAGACATTTAGTTTTGAAAGTTCTCCATTGATAACTTCCGTCATCTCACTGTTGGTGTGCGTAGCAGCAATCTTCTTAACGCTTTATTGGAAAATCAAGGACGTGATGAACGTCAACCCGGTAACATATCTTAAAGATTGAGATCAATGGACGTAAAAAAGACAAAAAAAGCATGGTATTGGCGTTACAAATACTACATAATTGCGGGAATCAGCATTTTCGCTTTGATAATCTATGCCGTATCTACTCTTGTAAGGCCTCAACGCAGCAGTATAAACAGAGATCTGATAGAGACGGCCGAGGTGGTGAATGCCAGCTTTCTTGAATATGTAGATGTGGAAGGGATAGTACATCCGTTCAAAACAGTAAAAGCAAATGCATTGGAAACTGGATTTGTGGATAAAGTGATAGCTGAAGATGGCGCCATTCTTAATGAAGGTGATACGATTCTGATATTGAAAAATCCCGAACTCTTGCGCACAATAAGCGATGAGGAAGATGAGTACCAGAGACAGCAAAGGCTTCTCAAGGAACAGGAAATTGAAATATCGCAAAAATCGTTAACTCTCCAACAGCAGACACTTGACGTAAATTTTGAGATGAATCAAATTGAAGATAAACGTCGCATAGCTCAAGAAGAGTTTAATATGGGAATGAAGAGTCGAGCAGAATTCGATCTTGCTGAGCGTGAATATAATTACCATAGAAATAAAACTGAGCTTCAGCGTCGCAACCTCATCCATGACTCGGCAACCACTATACTCCGCCGGGAATTGTTACAAGTTGATCTGGAACGTGTCCGTACGAAAAGAGACCGGGCTCTTGCTCGAAAAGAGAATCTTATTGTGCGTGCTCCCATATCTGGACAGTTAAGTTTCCTTACAGTCTCGACGGGCGAGCAGGTTAAATCCGGCGCAAGTATCGGGGAAATAAAGATGATGAATAATTTCAAACTTCATGTTCTTCTCAATGAATATTATGTCGACAGAATATCAACAGGTCTTCAAGGGTGCATAACAAGTCAGGGAGTACAATTTCCTCTGCGTGTCAGCCGTGTAGTACCGGAAATTAGAGAGCGGAATTTTGAAGTGGATTTAGTTTTTACCGACCGGCAACCTGAAAATCTCAGGGTTGGCAAGAGTTATCGTGTACAGATAGAATTGGGTCAATCAGAACAGGCGGTTATAATTCCTAATGGCGATTTCCATACCGCCACAAACGGTAAATGGATCTACAAGATTATTGACGGAGGGATAGCAGTCAAGACTCCGATTGTTCTTGGCAGGAAAAATCCCACCCAATACGAAGTCGTATCAGGGCTTCAGCCAGGAGATCAAATTATAGTAAATGGATACGAACAATTCAACAATAAAGACGAAATAATTCTTCAATAAATAATGATACATATAGAAAACCTTCAAAAAATTTTCCAGACAGATGAGGTTGAGACATGGGCTCTCAACGAAGTGAACCTCGATGTTAAGACTGGGGAATTTGTAGCCATCATGGGTCCGAGTGGCTGCGGCAAATCTACATTGCTTAATATCATCGGCTTGCTTGATACTCCCACCAGAGGCAAGTATATTCTTAACGGTACAAACGTGAGCCGTATGAAAGAAAATAATCGAGTGGAAGTTAGAAAAGGAACCATTGGTTTTGTATTCCAGAGTTTCAACCTTATAGATGAGCTTACGGTAGCGGAAAACATTGAATTACCTCTTCTCTACATGGGCATAGAAAAGGTGGAACGTCGCGAAAGAGTTAAGAAGGCAATGGAGCGCATGGGAATTGCTCATCGCAGCAACCACTTCCCCACCCAACTTTCGGGTGGCCAACAACAACGTGCCGCGATTGCGAGAGCTGTCATAGCTAATCCTAAAATTATTCTTGCTGATGAACCCACAGGTAATTTGGACTCAAAAAACGGCAAAGAGGTGATGGAACTTCTGAAGGAGCTTCACAAGGATGGCACCACTATAGTGATGGTAACTCATTCACAACATGACGCTCAATATGCCAATCGCGTTGTAAAACTGTTTGACGGACACGTAATGTCGGAACTTGAAATGGGGAGTTTCTAACTTGCCATACCATTTTTTTTCGCTAACTTTGTAGAATGGCTGAAAAGAACGGACGAATTCTTATCGTTGATGATAACGAGGACATACTTTTGTCGCTCAACATGCTGCTTAAACAGCATGTTGAGGCAATACGTGTGTTAAATAACCCAGAACATATCGGAAAGTTTATGGACTCTTTTGAGCCAGACGTGATAATCCTCGATATGAATTTCCAACGCAATCAAAGCAGTGGCGATGAAGGCTACCATTGGCTAAATTTCATTCTAAAGAAAAGTCCTGATACAGTAGTTCTCCTAATCACGGCATATGTAGATACAGAAAAGGTTGTTCGCGGAATTAGAGCAGGCGCCACCGATTTCATTCCCAAGCCTTGGGACAATGCTAAACTCGTAGGCATAGTTAAGAGTGCCATAAAGTTGAGATTGTCACGTCGCAATCCCAGTACTCAAAATAGTGCTGTCTCCATACCCATTCTAATCGGAGAATGCCCTCAGATTCAATTGCTGAAAAGACAAATTGAGAAAATCGGAGCTACAGAAGCCAATGTTTTGATTACCGGTGAGAACGGGACAGGAAAAGATGTGGCTGCGCATCTTCTTCATCATTTTTCACCACGCCATAACAAACCCTTTGTGTCAATAGATTTAGGGGCTGTACCCGAACAACTTTTTGAAAGCGAGCTATTCGGTTATGAGAAGGGTGCTTTCACAGATGCAAAGATGGCGAAAGAAGGTCGAATAGAGACGGCAAACGGAGGAACAGTATTTCTTGACGAAATTGGCAATCTAACTCCAGCAATGCAACAAAAACTGCTCACCACTATTGAAAGACGCCAAATTTCACGTTTAGGCTCAAATAGGTCTAAACAGGTAGACGTGCGCATTGTCACGGCAACTAACGCAGATCTCCCCCAGATGGTGGCAGATGGCACATTCCGACAAGACCTGCTATACCGTATCAATACTTTCGAGCTCCATATGCCTCCGCTTCGGGAACGAGGAAACGATATTATTCTATTGGCTGAATACTTTGCTAATAAGATTGGAAAGAGATACCATCTCAACAATAATATACTAAGCGATAGCGCTAAGTCAAAATTGCTAAGTCATGACTGGCCCGGAAATATACGCGAACTTCAACATGTTATAGAGCGTGCCATTATATTGGCTTCAGAAAGAATCATAATTTCGGAGGACATAGAATTCCCAAGAAGCATAAAGTCAAAAGAGGCTACTGAAACACTTAATCTTGAATCGCTTGAGAAAAAAGCCATAATGACAGCCATTGACCAGGCAAACGGTAATCTTTCAAATGCCGCTTTTTTGCTTGGGATATCACGCTATGCGCTATATCGCAAAATAGAGAAATATAAATTATGATGGAATGGTTCTCCCGAAAATCAATCAAAAGGGTAAGGCGCATGCTCAGAACACTCCGAAGTAATGATTTAACTCTTCGTATTCCTGAAGAAAATCTTCGAGGTGCAGAAAGAGAACTCGCAGAAGAAATAAACGACTTAATAAACGATTTACGCAAAAAGCTGCTTAAACAGGAGAGACGTAGCGAACAATTAGAAGCGTTGATTAACACGATAGACGCAGCACTCATAGTGGCTGATTACGATGGAGAGATACTCTTTATGAACCAAAAAGCCGTGAATGGTTTATGCGGTTTCCGTATCAACAATCTGTCATCTTTAGATACACTTCATAAAGGCTTATGCCAAAATATGCTCACACTTGTACCTGGTCAATCAAAATTGGTTGCTATTAATAAAAACGGGAAGGAGATACAACTTAAAATCTCGATGGTCAAGTATAGGGTGGATGGTCATGATACGTTACTCTTCTCAATTGAGAATGTGAATGGGCTTATGCTCCAGAACGAGATTGAGGCTCAGCGCAAACTCGTCAGTGTCATCACTCACGAAATAATGAATTCTCTCTCGCCAATTATTTCTCTTTCCGAAACATTGTACGAATCGGTTTCAAACGAAGATGAAGATACCAGGATTGCATTGAATGTTATAAAACAACGTAGTACTGGATTATTGTCGTTCGTCGAAAATTACCGCAAACTCGCACGATTAGCACCTCCCAAATACAATTGGACCAAAATTGGAGAACTATTTGAGGATTTACGTAAACTTTATTCCGCACCTTATATTCGGTATGAAATCGAAGATATAGACTTAGAGGTAAGGATTGACCGTCAACAAATAGTACAAGTACTTATCAATGTCGTAAAGAACGCAGTTGAGGCTTGTAGCTCCAATCCTTTGGTTATTGTTACCGCTAAAGTTGATTATCCCTCTCGTAAATTTATCATTTCTGTTTTGGATAATGGCACTGGAATTAGCGCGGAAGCCAAAGAACGTATATTCATACCGTTTTACACAACAAAGCCAAGCGGTTCTGGCATAGGATTGAGTCTTTCCCGTCAAATTGTAATTATGCACGGCGGTTCACTGTATCTGGATTCATCAGAGGACGTAGGTTCAAAATTCATCATTTCGTTACCTTGTGTTTATAAGAAATAGTTACTTGCATAATCAATTCTAACGCTGCCGAAATTGGATTATTCCTCTCTCAGCAGCCTTAGTGTTATTCGTATATCGTAAGTTTTACTTCATCGGAGATATGTGGATTGTCTCACATTTTGTTTCAGTCCTATGAAAGCGTATGTTCTCAGTTTAGCATAATCCTCTTTAATAAAATATAATTAAAGCTAATTATCAAGCATTTTTGCAACGATTTATTATGCGGATTCTATCTGTATTTTTGCTATATATGAACCTTTTTGCAAGTTTTATGCCCTAAAATATGCTAAGACAACTATGTTATATAACATAATGATTACACATTTTCAAATTTAACATAGTTTAAGTATTTAGCGTATTTTATTTAAAAAGAGCTTCTAAATAATAAAAATAAAGCCAATTTCAAATTTACGCCTTTATTTCATCAAGTAGTATGAAACTTTAATTATCATTACAAATCATTGGCGAAAGCCGTCATGCCAATAGAAATTTTGTCTTCTAAAAAAAGGGTAATACCTTTGCAGTCGGAAATGATAATTCAAGCATGCAAATGCTTTTTCATATTAAACAAATCTGGAATAGACATATAATCTAACATTAAGTACTATGTGTAAGAAAATCAAGAGTTGTCCGTGAGGATAGCTCTTGTTTTTTATATAATACCAAAAACAAAAAGGAAAAATCAGTTTGCAAAATCAACTGAAATACCTATCTGCAGACGGCGTGGATTCAACGGATAATATGGCATTGAAAAATAGTTGTTTCCTCCAAAAAGCCCTTGGTTAACATGAGAGAACATCACATAAAATCGTGTTTTGGAGAGCTTCATGTTGGCATAGACATTACAGAACGGATAATTGCCTATTTTCATCTCTCGTTGGTTTGTAAAAGCTGTTGTAGCAGGTTGGTAAGACGGAGCATAATACCGTGTATAATAGTCACAGTCCACACCAAACTGCAAAAACAATGTTGCTATTCTGCACTTGATATATAAGTTGGAATATACAGTAAGTGCCGGAATAGGTACGACAACATCGTCGGAACTTGTCTGATATGTCACACGGTTATCCCAATGCAAAATTCCCAATTTAAAATCCTGCATTAGCGAAAGTCCAAGAACTTGCACACTACCCCCGGCCTGACGCGGCAAGCCATCTGCGCCAAAATAAATATGGTTTTGGAGATTTGTAACCGACGCACGGAATCGAGTACCGGTCTGTCTCACAAGGATTTCTCCACCAAAATTGACACGGCGCTGTTTGCCAAATTTATTATCCCATATAAAGTGATTGGATAAATAGTGTTGCGCCAAATATGGGGCTTCTTCGTTGTAAAAAGCGCCAAATGCTTTGATATCAATACTATCGTTGAACAACCGCAAACGTGTATTGACATTACCGTCAAGTCTCAAATCGCCGGCCACCGGGCCGAGGATTCCAAATTCTGCGGTAGCTTCATAAGTGAGGACAGAGCCTCTTTGTTTTGTCAATTGTCCGCCAACATAAGCCAATTGCTGCGTCTTTTTAGGGTCTACGCCGTTAATGCCGGCAGGGAAGGGATCTACCCCCAGAGATTCTGGATCGCTTCTGTCAAGAGTATCGGCTGTCATTGTATAACTACGCACTTGGTGTGTCAAATAAGCTGCCAACCCGAATTTGGCATATTTATGGAATCCCTCAAGCATAGAAACTCCCACCGTGTTTGTCAAAGCCCAATATGTGGTTTTATCTCTGGTGATATTAGGATCAAGATAGGTATGGCTAAAGAAATCTCGCGTTTCAGCTCCTTTATCAGTAAAAAGATGCTTCCCGGCATTGTATTTGAGAGTATAGATGAACGACGATACCGGAATATAAGTCCGTTTCACAACAGTATCGCCTTCTTGTTTTTCCTCATGCCAATATCCAACTTTATATCTGTTATTGAGATACAACTCTTCTCCCCAAAAACGCGAATGAGCATTGTTGAGGTTTGTCGGGATAGACTTTGGATCTATCGTATTTACACCTCCTTGAAGCTCTGCCGGATCTTGGATATAAAGCATATCTGTTATACCGCCATTTTCTTTGTTCAAGAGGTTATAGTGATTATAATAACCTTGAAACTCATACCTGTCGCCCATATATGAGCCAGAGAATCCCCATGTCAGCTGCTTGTCTGCCTGGTTGTTGTAGCTACCCTTGGAATAAAGATAATCTACAAGAGCTCCTATTTGAGTTTTCTCATTTGCATTTCCCGAGAACACACCTTGCAACCGTTCCTGAGCAGTCTCGCGTCCACCCGACGCATTATAGCTCAACAAAGTCATCGGAATTCGCGTATTGTAAAATTTCATCGTGCTTTCGGTTGGAATCCAATGGATTAATGGATCTCGGAAAAAGAAATCGCTCATTGGGACACGTTGATCAAAAATCATATTCAACCCTTCTCCACCAAGATTACCGGTAGTTGCCCAAGCGTCGGAAACAGCCGATGGCACCGACCGCCGAGAATAATTCTCGTAAAGGGTATCTATCGTACTTTCCTCATGTAATCCCAATGGCGATAGCACCTTCCATGCAAACGAAGGTGCCAATGGAGTTTTTGGCTTGGAATCGGAACTTTGTCCATTATCAGCAGTCTGCGCAAAAGCAACTAATCCTAAAACTGCAAATATTATTAAAAGTATATGATTTTTCAGATTCATAAAGACAAAGTTATTGCTTATTCTCCGCCTGTGCAAATTTTAAGCTCCCAATTCAATATTTTTAGTATGGACACATATAAACGCTTTTGTCCAACGAATATTTTTATTACTTTTGTAAAACCAACCTTATATTAACATTATAATTACTACCGAAAAACTATGGCCTTTAATTTCAGAAAAATAATAGACAACATAGATTCTAAGATTGAATCGGCGGTTTCCTCTGTTACTGAATACACCAAAAAGGAAATTTTACCCGAAATAGAGTCTGCCGCATCCAATATTTCAGATAAAGTAGGAGGTATTACCGAGTCTATAAAAGAAAAGGCTGAAGATTTATCAGACAAAACTGCCTCAAGAGTTAAAGAATGGAGCAGCCAGGGA
>CAJTUG010000031.1:12867-17087 GCA_910579605.1 uncultured Muribaculaceae bacterium | reverse complement strand
ACCAGGAAATAGTAAAAGTCGCACTCATAGCTTCTGCTGCTGTAGGCCCGTTAGGCGTAGCTGCCGGGCCGGCTGACACTATTGCCATAGCCGGAATTTGGACAACAATGTTTCTTGCCATTCGTCAAAAATCGGGCAACACATTCGGGAATGATCCCTCAAGAATAACCAGCGGAGTAGCTGCCGGTATCGTAAAATATTACATAGGTTCAAAACTGGCCACATATGCTTTCTTTTTAATACCGGGAGCAGGGATATTTGCAGGAATGAGCGTTAGCGCTATTTGCAACATATATTTCACCTACAATTTCGCTTCTATATTAATCCAATTGATGGATACCAAACCCGAATATTCCGACGACGATATAATAACCGAGATTATTTCGCTATTGAAGAAACTGCCCACAACAGAAGAAATTAAAGAGATTGTTTACATCTATAGCAATTGAGACCACTACACCATTGTTTGTTGTAGAAATGCAGGTTTGGTTGGTTACAAAAAAAGGTGTAACTTTGTAGAATAATTCACTACAATTTATAACCAAGGCCATACAATGCTATCGTTCCTGAAATATTTGATTCAATTAGTGCTTTCCCCCACCCACGGATGGGAAGATATTTCCAGAGAGAATCCCGACCCGAAAGAACTTACGGCAAGAGGATTGTATCCGCTAATGGGAATCGCAGCCATTACCGAATTTTTAGCTTTCGCATATGAACGCAACATCAGTATAGACAAAGTTCTTGTGAGAGCCGTGGCAGATTTCGGGGCTTATTTCATAGGTTTTTTCATTGCAAAACTGGTTTTTGACATCTATCTTAAAAACCTCACATCCTCCGAGCCGGATAAATCCAATGTTGCCACTTTCTCCACAATGGCCATCGGACTAATGGTTTTCATACAAATCATAAGCAACTGTTTACCCTGGAAAAGCCTTGTATTTGTAAAACTCTTGCCGCTATACACCATTCTTGTTATTTTCCATGCTGCTCCATATCTCAAGATCCGTAAAAATCGCGAAATGAACTTTGTCGGAATAGCCACAGGAGCAACAGTGGCAGTACCTTTGGTGTTATACTATTTCCTATATTTCATTCTTCCATGAAACAAAAAGAAATCAATATAAAAAATCGCCGCGCCAATTTCGACTACGAAATAGTAGAAACTTTTACCGCCGGCCTGGTACTTACAGGGACAGAGATCAAATCTATCCGTGGCGGACACGCATCGCTTGTAGACACTTTCTGTTTTGTAAGTGCACAAGGGGAAGTGTGGGTGAAAAACATGAATATTGCCGAGTATTTCTACGGGACATACAACAATCATTCTGCACGGCGCGACAGAAAACTACTGCTCAATAAAAAAGAGATAACCAAACTCATAAAAGCCACCAAAGACACTGGCTTCACTATTGTTCCGCTCAGACTTTTTATAAACGACCGTGGATTGGCCAAATTAGTAATAGGCATAGCCCGCGGTAAAAAAGAATACGATAAACGCCAGAGCATCAAAGAACGTGAAGATAAACGAGCTCTCGCAAGATTAATGCAGAAAAGATGACGATATATCCCGATAGCTTTGAATCGAAAATAGGTTTTGATGCCGTCAGGAGCCAAGTCGCAAAATTGTGTTCTTCACCCATCGGAACTGCAAAATGTGCCAAAATGAGTTTTTCGGCACAACCCGACATCGTAGAACGCAATCTTAAGCAATCGGCTGAAATGTTGGATATATTAGCTTCCGACACGGGATTCCCCATTGGTGGAATCCACGACCGACGTGAATTACTTGCCATGCTCCGTGTTCCGGGAACCTTTCCGGCAGAAGCAGAACTCCCTGGACTCCGCATATCGCTTTCCACAATGGCTAATATAGCCAATTTCTTTGAAAAACAGCGCAAAGACGATGGCTCTTCGCCATATCCGGCCTTAGACTCGTTGGCGCAAAAACTATACCCGTTCCCTGCCGTAGCTGCGGCTATAGACTCAATTATAGACCGGCACGGCGAAATAAAAGACAATGCTTCGCCTGCTTTAGCCGACATAAGACGTAACATGGCTTCTATGGCCGGCAGTATAAATGCCGCCATGCGACGCGTTATATCAAACGCAATAAAAGACGGTTATCTGGATGCAGACACTGCCCCATCTGTCCGCGACGGACGTTTGGTCATTCCTGTTGCTCCGATGTATAAGCGTAAAATATCGGGTATCGTACACGACGAGTCTGCTTCGGGAAAAACTTTTTTCATAGAACCGGCAGAGGTTGTTGAAGCCAACAACAAATTACGGGAACTAAGTATAGAAGAACGCAGAGAAATAGTGAGAATACTCACTTCTTTGGCCGACAGAATAAGACCTGAAATAGACGAACTCCTAAGCGGCTTTGACCTTCTTGGAGTTTTCGATTTCATTTATGCCAAAGCACGATATGCACAAAATATAAACGCCAACATGCCTCATATTTCGGCAAAAACCGAATTAGAGTGGTATCATGCGTGTCATCCGGTGCTAATGCTTTCGCTCCAACGACAAGGTAAAACAATTGTCCCCTTAGACATAACTCTCACGGCTAAGGACCGACTGCTCATAATATCAGGGCCCAACGCCGGTGGTAAATCTGTGACTCTCAAAACCGTCGCAATTGTACAATATATGGCTCAATGCGGCCTACTCCCACCTGTCTATGATAATTCGCACATTGGAATATTCGATAATATTTTTATTGACATTGGCGACGACCAATCAATAGAAGACGACCTTTCCACATATTCCTCACATCTCAGGAATATGAAATTCTTTTTGTCCCGGGGAAATGCCTCTACATTAGTTCTAATAGACGAATTCGGCGGTGGCACAGAACCTCAGATAGGTGCTGCAATTGCCCAAGCTGTTCTCAAGCAATTGAACGCCAAGAATATGTGGGGCGTAATCACAACACACTATCATAATCTAAAACAATTTGCGGAAGAGACCGACGGTCTTATCAATGGCTCCATGCTCTACGACCGACAGCTTATGCAACCCATGTTTCGCCTTTCAATTGGGCAACCAGGAAGCTCTTTTGCTATTGAAATAGCTCGCAAGACTGGTTTGCCTGAAGAAATTATCTCAGATGCAAAAGAAATTGTAGGAAGTGACTATGTAAATATGGATAGATACCTATTAGACATAGCACGCGACAGACGTTACTGGGAAAACAAAAGGTCAAATATAAGACAAAAGGAAAAACAGCTTGAAGAAACTTTAGACCGCTACGACAATGAGCTGGAAACCCTAAAAAGCAAACGCCGCGAAATTCTGAGCGAAGCAAAAGAAGAAGCCCGCAAAATATTGGAAGGCAGTAATGCCGCTATAGAGAGAACTATCAGAGATATAAAAGAAGCTCAAGCCGACAAAGAAAAAACTAAAGAAGCGCGTCAACGACTCATTGCCGATACCCAAGCACTGAAAAACGACACAACCGATTCTCATCCTCTACTTGACAAAAAGACTAAAAAGAAAAAAACGGCTCCTCGCATACCAAAACCCGAGCAAAAGCAAGAACTCAAGGTTGGCGATAATGTCGTACTCATTGATGGCGGCGGAACGGTAGGTACAATACAATCTATTTCTGGAAAAAGTGCCACCGTAGTTTTTGGGCTCATGAAAACAACAGTGAAACTCGAAAAGCTCAAAGCCACAATCCGTAAACCATCGTCAGGAAAAAGCAGCGGAGTATCTTATATAGCTGCACAGACTTCCGACTCCAACCGCGAACGTCAACTTGCATTCAACCACGAAATTGATGTACGTGGGATGAGAGCCGACGAAGCTGTCCAGGCTGTCATGTACTATATTGATGACGCAATTCAATTCAACGCCAACCGAGTACGAATACTTCACGGGACTGGAACAGGTGCTTTAAGGATGTATATCCGAAAATACCTTGATTCTGTCGCTGCAGTCAGGAACTACCACGATGAAGATGTACGATTCGGTGGTCCAGGGATTACAGTGGTGGAATTCAATTAAAATATATCTGTCATGCTTTGGAATCTATTTTCAACTTTTGCTAAAATAGGAGCCTTCACTTTTGGTGGAGGTTGGGCAATGATTAGCATTATTGAACGTGAAATAGTTGTAAAACACCAGTGGATAGACAGGCAAGAATTTTTAGACTTGCTTGCCGTGGCACAATCTATGCCAGGAATATTGGCTGTTAACATTTCTGTTGTCGT